>SZXX01000027.1 GCA_005843825.1 Chlorobium sp.
TCATCACGAAGGAAGACACGTCCGATACGAGGCCCTAAAATAATAGCACCAGCTAATGAAACGACACCACCGATGGTATGCACAACTGTTGATCCTGCAAAGTCACGGAATGGCTGACCTAATTGTGGCAGGAAATTTCCTTTGCTGCCCATAGTTGCCAGGAATCCGTCAGGTCCCCATGCCCAGTGGCCAATGATTGGATAAATAAGAGCTGTTACAACTATACTGTAAAGGATGTCGCCGCGGAAACTTGTACGACCGATCATTGCGCCTGAAGTAATGGTAGAGGCTGTGTCGGCAAATGCGAACTGAAATATCCAATGAGCCAATAGCGCGATACCGGTTGTTCCATAGAGGGGAGGAGCTCCCTGAAGGAAGAACCAGTGCTGGCCGATAAAGCCATTTCCTTCACTGAACATGAATGCATATCCGATTGCCCAGAATGAGATACCGCAAATAGCTGTATCCAGAACACACTCAATAAGCACGTTAACAGTTTCTGTTTTTCTGGCGAAACCGGCCTCCAGCATGACGAAACCAGCCTGCATTCCAAATACAAGAAACGCAGCAACCAATGTCCAGACTGTGTTAATGGAATTAACCAGATTCGTTTCCATCGGTGTGTAGGTGGGTGCCGCAGCTGAAGCCGGGATTCCTACAATACCAGTTAACGTTGACATTGCTAACAGGACCAGGAAAAGTCCGATCATCTTACCTGCAAAAATGGTTAAACCAAGTTTCCAGTTTTTTTGTTTTGACATGTTCTCCCTGATTCGGGCGAAATAGTCCCCCCTGCCGGGTCTTATTGTTGCTGCTGATTTCATAATTAATGATGGTTAATAATTTAAGGGACGGTTAAAAAGTAAGAGTTTTTTTTAATAAAAAAAATACATTTAAGTAATATTCTTATGTTTTTCGTCTTTTTTCCGATAAAAAATATGCCATATATGTTGAAAGCCCGAAAAAAATGAAGTTATTCCTCGGGCTGCTTGTTTTTGATGCGTTCTTCTCTTTTGAAAATAACTGTAACAAAAAAAGCTCCGCAAAAGTTGTTTTTGCGGAGCTTGAGCTGGAAAGATGTAATGACAGAAAAAGAAGCTTACAGCTCTTTTTTCAGAGTCCGTTGCGTTTGAATATGGTGTCGACGCTGGTTTTCAGCTTGCTGAGGATGTTTTCAAAGCTGAAAAGTTCGGCAACCTCTTCGGGAGTGAAGTGCTTCTGAAGCTCTTCGTCATTAAGAACCAGTTCACGCAGGTGGACTTTCGTCGACCAACTCTCCATGGCGTTGCGCTGGACGAGGCGGTATGCATCTTCACGGGTCAGACCTTTTGCTGTAAGGGCAAGAAGAAGGGTCTGGGAGGTTGTCAAGCCGTAGGATGAGTTGAAGTTTTCCTCCATTCGTTCAGGATAGACAAGCAGGGTGTCGAGAGCGTCGCTGAAGGTACGCAGCATGTAGCAGAGGGCAATAGTGGAGTCGGGCATAATGATGCGCTCGACCGAAGAGTGGGAAATATCGCGTTCATGCCAGAGTGCAACGTTTTCCATTGCTGCGATTGAGTTAGAACGAACAACACGGGCCAGCCCGGTAAGTCGTTCGAAGGTAATCGGGTTACGCTTGTGGGGCATGGCAGAACTGCCTTTTTGTCCTTTGCTGAAAAACTCTTCTGCTTCACGGACTTCCGTACGCTGCAGATGGCGAAGCTCAACGGAAAACTTTTCTATGGATGAGGCTATGATTGCCAGGGTTGTTGCAAATTCAGCGTGCCGGTCGCGCTGGAGAATCTGGGTGGATATTGATGATGGTTCAAGCCCGAGTTTTCGGCAAACCGCTGCTTCGATATCGGGTGAAAGGTGCTGATAGGTACCTACTGCCCCGGAGATTTTGCCAACAGAGATATTCCTGACGGCTTTTTCCATGCGTTCGAGGTTACGAAGCATTTCCTGATGCCATAAGAGCAGTTTCAGGCCAAAGGTGGTTGCTTCAGCATGAATGCCGTGGGTTCTGCCCATTTCGAGGGTGTACTTGAACTCTACAGCCCTTTTGGCAAGGACCGCTATAAGCTTTTCGATATCGGCAACAAGGATTTTACCGGCATCGCGCATCTGCATGGCAAGAGAAGTATCGCCGACATCCGAGGAGGTAAGCCCTTCATGGATGTAACGGGAATCAGGCCCGACATAGCCGGCCACATTGGTCAGAAATGCAATGACATCGTGTTTTGTTTCTTTTTCGATCTCAAGAATCTCTGCGACATTGAACCTTGCTTTTTCCTTGATGGTCGCCAGCGCGGCCTCAGGCACTATACCGGCCTCCATACGAGCTTCAACAGCGGCAATTTCAAGCTGCATCCATCGTTGGAATTTTGCCTCTTCTGTCCAGATTGCGGAAATGTCTTTGGGTGAATAACGTGGTATCACAGTCAGGATTGGTTTAGTGTGTTGTCATGATGTTGTTCAATATAGTGACCAGAGACTTTTAAACCCACCGCTCAGCGAAATGAGCGGTTATCGTGCTCCGGGATTTTGTAACTCATTCAAATGTTCCTGGTAAAGCTTTTTGATATAGTCAAGGGCCGCATCTCTCTGGTAGGGGATGAGTCCGTCAATGACAGCATTCTCCATCTTTTTTTTGATCATACCGACAACCCTGCCCTCACCGAGGCCGAGAGTTTCCATGATATCCTCTCCACTGATTGGCGGGCGCCATTTGGCGAGGAGGTCTTTTTCGCCAACTTCATTGATTTTCTTTTCGACATGGTTGAAGTTGCTCATTATCTGGAGCACTTTTCTCGGATTTTTGCTGGTGACGTCTGCCCGGCAGAGGGTCATAAGATCCTGAAGATCTTCACCGGCGTCAAACATGAGACGGCGTATGGCTGAATCGGATATTTCCTCTTTTGACAGCGGTATTGGACGGTGGTGAAGGCGTACCATCTTCTGGACATAGCTGAGAGAGTCTAGCGGCCAGCGCATGTATTTGAAAATTTTCTCCACTATCCGTATACCTACGGCATCGTGCCCGTGAAAGGTCCATCCGGCACTCTTTGTGAAGCGTTTTGTTGCCGGTTTGCCAATATCGTGCAGGAGTGCGGCAATTCTCAGCCAGAGGTTTTCCGTTTTAGCCGCCACATTATCAATGACCTGAAAGGTGTGGAAGAGGGTATCTTTATGGCCTAGTCCATCACACTGTTCAATGCCTGCCATTGCTGCCACTTCAGGCATGATCTCCTTTAAAACCCCTGTTTCATAGAGCGTGATGAGTCCAGTGGAAGGGCGGGCAGAGAGCATGATTTTAAAAAACTCGTTACTGATTCTCTCCATCGATACAATTCTAATCCTTTCACGCATGGTTTTCATTGCTTCAAGCACTTCCGGCAGGAGTCGGAACTCAAGCTGTGATGCAAAGCGGGCAGCTCTCATCATGCGTAACGGGTCATCCGAAAAGGTTTGTTCAGGGTCAAGCGGTGTTCTGAGAGTGTGGGCTTTAAGATCTTCAAGCCCGTGAAAATGATCAATGATCTGGTTTCGGCCCTCTTTGTTCAGCACAAGGGCCAGCGCATTAATGGTAAAATCCCTGCGTGAAAGGTCGTCATCGAGGGTTCCTATGAGGGTGACCGGCTTCCGTGAGTCGGCGTTGTATGACTCTTTTCGTGCACCGACAAGTTCAACTTTAAAAGCTCCCTTTTTCGGGTCGGTAAGTTCAAGCTGGGCAGTACGGAAACGTTCAAACAGAACAAAATTCCTGCCTTGAAGCCGGTCCCGGACAGTTTTGGTAAAAGGGACGGGATCACCGATGAGCATAATATCGATATCGGTACAGGCTCTCTGCATGACCATGTCGCGGACATAGCCGCCGACAAGATAGCAGTCTAAGCCTTTTTCATCAGCCAGGTCACCGATACTGTAGAGTATTTCAGGAATTGATTCTTGAGAGAGTGTTGTCATGAGGTGTTGCTCTATACGATATCAGATGACGCAGCATTGGCTTCAATTTCGGCAGTGATCTTACCTGCCACCATAATTGCCCTGCGTCCGTCAGCCGAACTTACGGCAACCGGAGTGTTGTTTTTGAGTGTATTGATGAATTGTTCGAGTTCATCGCGCAGCGCATTTACTTTAGGAACTTCAGGATGGATATAATCAAGTACCATACCTTTCATGGCTTCCTGAATTTCTCCGAACTGTTCAAGGATTTTTCTAGCAGTAAAGGATTTAAGAGGGTTTTTAGAAGAAGCCTCCTCTTTTTTTACCAGTCTGAAGACTTCTGATTTGCCGGTTGTCAGGTCAAGTGATGCATAGCTTTTCGGGTTTGTGCCGAAAAAGCGGAATTTACGATGGCTGCTGCGGCTGAGGCGGCTTGCGGTAACATTTGCAGTTGCACCATTGACAAAGTCAATCCTTGCTGTTGCCATGTCGAGTTCGTTGGAGAATACCCTCACTCCCGATGCGGAAATGTGCCTGATTTCGGATGGTATTAACGAGAGAACCAGATCAATGTCGTGGATCATAAGGTCAAGCACAACGGAGACGTCTGTAACGCGACGGGAGAAATTACTCAAACGTTCAGCCTGAATATACATTGGCCGCCCTATATAGGGTTCAATTGCACGAATGGCCGGGTTAAAGCGTTCGATATGGCCTACCTGGATGCGTACCTGATTTTCTGCCTCAAGCCGTATAAGCTCATCGGCCTCTTCCAGTGTTGTTGTTATCGGCTTTTCAATAAAGAGGTGCAGGCCTTCCTTAAGCAATGCGCTGGCAATGCTGAAGTGGGAGCTTGTAGTCGTTGCAATAATTGCTGCATCACACTCTTTTGCCAGAAGCTCCAGAGAGGTGAAAGCCGGGACATTATACTTTTTCGACATTTCTTCAACCCGGCTGCGGTCTAAGTCGTATATGCCGGCACAATGAATATCCTGCTGGTCCCGGGAGATTTCCGTGAGAAGCTTTGTATGAAACTCTCCGAGTTTCCCTACGCCAATAACCCCGATATTCATAGTGTTTGCCCCTTGTATCAAAAACGTTGCTGGTTCAGTATTGTCAGGCATTACTTACTTCACCTGAATGACCGAGGGCTTCAATCTTATACTTGAACAGGCTGAATGCGATTACTGCCCCGATGAGGGTCAAAATCCCTGCAAAAACATAGGGTGCGTGAAAATTCATTCCGTAGAGTATACTTCCGCTGAATGGCCCCATAATCCGGGCAAAAGAGTTAACCGATTGTGACAGACCGAGAATCTGTCCCTGCTTCTCTTTATAGCTGTAGAGAGAGATCATGGACATGTTGATGGGGTTGACCAGGCTTGTTCCGATGGCAAAAAAGAACAGGATGACCAGCCCGAGTGAAAAGAGGGAGGTTGGCGGAGCGAATGGAACAAAAAAGATGCCGATAAAACTGAAAAGGTGACCCCAGAGGAAAAGTTTGTGCTCCCCCAGCATTTTTATCAGCTTCCCGATAAGTCCGCCCTGAACAATGACTGTCCAGATGCCTACATAGGCAAAAATGTAGCCGATCTGCTGGTCGGTAGCCGAAAAATACTCTTTCCAGAGCAGGATGGATGCCACCTGCATATTCACAATGGCAAAGGTATAGATATAGTTTGCAATCATCAGCAGCGCAAGGGGACGGGAACTGAAGGCCAGCTTCAGCCCTTCGCCATACTCTTTCACCTTTTCGCCGATAAAGCTGAATGCCGAGCGGCGGGGTTCGCTTTCAGCTGTTCGTTTTTTCAAAAAGCCGAATTTTATTTTTTCGGCAAATTTGTTCGACTCCGGAAGTAAAAAGACTGCGAGAATAAAGTCGATAAAAATAAGTGAGGAGGAAACATATCCTACCATCTGAATGCCGTAATTGTGCTTCAGGATGCCTCCGATAAGCGGGCCGATGATAAAGCCTAAGCCAAATGCAGCCCCCATCATTCCCATGGCTCCTGAGCGGCTTTTACTGTCGGTTACATCGGTGATATAGGCCTGTGCTGCAGCAATGTTTGCTGATCCTATACCGGAGAGGCCTCGTGCGAAAATAAGCAGCGGAATAGTGCTCGCCTGGGAAAAAACAAGATAGGAGACAGCAGTGATAAAAATACTGATCAGCATCACCGGCCGCCGGCCGATTTTATCGCTCAGCTTGCCCCAGAGAGGAGAAAATATAAACTGCATGATTGAGAAAATCGCGGCAATCAGTCCGATCATGAATGGATTAGCCCCGAGATCCTTTGCATAGGTCGGCAGCAGCGGAAGCACAATGCCGAACCCGATCAAATCCAGTAAAACGGTAAGGAGTAAAATGACCAGTGGGGAGCGCTTCATGCATGCATATCGTTTTGTTCCGCTAAAGGCACAAAGATAAAAAAATTAACGCCGATTCTGATAGAGAGTGCCTAAAAATTCAAGGGATCGGCTTCCCTTGTGCATGGATTGTTCTGTATAACTGTTCAACTCCCTCGAGTACTCTCGGTCCGGGACGAAGGAAAAGACTGTTGTCGAAACGGTCATACACCCGGTGGTTTTTTACAGCAGCAATATTCTGCCATCCGGGACGGCTCATGACCTCATCGGCAGCTGACGATTTTTTTGCCATATACATACAGGCAATCACGTCAGGATTTTTCTGGATCACCCACTCCTGAGATATCTCGAAATATTCCTTTTTCACCACATCGCCGATATTTCGCCCACCAGCATAAGCAATAAGCGCCGAGGTATAACTCCCTTCTCCTCCCGTCCAGAAAGGGTCATTCCAGATTTCAAGATAGATCGTGTTTTTATGGCTCTCTTTTTCAGCATTCTTTTTGAATTGAGCAAGACCGGTAGTGATCGAAAGAGCCAGGCTGTCAGCCTCTCTGGTATGCCGGGTCAGTCTGCCGAGTTTTCTCAATACAACAGGGATATCGTCGGGGGTTTTGCAGGAAAAGGTCTCTCTTCGCATTCCAAGAGCGGTTATTTTTTTACCGGTCCCTTTATCCGCCAGATCAACATCAATCACCAGATCAGGGTTTATGGAGGCAAGCAGTTCAAGAGATGGACGCCCGAATGCGCCAATGACCGGTATTTTCGCTGCCGCCGCCGGCCAGTCGCATGCGTTTGTTCTGCCGACAAGCTGGTCGCCCGCCCCGATTGCAAAAATCATCTCGGTAAGGCTCGGTGCAAGACTGATAATGCGGAGTTTGCCGGTGGGACGTTCAGCTTGTTTAGCTTTTTGCTGGTTGCATCCGGCTTCAATGAAGAGCAGAAGAGTGAAGAAAAAAAGCAGGAAATAGTTACTGCGGAAGGTGTTGCGCATAGTACTGAAGTATCTGTAAGTGATTGAAAGCAAGAGGCTGCTCAAGTGCCTCATGAAGGGGGAACCATGCAATCTGCTCAACCTCATCAGGCATCAACTGTAAAGTTCCCTGCCCGATACCGTAGAAACAAAGTGCGACAGCATGAAAGCCGTATTCAGGAAAGATTTCGTCACAGTAAGTTAGAAACTGCGGGTCGATGAACTCAAGGCCGGTTTCTTCAGCCACTTCCCGCACAACCGCTACAAGTGCTGTTTCCCCTGCATCAATATGCCCTCCAGGCAGGCACCAGTAACCTTTAAAGGGATTGACACTCCTGCGGGTAAGCAGTACCGTTGAACGGCCTGACGTATCCGGAGCGATAATAGCCGCAACAGTTGCCTTTGTAATTTCACTTCTATCCATCAGGGAAAATGGCAAAAAAAGATGATTTCTAAAGGATGTAAAACATAATAATGCAAGACCTCTTCTTGTATCGGATTGAGCTTGTTGATTATGTAGTCGTAATATTTACGTATATATTGTTTTCCCTGGGTATTTATGAGCAAAGTGCTGTCAATTAAGATTAAAAATGCATATTATGCATGAAATATGGGTTTTAGATGTATCTTTAGCATCAAAACCGACATTCGGTCGGTTTCAAAAGAACCATAATAAAGAGTATGTATCGTGTTTCAATAACATTGAAAAGATCAAGAGGCTACTCAATCAGGGGAAAAAACTGGCTGAGCTAGAGCATCATCCCTCTTTTTTTCGGCATGAAACAAATGGGATATTTCGAATAGGACAGAGTGGATTAAAGGGAGCAAAAGAGTCAAGATTATATATTTACCCCTGTTTTCGAGAACATGTGATCTACATCCTCGGAATAGGAACCAAGGAGACTCAACAGTCTGATTTGGCCCGAGCCAAAAAAGCTATTAAAGGCATCTGTTGAGAATGGGAAGTTTATAATACAGATTATTAAAAATAAGTGATATAAATAAAAGGAGATAGGTCGTGGAAGACCTGAGATATACATCGGTAGGGGATGCGGCTGCATCCCTCGCTGGAGATGAAAAGGTTAAGCAACAGGTGGATGAAGAAATCAGGTGCAGTCAACTTGTCAATAACCTTCTTCAGCTCAGAATAGAAAAGGGCATCTCTCAAAAAGAGCTGGCAAAACGCATAGGTTGCGATCCGAGCAAAATCTCCAGAATGGAGGCTGGTAACGATTTGCAGTTGAGAATGGGTGATGTGATGCAGTACCTCTCTGCTCTCAATGTGAAAATGAATATGGTTTTTGAAGACACTTCACTCCCTGTTGCCGAGCAGATTAAACAGCATGTTTTTCTGATTCATGAAAAGCTGGAGCAACTTGTAAAACTGGCAAAGCAGGTTGATGGAGATGAAATTATCATCAATAAAATTCACGTTTTTTGCAGTGAGGTCTTATTTAATTTCCTTTCGCGGTTTGGTGATAAGCGCTTCATGGAAAATGATTCCGTAATAAAACATGCCAGGCCCAAAACAGATTATCCATTATTGCGCCGTAGGGGCGACCCTTGTGGTCGCTCTCCGTTGTAGTGGTCAAGCCTAACTTTGCGGTCAGTGCGGTTATGGGGTATTATTTATTGAGCATGTAACTTGCAAATGGGTGTAAATGGGTGTATCATTGGTTTATGTTGCGAACCGATACTCTTCAAATCACTCCAGAGACCTTGAGATTGATTGCTCAGATCGACGAGTTTAAAGGCGCATGGCGTGCTTTGGGCAGGCTCGCCCCTGATAGACTATCAGCCTTACGCCGGGTTGCCACCATTGAGAGCATTGGCTCGTCTACCCGTATCGAGGGGAGCAGACTGAGTGACCGGGAGGTTGAACGCTTGCTTTCAAATCTGGCGATCCACTCTTTCAAGACGCGTGACGAGCAGGAAGTTGCCGGTTATGCGGAGTTGATGGATTTGGTGTTTGGCTCATGGTCAGAGATCCCGTTCAACGAAAACCACATAAAGCAGTTGCATCAGATTCTGCTGCAGCATAGCGAGAAGGATGCCTGGCACAGAGGACAATACAAGACCAACTCAAACAGCGTTGCGGCTTTCGATGAACAGGGCAGGCAAATTGGCATCGTGTTTGAAACGGCAACACCTTTTGACACCCCTCGCCTGATGGATGAATTGGTCCTCTGGTTAAAGAATGAGCGTGAAAAGGCGGAGCTGCATCCTTTGCTGATTATCGCAATTTTTGTCGTGGTTTTTTTGGAAATCCACCCGTTTCAGGATGGCAATGGTAGACTCAGTCGTGTCATAACCACCTTGCTGTTACTTCAGTCTGGCTACGCTTACGTACCTTACAGTTCATTGGAAAGTGTTATCGAACAAAATAAAGAGAGTTACTATTTGGCCCTACGGCAGACTCAGGGAACGGTCCGGACTGAAACCCCGAACTGGCAACCTTGGCTGGTATTCTTTCTGCGTTCACTGGTTAGTCAGGTCAACCGACTTGAGAAGAAGGTTGCGCAGGAGAAAATTGTTATGGCGACCTTGCCGGAACTCTCACTGCAGATTGTCGAGTTTACCCG
The DNA here is from genome assembly GCA_005843825.1 of Chlorobium sp. Lineage (GTDB taxonomy): Bacteria > Bacteroidota > Chlorobiia > Chlorobiales > Chlorobiaceae > Chlorobium. The sequence continues at coordinate 9,847 of SZXX01000027.1, forward strand.
TGAACATGGGCGCATCACGATTGGGGAAGCCATCAAATTAACCGGTGTCAGCCGCAACACTTTGAAGGTGCACTTCCGAAACCTGGTCGAACAAGGGTATCTGACACAGCATGGCAGTGGGCGTGGTGTCTGGTACGGGCTGGGGTTGCTTCAATCAAAATAGTGAGAGGCTTTCATGCGTCAGAGTTCTCTGGGGCCAGCCACACAGCCTTTTAAACTAAGGCTCTGCCCATTTTGCGATGTCGCGCCAGCACATGACCGATACCCCGCTCCGCTCGAATGAAGAGTTACCTCCATAAATCAACCAGGGCTGAAGTGCTTCTGAAGCGGCAAATCTTCCAGCTTTTAAGCCTGCACGGATATAGTCATTGGTGATTGTCCGCATATTACGCGAGTAGAAAGCACCCGGCTAAGAATGCTGTTTGAAGACTGTTTTTGGCTCTGCTTACGGTTATAGCCGACCATAATTTCACACTGACGGTCCACGATAAAATAGAGTGGGTGCCTATCACATCACTGCTTGAATACAAGTTAGCGCCTGCAGACATTCACATAGCAAAAAAAATTATGGCGATGGTGTGCTGAATTTATGATGCTGAGATATAGATGGCAATACTGAAATTCCCGGAATTCACCTCTGCGCTTATGCCTTCTTCTCCTTTCCTGCTCCGCTCGGAAGTGAACGGAGTGTTGTTGCTGTGAGAGTTTGCATCTGACGGATGGCGATCTGGTTGAGCCGTTTTAGACGGTCGCCTTGCAAAAGATTCATGCGGATGAATTCGGCATTCATACCCTCAATGTTGGCAAGCACGAGCAATTGCTCAACAGTGGCATGGTCGCGCATGTTGCCTTCAAGTTTTGGTTTGGCGTCACGCCACTCTTTCGCGGTCAGGCCAAAAAGTGCAATATTGAGAATGTCAGCCTCACTGGCGTAGGTAATGGCGACTTGCGCGGGAGTGATTTCCGGCGGTATGAGATGCTCACGGATTGCATCGGTGTGGATGCGGTAGTTCAACTTTGAAAGGGTATGATTCAGGTTCCAGGAGAGGGAAAGGCGACGGTTTTCGTCATCCTTGAGACGCTGAAACTCCTTGATGAGGTAGAGTTTGAATTCAACTGATATCCATGAAGCGAACTCAAAGGCAATATCCTTATGAGCGTAAGTGCCGCCATAACGCCCGGCCCGCGAAACAATACCGATAGCCTGACTCTTTTCAATCCATTGTTTTGGTGTGAGCGTAAAGCTGTTCAGACCAGCCATGATTTTAATCCCGTCGAATTCGACGGGATTAAAATCACTGTTATTGAGTCGTTCCCAGACACCAAGAAACTCGATGGTGTTGCGGTTACGAAGCCAGTTCCGTATTACATCGTCTGCATGATCTGGATTCTTGTATTTGGCAATGTCCGTAAGGCTGAGATAGTCATCGTTTCCACTACTGACGATGCTGACCGTTGTTCCCTGAACATCCACCGTAGATTTCTTTGATTTGCTCACAGGTTTGCTCTCATCTTTTTGTAAATGGTCGTCCGGTTTTGTGTCTGCGAAGGTTCACACAAGATAATCATTGAGGTGAGAAATGAACCCACGAGTATCAGCCAGATAAAATAAATCGCAGCTCAGTTGAAGCTCAAGGGCTGTTCAGAACGAAGCCTTGCGCTCTGCTGTAAATTTTATCTCACCTATTCTGGAATTTTGCAGACAGTGTCTGCAAAATCTGAAAGCAGGCAAAATGAGATCCAAAGTGGACTGAAGGAGATTCAAAAGACACTGTCTGTTACATCTTTTGATGCCACGCTCAATGCTCCCAAAATGCTTCATGAACTCTCCGAAACATTGGCTGGCAAATTCTCACTGGGGTGGTCGCCCTCAACCAAATACTGACTGATTTCAGAAAAGCTTAAGGAGTTACTTGTTGCAGATCGCTTATCTGTTGAGAATAGAAAGTTTAAAACAGGGGTAATGCCAAATAAGTGATATAAATAAAAGAAGATAGGTCGTGGCAGGCCTTAGATTTACATCGTCAGGAGATGCGGCAGCATCACTTGCTGGAGATGAAAAGGTAAAGCTGCAGGTTGATGAAGAGATTTGTTGCAGTCAGCTTGTCAATACCCTTCTCCAACTGAGAATAGAAAAGGGCATCTCTCAAAAAGAGCTGGCAAAAAGAATAGGTTGCGATCCGAGCAAAATCTCCAGACTAGAGTCTGGTAACGACTTGCAGTTGAAAATGGGTGATGTGATGCAGTACCTCTCTGCTCTCAATGTGAAAATGAATATGGTTTTTGAAGACACTTCACTCCCTGTTGCCGAGCAGATTAAACAGGATGTTTATCTTATTCATGAAAAGCTGGAACAACTTGTAAAACTGGCAAAGCAGGTTGATGGAGATGAGATTATCATCAATAAGATTCACGTTTTTTGCAGTGAGGTCTTATTTAATTTCCTTTCGCGGTTTGGCGACAGCTATAAGAAGTTGTGTGTTGTTTCCGGGCATGACAATCCGGCCTTGCCGGGCTCAATGCAAATACCTTATGATTCTGATACAGGTTATCGTGGAGGTTGAAATGGTCTGGATGCAGCACTCCTGTGAATACATGGATGATCAACCGGAATGTTTATTCTTTTTTTTCTACCGATCCTCAAACAGCTCTCCCGTCTCATTGCTTTCGTCATAAGGATCAATGCAGTCGTGCTGGCTGTTCTTGGGGTTGTTGACTTTCGTTGAGACTGGATAAAGAGCAAGTGCATCGTCTTTTGATGGCTGCAGCAACCCTCCTGCTTCTGGCTTGCTGGCATCGAGCCACTCTTTCCAGTGTTCCGGCTCAAGGATAACCGGCATTCGATCATGAACGAATTTCATTTCACGGTTGGCATCGGTGGTGATGATCGTGCACGAAACAACAGGTGCTGCACTGGCATCCGCCTTCCAGATGTCCCACAATCCTGCGAATGCCATGGGTTTGCCGTCACCGCGGTGAATGTAGAAAGGCTGCTTTTTGCTTTGGCCGGTTTGCTTCCATTCATAGAAGCCGCTGGCAGGGATGATGCAGTGCGTCCGGTGCAGCATGTGGCGAAAGTATGGCTTTATGGCAAGGGTTTCAGCTCGGGCATTGATTGGCCGGACTTTCGGCATTGCCTTTGCCCAGTGCGGGATAACGCCCCAGTGTGCGAAGGTGAGCGTATACTTGCTCTGGTCTCCCAGGAGAGCTACAATATCGGTATCGGGCGCAATGTTGTAGTTTGCTGAAAAGTCAATCTCCTGCTCCTCGACAAATGGGAGTTCGTACTGGTGGAGCTGTTTGATGAAATCCTTGAGCTCAAAGAAGACGAATCGGCCGCACATGGAAGGAGTTTTATCAACAATACTTGTAGAATCTAATATGTGAATTACCGCACCTTGTGCACCACATAGGCAACAATGCCCCACACCAGAAAATCATTCTCCTCGGTAATCTTGATCGGCTTGAATTCAGCATTGGCTGGCATGAGATAAATGCCGTCTTTCTCTACTGCAAGGCGCTTCAGCGTGAATTCGCCGTCAATGGCACAGACAGCAACGCAGCCATCTTTCGGTTCCTGTGCCTTATCAATAACCAGCAGGTCGCCATTCTGAATACCAGCATCTTTCATTGAATGCCCTTTCACTCGGGCATAAAACGTGGCTTCAGGGTTTTTGATGAGCTCTTTATTGAGGTCAAGAGCCATCTCAATATAGTCTTCAGCAGGCGATGGAAAGCCAGCAGAGACTGGCGATCCGGCAAGCGGCAACTCAAGCGCGGTTGAGCAGTCAGCGGCAAAAAGCGAGAGAGCGGCGTTTGGAACCTTTCCCCAGAGTGGAGTCAGAGTGTTCTGAATGAATGCCTCATATGCAGTTTCAGTGGTGGATATCATGATGATTTCCGGTTCAGGATGCTCAGAACAATGTGAACCATGGTATCCTTTTCATCCGGTTTCGAGACGGCAATCAGCAGCGTCAGTGCTGCCAAACCGTCGTTTCCAATGATACGGGTTCCATCAGATTGGTAGAGTAAACCGTTTTTTTCGAGAAAGAAAATAAACAGGGCGGCGGCAATGCGTTTGTTGCCATCAACGAAGGAGTGGTTCTTTACCACCAGATAGATGAGCATCGCAGCTTTGTGTTCAAGAGTAGGGTATAATTCGGTTCCCCCAAAACTTTGGTAAATCTGGTTTACAGAGCTGTCGAAGCTGTCGTCTTTTTGTTTTCCGAAAACACCCGAGTCGAAATCCCTGCGCATGGCTTCTATTACGGTCAAGAACTCCTCTTTGCGAATGACGATAGCCCGTGTTCTTGTATTCCCTTCTTTTGCAAGGGCTTCATGGTCATAATCATCAAGGATTTCCAATCCTTTTGAGAAATCGGAGAGTAAGCGCACGATGGCGCGTACTTCGTCAATCGTCTCAACCTGTTCAAGTATGGATCGTTCCACCATGGCGATGGACCCACGCAGTTCCTCGATCCGCTGCTGCTGTTCAAGCAGCCTTTTCTGGTTGATGGTATAGCCTTTGACTAAATGTTCTTTCAGGATACGGTTAGCCCAGATGCGGAACTGGGTGCCCCGTTTTGAGTTGACCCGGTAACCGACCGAGAGAATCATGTCGAGGTTGTAGTAGCGTATGTTACGGTTGACTTGACGGGCGCCCTCTTGGCGAACTTGTGCAAAATTTGCACAAGTTGCCTCTTTTTCAAGCTCGCCTGAGTCAATGATGTTTTTAATGTGCTTGGTGAGCGAAGTTCGATCAGTATTAAAAAGTTCTTCAAGCTGATACTGAGTAAGCCATAACGTCTCAGACTTCATCCTGACCTCGGTCTGAACCGTACCGTCATTAGATGTATAGATGACGATTTCACCTGTATTTGCGGTTATTTCCTTTTCCATATCGTCTCTATTACTTTTTTCAAAAACAGCCTGAAGTGTCTGGATTGCTGTGCCAGCAAGCGGCAGCAGCTAGTGCTACGGTTATTTCTTGATATAAGCGTTGAGGGCAATCGTTATCGGTTTCCCATCAACCATTGCCGTAGTCACAGCATTCCCGCGTGTGCTTGCAACTACAAGCGTCTTGCCTGATGAAGAAGGCGTGGGTGTTTCAAGGTCAATTTCTATGCAGAGCTTGCCATTTTTGATCTCAACAGTCATGGCCATGGCGATGTTGGGTTTTGGTTTGTGAGAACAGAAAAAATAATATAGCGAAAGTAAAACTACGAGGTAGTCAATGTCAGCAATGTGCCGTTATCTCGGGTTGTGGATAAGATAGGGAAACGGTTGCTGAAAGATGTAGCGAGGAGCAACCACCAGGCTAAGAGTGCTGTTTGAAGACTGTTTTGGCGATAGCATGCCTGACCATATCATTGGTTGTAAACGCTGAGTGAATGAGGAGAACCCGCTCTGCAATGCCCTTTTGGCCTTTTTGCCTGGCACAAATTGCACGCAACTCGGGAGCAAACCCTACGCCAATGAGGCGCATGCCTTCGATTATACCGGTTGTTGCTTCCACAAGAAAAATTGCAATTGCATTTGATTCTGACGCCAACCAGACTCTGCGGGTTTCATCATCAAATTTTGAGATATCAAACGAGATATCAATGCTGAAATTCTCTCCGAAATCCACGACCAGAAAAGGAATATCACGCTGCTCAAAGAGCGACGCAGTGATTGTACCTCTTGTAAACAGTTTTCTTTCTTTGCGAGAAATCTTTTTGAGTGACATCAGGATATGGAAAAAGCCTTCTGTCGGGATCGCAACATTCATTTCCCGGCCAGTACAGTACTCTTCATGGGGAAAAAGTTGACCAACTCTGTATGCGTCCATAACTTTGAAGGTTGACTCCTGTTACTGCCAGACTGATTTGCTGTAAGGTAAAAAGGATTTGAAAATATTTGATACTCAATACAGCTTCTTTGACTTGGTCTTCAGCGGTAAAATGCTGTCTTATTAAACGAAGTTTTTTTGAGACAGCAAAATCGTGTTACTGGTCTCTAAAAAGACAAAGATTTTCATACCTCAGACAGTTTATGTCCTCCCGACACTGCTATATTTCAGATGAAAAGCTCGGTGATTTGCATGTAACGTGTTTTATTTCTTTTATTTGATGTGATGTGAATATTTAGTAAATATCACACTGATGATAGCCTGAAACTACGGGGTATCATTATACCTTAGAACTTCTTTTTTAGAGTCAACACTCATCCTTTTCCAAACTGATGCAGGCATTCAAAGTTCATAAGGCTATCGTTGAGGATTACAAAAACTATCTCAACAGCTTCACTAATATCAAGGATGTCCGCATAAAAGAGAAGGTAAAGGATGCTTTTGATCAGGGGATTTTTTTACCGGAACCTCTTCTTCAGTTTAACCCATCGTTTGAGCTTGGCGAATCTCTTCAGGAGCTTCAGCTCAAAGAGCCTATCCATGATGATCTGAAAAAGATTTTCGGTTCGTATAACCTCTATTTTCATCAGGTCGAGGCCATCAAGAAAGGGGTTAATGGCAAAAGTTTTGTTGTGACGTCGGGGACGGGTTCAGGAAAATCGCTGACCTATCTGGCGACAATTTTTAACAAAATCCTGAAAAATGGTGCTTCTCAAGGTATCAAGGCGATCATTGTTTATCCGATGAATGCCTTGATTAATTCGCAGGAAGAGGAGATAAAAAAATATGAGATCAATTACCTGAAGTCATCATTGCCTGAAGAAGTTGTTATCGATGAAGCAGGAAAAAGTCTGGATGAAATTATTGGCATCCTTAAAACAAAAACACAGCATCGGTTTCCTATCTCTTATGCGAAATATACCGGACAGGAAAATGAAGAGGCTCGTGCCAGATTAAAGGATGATCCACCCTCAATCATTCTCACTAACTACATGATGCTTGAGCTCATCATGACCAGGAATAGTGAGCGATGGCTTCGGGAGAGCTTGAAAAAAAACCTGGAATACCTTGTCTTTGATGAGTTGCATACCTATCGAGGCCGCCAGGGGTCAGATGTTTCAATGCTTATTCGCAGAATCAGTAAAATCGCAATCACTCCGCTTGTTTTTATCGGGACTTCAGCCACACTTGCCAGTAAAGGCTCCCCTGAGGATAAAAAAAAGGCGATCGCTCGTGTTGCTGAAAAGATATTTGGTCAACCCTTTACATCTGACCAGATCGTTAATGAAAAACTACGGTCATGCACCAATTATAAAGGGACCATACCAAAAGGCTTTGATCTGCAGGAGGCTATTTCCCAGCCATTACAGTCATCATTGACGCCGGAATCTTTTTTCAGTAACCCCCTTGCAATCTGGCTTGAAAACAGGGTTGCTTTGAAGCGATACCCGGACGATCATATTGAGAGAGAAGATCCGCAGACGTTACAGCAGATTGCTGAAAAACTCCAGGAGGACTCGCAGGACTCTTTTGAAAACTGCAGGCAATCCATTTTCCGGTTTCTAGAATGGATGGAGCAGCTTAATGCACACAATACAGATAATCTTAAGAGACCAGAGACATATCTTCCCTTTAAAATCCACCAGTTTATTGCCCAAACCGGCAATGTATATGTTACCCTCGATGGGAGGGATGAGCGGGATATAACGCTTGAAACCAATCGTTACATTCGGAAAAGCGGGCAGGACAAGCCATTGTTTCCAGTTGTTTTCAGCCGCTATTCCGGGTACGAATTTATCTGTGTCCGCAAGGAGAGCGGAAAATTTCTGCCAAGAAATCCGGATGACCTTCCGGAAAGAATAGTTAGAGATGACCTTAAGGGGGATAAGAAAACAGGGATGCCCAAAAGGGTTCTGTCGGAAAGTGATTTTTCTGCCGGGTATCTGATTATTCCTGAAGATGGTGATGAGCTATGGAATGAAGAGCATATTGAGCTCTTGCCGGAAAGCTGGTTTAACATCAATAAATCAGGGAAATCCTTACTCAACTATTATGAACACCAGCTTCCTCAGCAAGTGTGGTTTGATGCTGATGGTACTTTTTCCTCCGAGGATGCTCTTCCCCTATCCGGCTGGTATGTTCCAGCCCGTTTATTGATTGACCCAACCTCTGGAGTTGTTTTTGATGCCAAAACAAACGAGAATACCAAGTTGATGAGGATTGGCAATGAAGGAAGAAGTACGGCAACAACGATTATTTCTTTCAGCATTATCAAAGCCCTTCAAGGAGAGCGGGTTGCGGCTGAAAGTCAGAAGCTCTTGAGTTTTACAGATAACAGGCAGGATGCATCGCTCCAGGCAGGTCATTTCAATGACTTTATGATGCTCGGTATGATGCGCTCTGCAATTTACCATGCCCTTAAAGCAGCTCCAGAAAACAGGCTGACCATTGACACTATCAGTGATGAGGTGTTCAGGAAGCTGAAACTCCCGGAAGAGGAGTATGCAAGAATTCCCTCTTCCGATCCCGGATGGCCTGATCCGGAAAACGAAAAGGCTATAAAAGACTATCTCCTTATCCGGATTCTCTACGACCTCAAAAGAGGGTGGAGATACAATACTCCCAATCTTGAACAGTGTGCTTTGCTGAACATCGGTTATCGCCGCTTGCAGGATTTTTCAGAACAGAACCGTTTTTTCGAAACCATTCCTTTCTTTGATGGACTTCCGGCAACGGAGAGGTATGACATTTTGCTTCAGGTACTCAATTTTTTCAGAACCTCCTATGCATTTGAATATTACAAACTGACAGACAAAAGGATTGAAACCGAAGAGCGTCTTAAAAACCGCCTTGATGAAAACAAGCTCTGGTCGCTCGAACAGGATGAAAAAATAGATACCCCCTATATTCTACTTCCCCGGTCAGTCGGTGAAACCAATTTCAGGATGTATACGGCCAGCGTTGGCCCACAGAGTAACCTTGGCAAGTATATCAGAAGATACTCAAGCAGAAAATCGATTGGTTCACTCCATGGCTCAGACCTCTCTGATGCTATTGAGGCGATCTGTCTGCTGCTGGAACGCGGGCATTTTCTTCGATCTGAAAAGGTCCACGGCACTAAAGGTGATTGCGTCGGGTTTCGTCTGCGAATCGACAGTATCTACTGGGAACTTGGCAATGGTCGGGATACTCTGCCTGATGAAGTCCGCACTCAAAGTTATCTTGGCGCAATTCAACAGAAACCGAATGACTTCTTCAAGAAATTTTATCAGCAGGATTTCAGCTCATTTGGTCGAACATTGACCGGCAGGGAGCATACCGGTCAGTTAAACCATACCGATCGTATTGAGAGGGAAAATGGTTTCAGGAAAGGTGAAATTGCGGCATTGTTCTGTTCGCCAACCATGGAGCTTGGTATTGATATCCGAGAGCTTAATGTCGTTCATATGCGGAACGTCCCTCCAAACCCGGCCAACTACGCCCAGCGCAGCGGACGGGCAGGCAGAAGCGGGCAGGCAGCGCTCATTTTTACCTATTGCTCAAATGGCTCACCACATGACCGGAACTATTTTAAAGAGAGCACAAAAATGGTATCCGGCTCGGTTGTACCGCCGAACATAGATTTGACAAACGAAGAGCTCGTCCGTTCCCATTTCAATGCTTACATCCTCATGGAACTCGGGTTAAAAGATATGCGTTCTTCCGTTGATGATGTCCTCGATGTAAGGGAACAACCCACACTCCCAATAAAAGCGGAAGTAGCACTTCATATACACCAGCAGCTTGATGCGTATGCTGCTGAGTGGGCTCTTAATTTCAGGCAGTTTATTTCGGAAATTGCAGGAATAGAAGAATCCTACTGGTATTCAGATGATTGGTTCATCACTCATGCACGAAGTTTTTTAACGCAGTTTGATGAAAGCTTCAACAGATGGCGGGAGCTTTACCGGGGGGCTAATCATTTAATAGGTATATCTCGTGCTGTTTTGGATGACCCGTCTGTCAGCTCTGACAATCCTAAAAAACATGAGGCCAAGCGTGATGAAAATGTCGGCATGCGTCAACGCTCTTTATTGCTGAATGATAACAAGAGAGCCTACGGTAATGATTCGGAGTTTTACATATTCCGCTATCTTGCGGCTGAAGGGTTTCTGCCGGGATATAACTTTACCCGCCTTCCTATCCGCACTTTCCTTGGTTATCGGCATATGGACAAGGGTGAATTTATTTCACGCCCTCGCTTTGTTGCCTTAAAAGAGTTCGGACCTAACAATCTTATTTACCATAACGGTGGCAAGTACCGCATTACGAGAATGCAGGTAATGCAAGCCGATGTCAACCAGCATGCAATCAAGATTTCCAACCGGACGGGATACGCTTTGCTGGACAATGATGGCAAAGGAGTGAACAATGATCCAATTACGCACGAAGAGCTTAAAGGACAGGATAACGTAACTATTTACAATAACCTGCTTGAACTTGGAGAGTCTGAAGCCCGCCCACAGGAACGAATTTCATGTGAAGAGGAGGAGCGAACCTCAACCGGCTTCGATATTGAGCAGTACTTCTCATTTGCCAAAGGAATAGCAGGAACAAAACAGGTGACTATCACGGATGGAGGTCAACCGCTGTTACAGGTTATCTATGATCAGGCCGCCCGCTTGATTCAGATCAATAAACGCTGGAAGATTTCGAAAAATAAAGACGATGGATTTGCCATCGGCAAAAAGTCCGGCAGATGGAAACGGGCAAAAGAACTTGAAAAGCCCGATCCTGAAGATCCGGTTATGAATGTTCGCCTCTATACTACCGATACGGCTGATATTCTCTACATCCAGCCGATCAAAGAACTTGAGCTCGATAAAGAGGGTGTGGTTTCCCTTTCTTTTGCGCTGAAACGTGCGCTTGAGCGGAAGTTTCAGATTGAAGAAGGAGAGATCGGTGTCTGGATTATGGGTAAAGGTGAAGAAAAGAACATTCTTGTCTATGAAGCCTCAGAGGGCAGCCTTGGTATTCTGTCACAGCTTATTGCAAGTCCCGCTGATCTCACGCATCTTTTTCTGGAAGCATACACGGCAATGCATTTTAATCCTGAAACCCATACGGATTGTCGTCCTGAACTTCCCAAAGCATCCTATGATGACCTGCTCTCTTATTACAATCAGCGGTACCATGAACAATTGGATCGGTTTGCCATAAAAGATGCGCTGGAACGATTGATGGACTGTACTATAGACCCTCAACAGGGAGGTAAATCACTGGATGAGCAATACCAATATCTGTTTGATAATTACGACCTCAATTCGTCAACAGAAAAGCCTTTCATAGAATATCTTTATAAAAATGGTATTGCCTTACCAGACAAGGCACAATTCAATGTGCCGAAATGCTATGTCAGTGCTGATTTTGTCTACAAGACAGCGATAGGCTTCACTCTGGTTTTTTGTGATGGGTCGGTACACGACAGGCAAAGTATCAAGGAAGATGACCTGCGCAAACGCCAGACTTGCAGGGACGCCGGTTATGATGTGATTGAATGGCATTACAGGGAATCGCTCGAATTACTTATTGAGCGGCGGAAAGACATTTTCAGAAAAATACGCTGATATGAATGTGACCGAATATAAACCCGGCAAACTGGTAACCTATCGCGACCGGGAATGGATTGTCCTTCCATCTGCCGATAAAGAGTTGATCATGCTGAAACCTATGGGTGGATCCGATGATGAAATTACAGGAGTTTACCTGCCACTTCAAATACCAGGTGACGATATCGCTGATGCAACTTTCCCGCCTCCAGAGATAGACGATCTTGACGATTTCCAGTCAGCAAAGATGTTGTTTGATGCAACCAGGCTGTTATTTCGGAATGCCAGCGGCCCTTTCCGTTGTATGGGAAAACTGGGATTCAGGCCCCGATCGTATCAGATTGTCCCGCTTGTCATGGCTCTCAAGCAGGATACGGTCAGGTTGCTGATAGCTGACGACGTCGGTATAGGCAAAACCATCGAAGCCCTGATGATCATCAGGGAGATGCTTGAACGGGGAGAGATCAAACGGTTCGCGGTAATCTGCCTGCCGCATCTCTGCGAGCAGTGGCAGCAGGAGCTCAAGGACAAACTCGATATCGAAGCTGAAATCATTCGCACCAGTACCGCGGCAAGTCTCGATCGGAAGCTGCCGGATGACCGTTCGGTGTTTCACCATATTCCATATCAGGTTATTTCCATTGACTATGTCAAGTCTGATACCCGGATGCGAATTTTTCTCAATGACTGCCCTGAGCTTGTCATTGTCGATGAGGTACATACTTGCGCCAAACCTGCCGGAGCAACATCGAACTCCCAGCAGCAGCGCTACAGGCTGCTCCATGAGATTGCAAAAAAAGAGTTGCAACACCTTGTCCTTCTTACCGCAACCCCGCACAGCGGAAAGGATGCGGAGTTTCAGTCGATTCTCGGGCTTCTGAACCCTGAGTTTGAACGCTACGCGCTTGACCAGATTGACCAGACAAAGCGTCGCCGCATAGCCCGCCATTTTCTTCAGCGCAAACGGGAAAATATTCTCACATGGCACCGTACTTCAGGTGATGAAGAAACCCCCTTTCCCAAGCGTGATCCTAAGGAGATCGCCTATAAACTTTCCGAGCGATACGAGCAGTTCTATCGAGACATTCTCGAATTTGCCCGGGGAATAAGCAAAGAGGGTTCAAAGCATCGTTCGTCGAGAATCCGCTACTGGGCTGCACTGGCCCTGCTTCGCGGAGTGATGTCAAGCCCTGCTGCAGCAGTAGAGATGCTGCAGAACCGGCAGCAGAGAAAACTTGATCAGGATGAGCGAGAGCTTTTCGCAGAACAGGAGAAAAATCCGCTCATTGAAACTCTCAGTGATGAAAATGATACCGGCAATACGGAACTGCTTGATAATGCTGAGCTGAACAGCAACGAGATAGCGGCACTCTCGCTGCTTTGCGTCAAAGCTGAGCGATTGTCCGGAATTGAGCATGACTGGAAAGCAAAGCAGGCTATTGAATTTGTTAAAACCTGGCTTAAAGAGGGTTTTAACCCGATTGTCTTTTGCCGCTATATTGCAACAGCAAATTATATCGGCTCCCTGCTCAAAGCGGCATTGCCGGAATCGGTTGATGTGCAGGTTGTTACTTCTGAACTCGCCGATGAACAGCGCCGCGAAAAAATCAACCTGATGGCAGACTCCACTCAGCGGGTAATGGTTGCAACTGACTGCCTGAGTGAAGGCATTAACTTGCAGCAGCTCTTTACCGCTGTGCTGCATTATGATCTGCCCTGGAACCCGAACCGTATCGAACAGCGGGAAGGCCGTGTTGACCGATACGGTCAGCGAGCGAAAGTGGTTAAAACCCTTTTGCTTTGGGGTGATGACAATCCGATTGACCGTATTGTTCTGAACATTCTTATCCGCAAAGTCCGGGATATCCAGAAGACGACCGGTGTCAGTATCTCTCTTGGTGACGATACAACCTCCATCATGGATGCGGTCATCAGGGATGTTTTGCTGGAAACCGAAACGATCAGGAATGGCCAGCAGATGACCCTCTTTGCCGACGAGTTGTTTACCAACGAACTTGAAGTTGCCCGAAAAAAAGCTGAAAACCTCCGTTCAATCTTTGCCCATGAAAGTATTGACAGTGATGCTATCAATCAAAGCCTTGATGAAATTGACGAGGCCATCGGTGACTCTCACTCGGTTGAATCCTTTGTGCTTGCGGCGGTCGTGCACCTTGGAGGTTCTGTTCAGCGTGACAAAACCGGCTATCTGCTCACGCTGACCAATTTGCCTGAACATCTTAAAATTCATTTTTCATCCACATCATCAAAGCCGGTGAGAGTAAGCTTTGCATCACCGACCCCGGCGGGTTATCGCTATATCGGCAGAAACCATCTTTTCGTTGAACAATTGAGCCAGTTTCTGCTCTCACTTGCCTTTGAACCAAGGCAGGGTTACAAACGGATTGCACGAGCGGCGGTCATTCAAACCGATAGTGTGTCGATCAAAACAACCCTTGTGCAGTTCCGTGTTCGAAATGTCATCAGGGAAGTGAGCGGAAAACGGGAGGTGATTTCTGAAGAGATCTCTCTCTGGGGATACCGCGGCAGCGATGTGGCTTCCGGGGTACTTCCATCTGATGAAGCAAAAAAGCTGCTGCTTGAAGCCACGTCAAAGGCAAATCTTTCACTCGAAATGCAGCAGAACATTTTCGAAACAGAGCAGATCGTGTTTCATGCAAAAGCCGGACAATTCAAGGATGAAGCTGAACTAAGGGCAGAACACCTTGTTGAGGCACACGGAAGGTTCAAGGAGCTGGTTGGAGGCAAACGCTATGAAGCGGTTTATCCGGTATTGCCTCCGGATATCATAGGCGTCTACGTGCTGACCCCGGTTCCCCAAACTCTTTTTTAATAGCAGTGCTCAACGCATTCACGGAAAAACGTATACGAGATGGCATTCAGCAGTATTATCATACAAGGCAATATCATCTCATCCGAGATCATCAACAAGATCCGCAGCGATGATGAAAAATTCCAGACACCGTCGGATTTTGCGCTCGACCGCAAGACTGCTGTTCGTGATGAAATCGGTGTGGCCTGGAACGCTGCAAAAGCCCACTACATGGCGTTTACGCTCCGCGCGGCACGTCTCCATGATGGCGACAGCGGCGCAAGTGAAACCCGCAACTCATGGATGATCCCGTTGCTTCGCACTCTTGGCTACGATGTTGAAAAAGCACAGGCTGTCATCCACCCCGATACCGGAAAGAGCTATGCCATAAGCCACATTGCGGCCAACCTGAACGGTTTTCCCATCCACATCATGGGGTTGCGCGACGATCTCGATCGACGCAGGGAAACGGGTGGTCCCCGTCTTGGGCCTCATGCACTGGTTCAGGAGTATCTGAACAATACCGAGCACACATACGCTCTGGTAACGAACGGGCGCTTTCTTCGCCTGCTCAGGGATGCCACCCGGCTTGTGAGGCTGAGCTATCTGGAGTTCAACCTCGAAAAGATGATGGAAGAGGATCTCTATGCCGATTTTGCCATTCTTTTCCGCTTGCTTCATGCCACCCGGATGCCGAAAAGTCAGGAAGAGTCCGAGAACTCGCCGATTGAATACTACCACCAGAAATCTCTCGAAGCAGGGTCATGTATTCGAAAAAACCTAAGCAAAGCAGTTGAAAAATCCATACTCGATCTTGCCAATGGTTTTCTCCGTCACCCCGGCAATGAAGAGTTGCGGCAGCGGATTGCACAAGGCATCATGAATCCGGCTGACTTTTATGCGGAGCAGCTCCAGCTTATCTACCGTATCCTCTTTCTCATCGTCATTGAAGAGCGTAACCTTGTCTATGCGGAAACAAAGGATGAGGAGCTTCAGCGTCAACGCAAGCTCTACTACGACTACTACAGTATAGAACGCCTGCGTAAACTGGCGGCAAAGCTCCACTACGTTGATGGCCGAAAGCACGACCTCTGGCAGGGGCTCAAAGCTACATTCCGCCTTTTCGAAGATGGCTTCTACGGTGAGAGGCTTGGCATCAAGCCACTTGGCTCCGGTATCTTCAGTGCAGTTGCTCTCGGTCAACTCCCGACACTCTCTCTCAGCAACGAAGCGCTTCTGAAGGTGATCCGCCGCCTCACCTTTTTCGAGAACGAACAGAAGCAACAGGTGCGGGTCAACTACTCTGACCTCGACGTCGAAGAGTTTGGTTCGGTCTATGAAGGGCTTCTTGAATATGACGCCGAATTCAGGGAGATCAACGGCACAACCCACTTCACCTTTAAAGAGGGCAAGGGGCGTGGTGAATCAGGCGCTCACTATACCCCCGAAGAGCTGGTCAAGCCGCTCATCAAATACTCGCTCGACTTTGTCATCGAAGAGAAGCTCAAGGCACCCAACCCCGAAGCCGCGCTCCTCTCTATAAGGGTGTGTGACGTAGCCTGCGGCAGTGGCCACATCCTCCTCTCCGCCGCCCGAAAGATCGCCATTGAACTGGCAAGGGTGCGTACCAGAGAAGAGCAGCCCTCACCAACCGCCATGCGCCATGCCTTGCGTGACGTCATCCGAACATGCATCTACGGGGTCGATAAAAACCCCCTCGCCGTTAACCTCTGCAAGGTGGCGCTCTGGCTCGAAGCCCATAACCCCGGCGAACCACTCAACTTTCTCGACCATCACATCAAATGCGGCGACGCCATTGTCGGACTTGCCCATCAGGAGGAGCTTTTCCGGGGCATAGCTGACGAAGCCTTCAAGGCACTTCCGGGTGACGACAAACTGATCGCCTCTGCTCTGGCCAAACGCAACAAGATAGAGCGCAAACAGCGGGAAGCCGAAACCGGTTCGCTCGGGTTGCAGTTGATGCTCGGAGCAAACAACGAAGTGATGCAGAAAATGGAGCTGCTGATGGGGCAGTTACGAACTTTCAACGCTATGCCGGAGGATACACCGGAAGAGATTGAGGGCAAAGCAAAAGCCTATCGCAACCTCCAGAACGGAAAAATCCTTCATACTTTGAAGCTCCTTGCCGACATACAGGTGATGCAGTTCTTTGTGCCAAAAACCAATGAGCATAAAGAGGCGTTCGTGACCGACAAAACCTATTTCAGTTACCTTCGTGGCGGTCAGGCTGTTCCGTTTGCTTTTGAAGTTGATGTTTTTAACCAAGCTGATTCTCATCGATTCTTTCACTGGTTTCTTGAGTTTCCGGAGGTGCTTATAAATGGTGGATTTGATTGTCTTTTAGGAAATCCACCATATTTAGGGGGGACATATATCGCAACTAATTTTGGTCATAATTATTTTGAATCATTAAAGTATTTATATGGCGGAACAAAAGGACGATGTGATTTGATTGCGTATTTTTTTAGAAGAATATTCGATCTTGTTAAAAGTAAAGGTTTTTTTTCTGTTATCAGCACAAATACAATTTCTCAGGGCGAATCCGCAGAGGGGTCGTTAAAGATTATTATTGATACTGGTGGTATGATAAACTATGCCAAAACAAATTCTGTTTGGCCAGGAGATGCTACTGTTACAATCCATGTAATAAGTGTCATTAAAAACCGACTTGCAAGCGGTAAAATATTAAATGGAGTAAGCGTTGATAATATTAATTACTTGCTCAAAAATGATGATTTTGACTTAAAGACATTTGATTTGAAAAAAAGCTCCCGTTTATCATTCAAAGGCACATCTGTTTATGGCGACGGATTTATTGTTGATGCAAAAGAAAAAGACAATCTTATTAATGCGGATTCTTTAAATGCAGATGTAATTTATCCATACTTAGGAGGAAGAGAGGTAAATGAAAATCTTGAATCTATTGCACATCGATATGTAATAAATTTTTTTGATTGGGAAAAAGAGAAGGCGATGGAATATGTACTACCATTTCAAATAGTTGAAAATAATGTAAGAGCCTACAGGGAGAATATTATAAGAAATAGTCATCAAATACATGAGTACGACTATTGGAAGTTTTGGGATAAAAGACTTGATCATTATTTGGAGATTAAAGACTTTGATCAGGTTTTAGTCACTGCAAGAGTTAACAAAGTACTCGCGTTTGTTTTTGTTTCAAACAAACAGGTGTTTTCTGACTCACTTGTTGTTTTCAAAGACAACTCCTATTCGCTTTTTTCTGTTCTACAATCTAATATACACTTCAGTTGGGTTGTAAATTTTTTTACAACTCAAGGGTCAACTCCTGTTTACATAGAATCCAAAGTGCTAAATAATTATCCTTTTCCTGAAGATATTTTTAATAATCAAGGCAGTGATATTTGTACAATAGGAGAAAAATATCATCAATACAGAAAACGCATAACATTGTTAATGCAGCTTGGCCTCACAAAAACCTATAATCTTTTCCACGCCCAACTGCTGCGCCCGATAACACCGGATGAAGAACAACTTGACGACAAAACCCTTCAAAAACAACTCGGAAAAGATGCCGCACACCTGCGCAAACACCTCGCAAAAACTCCCCGAACCATCACCTTTAACGAAGCTGTCAACGGCATCCAGAAACTTCGTAATCTCCATCTCCAGATGGACAACGCTGTCCTCGAAGCATACGGATGGTCAGACATCAACCTCCGCCACGACTTCTACGAAGTAGAATACCTCCCCGAAAATGACCGCATCCGCTATACCATCCACCCTGACGCTCGTCGCGAAATCCTCAAGCGGCTCCTTGAGCTGAATCACAATATTCACGATCAGGAAGTTGAGGAGGGGCTGTGGGAGAAGAAGGTGAAAAGTAAAGAAAAAAATATCGGATCTGATAAAGACAGCCAAATTCGTATGAATATGTAAAGACTACTTGCGTGGCTTTATGTTAATGCGAAATACATATTGTAGTTTAATTTGATAATTATTGAATAATTAGAAACTAAAGTTATTAAGGATGATAAATCAACAAATTGATGTTGCTTTAGGAAATAATTTACCAGAATCATCATGTTATGAGCGTAGTATTGTTGCGTTCTTAGATATTCTTGGGTTTAAGAACAAGGTTATGCAAAGTGAGAAAGATAACGGAGTTATCAAGATATTGGTGGACTCATTGAAGATATGTTCCGGGATTTCTACTGGAGGCAAAAAAGTCACCCAGGGAGAAGGTGTTGAAAGAAAAATCGATTTTCAAAGTCGATTTTTTTCAGATTCAGTAGTATTTTTTATAAAAGATTCCCCGGCCGATATTTCTCATTTATTTTTGGTGATACGATATTTGCAAGATGAGTTATGGAAGAAAGGGTTATGTGTTAGAGGTGCAATTACTATCGGAAATATGTATTGGCCATTGAGAGAAAATGGAGAAAAAGATATTACATTAGGTAATGCTTTAATAGAGGCGCATGAGCTCGAGTCGACTTGTGCAATCTATCCTAGGATTGTATTGAGTGATAAAGCTTATGAGTATATTAGTGAATCAAATTGTGTTGCATATCCGTTCGGATTATTAGGGAAGTTAAAAGACTATATTTTAAAAGATGAAGCAGGGATTTATTATATGGATTTACTTCATAAAAATATTAATCGTTCATCAGGAGAGTTTTTGGCAGAATATGAAGATGATTTTTCGATTAGATGGGAATTTGAAGACGCATCAAATCTCCCTATAGTTATAGCACTAGTAGAAAAAATTGTTGATGATAATATTGCGAATAGCGGTCAAT
Source organism: Chlorobium sp. (assembly GCA_005843825.1). Lineage (GTDB taxonomy): Bacteria > Bacteroidota > Chlorobiia > Chlorobiales > Chlorobiaceae > Chlorobium. The sequence goes on from SZXX01000027.1 coordinate 28,957, forward strand.
ATATAAGGTATAAATATCAATGGCTCGAAAAATATACTAAGAAGTCAAAGAATAAAATCTAGATTAAATAGATTTATAATGTTGAGTTTTTCTAATTTATTTTAAAAAATTATGGGTGTTAATATAGAAAAAGCTATAAAAGCGATTAATGAGCGTATGAATAGTGCGAATCATTCATTCATGAATTCTTTTTACAATAAACAGCGCATCGATCCTGCTCTTGATTATGACGAAGATAAGGATATAACTGAATATTATGCAGAGAGCGCTTTTGTGGCGGTGCTCATTTTACTCGAACATTTGAATCTTACAGAAACATATAAGAATGTATCGATATTATTTGAATTAGCTAAGAAAAATGGATTTTCCGATAGTTCTATGGGGATTGATGACCCATATATAGACTCTATAGAAAAGTTAAGAATAATTGTTAATGGGATATCAAGTTTATATGGTTTAGACGATTCAGCCACTTCTGAGATGCATGACATAAAAGCGATCATTAAACAGGCGCTTTATGTAATTTGTGATATAGCCCTTTTCAAAACTCAACCAAAAAACGAGGCTGATGTACATGATCGAATAGAATCGATACTCAAATGCTATTTCTCCGATCTCAAAAGGAAACCTTCTCTAACAAAGCCAATCAAGAATTTTGAACCAGATTCTGGCATTCCTTCAACACAAACACTCATTGAATATAAGTTTGTAAATTCGAAAAAAGACGCAAAGCTCGTTGTTGACCAGATTCTTGCTGATACAAATGGTTACAAATCATCCAAATGGAAAAACTTGCTTTTTGTTATATATGAAACACATAGAGTTCTTCCAGAAAAGGATTGGAAGGCACTTTTGCATGAATGCGAACTTAGAGATAATTACGATATAGTTGTTTTGCCTGGAGATGCAAGTTGAAAAATAATATGACTAACACTTGATAGTGGGTCTATATCATATTTTTAACACCACTAAGAATTATTAATAATCAGAAGTAAATAAGCTTAATGCAGAAATACCAAGTCAACCAGTATAACATCGACAATATTGTCAACTGGGTTAAATCGGGTTAAATTGCTATTCCTGAAATCCAGCGCCCATTTGTCTGGGATAGCACCAAAGTCAGGGACCTTATGGATAGCCTTTACCAAGGTTACCCTGTAGGGTATATCATCTCTTGGAGAAACCCGGATGTCAGGCTTAAGGATGGAACGCTCTCAATGGGTAAGAAGGTATTGATTGATGGACAACAACGCGTCACAGCCCTTACAACCGCTCTGGTTGGTCAGCCTGTTATAGATGACTCCTACAATAAAGTCATCATTAAAATTGCTTTTCATCCTATTGAAGAACGTTTTGAGGTACTTAACCCTGCAATTCAAAAAGACAAGGCGTGGGTTCATGATATCGCTGAAATCATCAAACCTGAGTTCTCTACCCTGCAGTTTGTAAGAACCTATCAGGACAAGAACCCGGAAGCCAGCGAAAGCGCCTTGGAACGTAATATTCAGCGCCTCAAGTCAATTGTGCAACGCCCTATAGGAATGATCGAGCTGAACCATGATCTGGAAATCGAGACAGTCACCGAGATTTTCATACGCATCAATTCCAAGGGAGTTGTTCTCAGTCAAGCTGATTTTGCAATGTCCAAGATTGCAGCCAATGAAACCTATGGCGGCAATGTGTTGCGCAAAGCTATTGACTACTTCTGTCACATGGCGGTAAAGCCCGAATTTTATACACATATCTCCGAAAACGACAAGGAGTTCGTCAAAACCGACTACTTCAGCAAAATGAAGTGGATTCGTGAAGAAAACGACGACCTCTATGATCCGGACTATAATGATATGCTTCGAGTAGCTTTTTGTTACAAATTTAAGCGGGGTAAACTCAGTGACCTCGTGAGTCTTCTTTCCGGTCGTAATTTTGAAACCCGCACCTACGAGGATGCTATTGCTGAAGCCTCTTTTATGCGGCTCAGCGAAGCAGTGATAACCTTCATGAACGAGACACTTTTCAAGCGGTTCGTCATGATTATAAAATCTGCCGGATTTGTTGATTCGAAATTGATGCGTTCACAGAACGCTCTGAATTTCGCTTATGTCCTTTTTCTGCATCTGAAAGAAATCAGGATGGAAGATGCGTTGATAGAGCGCTATGTCCGGAGATGGTTTGTCATGAGCATTCTTCTTGGTCGCTATTCCGGCTCCCCGGAATCTAAATTTGACAGCGACATCAGAGAGATCAATGAATCAGGTATTGAGCGTGTCCTCCAAGATGTAGAAACTGCATACTTGAGCGATTCGTTTTGGGATTCAGGTTTGACCCAGCGTCTGACGACATCAGGCAGTAGCGCGCCCGCGCTTCATGTCTTTTGGGCTGCTCAGGCAAAGTTCAATGACAAAGGGTTCCTGTCGCGAGACATAAGTGTCAAGGAGATGATCGAACATAGGGGGGATATTCATCACATTTTTCCTCGGCAGTATTTGAAGGAAAATGGTATTAGCCAGAGTCAGTATAATCAGGTGGCTAACTATGTCTATGTCCAGCAAGAGATTAATATTAGGGTAGGAAAACGCTCCCCGGCAGAATATATCGGACAAATCCGTGAGCAATGTCAAAGTGGTAAACTTGCTTTTGGCGGTATCGATACTCTTCCAGAGTTCGAAGCAAATCTTGAGGCCAACTGCATCCCTGGTAACATCTATCAGATGACGTTAAAAGATTACGAGGATTTTCTCGGGGCTCGAAGAATGTTGATGGCTCAGAAAATCAAAAAATTTTATCAAGGACTGTAATGAATTTAACACAGCTTGCAGAGGCTCTACAAGCGAAGGAGTCTGTTGATAAATCTGACTTTCAGTGAAAAGCTCGAATTCTTCAGTCAATCTGGCGAGAAGAGCAGGGGTTTTTTATGAATGTTGATACAACGAAAGAAAGGCTGCTGCAACTGGAAAAAAAGTTCATAAACGGATGGAGGTTGAGGGATGAGCAATGATAGAAATCCACGGATTCCTCGGAAAAATGAGGCAACTATTGTCCCCTTATCGGCTGCTGAATATCTTACCTTTGTTGCGGCCAGCGGCAATTCAGAGTCCATACATGGCTTATATGGACAGGCGCAGGTGCCCTGTATGGCTCTTTTTGTATTCTTGTTGTTATATTGACATCTAACCAACAATAGAGCGAAATGAGCAGCACTTTGAACAACATTGAATTCCTTAGCCCCCGGCTCGTTGGTGAACGATTTTCGGGACATGCCATTCCTCTTGAAGTTCTTCGTGATTTGGCTGTACTGGAAGAGATGGTCGTTGAAACTGCCAAATGGGAGTACATGCATGAACACCCTGACAGAAAACGCATTCCTCGTGGTTTTACGAATGGGGTTTCGCTTAAGCTGACAGGAATTGAAGAGGGCAGTGCTATCCCAAGAATAGCCTTGTTCTTTACACTTACAGGAACAAGTATGGCTCTTTTTCCTTCTGACAATGCACATTACTTCAACAAAGCAAAAGATTCGATAGTTAAAGCTGTTAATGCTGCTGAACAAAACCGGGATATCAAGGAGTATCTGCCTGAAAATCTTCTTTGCTATTTTGATCGGATAGGCAGAAGTCTTAGAGATGGTGAGTCTCTTGAGTTAAATCCTGCTGATGAAAATCAACCGGCGCGACTTAACAAAGGAACGCGCAGAAAATTACTGCTTGCCTCCTCCAACGTATTGGAGCTTACCGAGGAGATTACGCTGAGAGGATCAATACCTGCTGCTGATCAGGCGAAAATGACGTTTGATTTGCACGTTATCAGTGGGCCTACAGTAAGTGCGCCTATTTCACCGCAACATTGTGAGATCGTGAAAGAGGCATTCATGCGTTATGGTAATGGAGGTATAGTCATGCTGCAGGGAATAGGAAGGTTTAATCGCAATAATCGACTTCAAAGCATCGATTCTGTCGATCACATCAGCTTGCTGGAGAATAACGATGTTTTGGTTCAGTTGGATGAACTTCGTTCTCTGGAAAATGGCTGGCTTGACGGTGAAGGTATTGCTCCATGTAAAGAAGGCTTGGACTGGCTTGCAGGATATTTTGAAGCTTGTTATCCTGAAGATTTGCCTGTGCCGCGCATTTATCCGACACCGGAAGGGGGTGTGCAAATTGAATGGGCCTTGAATGCTTATGAAATATCCCTTGCTGTCAATTTAAATAACCACAGGGGAGACTTTCATGCTTTGAATATGAGAAATGATGATGAAATCATAAAATCTTTTGATTTTAACAAACCTGATGATTGTGTCTTGCTTAATCAGGAAATCAAGGCTATATCGGAGGCCGAAGTATGAATGATAGTAGTTTGATGCTTCGCCAAATTCACCCAAGTTTTATTAAACAAGGCCAGATAACCTCCCAGGCATTTCGCCCAACAACCAAGGATAATTCAAAACTTTCCGTCTATGACCATGACATGATTTCCGCAGAGAAGGCTTACGAACACTATACTAAAAAGCTGGTAAAAAGCTCAGCTGGTGTTATGGCTGTCAGTGTCAAAGAATGTAATGAGTTAAGCCTACCTGTTTTATCTGATCCAGAGCCGTTTCCTGAACATGCTCTTATCGATTTTTCTAAGTATTCATATCCTCAATCTGAAAAATTAGCTAAAAAGTTGCGGCAAAAGGCTGTAGAGCGTGACTGGTTATACGTCTTGTAAAAACCGTGTTGATTCGTGGTAACAAATATGCAATGCAGCGGAAGTTGGCGGATGAAAAGGATACCCCGCAAGTCTTGGCAATACTCCAAGCATCTGCATGAGCAGAGAAATCGAGGGAAGAGTTGCAGGCGGTAGCGGCAATCAAGGACCGTGAGCACTTCCGTAAACAATATCTTGAACCACTCCTATCAGCGGGATTACTTGAGCGATCCATTCCTGATAAACCCCAAAGCTCGAAACAGCGATACATAACAACGCCAGCCGGTTTATCTATGATTGAAATATCTGATAAGGAGTCCCTGTCATGATCCCAACAATCAAGAACAATAAAAACGATATGGGCAAATGCGACGCTCCACACTGAATCCCTCTTTTGATGAAAAACCTATGCCGGACATCAACCCTGACCCACTGGATGATCGGGTTGCGCCCATGGGTTATTTGCAGGGTTACGTTTTTGTAGTGAACGTGTACCAGCTTATTTCTTGAATGAGGTGGGTGGAAGAAAGGAGATTCGTAAAAAGAAGAAGAAAAAATTGCAGGAAGTACATTAAAACCGCAAGGCTCGGTGCATACCTTGATGCATCGAGCCTCCCGACTTCATACATAAAACCCTGCAGGGCTAGCAATAGCGGGGGTGTGTCTCAAAAATTAGGCACTACATTGCTGTAATTACCAATAAATATTACTTCAGTAAAAAGGGAATGGCGCTGACTTTTTCTCCCATGACCTGATAGATCTTCTGGGCATGCAGCGTTGGTTTAGAGGGGATGGCGTATCGATGGCTGCTTGTCTTATGGATGAGAATACTTTGCTGCACATGCACCAGCTCGTTGCGGATGATCTCTGGGGACAATGGCTGGTATTGCAATTTTACCCGGTAGGATAAATGCCTGATGCAAACCAGCGACATAAAGCATATCGCTATATGCGCCTGAATACGTTTTGGAGTCCAATGATAGATTGGCCGTACTTGCAAGTCATGTTTCGTTAATCGGAATGATTCTTCGACCTGCCACAACCCCTTGTAATGCTCAAACGCTGTTTTCGCTGGCATCTCTTTACTATTAGTAATCACCCCATGCAGGCCGTCCCATTGCTCAGCAAGTTTGATTTTTTCTTCATCAATCGTGACCTGTTGCTGATTTTCTATCTTGAGATACTTTCGGTAGCCGAAGTTACTGATAAACGATTCAGGACTTTTTGATGCCTTGACTTTTTTCTGCAGTTTGGCAAGAGTTCTTTCCCGGTCATGAGCATCTTTTATGGCTCGCTTTTGTGAATAATTAACCAACAGGCGCCTATTTCCCGGTAGTGCGATCTCTTTATAGAGCATCTGCTCACCCTGCAGATAACTTGCCTTGTCAAGAATCTCTTTTTTGATGCTTTCAGGCTGATTCTTCAGTCGTGCAGCCACGATATACTGTTTGTCACTTGCTTCAATCCAATCAAGATTTGCTTTTGAAAGCAACCCGCTATCAGCCACAAAAATAATCTGGTCAACCTCCGTCCTGCGTTGCAAATGCGCAACGGCATCTTTGAGTGTATCTCCCTCAAATGTTGCTCCGTTGTAGAGTCGATAGCCAAGCGGCAACCCATCTTTGGTCACCATCAACGCCAGCAAGACCTGGCTTTGATTAAACTTCATATCCTTGCTGTATCCTTTATCACGCAGGTCATCCTCTGCCACCGTCTCAAAATAGAGCGTCGTGCAATCGTAAAAGACAACATTGATTTTCTCGGCGAACAATCCAGTAACAGCATCCCATGCCTTCCGCTGAAGGAGCGCAAGGCTCTCGTCATCAATATAATCCAACGTCCGGTATACCGCATTTAAATCAAGCTTGATACCAAAATCACGCTCCAAATCAATCACACTCTGGCGTTTACTTGCAGGATTGGCAATGCGGGCCATCACCAGGTGCTTGATAGTTTTTGCTGCCTGCACTCGGCGTACAGGATCACCGACCACCCGATCAAAGCCAAGTTCGTCAAAGAGCTTCCCATACACTTCATGAATACCAACGACAACACGACTCTCCTCACGAAGTTGCCGAAGATCAACCTTCAAGGGTTCATCAGTCAGCAGATCAGCCTTTTTACGCCCATCGATGACCATGCGAGCAAGTTCATCAGGACGGAACAATGAAGGAGACGATTGTGTTTCAAGACCAGCCTTGATGAATTCAGCAAGTTCTTTCATGTGTACCAGCTCCTCATCATTGAGAGCAATGCCGACATGACGGATAATGCGCTGAATGACCTTATCGCCAACGCGTTCACTGGCAACAATCTGAACCGATTGTCGTGGTGAATTCGGAGTGCTTTTAACACGGACGAACATACTCGAGAAAAGATAGGTGAGGAAATCTGATAGAGGAAAAATACAAAAAAGCAGAATAAATCCAAGAAAAATAACTCACTAGGCACTACAAAGGCAAAAACAAAATCACCCCTTGATTTTATTGACTCTCCGAGCATTCAGGACTCCGTTATGTATGAAGTCAGGAAGAAGAAGAAAAAATTGCAGGAAGTACATTAAAACCGCAAGGCTCGGTGCATACCTTGATGCATCGAGCCTCGAAACTCCTTTCTCCTAATATGGTAGAATGAGGGAGAACAATTTAGTGAATTTTATAAGATATTCAATAATATTTCATATTGCCTTTTATTCTGCTCTTGTTACATCATAAAGCTACCCTCGGTCATATCTCTTGCTCTTGAAGCGCTACCCTCTGAAAGGTTCAAAAAGCAAAAAGGATGCTTGTTTTTTGACTTTCGCCAGAGAGAATGTTTGCGGAGGAGGAGTTGGTCTCCGGAGTCTGGTGACTGGCCTATCGAGTTCAATGCGGATTCAGTTATTCGACATTTTCGAATAACTGCTGCAGATACATTTTTTACCGATAATGAGCTTGAACCAGAGGCAACTGTTAAGCAATACTTAATAGTTCAAACTGAGGGCAGTCGGGAAGTTCGGCGTGAAGTGGAACACTATAATCTTCAGCCAATCATCGCCGTCGGCTTCAAAATCGTGCGTTGTAGTCACAAAGTCAAGGAAAGACTGAGCAAATCCGTAAGTGAAAAAATATCTCCGAGTTTACTACACTTGAAAAGGAATTGCTTGTCCCGATAACGATAAAACATCGGTCTCATAAAACGGTCGTTTGATGAAACTCTGAAAAGAGGCGCTAACTCCCCCTGTTTTTTGGCCTTTTTTGTCTTATAAAACCATGTCGTATTAAATATGTGATTTGATGTGACACTTAAAGGCAGCTATAAATGAGGAGGTAGCCCTTACTTTTTGTTTCTTTCTAGGGAAATTGTTATTTAGTACACCATAATTGTTCTTTTGTTGTAGCTGGTGCCGGCTTAAAAGCCGGAGAATAGGGAATTACGTGAGAATCGTAAACTGTACCCGCAACTGTACAACGGTAACCGCAAAGCTGAGGCATGGCCACATGCATAGTTATTTCGCGGTTGTTTCAGGTCACTGCACTGTTTTCCACTCAGGAAAACTGCGGGAAGGCCCGGAACAGATGTAAGCCGTTATAGTCAGGAGACCTGCCAGTTATTTTTGCATTACAAGATCGGACTACGGGATATAGTCGGGGCAAAGCTGTACTTCTTTTGCATTGCTTTCTGCTTGATCTTTTTGCAAGGTATTTGTTTTGATTATTCAGAGCACATAAGCCATCAGGCTTTTGCATGTCTATTCTGTTTCCAAAACAGCCTTTTGTGAAAAGTCGTCGGGCAATGTTTCATGCCGTTACACGCCGCCTTTAGCTTACCCCTGTCAGTTGATGTATTTCTAAAACTGAAAACAGGTTAAAAAACAAAAATGAACAAAAAAGTATTTCTTGTTGTGATGGCAGGTTTGCTATGCAGCAAAGGAGTTTTCGGTGCAGAGCAGACAAAAAGCTATGCCGGTGATGAGATGATTGTCACGGCAACGAAAACCCTCAATTCTATCAGTGATACCGGCGGTTCATCCGTTACGGTCATTACTGCTGAGGATATCAGGAATTTAGGAAAACAGAGCGTTGAAGAGGTTATCAAGGGAACTGCAGGAATTGATGTTGCTTCCAATGGTGGACCTGGTACCCTTGCTAGTGTTTTTTTAAGAGGTGCAGACGCAAAAAACACTCTTGTCCTTATCGATGGTGTTCCATCCAACGATCCAGCTGATGCAAATCGTGCTCCGAATTTCGCCAATCTCACCGTCGATAACATTGATCGAATAGAAATTGTACGTGGCACGGTCAGCTTTTTGTACGGCTCCAATGCTTCAGCCGGGGTCATCAATATTATTACAAAAAAGGGGACATCAACGCCTCAGTCGTTTGCAGGTTTAGAAGGGGGATCCTATGGGACATACAAAGCCTATGCGGGAACAAACGGTCAGCAGGGTATTCTGAACTATTCAGTCGGGGTTTCACGGTTAAAAACAGAGGGCTTTTCAGCAGTTGATCAAAACAACAGCTGGATAAATCCAAAAGGAAAAGTTTTTGAAAAAGACGGGTATGAAAATACATCCCTGTCGGGAAACTTCGGTTTGCGTTTGAACGACCATACCTCTCTTGAAACAGTTCTCAGATATACGAAAGCTAATGTGGCGTACGATTACAGCGGTTCTGATACATCAGGACTTAATCAGGATTCTGACCAGTTCAGTGGTCGTGTTGCGCTGAAAATGAACTATAAGCCTCTGGTTTCAACGCTTTACTATAATGTTTATGATCAGGATCGTTCCTATCTGACGAGCGGTGCCTTGTCAAGCAAGTTTAATGGACACCGCTATGAAATAGGCTGGCAGGGGGATGTTGCTGTAGAAGAAAACAATACAGTGTCTGTCGGGTTGAATTACCAGCAGGAGAGCATGATCAACCAGAATTTTGGCACTTATGCATCCCTGCTTGACAAAGGAGTTGGTTCGAACAGTGTGTTCGTGCAGGATCAGTGGCGTCTTGGAGGAGTGAAAGTCGTTGGCGGTTTGAGGTATGAGGATAATGAAAAGTTCGGCAGTAAAACCACCTACAGGGTTGCGCCATCTTACACCATCAATGATACTGTTCTGAAGTTCAGTTATGGAACAGGCTTCAGGGCTCCCTCTCTCTACGAGCTCTTTTCTCCGTATGGGAATACACAGCTTACCGCTGAAACAACTTCCGGCTGGGATACAGGATTCGAGCAGAAAGTTTCTGATCGTCTGAAGTTCGGGGCAACGTATTTCCGGATGGATTTTGATAACCGCATTGATTTTGATCTTTCAACATACACCTATGCCCAGGTTGCAGGCTTGACAAAAACTCACGGTGTCGAGAGCTTTGCTGAATGGAACCCGATTGATCCGCTCCTTCTTGCCTGTAATTATACCTATACGTCAACTGCTGATCCCCTTGGCAGCGAGCTTCTGAGACGACCGAAAAACAAGGTCGGGATTACAGGAACCGGCAAGTTATCCTCGAAGCTGAAGGTCAGCACAAACATGCAGTGGGTAGGAACGCGTATAGATAATGGTGTTGAGGGAAAAAGCAAGGGGCAGCTTCCAAGCTATTTTCTTATGAACATGACAGCTTCGTATAAGTTGAGCGACACGGTTGAGCTTTATGGGCGGCTCGACAATCTCTTTGACGTTTATTATGAAGAAGCCTGGGGTTATGCCACTCCCGGCAGGTCGTCCTATGCGGGTATCAAGGTTACTTTTTAATGGAGTTTCTTTTTTCATCACAAAACAACCTGTTATGAATATGACCATCAGTGAGGCGGAAAGAGAGGCCCTTTACAAGGTGATTTACAGTCGTCGTGACGTCAGGGGGCAGTTTTTGCCGGACGCTGTTCCGGAAGAGGTTATAGCAAGGCTGCTCGATGCCGCCCACCATGCGCCAAGCGTAGGGTTTATGCAGCCGTGGGATTTTATCGTCGTGAAAGACCTGGAGGTGCGCCGTAAGGTTAAAGAGGGGTTTGAGACAGCTCATGCAGAGGCGGCAGAGATGTTCAGCGGTGAAAAGAAGGATGCCTACCGCTCGTTCAAGCTTGAAGGGATTATGGAGTCGCCGCTTGGTATCTGTATTACCTGTGACCGCTCGCGTACGGGAGAGGTGGTAATCGGCAGAACCGCCAATCCCGAGATGGATCTCTACAGCTCAGTCTGTGCTGTGCAGAACCTGTGGCTTGCGGCAAGAGCCGAAAACCTTGGCGTCGGCTGGGTCAGCATTATCCATCACGACCATATCCGCTCTGCGCTCGGTATTCCTGCGCATATTGTGCCGGTTGCCTATCTTGCGATTGGTTATGTGAGCTTTTTTCATTCAAAACCGGAGCTCGAGCAGGCAGGATGGCTACCGAGAATGGAGCTTGACTCTCTGGTTCATCACGAAACATGGTAATGCCACAAAAAAAATTCCGCCCCCTTGCAGTATTAGGGACCGGTTCGGATGTCGGTAAAAGCATTGTTGCGACTGCACTATGCAGGATATTCAGCAATGCCGGTATCGATGTTGCACCTTTCAAGGCGCAGAACATGTCTAATAATTCAGGTGTTACGCCTGATGGGTATGAAATCGGCCGGGCGCAGATTGTCCAGGCCGAGGCATCCCGGGTTGTCCCCACGGCTGACATGAACCCAGTGCTTCTCAAGCCCAATTCCGATACCGGAGCACAGGTGGTGCTGCAGGGAAAGGTCTGCACCACCGAGACGGCTCAGGGGTATTTCCGGGATACCACTGTCTGGGCTGCAGCTGCAATGGAAAGTCTGGAGCGCTTGATGCTCAAGCATGAACTTGTGGTTATTGAGGGGGCCGGTTCATGCGCTGAGATGAATCTATATAAGAGAGACTTTGTAAACTTCAGAACTGCCAGAGCTGCAGATGCCGCCGTGATCCTTGTTGCGGACATTGACAGGGGAGGGGTTTTTGCGCAGGTTGCAGGAACCCTTGCCATCATTCCCCCGGAAGACAGGGCGCTGGTCAACGGGGTTGTCATCAACCGTTTTCGGGGTGATATCGAGCTGTTTAAAGATGGCGTGACCATGCTTGAATCGATGACAGGGGTTCCTGTTCTTGGCGTTATTCCTTATTTCCGGGGGTTCCAGATTGATGCTGAAGATGCTGTGCCGCTTTCTGCAAAGGTTGATCCAACAGGCGAGCCTGAGGCAGACAAAATCGGGATCGCAGTTATTTATTTCCCTCATATATCAAACTTTACTGATTTGTCCCCGTTGGAGCATGACTCCCAGGTGGCTCTGCACTATCTCCATTACCCACGATCACTGAAAGGCTACAAAGCTCTTATTCTTCCGGGATCGAAAAATGTGCGTGGTGATCTTGACTGGCTCTTGTCGCTTGGCTGGGAAGATGAAATCCGTGCATTCAGGGAAGGGGGCGGGATTATCATGGGCCTTTGCGGAGGGTTTCAGATGCTTGGAAAGAGTATCGCCGATCCGTATGGAGTTGAGGGGCCTGTAGGTATAAGTGAGGCTCTGGGTCTTCTTGATGTTGAGACTGTTCTTGAACAGGATAAATGCCTTGCAAATGCTCGTGGTCTTATTATCGGGGAAACCTGCGAGGCTTGCGGGTATGAGATTCACATGGGCCGAAGCATTGTTGCCGGTGACTGCATGCCATTTCTCAGGGTATCATCCCGAAATAACACTCCGGCAGATGACCTTGACGGGGCTGTAAGTCGAGATGGAAAAGTTATCGGGACCTATTTTCATGGTATATTCGATGAACCTGCGGTAAAACAATGGTTTCTCTCTCTTGTGGAACCGGCATACAGGGCTGAACGGCTGGAAAAGGGTCGACAGGAGAGCTATGAACTTCTTGCTGCACATTTTTCACAGCACCTGGATCTTGATAAGGTTAATGAAATTATTGATCAACAACCTTTTTCATGACAAGCCTTTATTATCATAAACATGGTGGCGCCGCCAAAAAAAGTTACACTGATGACGGCAGGGAGGTGCTTGACTTCAGTGTCAATGTCAGCCCGATTTTTCCTCCGATCGGGACTTTTTCGCTCGAGGATTTTGCTCTTCAGGCTTATCCATCGATCGATGGACGGGGTATAAAGGAGTATTATCAGGAAAAGTTTGATCTTGCAAGCTCCATGGTGCTTTCGCTCAATGGGGCAATTGAAGGTATTTATCTGCTTCCAAGAGCACTCGGACTTCGCCGTGTTTTGCTGCTTTCCCCCTCTTTTTATGAGTACGAACGGGCAGCAAGGATAGCTGGCGCTGAGATTGTTTTTCTGCCTCTCGATGCCGATAACGGCTTCCAGTTGCCAGGGATTGAGGCTCTTGCTGACAGCCTGCGCCATGCGGATGCTTTTTTTGCCGCTAATCCCAATAACCCCACAGGTACGGAAGTGCCGCCGGAAATTTTCATGGCTTTGGCAAGCCGCTTCCCTGATAAATGGTTTATTATTGACGAGGCGTTTATTCAGTTTACACCGGAGTTTCCCGATAACTCCCTGATGGATAAGGTGATGGCGCTTAAAAATGTGATCGTGGTACATTCTCTTACCAAATTTTATGCCCTGCCAGGGTTGCGCCTTGGAGCGCTGATTGCTCATCCTGAAGTTATCAAACGGCTTCTCGAGTTTAAGGAACCCTGGACGGTTAACGCGATTGCTGAGTCGGTTGCCGTCAGGCTGTTGCAATGCAGTGCTTACGAAGAGTCGCTGCGTGCCATGATTTTAAGTGAAAGACCAAGAATCAGCGCAGCACTGTCGCTGATTGAGGGGCTGGAACTTGCAGGAGGTGCAGCAAATTTTTTTCTGGCGCAATGGCAGAGGGGCTGCTCTCTTGATGAGCTTCTTGTTTATCTTGGGACTCAAGGAATTCTTGTTCGAGATTGCCGGAATTTTCCCGGCCTTGAAGTTGAATATTTCCGGTTTGCAGTCAGGACGCCTTTCGAGAACAACCGTTTTCTGGATGCAATGCATGAGGCAACTGATTCACTAAAATAGAGCTGAGGTGTTATGGCATTTATGGATGAGTTTATTCTCCCGCTGGCATTTACCCTTGATCTAACCTTTGGCGATCCTCGCGGGATTATTCATCCTGTCAAAGGGATCGGATGGCTTGCCCAGAGAACTGAAACATGGATACGAAGCACCAATCTGTCTCTTCGTCTGGCAGGGATTGTTGCTGTTATTATTATTGTTGGCGGTTCTGCACTTTCAGCCTGGCTTCTTATCACTCTTTTAAGTCAACTGCATCGTGTCGCAGGTCTCGCACTGAGCATCTACCTGCTCTACAGCTCTTTTGCTCTCAGGGACCTTGGAGATCATGCCACAGCTGTTCAGGCCGCTCTTGAAGCAGGTGACACTGAGTTGGCACGTCAGAAAGTCTCTCTGATGGTAGGGCGCGATACAGCCTCTCTCGACGAAGGCGGCATAGCTCTTGCCGCAACAGAAAGTGTGGCCGAAAACACCGTCGACGGTGTGACTGCGCCCTTGTTCTACGCACTGTTGTTCGGCCCGGTTGGCGCAATAACGTATAAAGCCATCAACACGCTCGATTCCATGTTCGGGTATAAAAATGAGCGTTATCTGGAGTTCGGATGGGCGGCAGCCAAGCTGGATGATATTGCCAACTATCTTCCTGCGCGTTTGACCGTTTTGACGATAGCGGTGGCGGCGGCTATCGGTAAGCTCAAGTTTTTTGATACGTTCAAGGCGGTATTTAAGGGAGCGCGGCTTCACGCAAGTCCAAACTCGGGCTACCCTGAATCAGCTTTTGCCGGAGCCTTGGGCGTGACCTTTGGCGGGGAACGAACGTATGGCGGAGTTGTGTGTCAGGCACCTTTGATTGGCGTAAAACCGGGTGTGTGTACTCCACTTGTCATCCGGCAGAGCATTGCGCTGATGTGGATGACTGCGGTGCTCTTTCTTGGGGCGGGTATGGGTATCAGACATTTTTTTCAATGAACGAGATATAGGGGTAACAAGGAACGGGGCAACCACGAGGAGGGCAACCACAAGGGTTGCCCCTACGGGGAGGGGAAACAAAACGTTGGGGATGCGTTCAAATTAAAAACCCGATGCCATACAATCAAAATCAATATCATCGAAGGTTCGTAGGGGCGACCCTTGTGGTCGCCCAAAACCGTGGTAATAAATCGGAAATAGGGAAATAAAAACAGGGCAACCACAAGGGATTGCCCGTACGGGGGTTCAAATCAACAAACCAATGCCGTATAATCAAAATCAATATTGTCGATGGTCCGTAGGGGCGACCCTTGTGGTCGCCCAAAACCATGGTAATGAACGTGAAATAGGGCAACCACAAGGGATTGCCCCTACGAGGATATTTTGGATTCGTTCAAAACAATAAACCAATGCCTTATAATCCAAAGACATATCATCGACGGTCAATACGATTGAAGGGATATGATTATTCGCAGGCAGGGGCATATTTTGTTACGATATGTTGTCAGGACAGGGCGTCTATGTTTGGAAATATTGCGGATGGTGAAATGATATTGAATGATGCCGGACAAATGATAGAAACCCAATGGCAGGAATTAATCAATAGATTTACGAACATTGAATTGCATGAATTTGTTGTAATGCCCAATCATTTTCACGGAATATTGCAAATCATCCCCGTAGGGGCGACCCATGTGGTCGGTCAAAACCATGATGATAAACCGGAAATGGGGGAATCGGAAATAGGGCAACGGCGAGGAGGGCAACCACAAGGGATTGCCCCTACGGGGATGGGAAACAAAATTGGTATTTATTCAAATCAACAAACCAATGCCGTGCAATCCAACCAAATATTATCGACGGGGATTGTGCAAAAAACGGTTGGGGATGTGTTGGATGCGTTTAAATCAATAACCACTGTTGCATATATTCGCGGGATTAAAATTTTTGGTTGGCAACCATGTATCGCGAAATTGTGGCAACGCAATTATCATGAACATATCATTCGTGATGGACAGTCGTATGAAACCATTGCCTCTTATATCGTGAACAATCCTGCAACATGGAATGATGATATATTTTGCAGCTTAATAACATCATGATCGTTTTTGAACTCATATATCTATGAAAAAACGAAGGATTCTTCTTTTTACGGGAAACGGTAAAGGAAAAAGTACTGCGGCATTCGGAATGCTGGCAAGAGCTCTGGGGCATGGAATGCGGGCCAGGGTGATACAGTTTGTCAAATCCGATGATGCTGTTGGTGAACAGAAGTTTTTCAGCCACTTTCCCGGGGTAGAGTGGGAGCAGTTCGGCAAGGGGTTTCTTCCGCGGGATCCTGATAGTCCGGCTATGGAGCAGCACCGAATTGCAGCACGGAAAGGACTGGATGCCTCTATTGCAGCTCTTCTTTCACCGGATTACGATTTCGTGCTTCTTGATGAACTCTGTTTTGCGCTGAGCCAGAACCTTATTCCCCTTGAGCCTCTTCTTGATGCAGTGCGTTCAGGAGAGGACGGTAAAATTTTGGTGGTGACCGGCAGGAATGCTCCTGCTGAGCTAATTGCCGCTGCCGATACGGTTAGTGAGATGACGATGATCAAACATGGCTATGAACAGGGGATTGGGGCAATGAAGGGTGTTGAAAACTGATGGCTATGCAGGATTCAGAGATCTGCCGGGATAACAGCTTTACCGGCAGAAGCCGTATAAAAGTTGGTCTCAGGATTGCTCTGTTTTTTGCTGCGGTCTTGTTACTCCTCGCTCTCTCGATGCTTCTCGGCCCTTCCGGTATTGGTATTCCCGATCTGCAATCGCCTTCCGGCAGTGCGATTCTTTCACTGCGTTTCAGCCGTCTTCTGATGGGGCTGATGACCGGAGCTGCTTTGTCTGCCTCGGGCGTGGTGTTTCAGGCTCTCCTGCGTAATCCGCTTGCTGAACCCTATGTTCTCGGGGTCAGCGGTGGAGCCGGTCTCGGGGCAACACTCAGCATTCTTGGCGGGTCAGGTCTTTTTGTTTCTCTCGGTCTTCCTGTCGTGGCGTTTATTGCGGCTGTCTTGACGCTGATGCTGGTCTACCTGATTGCAAGTCAGGGCTCAAGTGGTCATCCATCAGTCTACAGTCTTATTCTCAGCGGTGTTATTGTGAGTTCGATCTGTTCGAGCGTGATCATGTTTCTTGTTTCAACGGCAAGCGTTGAAGGTATGCACAACGTTATCTGGTGGATGCTTGGAAGTCTTCAGCCGGTTTCTTCCGGTCAGCAGCTTCTTTCTGCTGCACTTATTCTTGGGGGACTTGCTGGAATCTGGCTGCTTTCTCCTCGCCTGAACGCCCTTGCGCTTGGCCGTGAGATGGCTCATTATCAGGGACTGCATGCCGATCTTGTGCTCGTTGTGGGATTGCTTTTTGCAACACTTCTTGCGGCAACAGCTGTTTCTCTTTCGGGCATGATCGGTTTTGTCGGACTGATTGTTCCCCATGTCATGCGGGCATTTTTCGGCCCCGATAACCGCAAGCTGGTGCCTCTTGCGGCTCTTGGCGGAGGCACATTCCTTGTTGTGTGCGATGCTCTGGCGCGAACCCTTCTTGCTCCGATTGAGATTCCTGTCGGTGTTGTAACCGCTCTTGCAGGGGGGCCTTTTTTTCTGATTATTCTGCAGCGGAGAATGAAACAGGCCTGGATTGCATAGTATGGAACAAGCTGCTTTGACATTCAGGGGAGTTTCCGCCGGATACAAACACCGCAAGGTGCTGGATAATGTATCATTCAGTGTCAGGGAAGGGGAATTTGTCTCTCTTATAGGCCCGAATGGCTGTGGAAAGAGCACTCTCCTGAAAACTGCTGCAGCACTTCTGAAACCGTTGTCAGGAGTGGTTGAGCTGTTTGGTCAGGATGTGCACCGTATCAAACCCGCACTCCGTGCTTCACTGCTTGGTGTTGTTCCACAGAAAATTGAGTCGCCAATGGCCTTTACGGTGAGCCAGATTGTTATGAATGGCAGAATCAGCTCGATCGGTCGATGGGGCGGCATTTCATCCCGGGATCATGATCTTGTAGAGCGGTCAATGATTTACACTGATGTTCTGGGGCTGAGGGATCGCTATTTTACAGAACTGAGCGGTGGAGAACAGCAGCGCGTTGCCCTTGCAATGGTTCTGGCGCAGGATCCAAAAATAATCATGCTCGATGAGTCAATATCACATCTCGATATCAATCATCGTCAGGAGGTGCTCCAGATTCTTATGAATCTCAATCGTGAAAAGCAGATGACCATCCTTCTGGTGAGCCATGACCTTTCGCTTTCTGCCAGCATCTCTGACCGGTTTCTGCTGATGGATACAGGCAGACTTGTAAAAGCAGGCACACCTGTTGAGGTGTTGGACCCTGCACTGCTCAGCACTGTCTACAATTGCGATCTTCGTGTTCAGCAGGACCCTTATACAGGCTATCTACAGGTATCGGGAGCAGTCGACAGTTTGAACCGGCGCAAAAAGCTGAACAGGCATGTTCATGTTATTGCCGGAGGCGGAAGCGGTATTGAGCTCTATCGCAGGCTGCTTATCGAGGGCTATGAGGTAACAACAGGGGTGCTCAACCGTCTTGATTCCGATGCAGAAGCTGCAAGAGCTCTCAATATTGAGGTTGTGCTTGAACAGCCTTTTTCACCGGTCGGTAACGATGCGATAGCCGAAGCGCTGCAGATGATCGATAATGCAGACACTGTTATTCTCAGTCAGGTTCCCATTGGCTCAGGAAACCTTGTCAATCTTGAACTCGCCAGTGAAGCCTTGAAAAGAGGCAAAACAGTTCTGCTCGCCTCAGGTATAGCTGATCGTGATTATACCGAAGGCAAGGCTGCCCTTCGATTGGTAACCGGACTGATGACGGATGGCGCCATCGGCTGGCAATCTATACAGGAACTGATGCTTCAACTCCAGAAACACTCTCACAGCTGAGATCAATGACTTGTAAACAGCGTTTTCCCTTTCGTTTCGGGACCACCTCCTATATTATTCCAGCTGATATTATCCCCAATGTTGAATTCCTTAAAGAGAAGGTTGACGATATTGAGCTGGTATTGTTTGAGTCGGATGAGTTCAGCAATCTTCCTTCTTCCGCTGATATGCAGAAGCTGGCAGATATTGCACAGGAGTCTTCTCTGACCTATTCGGTACATCTGCCTCTTGATGTTTACCTGGGCCATAGTGACAGTAATGAGCGGGATCGATCGGTCAGGAAATGCCTGAGGATTATCGAGCTTACGCGCAATCTGCCGAAATCAGCCTATGTCATGCATTTCGAGGCCGGGCCGGGGATTGATATAAACGGGTTTTCTTCTGAAGAGAAAACTCTCTTTGCTGAAGCTCTGCGTGATTCTATAGCGAAGCTTTTAAGCGGTACTGATGAAGCTTCATCAACCTTTTGCGTTGAGAATCTTAACTATCCCTTCGAGCTTGTCTGGCCTGTGGTAGAAGAGTCAGCTCTTTCTGTCACTCTTGATGTCGGCCATCTTGAATATTACGGGTTTCCGACTGCGCTCTATCTGGAGCGATACCTTCATAAAGCAAAAGTGCTTCACATGCACGGAACTCTGGAGAGGAAAGACCATCACTCACTCGACTTGATGAAACCTGAGGCACTGGATATGGTTATGAAGGCGCTTGCTGAAGAGAGTGCACCGGAGAGGGTTATGACCATGGAAATTTTTTCACAGCACGATTTTGACTCTTCCTGCAGTGCCATGCAACGGTTTCTATCCTGATAACGTTATTTTAGCTTCAGATCAGGAATTCCGCCGTTTATTCCAGTAGACCGCAAGGGTAATACCACCAAGGAAGAGGTACCATCCGAAAAGTATTATTACATCCCGAGGGATGGTTTCAAGTGTGTTAAAAGGCATTTCAGGACATTGGGGGTTGTAAAGCACTCGAATTATACGGAATTCTTTCTAATACTCGGCATAATAGTTTTTACAAAAAAAATCGATGGCGGCGTCTTTTGGCTGTATATTATTTGTAGAATTGATTCTCAATGGAGCGGCAAGGTGAAAGTGCATCGATTTTTTTGGGACCGCTTGAAGGAACACCCGCTATCAAGGGTTGGTCCGGGGCTGATTACAGGAGTCGCTGATGATGACCCAAGCGGTATAGCGACCTATTCTCAGGCTGGTGCTCAATTCGGCCTCAATATGCTCTGGACGATGCCGCTTGCATTTCCATTGATGGCTGCGATTCAATCCATGTGCGCGCAAATCGGACGGGTAACCGGGAAAGGGCTGGCTGCCAACATCAAAACCGCTTTTCCTCCAATTGTGCTTAAAAGTGTTGTGTTTCTCCTGCTGGTCGCCAACACGCTCAATATTGCAGCTGATGTCGCCGCCATGGGGGAAGTTGCTGAGCTGATTACAGGCTTCAATCGTCATATCATGACGGCCGTATTTGTGTTTGGAACATTGATACTTCAGGTGTTTATACCATATCATCGGTATGTCAATTTTTTAAAATGGCTGACTGTTTCACTGCTTGCCTATGCAGCAGTACTATTTTCTGTTCATGTGCCCTGGGGGGAAGTGATACAGAGGACTGTATGGCCGACTTTTACGGCAAACTCTGATGCAGCTGCAGTTGTTGTCGGCATATTCGGCACGACAATCAGTCCCTATCTTTTTTTCTGGCAGGCATCCGAAGAGGTCGAGGATATGCATTCAAAACCGGGTGCTGTTTCACTCATTTCCAATGCAAAATCTGCCCGCGCAGAGCTTCGGCGTATCCGCTGGGATACATGGAGCGGTATGTTATACTCTAATGTAACAGCATACTTTATCATTCTTGCAACAGGAGTCACACTCAACGTATCCGGAATTACGGACATCAATACAGCCGGTCAGGCCGCAAATGCTCTCAGGCCACTTGCAGGGGACTTTGCATTTATACTTTTTGCCATAGGGATTCTCGGTGTTGGTTTGATCGGTGTGCCGGTTCTGGCCGGTTCAGGTGCCTATGCACTTTCTGAAGCTATGGGTTGGAATTCAGGCCTCGAAAAAAAGCCTGAAGATGCTCTTGGGTTTTACAGTATTATTGCTGTCAGCGTCCTGCTCGGGCTTGTTATCCAGTATACGCCTATTAGTCCCATGAAGGCTTTATTCTGGAGCGCTGTAATCAATGGGGTCATTGCAGTGCCACTCATGGTGGTGATTATCCTGCTGGTTTCAAAAAAATCGGTTATGGGCAAATTTACTGCCAGCAGGCCGATTATCATTCTTGGCTGGGTTGCTGTGGCGGTGATGGGGGCCGCAGCTGTCAGGATGTTTATTCCCGGATAGGCAGTGGCAACTCACCATATCCGTTTATTTTCAATTTCCATCCACCCAGCTCCCCCTATATTTTGTTTTTAATTATTTTTTAATTATTTATTTCCTAAACTTTGACATTGTAAGAAGTAGTCTAAGAGAAAGCCATACCGGGCCCGTAACCTTAATCAACTAAAAATATGGAGCTGAATATGCTTAAAAGCAAGACAACCTGTATCAAAACCTCGTTGTTAATGGCTCTCTTTGGGCTTATGACTTCAAATGCTTTTTGTGGCGGGACCATTACAGGGACAATTCAGACCGATTTACAGAAATACAAAAAAGGTGCTGTGGTCTATCTGTCAGGCGTCAAGGGACCGGTTCGGCCTCAGCAGAAATCGATCGATCAGGAAAACCTTACTTTTGTGCCTAAAGTCACAACGATACCAGTCGGGTCTACCATTCTCTTTACAAACCACGACAAAATCTATCACAATATCCACTCATCAAGCGAGGCCAAACAATTCAACGTGGATACCTATGATGCTCAATCAAGATCGGTGACTTTTGATAAGCCAGGTCCAGTTCATTTGCTCTGCAATGTACACTCTGAGATGACTGGCTGGGTTGTGGTTACTGATAATCAATATGCTGCAGTGAGCGAGCACGATGGCAGGTTCACTATCCCTGATGTTCCTGCAGGAAAATACGAGATTGCGGTCTGGAGCGAAAAACTCAAGCACAATGCACACACAACAGTCACCGTGGCTGACGGGAAAACTTCTTCAGTTGATATCAACCTGGATCTCTGATTTTCTCCTGATCGCATTAAAAAGCCCTCCTGAAAGTGAAAAAACTTTATGGGGGGCAATACCTTCCGCAGAGAATAATTACACTTTAAGTGATTTTTAAGTTTCCTTTAATAATCCCTTAGTCTTTGAAGTATTAGAATACTCCTTGTGTGTTGAACTTCGGCACCTCCGTATAAAAGCTGTATCCAGAAAAAAACATCTCTTGGAAAGATACTTTTGCCTGATCTCCTATGCCAATGACGGGCATGGATTTCTTCGTGCTTCAAAAGCTGCTTTTTTTTACAAAGAGAACTTACGGTGTTGTGCCTGGAGGAAACTGCAAAAAGGTAACAATTATCAATAATTAAAGGAGATAAGGCAATGAAAAATTCTAGAATTTTTACAAAAAGTGTTGCAGTAGTTCTTGCAATGGTAATCGGATTAACGTTCAGTCCAGTGAAGTCGATTGCTGAATCAAACGAAAATAGTAATACACAAACGACAGCATCCAGCAACTCAAGCAGCAGCTCAACAAGCACAGGATTAATTGTCGGCGGGGTTGTGGTTGTGGGTTTATTGAGTTATTTCCTTTTGTTCCGCCACAATAATCATCAAGCATCAGCTGCACCTAGTGACATTTACAGTAATCTTGCCGGAAATTATTCGACCGAAAAAGAGCATAGCAACAAAAGCATTCTATTTGAACATGAAAGTCCTTTCCTGGTGGCAGCACAGTCATACTGAAGGGCACCTCTTTATTAGCTGAGATAAAAACTTTACTTGCTGGCTGAATAGAGCTTTCCTCTCTGGAGAACGTTTGTTTTGTTGGGGTTCAGGAATCACCCCAACCTACAGAGGAAAGATAGTGCTGAGCGAAGATGAAGCCGTTTGCAGTTTCTGAGGGCTGAGTAATATGTTGCGGAGGTAAAGTTTTGATAATCAATTTTTTTATGCATCCCGTTTGAATAAATAGAGGTGCCCTTAATTCACTCTCCTTCGCCCCATCAGCGGTTACTTTTCCACCTACCTGGTCTTATCCGGATTTTCATTTTCCTGTTGCTGGATTATTATTTCACCTCGAATGTGCCGAACCGGCCGTGGTGAGTTGTGAATATTTTTGTTAATTAATGGCCTTGACATGGTATTTTGCTATGCATGACTAATGATTAATCGCACTCATGAGCAATGTTTTTTATGTGACCGGTGGCGCACGGAGCGGTAAAAGCTCGTTTGCCTTGCAGCTGGCGGGCCGTTATGAGAAAAAGATTTTTTTAGCAACGGCTGAGCCCTTCGATGATGAAATGAAGAGCCGGATTCGGAAGCATAAAGAGGAGCGGGGTGAGCAGTTTATAACGATTGAGGAGCCTTTGTATCCTGAGCAGGCTCTCCGGAATCTGCCTGAGGGAAGTGAGGTTGTATTACTTGACTGTCTGACGGTTTGGGCGGGCAATCTTATGCACTTTTTGGAGGATGAGGGAGAGATCAAACACAGGATTGATTGCTTTCTTGAAGTTTTGCGTCAGCCTCCTTGTGATATTATCCTTGTTTCCAATGAGGTTGGTATGGGCATTGTACCGGAAAATGCCATGGCCAGACGGTTTCGTGATATAGCGGGTATTGTTAATCAGAATGTCGCGGCAATTGCAACCGAGGCCTATCTCCTTTGCAGTGGTCTGGCTCTCAGGTTGAAGTAGCAGGATAAACGATAACATTAATTTGTAACCACATTATGCAGAAAGAGTTGCAGCAGCTTTTGAATGGTATTAACCCTGTTGACCGCTCCCTCTCTGTGGCAGCGCAGGCTCATCTTGATGATCTTACCAAGCCGCAGGGAAGTCTTGGGCGGCTGGAGGAGATCGCTTTGAAATATGTTCTGGCCAGAGGGACTTTGACGCCCGTTCTTTCTAAAAAGAAAATCTGCTGTTTTGCAGCTGACCATGGGGTTGCCGCTGAAGGAGTCTCTGCTTTTCCGGCTGAGGTTACACCGCAGATGGTCTATAATATGCTCAATGGAGGCGCAGCTATTAATGTGTTGACGCGTCATGCGGGTGTGGATCTTGATGTTGTGGATATGGGCGTCAACCATGACTTTGCTGATGCAGCGGGGCTTGTTCAACGAAAGGTGAAGCCTGGAAGCCAGAATATGGCTATCGGCCCGGCAATGAGCGAAGATGATGCCTTGCAGGCCATCCTTAGTGGTGCAGAGCTTGCCGTCGAGGCATGTGAAGCCGGATACCATATTCTTGGAACGGGGGAGATGGGCATAGCCAATACCACTCCGGCAACGGCACTCTATTCTGTTTTGCTTGATATTCCGGTTGAGACCATAACCGGCAGGGGTACCGGTATTGATGATGAGCGTCTGAAGCATAAGATCGGGGTAATCAAAAGGGCTATTGAGGTCAATGCTTCGCGTTCTGCGACGCCTTTTGGTACGCTTGCTGCGCTTGGCGGTTACGAAATTGCAGGAATTGCCGGGTTTATTCTTGGTGCTGCATCACGCAAGGTTCCTGTAGTTGTTGACGGCTTTATTTCTTCCTCAGCAGCAGTTGTTGCTCTGAAACTCTGTCCTGCGGTTGATGACTATCTGTTTTTCAGCCACCTCTCTAATGAGCAGGGGCACAGGGCTGTTATGCAGAAGCTTGGCGCCCGCCCCATTCTTGACCTTGATCTCCGTCTCGGTGAGGGTACCGGTGCGGCGCTCTCGATACAGGTTATAGAGGGTGCTGTTAAAATCTATAATGAAATGGCAACCTTCAGTGGCGCTAATGTCAGCGAGAAAAGTGACGAGTAGGAGATGCTGAGCGGACTTGTTACAGCATTGAGAACCCTGACGGTACTGCCGGTTCCGGGAAAGGATACCGCAAACTTCAGCAGCTCGCTTTTCTGGTTCCCGGTTGCAGGGTTGCTTCTGGGTCTTCTTCAGGTTGCTGCGGGGTACGCAGGATATCTTTCAGGCTGGAATGAACTTTCGGCTGCTCTTGTTGTGCTCAGCGGGGTCTGGTTGACGAGGGGAATGCATGCTGACGGACTTGCCGATCTGGCTGACGGCTTCTGGGGTGGAAAAACGAAGGATGCTGCGCTGAGGATCATGAAGGATCCGAACGTCGGGTCGTTTGGTGCGCTGGCACTTTCAGGTATGATGCTGCTGAAATGGATTGCGGTTCTTAAGCTTCTCTCCCTTGGGGCCTTCGGCTTTATTGCCGCTGGAGTGCTGCTGGCCAGATGGGTACAGGTTATTCTTGCTTCATCGCTGCCCTATGCCCGAAGCGAGGGGGGAACAGCTCACTCCTTTGTGAATGGAGCGGGATGGCGGCATACTCTTGTTACCACTGTCGTGACGCTCATATTTCTTACTGCGCTTCTCCATTTCGACCCCCTGGCTGCAGCTGCTGCGGTGTCGACAGCAATGCTTGCCGGATTGATTATGGGGATGCTGAGTTATCGCAAAATCGGAGGAGTAACCGGTGATGTGCTCGGAGCTGGCAGCGAGTTGACAGAGGTATTTGTCTGGATTGCCGGAGCTGTTTACTCTCTTTATCGCTGATTACAATGTTGTTTTCACTTCTTCCTCTGCCCGCTGAAACTCCATGGCTGTTTTTGCTGTTCCTTCTTTAAAGAACGCCATATTCATTGCAGAACAGGAGAACACCCATGATTGCCGAAAACACCAAGGCTCCGGATTTCACCCTCCCCGATTCAGAAGGCAACAAGGTCTCTCTTTCGGCTTTTACCGGCAAAAAGGTACTGCTTGTCTTCTACCCCGCAGACGATTCTCCGGTCTGTACCACACAGCTCTGCAGCTACCGAGACAACTATACCGAATTCACCAGGCGCGGCATTACTATCCTCGGCATCAGCACCGACTCAATCGATTCCCACAAGCAGTTCGGCGAGAAAAACAGCCTGCCTTTCACCCTGCTCAGCGATCATGAAAAGCGGGTAAGCCAGCTTTACGACGCCATTGCATTCCTCGGTATATCGCAACGTGCTTACGTCCTCATTGACGAAACCGGTACAGTGAGGCTTTCGTTTAACGACTTTTTGCCGCTTTTCTATCAGTCAACACGTGACCTGCTTGCGAAAATAGATGCCATGAAGCCGGAGTAATTCTGCCAGTACCTTTGGGCTTGGTGGGGTTATGGATTTGACAAAGCCTGCATTCTCTGCTGTATTTTGCGATTCCTGGCAGATCATAAAGATTCCGTTCAGATCGGTTTCAGTGTTCGATAAAAAAGTGAATTAATCGAGGAGCCCTTATTATGAAAGGTAGAATAAGTTTGCGCAAAGTCCGGGCAGCTCACCGGGCAGTGAAGCCCATGAAAAAGGTGATGCGCAACCTTTCAAAAACCATAGGGCAGCAGGCCGGTACTCTCCAGCACATCGGAGAGCAGAAAACCGACTTCCCGGCCATAACGGTTTTTGGTTACGATGTAGATCACGAATTTCACATGCCGCTCAAGAGCATTGCTGAATGTGCAGCCCTGAAGGATAAGCAGAAGGTTCTCTGGGTGAATATTGACGGTCTTCATGATGTGTCGGTCATTGAAGCGGTCGGCAAGCTTTTCGATATCCATCCGCTTACCCTCGAAGATATTCTGCATACCGAGCAGCGTTCCAAAATAGAGGACTTTGAACGTTACCTGTTTCTTGTGTTCAAAGCACTTGATTATGATCCTCAAACAGGCGAGATCACTGAAGAGCAGATGAGTCTGGTGATCGGCAGCAATTTTGTACTGACGTTTCAGGAAAAACCGGGAGACATGTTTGACGCTCTCAGGGCGAGGATAATAAACCCCGGGACATCAATCAGAAAGCGGGGAGCGGACTACCTTGCCTATGATCTGATTGATGCTATCGTCGACAGTTATTTTGTTATACTTGAACAACTTGAAAGCCGGATTGAACTTCTCGACCAGGAGCTTTTTGAAACGTCAGGGCGTGACACTTTTGAGTCAATCTATGTAATGAAAAAGGAGCTTATTCTTTTAAGAAAATCGGTAAGACCGATGAGGGAGATCATCAACAGTATCAGCAGGGAACACTATACGGTCATTGATGATGAAGCTACCTGGCCTTTTTTCAGGGATGTCTACGACAATGTCATTTTAATCAATGAAACCATTGAAACCTATCGTGATATAGTTATCGGCATGTACGATACATGGCTTGCCATTGTCAACAACCGGATGAACGAAATCATGAAGGTGCTGACCACCATCGCTACGGTATTTATGCCGCTCTCTTTTCTTACCGGAGTCTACGGAATGAATTTTCGTTTTATACCGGGACTCGAATGGCATTGGGGATTTTTTGCACTGCTTGGATTCATGGTGATGGTTGTTGCCGGAATGATGGTTTTCTTTCGGACTAGAAAGTGGTTTTAGGGTCCCTTTCTTCTTCCAAACCAGCTGCCGGTTTAGGGGGCAATCGCAACCATAATGCTGTGGCGGGGTATGGTTCATGTAAGGAGAAACTTCAGGTACGAGAGTGGCGAAAGTGCGGGGAGTTACATCTATGGATCAGAAGAGTGGCTTATTTCCGGCCTTTTTTCCAGGGAATTCTGTTGCTGCCAAGCAACGAGATTGGCAGTAAGAGGATGCAGAACACGATGTCTCTGACAATCGGACCGATACCGATCTCCTCTTGTCCGAACAATTGGGAAAGAAACTGGGAGCAGCCGCAGTCGTGATCGAGTCCCCTCATTACATTGTTTATCATAGCGGCGATAAAGATAACCATCATGCAAATCATTACAGAGGAACTGAACCGCGAGAACAGGTTGATGAGAAGCATGGTAGCGCACAGAAGTTCACAAAGGGAGACGAGAAGCGCAATGGCGGGGATAAGAAATGAGGGCAGAATCTGGTATTCAGCGATGACAAGACCGAAAAACTTCAGATCCAGGAGTTTTTCAAATCCTGACATGATGAAAAAAGCGCCGAGCAAGAGCCTCAGGGTTGTGATTAATGGTGATGGAAAGCCAAACTTGAACATAGGCGTTCTTGCTTTTCCCTGTTTATGATTTGGCCATGCGCCAGCTTCAAGCAAGTTCTCCTTCCATTGGGAAGCCTGCATGAGCCCATTCGATCAGACCGCCTGTATATACCTTGACATTTTTGTAACCATTTTTTATCAGTTTTTTAGCAACATTTCTGGCATTTCCGCAACTGGCCTCAGTGCAATAGACCACAATAAAGGTGTCAAGGGCTTTTTTCTGCCTGAAATCAGGAAACTGCTCGTCAAACCTGCTTTTGGAAAGAGAAATCGCTCCTTTGATATGTGATTTGTAATAGACATACTCGGAACGTGCATCGACAAAACATACCGAATGACTGTCATAAAGGGCTTTAGTGGCAGAGAGATCGATTTCGCCGGTTCCCCCTTGCGCAACAGCAACAGATGCAGCAGCATGGAGTTGTGACAAGGAAGGGGAAATGCTTGAGAGCAATATAATAACAGCAGCGAACAGCTTTCTTCGTAATGTTTTTCCTTTCATGATGGTTAAAGGCATGGTTTTATTTGGTTTTATATCCTGAATTATTTACCAAAAAACAAATAAAGGGGGTAAAAAAATCCTGACTTCGCCACATAAGCTAAATTCTCAGGTCAGCCGGCTTGTTCCTGCAGGTACCCGGACAAACTCTTTAACTCGTTTTGTTGGGGTTCAGGAATCACCCCAACCTACATAGGTGCATTGAAGGGCGTGTCGTTTTATTGGCGGGGAAGGAGGGGAGACGATAGACCCTCAGGAGTTCGGGGTGACTGAAAAAGTTACTTGCAGGTTCGCACCGGGTTGAACTTCAGGGGAAAGGGGCGTTACAGATTTACCCAATTTTCAATCTGTAACGCCGGTACCCGGACAAACTCTTTAACATTGTTTGTAACAAGAATCAATCCTTCACTGCGGGCATGCGCCGCAATATGAACATCGTTTACGCCAATCTGTTTCCCTGCTTTTGCAAGAACCGCGCGAATAGTGCCGTAATGCTGAGATGCTTTCATCCCATAAGGCAACACCTCTAATCTGCAGCAAAAATCATCTATGGCAGCAAGGTTTCTGCTGACATTACTACTCTTCTCGGCGCCATATATTAATTCTGATAACGTAATAGCTGAAATAGCCATACGATCCGCATTCTTATTAAACACATCCAACACCTCTCTTGGGCGACGCTTCATCGTATAAGTAACAATGTTGGTATCAAGGAGGTAGCGCAGCATTATAATGCCTCGCGCTCTTCCTGTTCCTGTGTATCACGTTCTACCATAAAGTCGTCAGTAACCGTCAGCTCTCCCTGGAAAAAACTATCCCATGTCTGCCCGGCTGGAGAAATTATTCTCTCATTGCCTTTAGCTCGAATATTTACTTTTTTAACGTTTTCAGGCAAACGCAGTTCAGCTGGCAACCTGACAGCTTGAGAACGGTTATTCGTAAAGACGGTGCTGATAGCCATAGTAATTGAGTATAAAGAATTGGATATACCATGTATATATAGCAAATAATAACTCCAAAAACAATGGTTCTTTAAAAGGCATTAAGCACTCTCTTACGGGGCCTTGACAGCAAGCATCTCGATGATGGGCGAGTGCTTTATTGGCGGGTTTTCCACCAGTCGTCCCCGTAATTGTAGAAAAGCTCTTCACCCTTCCGGATATTTCGGAGGGCATAGAGGATCATTTCCGGGCCAAGGGAGCTCTCTTCACGATAGTAAGCGACATTGGGGGTTGAAGAGTGGTTGAAGAGCATGCCGTAGCCCATAACCACAAGCCGGTCGGTTTCAACATTGCCGTAGAATACGTAGTTGACCAGCTCGCCGCCTATATCTCGATCAGTGACCTCAATGGCAGGACATCGCTCGATAATAGCTTCCGCTTTGATGTTTTGCGCTGCAAAGGCACCCCTTCCGCTGACGGTTGAAGCGCTGATCACGACTGCTCCTCTTTTGATGGACGGACGTTTTACTTTGAGAAAAATGCCGATGGCAATACCAGCCGCCAGACCTGAGATGAGGCAGAGAGAAGTGATGACGATAAGGTTTGGTTCCATTGGGTTATTCTAAAGGTCAGATGCTCTCATGGCTGTGACAGCAAAATGTAACAATTTCTTTGATTTTAGCCTTTAGGGATGATGGCTTGTTGGTGATTAATCGGAATGATGGATATGAGTTGTTTTATCGAGCCAAATATTGCCTTATGTTACGAGCAGAGACAAAATGGTATGAACATTTTCGTTAACTGAATTGGAGTTGCTATCGTTATTCAACAACGCCCTCTATCGGTGGTTATTATTGGTGGGGGAGCAGCAGGGATGCTGGCAGCTATTGGCGCTCGACGGGGTGCTGAGGGTGCGGGTATTGAGTGTTCCATAACGATTTTTGAACGTAATGCCCGGACGGGCACGAAAATCAGGATATCAGGGGGAGGGAAGTGTAATGTGACCCATCAGGGGACTCCTGCTGAACTGCTTGAAGCGGGGTTTCTTCGCATCAATGAACAGCGTTTTCTGCGGAACGCTCTTTACGGGTTTTCAAACAATGATCTTCTTGAACTCCTGCATTCGCGGGGAGTTGTAACTGAAGTCAGACCGGACGGGAAGGTGTTTCCTTTAAGCGAAGACGCCTCTTCTGTAGCCATGGCTTTTGAGGAGTTGCTGAAGGAGTTGTCGGTTCAGCTGATCTCTTCCTGCAGGGTAAAGAGTGTTGAGCGAAAGGATGGGTCGTTTATGATCACTACAACCGGTGAGCCATTGAGTGCGGATGTTGTTATTCTTGCTACAGGCGGGGTCTCGTACTCAAAAACAGGCACAACGGGTGACGGTCTTGTGATTGCCCGAAAGCTTGGACATTCAATTAAAGAACCTTCGGCAGCGCTGGGACCGGTTTTTACCCAGAAGGCACCTCCTGCATCTCTTTCTGGAGTATCGCTGCGTTCGGCAGGCCTGGTTGTGTCTGCCGGAGGGAAGAGTATTGAACGACGCGGTGACCTGCTTTTTACGCATCGCGGTTTCAGCGGCCCTGCTGCATTGTCGCTGTCGCGCGATATTGCAGAGCTGTGCCGTGAGTTTGGCAGTGCATCTCTCTTTGCTGATCTTTTTCCTGAGCACACTCCAGCTGAGCTTGATCAACTGCTTCTTTTGCATGCACGAAAACATGGAGCACAGATGGTTCGAAAGTTTTTGCAGACATGCCCGATTGCTCCTCTCAAGAAGGGATTCGGAGAGGCACCGCATGGTACAATACCCACCGCTCTTGTTCCTTATATTATCCGGCACTCTCTTCTTGAAATCGACATAACATGGAGTGGTCTGCACAAAGAGCTGAGGAAGTCGCTGCTTGAGGTGCTGAAAAGGTTTCCACTTGGAACTGTTCGTGCTGTACCGCTTGATCAGGGTGAAGTATCTGCCGGTGGCGTTTCCCTTGGAGAGGTTAATCCGAAAACCATGGAGTCAAGGATTGTTCCCGGGCTTTTTCTATGCGGAGAAGTGCTCGACTATGCCGGCGAAATTGGAGGTTATAATCTCCAGGCGGCATTTTCAACCGGATGGATGGCAGGGTTCAATGCAGTGAAAAAGTGCTGAGGGCCGAGTGCTGAGACGTGAGTGAAGGGAGTTGGCAGTTGGCAAAGGAAGATTCGGGAAATAGGGCTTATGGGACTCATGGGACCTATAGGACTTATAAAGGATGAGGTTGGCAGTCAAGAGTTAAGGGAAAAAATTCCGGGTACTGAAAGGAGTCTTTTCAATTCAGCACCCTGAACTTTTCTTCCTGCCAACTGCCAACTGCCAACTGCCAACTGCCTCTCACGAGCAGGAATAAGCCGGCTCTTTTGTGGCGAGATCCATTTTTCTTAGTTCAAATCTGGTGTGTTCGAGGTCGAAGGTGAATTTCGGGTTGTCGTGAAACATTACCAGTTTCTTGTCGAATCTCACTTTCATGGGGATGCTCACCTTACGCTCATCGCCACAGACGTTGTTTTTAACACCGGGATGAAAAAGTTCGGCTTCCTGTTCCTTGACGGTGACATGCACTGCATGATCGACGGTACTGAGCGCCTCAATTGAGCCATCTTCAGAGAGCTGAACAGAGTTGATGTCGCCGTGTATCCCGTTCGGTTCGTTATCCCAGGAGGTTATGACGCCTATCGGGGTAGAAATATCTATTTTTTTCTGAGGCTCAAACGAGCGGATTGCTCCTGATTCATAGAAAGCCAAGCCTTTACGTACGATTATCTCACCCATCGGGGTTGTAACCGTAAGGGTCTGTCCAGGCCATAGGGTTATACTTTTCAATGCACCGCTTTCGTAGAACTGAAGACCGATCAGCTTGGCTGTCAGTGTTCCAACCGGTGAGTTGAAGGTGATGTCATCGGCAAGGGCGAATTCGTTTTTCCATGACCAGAAACCGCTCAATTTGCCGTCGAGCGAAAATATTCTTTTGATGCTCCCATTTTTATGAAAGGTAACCAGCTCAGCAGGAATGCTGCCAACCGGTGTTTCAAGCATGGTTTGCGACTGCAGGGCAATGGATTTCAACGAACCATCCTTGTAGAAATACATCGGCTTGACTGAGCGTCGTCCCATGTCTTCGGCTTCATATTGCGGAACAAGAGTTCCGTAAGGGGTTTTGAGGCTGTTTGGTTCAGTTACAAGACAGCCATCCGTCTTGCCGTTTGAAAAGAGGCTGCGGAATTCCACTCCTGAAAGGTCGCCGTATATTGTGCTGACTGTAGTCATGATTATTGCATTTATTGATGTGTTGAACAAGCCTGCCCACTTATATCATGGCAATAACCGTGCCGACAATATTTATCCTATTTTAAGTGATTTTAAAATAATCAGTTAATAATTTCCAGCGTATAATATGTCTTTACGGAATACGCACAAATTGGTGGGAATCGGAGGGTGATCTACATTATGGTAGGAAAAAGCCACAGAGTCTTTTGAGACCCTGTGGCAGAATAGAGTGCTTTTATTTACCGTAGAGATGCATTGTATTGACCGGCTTTCCCTGCAGTTTCAGGTAGTAGAAAAGCTGTGCCTTGTGCTGATTAAAATGATCAATCATGCCGAGCAGGCGTTTTCCAAGGTTGACAGGTGTCGGGTCCCACGGTGCCGAAACTTGTTTTGTGGAAAGATCTTCTTCGCTGCAGAGTTTGATAGAGTCCAGTGCAAGCTTTCTATCGGCTGTTAGCTTTTCAAGCGCTTCTTCAATAGAGTTTACAGCTTGAAGCTTCTCAGCCGGGGGAAGCTTTGATTCAGTTTTTTTGTCATTCATATCACTGTGAGCAGGCATTGCCCATTGGCCTGTAGTAAAACCTTTTATTGGCACTCCGCAGGACTGGCTGATGTGAAAGAGCAGTTGTCCTGTGGTCATCCAGTTATTGGTTTCAGACGGTTTCCATGCAAGATCTTTCTGGTCAAGAAGCTTTACAAGACGTTCGGTGACGGTAAAGGTTTCGGTGATTTGTTGTTCTAACAGTTCATGCCAGTTCATATTTAGCGATGTTAAATGTTTTAATGATGTAGAGGCGCTGTTCAGGCTCTCTTATTTGAATTTTGCTTTGGCTTTTCTGAATGCTTTTTTCAGATCGTTCATGGCCATTTCAGCGCCATATTTTACTTCATGCCAGGCATCCTCACTACTGTGAATGAGAACTGTTGTTTTCTCTGAGGCATGCTCCCGCTGCTTTTTCAACTCGTCGATGCGCTGATGAAGGGTTTTTGTGATTTTTTCAGCTTGTTTCTCCAGCTTCGCGATATCTTTGTCCCACGTTCTGAGCGTTCGGCTGAAGTTGTCGATGTAGGTTTTCCGGTTCATGGTGCATTCTTTTATAGTGTTTGCTCATGAGTTAGTCTGATGCGTCAGACAATAACAACCGGCTTACTCCTTTATTTGTTCGTTTTTTCTTAGAAGCAGAATATGCGACTCGATTATTGAGTTACATATGAGCACTATTTACTTTTTGAACAAATATCTTGTGGTGATGGTCAGTTCAAGCTGTTTGGCGTTCAGGGTAAAAACTGAATCGTTGAATTTGGGGCCGCCCATTCCGATTTTTGGGTTGGTGGATATGCCGCATCCCTCTTTGGGCATGCCGAGCCAGTTTTTGTCCATTTTGCCGTTACCGTTTTCATCGTGCAGGGTGCTAATGGCGTAGGTGCCGTAGGGAACGTTTTCAAAGACAAAAGTATCCTCGGTGCTGGTAACTTTTTTAACAAGTGTGGAGTAGGAGATTTCTGGGGTATCGGGGAACCCTTTTTTCGATGCGTAGAGTGACGCACCAAGCATACCCTCAAGGCTTCTCAGCTCTGTTATGTGAACAATGATTTTTCCGGTCTGACTGGGGTCAACAGGTGTTTGAGGAACATTTTCGGCCATAAGCGGGGCAGTAGCACCAATAAAGAGTGTGAGGAGAAGGGTTAGGAGTGATTTCATGGTTGTAAACATTCTTTTTGGGTTTCTGTGAGATCGGTGTTCTTGATTTTTGTTTTTCCGCTTTGGCCTATTGAGCAATATCGATATTCCGAAATTCCCTTACAAGGGTTGGCAGGAAGTTCCCATGATAGCTTCCTGTCAGAATAGAATTTCAAGGTTACCCCTTCGTTACGTATCTTCCTTTCTGGATAGTATCTATTGGGTTGTAGTATCTTCAGTTTCTTTACCTCACTCGTATCAACTCAGTGTGAACTATCAGTGTAACTTTCAAGAGCTTCGGCAGCAATGGGGAGCTTGTCACGAAAATGTCTGGGAAATTGGTGAATATCAAGGATGTTACGTTATCGGTAGCTGATGATGTGGAGGTTTTTCAGCGCAAGTACAAAGAGGTGCTTCATGCCCAGAATACTCTGGTCGACAAGGTTACCCGCTATGTATTGCGGCAGCAGGGAAAACAGATTCGTCCGGTACTGGTCATGCTTTCTGCTAAAATTTGTGGAGGGGTGACAGAGTCCAGTTATCGTGCAGCAATCATGGTTGAGTTGCTGCATTCAGCCACACTGATTCATGATGATGTTGTGGATAGCGCTGAGATGAGGCGGGGTATCGCTTCGATTAATGCTTTGTGGAAAAACAAGATATCGGTACTTATAGGAGATTATCTGCTTTCCAAGGGTCTGTTGTATTCTCTTGAATTCAAGGATTATGGTTTTTTACATATGGTTTCGGAAGCGGTACGCCGGATGAGTGAGGGAGAAATTCTTCAGATCCAGAAAACCCGCAGCTTGGATATTTCAGAAGAGGATTATTTGAGTGTCATTTCAGACAAGACGGCTTCACTGATTTCTTCGGCTTGTGCAATGGGTGCGATGAGTGCTACAACTGATGAGGGTGATATTGCCTCTTTGAAACGGTACGGAGAGTATCTCGGCCTTGCTTTTCAGATCCGCGATGATACGCTTGATTATACGGGGGATTCCAAAAAAACCGGCAAGCAGATGGGGATTGATATAAAGGATAAGAAAATAACTCTTCCTCTCATTTATGCGCTCTCTCGTGCTTCAACTTCTGAACAGAAAGCCATCCGCTCTATTTTGAAAAGTTCGCGTAAACGTGCTGTGAAAAGCAGTGAGGTTATAGCCTTTGTTACCGACAAGGGAGGGCTCGATTATGCGACTCAGGTTGCAGAGGGTTTTGCAGAAAAAGCTGTTGCATCTATTCGTCCCTTCCCGGATGGCGCAGCTAAAACTTCGTTGCTGCAGCTTGTTGATTTTGTGATGAACAGACAGTATTAGAGCCTCTCTGATTATTACAGGCAGGGGTGTTGATTGAACATAAATAACCGTTAACAGTGAGATGAAAAAAAAGGTAGCTATAATCGTTCTTTTATGTATCGGGCTTGTGGTGATAGTCGACAAGGTGGTTATGCCTTTATATATTTCACAAGGAACGGTGAAGGTTGTTCCTGATGTGCTGAACATGCAGTATGAAGATGCTTCGAAGAGATTGCGGCAGGCGGGCTTGACAGCTATAAAAAGTTATCATGTCAAATATCTCAGTGGGGTCGATTCCAATATTGTGCTCTCCCAGATGCCTGAAGCAGGTGTTGAGGTGAAGCCCGGCAGAAATGTCTATTTAGTGGTCAACAAACTTGAAAAACCGAGTTTTCCAATGCCTGATCTTTTAGGCAGGCCCGAATTGGATGCTCAAGAGACCGCTGCCCGTATGGACCTGAAGCTCCAGAATGTCCAGATCAGCTCGGTTACAAAGTCTGAAGAGAATGGAAGGGTGCTGAGCCAGTCAATTCCCGCTCAGACAATGGTGAAAGCGGGTAGTGCGGTATCAATTATTGTCGGACGGTTTGAGGCTTCGGCTGAAGGGATGAAAAAGCTGACTGTGCCCGATGTTTTAGGAATGTCTCTTGATCAGGCAAAACAAGCCGTTGCTGATGCAGGCCTTAAACTGGGAAAGGTCACTACTGAGTATTCAGCCTCCCTTGTGCCCAATACGGTTATCAGCCAGAAACCTGCTGTTAATGCTTACGTGTCGCCTGATCAACTGGTTGAACTGACTGTTGTAACGTCAGAGTAGCAGGGCTTCCAGAGGGTTACTTATAGTTGGCTTTCTTGTACTCATCCCGAAGATCTTTGATGCCTGTTGTTCTATCGTTGCCGTCACTTATAAAGCCGAAATATTCCAGAATGATGCGAATAACCAGCCACAGGCCGGCAAAAAAAATTACAATTGATTCCCGGATAGTCGAGATACTTTTATTTGTCATAAACAGAATTGAATGCTATAAAAAAAGGCCACTCCCATAAGAATGGCCTTTTGAATTCTAAATGGAGAACTGCAACTCAATCGGTAAGATTGTCTTCTGCTTCGTACCAGTCGTCAGTATGGGACCCCTCTTGTTTTCCCTTCTCTTCCCAGCGAAAGTAAGCTGCAAGTCTTATTTTTTCTTTACGCTCCTCCTGAGTCCATTTTGGTTCGGCTTTTTTCCTTTTTTTAGGAGCCTGCTCTTCTTCACCCAGATCCTGTTTTTTTGCCATGATGATTCGTGTTTTTGTTATCAGACCACCTACATGAATATTATATAATTCTTATGAGTAAAAAAAATAATCACTCGAGATGGAAAGCCCTTCAACTGAATTTTTATTGATGCATGCGCTTGCCAAGAGCACTGAAGGATATGACGAGAAGTATTGTTATGGCTTCAATCATCATAAAAATATCTTTTGGTATATAGGCATTGACGGTCAGTCCGCCGTATTCGAGCAGACCGAAAAAAAGAGCTGAAAGCATAATCCATAAGGGGTGTGCACCAGCCAGAAGTGCAACAGCGATTCCTGTAAAACCTATTCCTCCAGTCATTCCCGCTTCATAGTAGTGCTTGTAGCCAAGCAGAATATTTGCAGCCCCAAGGCCTGCTGCAGCTCCGCCGATGCCCATGGCGGTAAGTGTATGCATTCCAGCATTGATTCCCCCATACTTTGCGGCTTCCGGCTGCAGGCCGGTAGCCCGCATTTCAAAGCCGAACCTCGATTTAAAAAGAATAACCCAGAAGAGAAGTGCAACGCAAGGTGAAAGAAGTGCGCTGAAATTCGCAGGAGATTTTGCGAAAAAACCGGTCACCGAGTGAAGCGAAGGAATGACTGCGGCGTCAATGACTGGCGTTGTGTGCACAGTTGACGGCACTGCAAAATGATAGGTCAGCAGGTAGCCTGTAATGCCCTGGGCAATGAAGTTGAGCATGATTGTTGCAATAACCTCATTGACCCCGAAACGCACCTTCAGCACTCCGGCCAGAATCGCCCAACATGCACCGGCTCCCATAGCGGCAACAACACAGAGGGAAACAGCTGAAAGAGAGGGGAGTGTCGGCGGCAGCATTGCGCCTGTCATTGCAGCAGCAAAGGCTCCCATCTGAAGCTGCCCTTCGGCTCCGATATTGAACAGTCTGACCTTAAAGGGGAGAGCCACTGCAAGCCCAACGAGAATAAGGGTTGTCGTTCTGAATAAAACCTGTCCGGTACCATAAGCTGAACCGAGTGTTCCCTGGAGCATTTTCTCGAAAATCATGATCGGATCCCTGCCTGCAATGATAATGATCAACATGCTGACAACGAGTGCCGACATGATAGAGAGAACAGGTATGAGAATCTGGGCGGTTTTGCGATTCATCGTCAACGGGGATTGTTCATGTGATATGAATGCCGATCTCTTTTTTGAACTCATGTTCCGAGTTTCTTTTGAGTGCCACTTCTTGTGCGGTGAATTCGTGGACAATCGCACCTTTGTACATGCAGCCGATACGAGTTGAGAGTGCAATGATTTCTTCCAGTTCCGAAGAGACAAGCAGTATTGCTATACCCCGGTCACGGGCTTCAATAATTTTGTTATGTATCGTTTCGATTGCGCCGATATCCACCCCCCGTGTCGGCTGGGCAAGGATCAGAAGAGAGATATCCGGGCGGTTGAGCTCTCGAGCAAGAACGATCTTCTGCTGGTTGCCTCCGGAGAGGGAGCTGAGAGGCTGGGTTGCCGGTGCTGTGCATTTGATATCATACTCAGCGATCATTTTCAGGGTATAGCGGTTCAGTACATCGCTGTTGAAACCTATCCCGCGGTGAAACGATCGCTCACGGTGCCGTCCGAACAGAAGATTCCCTGAAACAGGATAGTCCAGAATAACAGCATGTCGCAGCCGGTTTTCAGGAGTAAGCGAAACACCCATGAGAGTTATTTCGGCAGGATTTTTTCCGATAAGTGATTTCCCCTTGAGCTTGACCTCACCGACGAGGGATGTGCCCGCAGGAAGAAGGCCATAGAGTGCCTGAAGGAGTTCACTCTGTCCGTTGCCTTCAACACCCGCAATGCCGTAGATTTCTCCTGCTTTGACCTTAAGGGTGAGGTTATGAAGTTTTGTTTCGCCATGTGTAGTGCAGAAACCGATATCCTTTATGTCGAGAACGGTTTTGCCGGGGCATGGCGGTGGATTTTTTACCCTTAACAGCACGCTGCGTCCCACCATCATTTGTGCGAGCTCAAGCTTGGTGGTCGATTTGGCCGGAATGGTGCCAGCAATTTCACCTTTTCTCATGACGCTTATCGTGTCGGCCACAGCAAGCACTTCGTCAAGTTTGTGCGTGATGAGGATAATGGTTTTGCCGTTATCGCGAAGCGTCCGGAGGGTTGCAAACAGATGTTCTATTTCCGATGGAGTAAGTACTGCCGTAGGTTCATCAAAAATCATGATGGAGGCATTACGGAAGAGCAGTTTGAGGATTTCAACCCGTTGCTCCTCTCCGACACTCAGATTTTCCACCATAGCTTCCGGGTCAACCGGAAGTCCGAATTCCAGGGCATGCTTTTGTATACGTGCTTTTATTTCTTTCAGAGGCAGGCGCTGAAACAGGCTTGCATGTTCGTCGCCGAGCATGATATTTTCAGCTACAGAGAGTGAAGGTATCAGCATAAAATGCTGATGAACCATACCGATGCCTGCATTGATAGCTTCACGGGGAGAGGTGAAGTGGACTGGTTTCCCTTGTATATAAACCTCCCCTTCCGACGGCTGAAGCATGCCGTATATAATTTTCGTCAGGGTGCTTTTTCCAGCGCCGTTTTCACCGACAAGGGCGTGAATGGAGCCTTCCTCGATTGAAAGGGAGATATTGCTGTTGGCTGCAAAGTTTCCAAACCTTTTTGATATACCGCTCAAGCGGACAGCAACACCCATTGTTTGTAGATTTTCGGTGGTTTAAACCCAGCTCAGGACGGTTTTAATGGATTCCTTGCTGTCAAGCGCCATTCGGTAGGCAAGTTCAAACTGGGAGACAGGAAAGACATTGGTAAAAAACTTTTCGCTGTCGAGCATCTCGTCATTGAGCACTGTATGTGCCTGCTGAATATGGCAGAGATTGGTAATGCCGGACGAGATGATTGCTGGCTCTTTATGCTGTATCAGACGGTAATCATAGGCCATGATTTCATAATTACCCATCAGCACTATTTTTGCCCCCTCTTTCATCAGACGTACGGCCTTTTCAATCAGCAGAATCCTTCCGGTTGTTTCAAAAATCAAATCATAGCTGTCATTGAAATCAGCAGTGAAATCGTTGATGTCTATGGCAATATGCTCAGCATGGGAGAGCTGCCCTCTGATACTGAAGGTTTCAACCGCATCCACATTCTTAAACCCAATGGTGTAGAGGTACTCCGAAACCATAAGCCCGACTGATCCGAGGCCGAGGATGAGAATTCGCGAAGCGGAGTGCAGCGGAACCTTTTCGACCGCACTGATAACATAGGCAAGAAGCCCGGTGAGAAGGTCACGGTGGATAGGCTGGCGACAGAGCGGGAAAAGATTGGGGCGCGATGTCGGGATGATTTCCGCATGGCAGCCGAAATAGGACTCAACGCCACTCCAGCGGTCGCCCTTGAACGCATAGACAAAATCGCCCGGAACGAGGTCATCAACACCTGAGCCCGTCGCCATCACCTGGCCGATTGACTCGCTCCCCGGCATGATGGGGTAGTGGAAAACCCGGTTTGAAACCGGCTTGTTGGTCAGAAGAAGGCGGTCAAATCCAGGCGTTATGGTGCTTGCAATGGTTTTTACCAGAACATCACCGGGGTTCCCGGCATGGTATGTGGCATTTTGCAGCTTAAGTTTGTTGGCTTTCTGCAAGACAATTGCTTGCGCTTCCCCTTGCATACTCATAGGTAAGGTGGTTTTTTAAAAAGCAGCTATAACTCCGCTCAGGTATCCTGCTTTATCGCAAAGTTAATGAAAGGGAGAAGATAAACATGGGGGCCCAATATGTAAAACTCATATTCTGCAGTACCTGAAAAAGTATTCGTATCCCCCGTAAGTTATTTTCCGTTTATACAATAATCCTGAAGGAGTTGAGGATGCTCAACAGTTCCGCTTTTAACTGCTGGGACAGGGAATCTTCAGGAGGTAACTGGCTGGCGGTTATGACATATCCCTTTCCGTTTGCAACCACTATTCTCTGAAATTGATAGAGCTTGAATGTTGATGCAGTAGAGTAAAAAGAGACAAAACCACCCTGTGTCGCTTCATCGATATCCTTTGTAAGTATTTGCCAGCCCTGTTGCTGAAGAACCTGAACGGTTCTGTTGATGTAGTCGCTTGCGGACATGTTGCCTATGGTTTCAACAACCACGTTTACATTCGGGCGGAAATTAGGGGCCATATCACTCTTTATGATGACCAATGGCATATCCATTGTGGGTGGAAATCCATATTGCTGAAGCAGAGATTTTCCAATTGTGTCGTTGGCATTCCAGCCATTGCCTTCCGGCCAGGCAATCTGAAATTTATAGTTACGATTTACGTAGTTGCTGCCCTGAATTCCATCTCCAATGACGTTGCCTGCCTTCACCGTCTCATTAGAAACCGAAGCCGTACCCAAAAGAGTTTGCGCCGTCTTTATTTCCAATGAGCCTATCTTGACAGTTTCAGCCTTGTTCAGGAAGCGACTTATTTCACCCTTAAACAAGAAGAGGACTGTTATGGTAATTACCCCCAAAACTATCCACTTCACTACACCGGCAAAATCACTTTGGCTTTTTCCTTCATTAGACGCCATGAGTTTGTCTCCTTTCTGGATTGCTAAGTTGTTGTATAGTTGGTTACAGCATTTTTCAGAGATTGAACAGAGAACTCAGAACCCAGGATATCAAACTGATAACCAGCGATCCTGCCACT
This sequence comes from Chlorobium sp., assembly GCA_005843825.1. Classification (GTDB taxonomy): domain Bacteria; phylum Bacteroidota; class Chlorobiia; order Chlorobiales; family Chlorobiaceae; genus Chlorobium. The sequence goes on from SZXX01000027.1 coordinate 70,346, forward strand.
GCCCACCAGAAACTGTCAATAGTAAATCCTCCGACAATCGAAGCGGAGAGCTGAAGCAGAAGAGCGTTGATGACCAGCAGGAAAAGGCCAAGCGTTACAATGATAAAAGGTATTGACAAAAAGACCAGCACCGGTCTCAAAACAGCATTGACCAGACCGAGAACCAGTGCAACAAGAACTGCAGCACCAAAACTTTTAATATGAATGCCGCTCAGTATATGCGCAGTCGCATAAACCGCCAAGGCATTGATCAACCATTGGATCAGAATGTTCATCGTCGTCGTCTCCATGATTATGTTCAGGCATCTCTTTCTGTTGTAATGTAAGAAAGTATCTTAAAATAAGTCTCATAGGTCATATAGGACGTATAGGACCTATAGCCGTAGGGTCACGGGTTATTTCAGAGTTAAAAATAAATGTTCAGCACCCGAACATTCGAGTGCACTTAACCCCAGTTTTTTGGCGCTGGCTTTCCATCCTTCTATCACAGAACAAACATTCCTCACTTTCATTCTGGCACGTTCAGTATCTATCTGGTAATATGCAGCAGTTGCAATAACTCTCTCCAAATCGGGTTTCCGGTTATAGAGATCGAATGAAAGGACGTGTTCTTCTTTCTTGAACGAAGGGTTCATGTCAAAGGCCGGTGCCAGACGCCAGCCGGAAGGAGTGCGGATAAATCCGTGATTGCGCAAGTGGTCGTCACGATTTGCTGTGGCGATATTAAAAACTACTCTGGTGAAAAGTTCTTCGAGATCATCAGTAATATATTCAACAGCCCCATAGGTGGCGATGAACTCTGCAAGCTCAATATAGCTGGCATCTTCTGTGTCTCTACGATTGAGCATTGTCATCGCTGAGGCAAAAAAAAGACGCCCAGTGCCGTTTCGGTCAAATCGTCTCACTAAAAACGTTGAGTATCCATCGCCAATACGGATCAGGCGAGATGGCGGCAGAGTGATTCCACACTGATTCGCCATGTCGTGAAGAAGCTTTTCCCATAGGGCAACATCGTAATCATCATCTGCGGAAGGAAATTTTGCAATCCATAGCGAACCGTCCTCATCGATCAGGTTGGCTTTTGGTCGGGCGCCACCGAGTGATGACCCCGGGGCAACAAGAACTTTCAACCACTCTTTAAGTTTGCCTGAATCATTTTGTTTCTTTCTGGTCAACTCATAAGCAATTTCCTGCAACTCTGCAATTTTGGCTATTGGCGGCGCTGATAACGTCTCATTTGCGAGATAAACAGTGTCGTTTGGTCGGGTAAAGCGCAAGGCTCCCATTCGGGTGCAATCCTGCACACCAAGCAGGAAATCCCAGGCATCAAGTGTGCGGGGTGTACGTTTTTCTTCTATAGCATCAATGGACTCTCGTCGTTTCATTAAAATCTGTCCCCATCGATCGGGGCAGGAATCCATAAAGACGCCGAAATTAGAGTTTTTTGGGAAAAATTCTCCAGCCTGGAGATCAAGTTCCGGATCCATTTGAAATGCATGCGCATGTTTCAGCCACAATGTGTCATACACAAAATGCACGCTTCCTCGAACTCCACGAGTGAGTCGGCCTATCAACTGACATGGACCGAAAGCAGGGTCGTCAAGCCAGACCCATAACAACTCACCCTCAGGTTTCTTCATGAGATTCTCCTGCAGAAAGTTTTCTTCGAGGGGCTCTTTTCCTGTTGGGGAGTGATTCATCCTGCAGGCGACGTCCCAGCAGGTCCTCTTTTGCTATGAATGCAAGATCTTCAAGCAGGCCGAGAACTCGAAGAACCTGAACATAGAGGCCTATGGCAACTGATGGATCACCGCGTTCGATTTTGTAGAGTGTTGGTCGGGAGATGTTTGCCCTGGCACAAACAGTTTCCATCGAAAAACGACGGCGGAGCCGGGCATCCATGAGCCGCTCTCCCAAGGCCGACATCTCTTTTGCCGAAGCAGGATACAATGTTAGGGATCGATTATTCATAACGATAATATACGCTTACATAAAATATATTTTATGATAATAATAATTATCGTTAACTGTCGAATGAAAAACGCTCATGATTTGCTTTGCTACTGGCTCATGCGTAATTCTTCTTGGGCATTGCAAGAGATTGAATGTAACTTTCAGGTGTACTTTCAATCAGAGAAAGCATAATTTTTTTATAAAGCAGGAGATATGTTTATGAAAACGAGAAAAGCTCTGGTCTGGTTGTTTTCAGTTGTTGCAGTATGTTCTTTGTTGAGCTTCAACGTTCTTGCCGAGGACATTACATCAGCAGCCAAAAAGCATGAGCCGATTGCGCAGGAATTGGTTACGATGGTTGAGCATAATGCGGAAATAAAAAGCATGCTTCTTCATTCGATTGAACGGGCAAATGCCATCAATCCGGACAGAGTCACCAACCCGGCAAAGACGTTGGAAGAGTATTATGCTTTTGTGGACTGGGCGGTAAAAGCGATGCCTTGGTCTGTTTTACCTAATCCACCATATTCAACGCTGTACGACAAAATTGATCAGAGTCTTGATTATTTCTACTTCGTTAACGATCAGCCGCTTTCAGAATTAAAAGGTAAAGGGTATTACAATAATTCGTTGCAATACCATGAACCGTATCGAACGTGGCTCATCAATTTTACAAAAGACTGGGGGGCGTATTTAAGCAAAGAGGGGTCGTGGAAGGATGAGTATTACAAAAAAGCTTTGGAGGATAAAAGTTTCGGACTGGATAAAGGGTGGTATGAAGATCATGCAAAGTGGAAGACATTCAATGATTTTTTTGCCAGATACCTGAAATCTCCTGATCAACGCCCGATAGCATCTCCAGATGACCCGTCAATCGTAGCGTCTCCTGCTGACTCAAAGCCTCAGGGTACATGGAAAATAGATAAGAGCTCCAATATTCTGCATAAGGGAGGGGTTACAATAAAATCCAATGTTTTTAAGTCTGTTCCGATACTTATTGGGGAAGGGAGTGCATACAGAAATTCATTTGCCAATGGGACATTAACGCATACTTTTCTTGATGTAAACGATTATCACCGGTATCATTTTCCGATTGGCGGGACAATAAAAGAGGTTCGCATTATTGAGAGCGACGATGCGGTGGGCGGAGTTATAACATGGGATGCAAAGACCAAAAAATATCTTCTTGACTCAAACAATCCCGGCTGGCAGAATATTGAGACACGTGGTTGCGTCATTATTGATACTAAAAAGTATGGCATGGTAGCATTGTTGCCAATCGGGATGTCGCAGATATGTTCAGTTAATTTTGAACAAACGGTCAAGGTTGGTAGTACGGTCAAGAAGGGAGATATGCTTGGGTATTTCCTGTTTGGAGGTTCCGATTTCGTAATGCTCTTTCAACGCAAGGTTGATTTTACATTAACAGCTCCTAAAGTAAGCAATGGTGGTTATAACCATATTTTGATGGGCGAAAAATATGGTGAAATTGCCCTTAAAAAGTAAATGGAATAGTCGGGTATACTGAAGAACGTCGACGATTGGTCAGATATTCAGCTCTTCAAGAGCCTCTTGCAGGGTTTTGCAGCCGGCGATGGTTATCGGGAGTTTGAGGAGTGCTGGCTTCAATTCGCGGGTGTTGGCTTCGGGGAGGACAATTCGTTTGAAGCCGAGATGGGCAGCTTCCCTGATACGACGTTCGCTGTCGCTGATGGCTCTGAGTTCACCGGCAAGGCCGATTTCACCACAGCACACGGTTCCTGGGTCAACGGGCCGGTTCATGAGTCCAGAGGCAATGGCGGCTGCAATGGCGAGGTCGGCAGCCGGTTCAGCAAGTTTCAGGCCACCGGCTATTTTTACAAAGACGTCCTGTCCCCAGGTTTCGATCTTAAGCCGGTTTTCAAGCACGGCGAGGATAATCGACATGCGTTTCAAATCGAACCCGGTGCTGATGCGTTGCGGCATTGAGTAATTGGTTTTTGATACAAGCGCCTGAACTTCCACCAAAAGAGCCCTTGTGCCTTCAATGGCCGCAAGTATCGAATTGCCGGGAACGTCAGTCCGGCGCCCTGAAATAAAAAATTCAGAGGGGTTGCTGACCTCTTCAAGGCCGGTTTCGTCCATGCGGAAGACGCCGATTTCATTGGTGGAGCCGAAGCGGTTTTTAACCGACCGTACAATGCGGTAGCGCTGGTATCCTTCCCCCTCAAACTGCAGCACAGTGTCGACCATGTGTTCAAGGGCTTTTGGCCCGGCAAGAGCTCCCTCTTTGGTGATATGTCCGATAATCATCAGGATGACGTTCTGCTGCTTTGCTGCACGGATCAAGGTAGCCGCGCACTCCCTGATCTGGGTAATGGTGCCTGCGGAACTCTGGTATTCGTCTGAATGGATGGTTTGAATGGAATCGATAATAACCAGGGCCGGCTTTTCACGTTCAATGACCGCAAGAATCCGCTCAAGGTTGACTTCAGGGATCAGCCAGAGGTTGTCGGCCTTTATGGAGAGCCTTCGTGCACGTTCACGGATCTGGTTCGGCGACTCTTCACCGGAGATATAGAGCACTTTTGCGGGTGCAAGTCGAGGGGCCAGCTGCAGCATCAGGGTTGACTTTCCTATGCCGGGTTCTCCGCCCACAAGCACCGCGGAGGCCTGCATGAGCCCTCCTCCAAGTACCCGGTCGAGCTCTCCGATGCCTGTCATAATGCGCTGGAACTCTGAAGGAACACAGTCATGCAGGTTCTGGACAATGGCAGCACCTTCCGGAGCGCCCTTCTGACGGTTTTTCTGTTCAGGTTCAATACGGGTTTCCTGCAGTGTCCCCCAACTCTGGCACTCAAAACATTTACCCTGATACTTCAGTGAAACGGCACCGCAGTTTGAACAGATGTACTTTGTCGTTGTTTTAGCCATTATGGATCAAAGACCGTTGAAGCGCTGGAAGGAGAGCAGCGTGTTTTTCATGAGCATGGCAATAGTCATCGGGCCGACTCCGCCAGGTACCGGGGTGATGGCAGAAGCGATCGCCGATACTCCATCGAAATCCACATCGCCTACAATGCGGCAGCCGCTTTTTTTTGCGGGATCATCAATGTAGTTGATGCCGACATCTATCACTACGGCGCCCGGTTTGACCATATCGGCGGTTATAAATCCGGCATGGCCAACAGCTGCGATGAGAATATCTGCCTGTCTGGTGAAGAATGGAATATTTTTGGTAGCCGAATGGCAGATGGTGACCGTGCAGTTTGCAGCGTCGAGTTTCTGCAGCATCAGGTTCGCCATAGGTTTGCCGACAATATTGCTGCGACCGACGACAACACAGTGTTTGCCTTGGGTCTCAATCTTATACCGATCCAGCAATTCCAGGATTCCATAAGGCGTAGGGCTTACAAAACATTTGTCGAGATCTCCCATGACAAGGAGGCCGAGGTTTTCAGGATGAAATCCGTCAACATCCTTGGAAGGATTGATGGCGAGCGTGACGGTTAATTCATCAATGTGCTCTGGAAGAGGCTGCTGCACAAGAATGCCGTGGACGGCCGGGTCATTGTTCAGTTCGTGAATGGTATGAAGCAAAAGCTCCTGGGTTGTTTCGGCAGGCATTTCAATCAGGGTGGAAATCATCCCGATCTCTTTGCATGTTTTAGCTTTATTGCGTACATAAGCCTGCGAGGCTTGATCCTGGCCGACAATGATGACTGTCAGACCTGGAACTTTGCCTGTAACAGCTTTGAAGCTCTCAACGCTGGCTTTCAGTTCATTTATCAGGTCCAGAGAGACCTTTTTCCCGTCGATAATGAGCATGGCTGGTTTTACGTGGTTGCGATCTATTGTGTTTTCAACAAGCTTTTTGCTTGTCCAATATAAGGAGCTCGCAGCTATGAAAAATTTATCGAGGCACTGAATCTGAAAAAAATACGTTCTTACAGATTCTCTATCTGATGATTTTTGCCCAGGGAAATTTCATGACGCTTTTATTCAAACAAAGATAGCCCTTTATGAGTATGGTTTCTATAGGTGATGTTCTTGTCGACAAGGATGTGATTCAGGCTTTGTTCTCCTGCGATTTTCATGAGTGCAAAGGGGCGTGCTGTGTTGAGGGGGAGCTTGGAGCTCCGTTGTCGGATAGTGAAGCTGAAGAGCTTCAGCATCTGCCTGTTGAGTTCTTGAGGATGCTTCCTGAAAAGAGTGTTAAATATCTTAACCGTCACGGAAGTGTAGAGGTCTATCAGGGACGGCAGTATACCAGAACCATTGATAGTCGGGAGTGTGTTTTTACCAGTGTTCGCGACGGAATAACCGTTTGTGCCATTGAAATTGCATTTCGCGATGGTCTTTTGAACTTTGACAAGCCATTATCGTGCCAATTATTTCCGATAAGGGTAAGAAAAAAGTTTGGTTTGGACTATCTTGTCTATGAACAACACTCTATGTGCCGCTCTGCCCGGAAAGCCGGAGCCGAACGACAGGTAAAACTTATTGATTATGTTCAACAAGCTCTCAGTCAATTGTATGGCAGTGACTGGATAAAAAGTTTGAAAGCATTTATTGATGTGTCTCCCATGAAGTAATGTCAGAAATCAGGCTTCAACAAAAACAAAAGCTGCTTCTTTCTGCTCAGCAGATTTTAAGCAGTCAGCTCCTTCAGCTTCCGATGTTGAATCTGGAACAGCGGATTTACGAAGAGTTACAGGAAAATCCCCTGCTGGAAGTTGTTGAAGAGCGAAAAGATACCGCTGGTGATGTTGCTGATGATAGTGACAGGGAAGAGAGTGACGATATGTTTGATTCGGTTGAGCGCTTCAGTAAAAGTTCGCTGAAGGATCGCCACGATGCACCCTCTTCAGGAGTGCACAGTGAAGGGCGGCTGAGTTTTACCGGTGATAGCGGCTCAAAGGAGAGATTCTTTCAGGCGGTTCAGCATGACAGCTTTCATGAAATACTGCTCAAACAGCTGGCCCTGCAGGAAGGAGTTGGCCGTCGTGAAGTGATGATAGCCCTTGAGATTCTCGGCAACCTTGATGGCGATGGTTATTTTACGGAAGAGTACAGCGTTATTGTTGATGCTCTTGAGCTTGAAGGTATTGACGTCACCAAAAAAGAGCTTGAGAGGGTTTTACGTAAAATCTGGTTTCTCGATCCACCCGGAGTTGCCGTAAAAGGGTTGCGTGAACGGCTTCTTGTGCAGCTTGAGTTTAGTGCGGGCCGGTATGACCCGGCAACCTATAAAGTTGCGACCAGAATTCTCCGGGATCATTTTGATGATTTTCTGCACAGGCGCTATGAACTGCTGCTTAAAAGGCTGCCGGATCCCATTGACAGGGTTGAATCGGCTATTTCCATTATAACAGCTCTTGATCCCCATCCCGGAATTTTTCAAGACGAAGGCGGGCATTATATCACCCCGGATTTTGTAGTGAGCTATGAAAACGGTGAGCTTACAGCAGTGCTCAATGACAGAAGTGCTCTTTCTGTAAAGGTAAGTGATGTTTATCTGGATCGATTGAAAAACAGGAAAGGCCCAAAAGATGAAAAGCAGTTTATCCGCAAGAACCTTCAGCGCGCTAAAGAGTTTACCAGTGCCATTGAAACAAGGCGACAGACCCTTATAAAGGTAATTGAAGCCCTGATGAAGATGCAGTATGGATTTTTTGTTTACGGGCCTGAGCGGGTGGTTCCTCTTGGCATGAAAACCATAGCAGCTGAAACCGGTCTTGATATATCGACCATCAGCCGGGCAGTTAACGGCAAATATGTTCAGACCCGTTTCGGGGCTTTTGAATTAAAGTATTTTTTCAGCGGGGGCTTGTCGACAGAGGAGGGAGACGATTTGTCGAGCAAGATTATCCGCCAGTATATCACTGATATGGTTAAAGAGGAAGATTCAGCTCATCCACTGAGTGATGACCGAATGACTGAGATGTTGATAGAAAGGGGAGTGCATATTGCTCGAAGAACGGTTGCAAAATACCGTGAACAAATGCAAATTCCAGTTGCAAGATTAAGAAAAAAAATATTTTAATTGATGAAGAATAACCAGAAACCACTGATCCGTTCAACCACAGTGATCGGTGTTATAAGGGATGGGAAGGCGGCACTTGGAAGTGATGGCCAGATGACCCTTGGCAATACTATTCTCAAACAATCGACTCGTAAAATAAGACGATTGTATCAGGGGCGTCTTGTTGCCGGGTTCGCCGGTGCTACGGCCGATGCGGTGACCCTTCTTGACCGGTTTGAAGAAAAACTTGAGGCGTTTAATGGAAAGCTGGATCGCGCTGCTGTTGAACTTGCCCGGGACTGGCGGACTGACAAGTATCTCAGAAAGCTTGAGGCAATGCTCGCTATTGTCAGCAAGGATAAGGCTCTTATTATTTCCGGAACAGGTGATGTGATTGAGCCTGAGGATGGTATTGTAGCTATTGGCAGTGGCAGTATGTATGCTCTTGCTGCCGCACGTTCGCTCATGAAACATTCTGCTCTTTCGGCAAAGGATATTGTCCATGAGAGTTTGAAGATAGCTGCCGATATCTGTATTTATACCAACGATCATATTGTTATTGAAGAGGTCTAAGCATGTGCATTGTAACTTCGGCAACGACGGCGGAGGGAGATGTTTTTTTTGTAATTCACAACTTGCAGCATGGAAATTACTACAAAGGGTCAGGGGAATGTTTTTGTATCGCCCGAAGCCAATAGCGGAATAAACAGTTCAATTGCAGCCACTAATCTGACTCCTAACCAGATTGTTTCCCAGCTTGATAAATATATAATCGGCCAGAAAGATGCGAAAAAATCTGTTGCGATAGCGTTGCGCAACAGGCTTCGCCGCCAGCACGTGAGTGATGAGTTGCGTGATGAAATCATGCCCAACAACATTATCATGATCGGCCCTACCGGCGTGGGAAAAACCGAAATTGCCCGCAGGCTTGCCAAGCTTGCAAGAGCGCCGTTTGTAAAGGTAGAAGCTTCAAAATTTACTGAGGTGGGCTATGTCGGCCGCGATGTCGAGTCGATGATTCGTGATCTTGTCGATCAGTCTGTTGCGATGGTCAGAAGTGAGAAGTCAGAAGAGGTTCGCGAAAAAGCAGCACTTCTTGTAGAAGAGCGCCTGCTCGATATTCTGCTTCCACCTCTTTCTTCAAGCAACTCCCAGGATAATGAAATGCTGAATGAAGAGGATGCTCCAGCGCAGACATCGGCTGATGAACACGATAAGTCGCTTGAGGTTAATCGCCGAAGCCGCAAAAAAATGCTTGAACGGCTTCGCAATGGAAAGCTCGAGGACCGACAGATTGAAATGGATACAACCGGCGATAATCCCGGCGGGATGATGCAGGTATTTGGCCCTCTCGGCCAGATGGAGGAGATCGGGGGAATCATGCAGGACCTTATGAGCGGGCTCCCTCGCAAACGCAAAAAAAGAAGGGTTTCAATTGCCGAAGCCCGCAAGCTTCTCGAACAGGAAGAGGTACAGAAGCTTATTGATATGGACAGTGTCGTCAAGGAGGCTATCAACAAGGTTGAGCAGTCAGGTATTGTTTTTATTGATGAGATCGATAAAATTGCAGCTCCATCGTCCGGAGCCGGCGGTAAAGGGCCTGATGTGAGTCGTGAAGGTGTTCAGCGTGATCTTCTGCCTATTGTTGAGGGTTCCAACGTTGCAACCAAACATGGCATGGTAAAGACTGATCATGTGTTGTTCATTGCTTCCGGAGCGTTCCATGTTGCAAAGCCTTCTGACTTGATTCCTGAGCTTCAGGGCCGTTTTCCGATCCGCGTTGAACTGAAAAGCCTGACGGAGGAAGATTTTTATCTTATTCTCACACAGCCTGAAAATGCCCTGATCAAACAGTATTCAGCACTGCTTGCGACCGAAGGTGTTGACTTGACATTCAGCGATGGAGCTATCCGGGAGATTGCCAAAATTGCGGCAAGGGTTAATGAAAGTGTTGAAAATATCGGCGCAAGAAGGCTGCATACCATTATGACGAATCTCCTTGAGGAACTGATGTTTAATATTCCTGAGAATTTTTCAGATGAACATGTTGAGATTGATGAAACCATGGTGAAAGAAAAACTGAACCATGTTGTGGCCGACAGAGATCTCAGCCAGTATATCCTGTAAGATTTATTTTTTATCTATGGCTGATCAGGTGTAACTGGCCTGATCGGTCACAACCATCATGATAACCGCGATGTCAATACTTGTTCTTAACGGCCCGAACCTCTCACGGCTCGGAAAACGCGAACCGGCAGTTTATGGCTATCAGACTCTTGATGATATCAATCGCGGCCTTGTGGAGAGTTTTCCTGATGTGACCTTTGATTTTTTTCAGTCTGAAGATGAAGGCGCTTTGCTGGAAAAACTCTTTCATATCGAGGATAAGGGCGGCTACAGGGGTGTTCTGCTCAATGCCGGAGCATTTACGCACTACTCGATAGCGCTTCGTGATGCTATCAGCGGTGTGGCCATTCCGGTTGTTGAGATCCATCTTTCCAATATTTTTGCCCGTGAGGAGTTTCGCCGCACCTCAGTTATTTCTGAAGTGTGTGTCGGCGTCATCAGCGGGTTCGGAGCGAACAGCTATCATCTTGGGGTAAGGGCTCTTCTGGGGATTTCCAGTAAACCGTAAAGCTACTACTCATTCGTAAGCTTTTTCAAGAGTGCGCGCATTTCCTCAATGCGTATTTTATCAGTTTCAAACAGGATTGGCTTCTCCAGAGCGGTCTTCATTAAAACTATTGCTTCCTCTTTGTTTCCTGAATCAATACAGATTAACGCCAGTTCATGGTAATTCCTGATGATTCTGGAATCATGGCTGATTGCTTTCCGAAATGCTTTTTCAGCCAGAGTAAAATCGCCCTTCGGTACCTCTCCGAGGAAGGCATTGCCAACCATTCTTTTGAACCAACCTATTTTCGCGGCTTCGCGGTAATAAGAGCCGAGCATCGAAAGAGCAGTTTCATCGTTTGGATTTAAGCGAAGAGCCGTGTCAAGTTCACGTTTTATCTCTTTGGCGCGTTTTAATTTTTCCTTGGTGCCGATTTTGTCAGCCATCATTCCGAGTGATGCGGCAAGCCAGGTATGCCCTTTACCATTGAGACTGTCAAGAGAGATGCAGGTGCGTGCATATTCAGCAGCTTTATGGAAGTGATGCATCCGTGCATCAGAGTTTCCCGGCGGAACTGCTTCTCCAAGGCTTACATGCAGTCGTGCCATTTTCCAGTTGAGATCCGCATTTCCGGGGTTATTGCGAAGCTCCAAGGAGTATAGAGAATCAGCTTTTGGATAGTTCATGTGCCATAACGCCTCGTCCGCGACCTCAACTGGCGTTGCTGTTCGTATGACTTTTGCTGCTTTTCCTGGTTTTGCAGAAACTTCTGTTAAAGGTGCCGTGAACAAAAAAAGAAGAAAAAGAAAAATCCGTAGATAGCTAAAGGCTTGACGATTTTTATGGGTTTGCATTTTTGTTATTTGAACCATATGGACTCAGGGTATTTGTGGTGAAGCTGCTTGTCAAATCCAAACCATTGGCCGGACGGTAACAGCATCATCAACACGGAAAAAATCATAAATGGCGGAAGGGTAAGGTTGTAAAAGCCACCGGCAGCAAAGTTAAGCACCAGAAATAAGGCAAGAGCAGCATGGACCCTGACAGCAATACCAAAGAAAAGCGATAGGCCGACAAAAAGTTCCACGACAGTAACAATCCATGCAATCGGAAATGCTAACGGAATAGCAAAGTGCTCAAGATAGCTGGACTGGAATGATCCGGCCGGAAGCTCGGCAAAACGCTTTGCGAAAAAGTCATGCATGAGGCCACTCCATAACCACCCTTTTACCAGCTTATGCCAGAAGCCATAGAGAAAAAACGCGGCAAAGAGATAACGTCCTGCAATAAAAAGAATAATCCCGGCGCTCTTTAGAGGATTCTGTTTCATCTTTCTGTTATTGTTGTTGAGGGCCTTCTGCGTTGATATCGGGTGTTGTTACAACCTTATTAGAGTGCCAAATGTTCTCAAAACTTGCACTACATACAGGGTATGAAATCACGCAGTAACATATCATACTAATGTTCGTTAGGAGACCTGTTGCGCCCGGTAATAAATTTATAAATATAAATAAAGCAAAAAAAAGTCATCCTTCCCGCAAATATAAGTTTTTCCATCAATAGAGTTTCACCGATCCGGCAGTTTCAACCGTAACAAGGGCCGGTCAGGAGGTAATTGTTATCGGAGGATTGATCATTCAATCCGGTGCGAAATGAAGGTCAATCTGTAAAGCGGGTGCTACCGGTTTGTCACGATATTTGCATGAAAGAGAATGCCAAATATTGCACCAAACCCTTGCCATAGTCAGCTCATCGGGTGTCTTGCTATTTGCAAGGCTCAATACTGTCTGGAGGGTTGTAGGGCAGGGTGAAGGTGAAGGTGCTTCCCTTGCCCTCAACTGAGTCAATCCGGATGGTGCCGCCAAGCATGGTAACGTATGCTTTGGTTATGCTCAAACCAAGTCCGGAGCCTTCCATTCCTTTTGTCAAGGGGTTATTGACCTGAATGAATCGTTCGAAAATTTTTTCATGCATGGCAGATGGTATACCGATGCCGGTGTCTTTGACATAAAACTCAAGCGTACCATTGACCCTCGTATAGCTAATTTCAATCCAACCTTTAACAGTGAATTTCAAGGCGTTGTTGACCAGATTGGTGAGTATCTGGGTGAGCTTGGCGTGGTCGGTCAGGATGATGCTTTCGCTATCTGCAAGCCCTGTATTACACTTCAAACACAATCCTTTTTTGCGGATTTCAAGTTTGAAAAAGGCGCAAAGATTCTGCAATAGCTTGTTGACGTTGGTATCCACCTGTTTTACCATGGTCTCTCCAGCTTCAATGCGCGCAATATCGATGAGTTCATTAATGAGCTTCAGAAGGTGCAGGCTGCTTTGATGAATGAGGTCAGTATACTCCTCCGATTCCTGCTTGGACAGTTCAGGGTCCGTAAGCAGTTCGGTTAAGCCGAGAATACCGTTCATCGGGGTTCGCAGCTCATGAGTGATGGTGGCAAGAAAGGCTGATTTTAAGCGATCGGCTTTTTCGGCTTTTTCTTTGGCGGCTACCAACTCTCCTTGCATCTGTTTCTGCAGGGTGACATCATGAATAATGGCATAGAACAGTTCTTTGCCTTCAACATTGATCTTTGTTATGAAGGCTTCGATATCACGAAGAGAGTTGTCTGCCATGCGGTGCTGGAACGCGAAGGGAAGTTTTGTCGATATCCTGTGCTTCTGGATTTCGATCATCGCCTGTTCCGGAGGAGTTATATTGATACCCCTCAAGTTCATGGTGCAGAGTTCTTCAATTGTCCAACCATAAAAATCGGCAGCAGCCTGGTTGGCATTGATGATGTCAGCGGTGGCAGCTTCAAGAACCAGTTTCACCGCGGAATGCTCTGCGAAGAGGGTTTTAAATCTTTTTTCGCTTTCCATCAGGGCGATGTCTGCTGCCAGCTTTTGTGCAGTGAAATCGGTGCCTATACCTATGAGATAAGGGATGCCGTTGATCTGTATTTTTATGGCTGTGAGTTTATGCCAGCAAAATTCAGGCCCTCCGTGGATAAGAATTCTAAATTCATGGGAATCTTCATTGCCTGTTTCCATTACATACTTGAATCGTTCTTCGGCAAGTGCCCTGTCATCGGGGTGAATGGTCTCGAAACCAAAGGTGCTCGACATTTCGCTTTCTGATTTACCGATAACAACATCCCGCTGATACGCATTCCACTCGACATATCGCCCTTCGGCATCAAGCATGAAGAATGCGCTTGGAATCTGCTCGATAAGGAGACTGCTGACAATATGGAACTTTTGAGCTTCGTTTTTTGACTTCTTCAGCTCAGTAATATCCTGTCCAGTAACATAAAACCGTGAAATTGTGCCGTCGGAATCACGGATGGGGTAAATCGTATGGCGAATAAACAGCCCGTCACGTTTGTCTTCAAAAATGACCCGTTTTCCACTCCGGAATGCCTCTGCTACTTTTTCTCTGCAGCTTGCGGCCAATTGTGGGGATAAAAAATCAAAAACGTTACGATTGATAACCTCATGAACTTGTTTGCCAAATATCGCAGCAAATGCCTTGTTTGCTTCAAGGATAGTTCCAACCTGCTCGATAATAAATGAGGGCTCAGAGTTATCAAATGCAGCGAGGAGCGTTTTGTAACGATGCTCAAAACTGCCGTTACTCTCGGATGTATTATCACGGTTGTTCTGCATGTTAGGGGGCACAATGTAAGATGGCAAGAATATATGTATCAACATCAGGTTTCCTAATCTCACCCGTGTCGTTCAATAATAATCTTAAAAGCTGTGGCGCATATCGTCTCTTTATGTCCTGTTCCTGTGATATTTTTTTGCTTTCTGGGGGTGTATCGGGGTCACTACTGTCCGGTTAAAAT
>SZXX01000051.1 GCA_005843825.1 Chlorobium sp.
GAAATCAAATTTCCGCCTACACCCCTATCCGGGTACTTCAATGTACTGGGAATACAAGAATAACGGCTGGATTACCAACGAGAACTGGGAAAAGTATAATGCCATGAATCTGGTGATCCGTTCTGAAAAATACGACGCTGTAGAATTCCAGCATAAATTCAGGAAGAGCTATTACAAGGTCTATTCATGGAAAAATATTGCCAACAGGGTAAGAAAAAACCCTTATAAGCTGCTTAACCTTGTCACAAGCCTCGCATTCAGAAAAAACCTTCGCGAAGAACTGGACACTTTCGAGAGAGATAACAACATCAAAAAATGAACCGGTCACCTTTCATTACCATACAATGCTTTTTTCTTTAACTTTTTAGCCTCACCTCAATCATGAATGACCTTGAGTTACTACAGCAAAGCCACAGGGCCGATGAACTTATTTTCAAAGGACTTGTGGAATTCGGCAGTTTAAAGGCTGCGCTTGAACTGGATCTGTTTACGCATCTTGCTGGTGAGGCAAAAGATACCGAAACAGTTGCGACAGCTGTCGGTGCGATTCCTCAACGGCTCATCATGCTTCTTGAAGCCCTGGCTCAGATTGGAGTTACTGCCAAAGAGGATGGGAAATGGAGCCTCACACCGTTTGCCAAAAGATTATTTGTGCCGAATCCTGAGCTTCCGAACCTCTATATGGTTCCTGTCCTGAAAGCCATGGCAAATCTTGCGGATAACTTTTATCTTCAGATTGCCGATGCTGTAAAAGGCAAGGTAAACTTCAAGGGAGAGGTCCCCTATCCTCCGGTATCCCGTGCTGATAACTGGTATTTTGAGGAAATTCACCGTAGCAATGCCCATTTTACAATCAAGCTGCTGCTTGAAGAAGCCAACCTTTCAAATGCCAAAACACTGGTTGATGTCGGCGGCGGAATCGGTGATATTTCAGCTGCCCTTCTCAAGAAGTTCACTCAGCTTCATTCCACTATCCTTAATCTACCCGGTGCTGTTGAACTGGTCAATGAAAACGCGGCAGATAAAGGCGTTGGCGACCGTCTGAAAGGCGCTGCTGTGGATATATACAAGGATACATATCCGACAGCTGATGCGGTCATGTTCTGCAGAATTCTTTATTCCGCAAATGAGCAGCTGACCTCAATGCTGCTCAAAAAAGCCTACGACGCTCTGCCGGCCGGTGGAAGAGTCTTGATTCTCGATATGATTATTGATGATCCTGAAAATCCGAATTTCGATTACCTCAGCCACTATATCCTTGGTGCCGGTATGCCTTTTTCAGTGCTTGGCTTCAAGCAGCAGGGCGCCTATCAGGGTATTTTGGAATCCATCGGTTTTGGTGAAGTTCGCGCTGTCAGGAAGTACGGCCACCTGTTGTGTGAAGCTGTAAAACCAGCTTAAAGCCGGGATAGGGCAGGTCAGAAATCCTGGCTTGCCCTTCTCTAAAAAATTACAAGGGAAACTATCAAATCCCCGTTTCGTCGGGGATTTTCTCTACGTTTAAAAGGGTAGGTCCGTTTAAATAAAATTTTTCTAGCTTTTTTTTCTTGTAACGTTTTCTTTACACTTATTGCAGATTTCAAGGTATGCCAACCTTACCATCAGACACTCTTCTTACACCACCTGACCCCGCAGAGGAACTTCTTCATCAACTTGCAAGAGAGCAACGATCACGCAAAAAATGGCTCTTGATCCAACCGGTGAGCAACACCAGCATGATGGTGGATTCAGGGACAGTCAGCATGCCTTTAAACCTGATCATGGTTGCCACCATGGTCGGAAAGCTGTTTGATGTCAACTTTATTGATGAACGGCTTGGCAATAAGGTTCCGGATGATTTTTCCGGGTTTGACGTCGTTGCCATCACGTCAAGAACTCTCAATGCATCACGGGCTTACCAGATCGGAGATGCAGCTCTCGCTCAAGGACGAATTGTAATCCTTGGAGGCGTTCATCCAACAATGCTGCATGATGAGGCTGCACAGCACTGCACAAGCGTTGTGTATGGTGAAATAGAGTCTATATGGACGGAGCTTGCAACTGGCGTTTTGACAGGAAAGATGCAGAGGGTCTACAGGGCAAAGGAGCTTAAGCCGATGGGCACCATGATCCACCCTGATTTCAACTACGCCCTTTCATCAAAAAACGCAAAAAAATACAGCTCACTTATTCCGCTTCTTGCAACGAAAGGATGCCCTGTAGGATGCAACTTCTGCACAACGCCGACGGTCTACGGAAAAAGCTATCGATACCGCGAGTTAGATCTGGTACTTGATGAAATGCGTTATCATCAGGAACGGCTTGGCAAGAAGAAGATTAATTTCTCCTTCATGGATGATAACATCAGTTTTCGTCCAAAGTACTTTATGACGCTGCTG
>SZXX01000008.1 GCA_005843825.1 Chlorobium sp.
TGCAATGATACGAACAAAAAAAAGGGACAATATTTTTTCCTTGTTTGCGTAAATAATCATCAGCACCGTATATCAGCAATCAGAACAGGATGTAACATTTCAAATATCAATTATTACGTATGTGTTAATTTATTAAAAAAAAATAGAAAGGTGCAACTATTACTGTAAAGCGGAGTAGAGACAGAAATGCTTGGTGTTGTATCAGAGGAAAATCGGGGAAGAAAAAAAATCCCCGGTGTTTGCCGGGGAACTCGAAAATATTCGATTGGAAGAGTTTGTGATTTAGATGACCTCAAGTTTCCTGCCGATTGAGGTGAACTCATTAACAACTTTGTCCAGATGTTCACGCTTGTGGGTTGCCATAAAGCTTGTGCGTAGTGCTTCGTGGCCCGGCATGACCCCTGGGCGGATGAAAGCATTTACATAAACTCCGGCATCAAAAAGCTTTTTCCAAAAGAGAAGGGTTTTCATCTGATCCTTTATCAGCACTGTAACGATAGCGGTACGGGAAGGAAGAAGAGTAAACCCTGCGTTGAGAAGTCCTTGGCGAACGTAATCAGTATTTGCGATAAGCCGTTCCATAAGTTCAGGCTCATTACGGATGATTTCGAGTGTTGTCAGGACGGCAGCAACGCTGGCTGGTGTAGGTGACGCACTGAAAATAAGTGAAGATGCATTGTGTTTGATATAGTTAATGACGCTCCTGTCACCAACAACGTAACCTCCAAGCGATCCGAAGGTTTTTGAGAATGTTCCCATAATGAGATCAACATCGCTGACAAGATCGAACTCTGACGGCGTTCCCCTTCCGTTTTTGCCGATTACTCCTACTGCATGAGCGTCGTCAATAAGAATGCGAGCGTCATATTTCTTTGCTAATGTCACAAGACCCGGTAGATCGACAATCTCGCCTGAAACGGAGAACACCCCATCAGAAACAATCAGTCGTCCTGCATTTCCTGGAATGTTCTGAAGCACGCGCTCCAGGTCTTCCATATTATTGTGGTTATAGCGCACAAGATTTGCCCCTGCTCCCTGAGCCATAATGGATGCAGCTACCAGGCTAGCATGGTTATCACGGTCAGATACAATGTATTCACCCCGTTGGACCAGAGTTGGAATAATGCCCTGCCCTGTCTGGTATCCGGTGCTGAAAAGCAGGCATCGTTCCTTTTCAAAAAAGTCAGCAAGCTTCTCCTCCAGTTCCACGTGCAGATTGACGGTGCCTGTCATATAGCGCGAGCCACTGCAACTGGTACCGTATTTGTTGATAGCGTTGATTGAGGCCTCTTTTACCCTTGGGTCTGCGGTAAGTCCGAGATAGTTGTTTGAACCGGCCATGACCAGTTTTCGGCCTCCAAAAGTTACTACCGGTCCTTCATTTTCGTCTATCGGGTGAAAAAAGGGATATATGCCCTGAGCCTTCACTTCGTCGGCAAGGGTAAACTCAATGCATTTTTTAAATAAGTCTTTGGTTTTATCCACAGTAATGCACATTTACTTCAGCTATTAACAAATAAAGCTGGAATTTCTTGTATTTACGGTCGTTTTTTGTTCTTACCTTCGTTCTGGTGACCGGGTTTTAGGAGGCTGTTATTAGCCAAGTACCGAAATGTATTAAAAATTTTGTTTTTTTGTTGAAACACTCTCTGGTTTTTTTCCAGTCGGGAAAGCTCATATTGAAATCTTTAACAGGAGAAACAGAATAAAAGTAAAATTAGCAGCAATGGCTGAAACAATACTTGTGACTGGTTCCACTGGCTTTATTGGTGCAAGGCTGCTGAGCTATCTTGCAAAAGAGGGGGAGAACATCAGGGTTTTTCTTCGACACGAAAGTTCTTGTGGAGCACTGCCGGAAGGTGTAGAGGTCATTCGGGGAAGTTTCAGCGATCCTGCTGCTCTGGCTCGTGCCGTGCGGGGTGTTGACCGGATTGTACACCTCGCAGGGTTGACTAAAGCTTTGGATGAAGCAGGGTATGAAGCCGGTAATGTGATGCCGGTGCAAAACCTGCTTGATGCCGTCAGCATGCACAACCCTGATTTGAAGAGGTTTCTTTTTGTATCATCGCTTACAGCTGCCGGTCCAGCTTCTGAAGGTGTATCCGGCGTCAGAGAGTCAGATATTCCTCGTACGGTAAGTGCCTATGGACGCAGTAAATTAAGGGCTGAAACCCTTTGTCTGGAACGTTCAAGCCATATTCCGGTTACCATCGTTCGACCGCCCGCTGTTTATGGCCCGGGCGACAGGGATGTACTGCAGGTTTTTCAGATGCTTGCCAAAGGGGTATTGGTAACGGCCGGCAGTGCGGCTCGGCAACGTTTCAGCATGATTTATGTTGACGATCTTGTAAGCGGTATCATGATGGCGGCTCGCTCCGATAAGGCTGCGGGTCGTACTTATTATATTACCTCTCCCAGGTCATACTCCTGGGATGAAATTATAGCAGCCTCGAAGCCTGAGCTTGGTTTTAAGAAGTTGTACAGGGTATCGCTGCCCGACCCGTTTGTTTTTCTTGTTGGTATGCTGATTGGTTCAGCAAGTTCGTTATTCGGCAAACCGGCGCTTATCAATCGCGACAAGGCCAATGAGCTTGTGCAGGATTATTGGGTCTGCTCTGCGGAGCAAGCCCGGCTTGATTTTGGTTTTACGGCTTCAACCTCTCTCGTTGAAGGGATTGCCAAAACCATTTCCTGGTATCGCCGGCAAGGGTGGCTCTAGATTGCGGATGCGAAAGATAATTGTTCAGCCAAGCAGTTTCTGCATCAGCCGGAGCAGCAGATATTTTTCATCCGGGTAGGGAAGCAGCCCTTTGAGCGCGGCATCTGTTTCCCTCAATGCCGCTATAGCATCTTCGCTCTCTTGTAAAGAGAACGATCTGGTATAGGTGAGATAGTTTTTAACGAAGTACTCCTGCTTTCCGAACATGCCGAGAATTTTTGCAATTTCTGCCTGGGGTAACTGCTTGACGTTCGGAAATGAAAGTTTCCAGAGGCGAATATAAAAGGTGGTTAGAAAGCGGACAATATTGCCGAGCCCCTCCTTCTGTCCTTCCTGATCCATAATCATAAGCGATATGCCGCTGCAGAGTCTCAGGTTACGTTCTGCAAGGGCTTTTTCAAGTTCAAAGACGTTGTAGGTGCGGGATATCCCGACACAGTCATAGACATCGTGCGCTGTTATACGTTTTGCAGCGTTTCGTGCAGAAGCGTACATGATGATCTTTTCGATCTCATGGCATATTTCCCGTGCAGATGGCTGGATATAGGTCGTAAACGCTTTGAGCGCATCTGGTTCAAAATCCCATCCGGAAGCCTTGGCTCTATTGGTAGCAAAGATTTCAGGAGCTTTTATGACAGGGAACTCATGACGGTATTTTTTTAGAGCGCTGAACGGGTTTTTTTCAAGATCCTTTTTTTCTACCTGATCAGCATCACATATCAGAACGGTAAAGTCGGCCGGGCTTTTCAGATAGTTGCTGAATTTTTCATCGTGCTGTTTCTGCAGCTCTTTTGTCTGGGGCTTTTTAATTTTATCAAACTGCCGGACAATGATGAGCTGTTTAGGGGTGAACATAGGGTATTCGGATGCTTTCGATATCAGCTCACCCGGAGTTAAATCCGGACCGTAGAGGATATGCGTGTTGCATGCAGCATCACTTTCTGATGGGAATAGTGCAGTTTTGATCATCTCTGCACACTCTTCTTTCAGAAAGCCTTCGGGCCCGTAAAAGAAATAAACCGGTGAAATAGTACCGGCAGCAATGTGTTTTTTTATTGCATCCATTGGGGACGGGGTGCACCGAAGTGCGCCCTCAACGTTAAATAGGGGTTAAAAGGGCAGATCATCTTTTTCATCTTCAAGCAGCGGACCCGAAGGTGGAGTGGAAAAAGCCGGTGCGCTGTTCTGCTGACGTTCGTATCCCTGCGATGGCCCTTCGTTATATCCCTGTCCGGAAGGCTTTCCATCAAGCATCTGCATTTCGGTGATCACAACCTCTGTGGTGTACTGTTTCACACCCTCTTTTTCCCAGCTCCGGGTCTGCAGCCTGCCTTCCAGATATACTTGCGATCCTTTATGCAGATACTCTTTGCATATTTCCGCCAGCCGTCCCCATGCAACAACTCTATGCCATTCAGTTCTCTCCTGCCACTCTCCCTGCTGGTTTTTGAACTTCTCGCTTGTCGCGACTGTATAGTTTGATACAGTTGTTGATCCGGCCTGACGGCTTTCCGGTTCTCCACCGAGTCTTCCAAGAAGAATCACCTTATTAACGCCTTTTGCCATAGTATTTACTGTTCGTTGATCAAAGTATTCGGGAATGATTTCCCGGCTCATAAAAGATATATATCCACGTTCTATACTACAAGCAGTTTTGCGTCGATGACAGGCCCTTCCCTGCATAAGAGGATTGTTCGAATGCCTCCATCCGGTGTATTGATTTCAACACTACACCCGTAGCAGATGCCAATACCGCAACCCATCACAGATTCAAGCGAAACATCGCATGCTATATGGCGTTCATTGCAGAATTTTGCAACTGCTTTCAGCATCGGATTGGGGCCACATGCGAAGAGCTTGATTGGACCTTCTTTTTCGATATCCGTCAGCTCATTACGGAGCAGATCCACCACGGTGCCTTTTAATCCAGTCGACCCGTCATCCGTCGCGAACCGGCAGTTACTCAGGTTTTGAGCAAGCAGGTCCTCTTTTGTCCGTCCTCCGATCAGGTTGATCACCTTTTTCCCTTGAGCAGCAAGAGTTCTTTCCAGAAAAAGCATTGGGGCAGTACCGATTCCCCCCGATACAAGAATCGCAGTCTTGAAATCATAGTCTGTTATATTGAAACAGGTTCCCAGAGGCCCGAGTGTCATAACTGTTGAGCCTTCCTGGGAATCGCAGAAAAGGGCCGTGCCGCACCCGATGGATTTAACCATGATCTCAATATGGTTTCCCTGCACGTTGTGAATGGAAAATGGTCTTCTAAGCAGCGGTTGTGTGCTGGAGTTGACCTTTACATTAACAAAGTTTCCTGGTTTTGCCGTGGCAGCAACAGAAGGACAGTTAAGGGTGATAATACTGACATCGCTGCTGATGCGGCGGGTCTGGACTATGGTTGCCTTGACATCATCAAATGAGTTTGTTCCGGGCATAACGGGGCTGATCAAAAAAGTGATAGTGCGTAACTGAGATTGATTAATTAAGCGAGTGGAGCGTTCATTTGCAAACCATTCCCTGACATTACTTTTTAACAGATGGTAATGGTGTTTCTTATATAATATTGCTTTTGCTTGATTTGCGTGAACGCAGGCATTTCTGCATTGATTGCAGATGTATCTCCCTGTGACGATTCAAACAGCATTGGGAAGTATGAAATTTTTAACATTGCCTGATGTGTCTATGTTAGATTCCTTTGTAGTGTCCCAAGAGAGTTATATCTTTATCTTCTTGTGGTTTTTCCTTTGTATACCTAAATCAATGTTTGGTTCATGCGTATTTTAACGTTCACAGGTAAAGGCGGGGTAGGCAAAACCAGTGTTTCTGCCGCCACGGCTGTCCGCTTGTCTCAGCTTGGCTATCGCACTCTTGTCCTCTCAACCGATCCCGCTCACAGTCTCTCGGACTCATTTAACCTCCCTCTTGGCCCGGAACCGACAAAGATCAAGGAAAATCTCGATGCAATTGAGGTCAACCCCTATGTGGATCTCAAGCAGAATTGGCACTCTGTACAGAAGTACTATACAAGAATTTTTATGGCTCAGGGAGTTTCCGGAGTCATGGCTGATGAGATGACCATCCTTCCCGGAATGGAAGAGCTCTTTTCTCTTTTGAGAATAAAGCGCTATAAAGCATCCGGCCTTTACGATGTTCTTGTACTCGATACTGCGCCGACAGGCGAAACCCTGCGACTTCTCTCCCTTCCCGATACCCTCGCATGGGGAATGAAGGCAGTGAAAAATGTCAATAAATACCTTATCAAGCCGCTCAGCAAGCCTCTTTCAAGAATGTCTGACAAGATCGCGTTTTTTATTCCTCCTGCAGATGCGCTTGATTCAGTTGATCAGGTATTTGATGAACTTGAAGATATCCGCGACATCCTTACGGATAATAAAAAATCTACCGTTCGCCTGGTGATGAATGCGGAGAAAATGTCGATCAAGGAGACCATGCGCGCATTGACCTATCTGAATCTTTACGGCTTCAAGGTCGATATGGTACTTGTAAACCGCCTTCTTGACACAAACGAGGACAGTGGATACCTTGAAAACTGGAAGGCTATTCAGCAGAAATACCTTGGAGAGATAGAAGAAGGATTTTCCCCTCTTCCCGTTAAAAAACTCAGGATGTACGAGCAGGAAATTGTCGGTCTCCAGTCACTTGAGATGTTTGCCAAAGATATGTATGGCGATACCGATCCTTCAGATATGATGTATGATGAGCCGCCGATCAAGTTTGTCCGGATCGGTAATGTCTATGAGGTACAGTTGAAGCTGATGTTTGCCAATCCGGTTGATATCGATGTCTGGGTGACCGGAGATGAGTTGTATGTTCAGATCGGCAATCAGCGCAAAATCATCACGCTTCCGATCAGTCTGACTGGTCTCGAGCCGGGAGATGCTGTCTTCAAGGAGAAATGGCTGCATATTCCATTTGATCTCGATAGTCACGATCAGGGCAAGGTGCAAAAACAGCAAAAGGCATACGATAGAGGGTAAATTGACGTGATGGGGATTTCTTGTTTTGATCAGTTTTTATGTTTATTTTTTAACAATATAATTAGTCTATAATCATAACAGAGGCAGTTTTGAAACAAATGTCTCATTTCCATGGAGAGTAGAATGTCTGAATCGTACCAGAAACTTCGTAAGGATTTCAAAGAGCTCGATTTTACTGATCGCCTTACGTTTCTTGCTGAAAGCGTTCTTTTAACCGGGCAGAGCGCAGTTGTCGGTGGGCTGAATATTGCGGGCAATGTCTTTGATACAGTAACGGGTACAGTAGGCGCTGTTATCGATGCGTCAGGTATCGGTAATCTTCTCGGCAGTACGGGTGGTGTTGTTGGTGAGACCATCGATCGTGTTGCAATTACCGTTAAAGATGCGTCAAGAACAGCTAACGAATTGTATGCAAGTGCTGTTGAAACTGTTGAAAATGCAACAGGCAATGCTGCTACCGCAGTTGGAGACGCAGGAGTTTCAGCTTCTGAAGTTGTGAAGAATTTTACCGGATCCTTTCAGAAAGGTCCAATAAGAAAGTAGGCAATCGTTCTTTTTTACCTTTTTTTTCTGTTTTGGTCTGAGTTTTCTTTTTCTTTTGTTTTTTGTTTATTACTTTAAAACAAAGTAAGAATCCAGTTTTAAATTTTTTGATATCTTTCCAATAATTAAATTCCAAGGAGGAATTATGAGTGGTGGTGGCGTTTTTACCGATATCCTGGCTGCAGCCGGACGCATTTTTGAGGTAATGGTTGAAGGACATTGGGAAACCGTCGGTATGCTTTTTGATTCTTTAGGCAAAGGTACAATGAGAATCAATCGCAATGCTTATGGTAGCATGGGCGGAGGCACAAGCCTTCGTGGATCATCACCTGAAGTCACAGGCTATGCAGTTCCTTCGAAAGAAGTAACCTCAAAGTTTGCGAAATAAGCACCGCAGAATTTCCATTTCCAGGCAGTGAAAAGTATTTGATTTCACTGCCTTTTTTATTTGTACAGCATTAAGCCCTTATCCTGACAAAGCCTGTTTCTTTCATCTCATGTATGATGCAGGTCCCTCTCTTTTTTTATCTCCACTCCTTGTCGAAATCAGCGCCATCGTGTATGATGCCGGATGGCTTTCGGTTGATCGAGTATTTCTGTTTATTGTAA
>SZXX01000004.1 GCA_005843825.1 Chlorobium sp.
CTGCCTGTTAAGGTATAACTCCCGGGCTGATGGGTTTACCTGGCTCTTAATTTTCAGGACATTCCTGATGTAGGAAAATGTTCAGGTTTGTATTGCAAGCGTTCGCGAATTTTGTATTTTTAATGCAACGGTATTGATTGATCGATTTAATTTTTTCTTGACGATGAACATTGCGAACCTGAATAACCCTTTGCTTACCCTGGCTCTGCTGCTCCGGGCTTTTTGGCTCTAAGGGGAGGTGCGTTTTAGTTCGTTTTTATCGCCGGAAAGAACATTGTTAAAGCCGCCAGCCTCTCAGGGTTGGTGGCTTTTGTCATTTTAAAGGATCAAAAGGAGAAGAAAGTGCAATGAAAAAAATGAATTATCAAAAATATGCAGCATATCCTGCGGTTAATCTTACCGCAAGGAGCTGGCCGGACAACACCATAACAAAAGCGCCGATATGGTGCAGTGTGGATCTTCGTGACGGTAATCAGGCCCTTCCGGTACCGATGAGCGTTGAAGAAAAGGTCTCCATGTTTCAGCTTCTGATCTCCGTGGGTTTCAAGGAAATCGAGGTCGGCTTTCCATCAGCTTCGGCCACTGAGTATGCGTTTGTCCGTAGATTGATCAACGACAATCTGATTCCGGATGATGTTACCATTCAGGTGCTTACCCAGTCTCGTGAACATTTGATCCGAAAAACGTTTGATGCAATCAGCGGTGCGAAGCGGGCAATTGTTCACCTTTACAATTCGACCTCACAGTTGCAGCGGGATGTTGTCTTTCGCAAAAACAAGGAGGAGATCAAAGCGATTGCTGTCGAGGGAACGGCACTCGTTCGCCGCCTGAAGGATCAGTCGGGCAGTGCAGGCATTCGCTTCGAGTACAGCCCTGAAAGTTTTACCGGTACCGAGCTCGATTATGCCCTTGAAGTCTGTCACGCAGTGATGGATACATGGGGAGCATCTGCTGATGAAAAAATCATCCTCAATCTGCCCTCAACGGTTGAAATGTCCCGCCCGAATATTTATGCTGACCGGATCGAGTGGTTCTGTCGCCATATAAAGAATCGGGATGCTGTCCTGATCAGCGTTCATGCTCATAATGATCGTGGCACAGCCGTAGCAACTGCTGAATTAGCCCTTCTGGCGGGGGCGGATCGTATTGAAGGAGCGTTGTTTGGAAATGGCGAACGCTGCGGCAACATGGATATCGTAGTCATGGCATTGAACCTCTTCAGTCTGGGTGTCGATCCTCAGCTTGATTTTTCCGATCTCCCGCGGGTACGCGAGGTTTATCGCCGGTGCACCCGTTTGGATATCCATCCTCGCCATCCTTATGCAGGAGAACTGGTGTATACAGCTTTTTCCGGTTCTCATCAGGACGCAATCAGCAAAGGGATGAAAGCGCATGCTTTGTCACCTGACGGGTTGTGGGCTGTTCCCTATCTGCCAATCGATCCTCAGGATGTCGGCTGTACCTATGAAGCGATAGTACGCATCAACAGTCAGTCCGGAAAGGGCGGAATGGCCTATGTGCTTGAGAAGGATTTCGGGATTCAGATTCCGAAATGGATGCAGCCCGATTTTGCCGAAGCTGTTCAGGCCGTTGCCGACACTACCGGTGAAGAGCTTTCGTCTGAGCAGATTCATGATCTTTTTCATGCCGAGTATGTTAAACTCAAGGAACCTGTTACGCTCAAAAAGTGTCATTTCAGCTGGGATGATGAGGATCCTCTCCGGAGTGAAGAAGATTCGACGACTATAAACTGCATCGTGCAGATGAGGGAGAGGGAATTCAGCTTTGAGGCCAGGGGCAATGGTCCTCTCGATGCGTTTGTCAAGGGCTTTATCAAAGAGAGTGGCCTTGAATTCAGCGTTGAAGAATATGCCGAGCACGCTATCGGACACAGCGCCCGGGCACTTGCCATAGCATATATCAAGATTGGCAGCGCCGACGGAAGGATTGCTTATGGCGCGGGAATCGATTCAAATATCAGTCTTGCTTCCATCAAAGCCACGGTCAGCGCACTGAACCGTCTTCCCTGACTCTCTTTATTCATGCGGTAACCCGATTATTGTAATCGGTTACCGCTATTTTTTTTCGTACAGGAACGGTTTGACTCATTTTTATCTTATAAATAGAAATAATTTCTGTTTAGTCCATGAATGAAGCGTATACCTTGATCAGAGGGGCCGGGCTCAAGCTCACGCCGCGTCGTCGAGAGATGGTTGCCTTGTTTTTGCACACTCAAAAGCCGCTTTCGCCATTGGAGGTTCAGGACCATCTGAAACTTCACTTCCGGCAGTGCGGTCTGCCCGGTGTCTATCGCAACCTTGAAACCCTTGCCGATTGCGGGGTGTTATTCCGCGTTGTAGGTTTTGCCCGTGAGCGAAGCTATGCTCTCTGCTGCCGGCCCGTCCAGGAACATCATCATCACCATCATATTATCTGTTCATCATGTGGAAAGGTAGGTCAGGTTGATCAATGCGGTTATCATGAGGGGATGATGATTGAAGGTTTCCGGCTTGTGAGCCATGTGGTGCAACTGAGTGGCATCTGTGACTCCTGTGTATCGAAAGAAAAGGAGGGTTTCAGTTGAAAAGCATTGTGCACTCGTCAGTTTTGGCTTATACGCTCCTTGGACTTCTCTTCCTGAGCGGATGTGTGCATCAGACCGACACAACACAACTTCAAGTTGTCTGCTCTATTGAACCGCTCTCCTACTTTGTCAAAAGGATTGGAGGCAGTCATGTTGCTGTATCGGTCATGGTTCCTCCAGGCGGAAATCCCCATAGTTATGAGCCTTCACCCAGGCAGATGGTCCGGCTTGGCAGCGCAGCACTCTTCATCAAGGCCGGATCAGGGGTAGAGTTTGAGCTTGACTGGATGCAGCGCTTTTTGTCACTGAACAGTACCCTTAAAGTCTGTAATGCAGTTGAAGGTGTTCGCCTTATTCCGGTAAAAAAAGATGATGCGCATGAAACTTCTCAAGAAGAGAGTCATCATCACGGACGATATGACCCGCACTACTGGCTTTCACCGTCGAACGGAATTATTATTGCCGACAATGTCGAGCATGCCCTTTCTTCAGCAGACCCGCTCCACAAGAACGACTACCGGGAAAACAGGGAAAAGCTTGTAACTGAACTGCAGTCGCTCGACAGGGAAATTCAGCGTCAGCTTGCGAGTGTAACGAATAGACGTTTTCTGGTTTTTCATCCCGCATGGGGATATTATGCTGCAGCTTTCGGTCTGGAACAGATCGCAGTTGAGGATGAGGGAAAGACGCTGACTCCCCGGCAGATGCAGCGTGTCATCGATAAAGCCAAAGCAAACAATATCAAGGTGGTGTTTGTTTCACCACAATTCAGCAGATCCCAGGCTGAAACCATCGCTAAAGAAATTGGTGGAGTAACCAGGAGTGTTGATCCTCTTGCTGGTGATTACCAGGAGAATCTGCGACGTGCCACGAAAACATTCATCGAGAGCATGCAATGAAGGATCCAATTATCCAATGTGACCAGCTTTCTCTGTTGTTGGGAGGAATGAAAGTGCTTGACAAGGTGACACTGTCGGTTCATGATGGTGATTTTCTTGGTATTATAGGGCCTAACGGCGGGGGAAAAACAACGCTTCTTCGGGTGATTCTCGGGTTGGAAGCTCCATCAGCAGGCAGTGTCAGGGTTTTCGGAGGCGCTCCGGGAAGTTTCCCCGCTCGAATCGGCTATGTGCCTCAGCGCCTGTTTTTTGACCGCGACTTTCCTATAAGTATCCGCGAGCTTGTCCTGATGGGTCGAATTTCGAACAAAAAACTTTTTCAGCACTATAACAAGAGAGACAGGGAGAAAGCAGATGAGGCAATCTGTACGGCTGGCCTTGAACGGCTGGCGGAGCGCCGCATTGGCGACCTCTCCGGAGGCGAGCTGCAGCGGGCCCTTATTGCACGTGCATTGGCTGGAGATCCCGAACTCCTCCTGCTTGATGAGCCAACGGCAAGTATTGATCCGCAGATGAAAACTACTATTTACGATCTGATGGAGCACCTCAAAGAAAAGCTTACGATTGTGCTTGTCACCCACGATACCGGAACCATAAGCCGTTACGTGACCAGAACAGCCTCTCTGAATGTAACGCTTGAACTCTATGAGTCCGCCTTGAGCCCGAACAGGGAGAGCCTCAGTGCACTCTACCACTATCCGGTCAATCCGGTTGTACATCACTCTCAGGTTTCCAGAACTCTTGATCATCCTTAACGGTATGCTGCACGAAATTCTAGCTTATGAGTTCATGCGCAATGCGTTGCTTGCTGCACTTCTTTCCAGTGTCGCCTGTGGAATTATAGGCACCTACGTCGTAGTGAAAAAGATAGGGTTTATCAGCGGTGGTATCGCACATACAGCTTTTGGCGGCATCGGTCTTGGTTACTACCTCGGGATCAATCCACTCCTCGGAGTTATACCGTTCAGTCTATTCGCCGCCGTTGCTATCGGACTGATGAGCAAAAAGGCCAAGGTTGCCGAAGATAGTGCTATCGGTACGTTCTGGGCAGTCGGGATGGCAGTCGGGGTAATATGTATCGGTCTCAAACCTGGATATGCCCCCGATCTTTTCAGCTATCTGTTCGGCAACATACTTACGGTTCCAACATTTGATCTCTGGATGATCCTGTTGCTTGATCTTTTTATCATTGGAGTGGTATGGCTGCTCAACAAGGAGTTTCTTGCCATATCGTTTGATGAGGAGTACGCCAGGGTATCGGGGTTGAAAACAACAGCCCTCTACCTTTTGATGCTCTGTCTGATTGCCTTGACGGTGGTGGTCATGATGCGGGTCGTTGGTATCGTTATGGTTATTGCGCTGCTCACTATTCCCGCAGCAATTGCCAGGATGTTCAGTCGCACTCTGCCAGGTATGATGGTGCTGGCAATAGCGCTTTCATCATTATTCAGCATCATCGGCCTTTGGTTTTCCTATCAGTGGGATCTGGCATCCGGAGCTACAATTATTGTTGTTTCAGGGTCAGCTTTTTTTCTGGTGCATGCCTGGCGGCAGCTCACTGCTGTATTGAAGGCACAATGATGACCGGGCAGGTTGCCTGACGGATTACTCCCTCTGATACACTGCCTACCAAGAGGTGAAAGAGTGCGCCATGTCGGTGTGATCCAAGCATGATCCAGTCAGCGCCGATTTTTTTGCTTTCATCGATAATCGCCGAAACCTCATCGTTTTGAGAGGCAATAACTGTAGTATCAATACCGCTCTCCTGCAGTCGTCTGGCAATCGAAATAAGTTTGGCGGACTCAGGTATATCGAATGGCGCGGTAATGCTTGTTTTCTTAAACACTTCCTCTGGGGGAATCAGTGCTTCTACGTCAGGAGGGACGTCCATGATCGGTGAAGGCGGAGGTACGACATGAAGCAGAAAAACTTTCGCATGAAGGACTGTGGCAAGTTTTTCCGCTTCAGCAATAATCTGCTCGGCAAGTTCCGAAAAATCGATGGCGACAAGAAGCTTCATGGCACTGTGTCCTTGACGCAGAAGGTTAAGCAAACCTGCAGAATTTCATTCTGCGATTGCCTGATAGAGAAAAGCGAGGGTTAATATCCACCGCATAGCCTTCAGAAAATGGCTCTCAGGCTTTTACTTCGCATTTGCATTGTTCCTGCGATATCAGGAAAAGCGCAAAAACAACTCCCGGCAGCCAGCCAAGCAGAGTTAGAAGCCCGGTCAGCATAATCGTCCCGGCTTCCTTGTTCATAATAGCGGCGGGTGGAAGAATAACGGCGAGAATCAATCTGCGAATATCCATATTCAATCTCCTTTTTTATGAAATAAACAAAAGTTACCACTTAAACCGTCAACAAGCAATGCAAAAACATCATCATGAATTTTGTCACTATTTGATAATAGTAAAGCTTGTTTTTTTAAGCTAAATTAGTAAATTAAATTCCCTTCAGAAAAATCGTGAGTAAATAATTCTCTTGATTTGTTCAACATAAATTGAAATAACTTGCCTAATAAAGTTCATCCCGAAGTGGTTTTGGATGATGTAGAAGAGGTCATTGAAGAGCCGAATTTTAATAACCACAATACCTCGTCAGAGCCGCCAAGCCCTTACGCCGACCTTGAAAAAAAGTATCGAAAAAACCGGTTTAACAAAGGAAGAAGCAAAAATCCTTCCGAGTTTTTCAGCGTGAGCGGTACAGGTGCACGATCTGCATCGAAAAGTGCTGACGGCAACAAGCTGCAGCAAAAAAGAAAGCCGAAAAAAAAGACATCCTCCAAAGTATATCGACCCACTTCAGGCAAACGTAACCCGTAAGCAGCTCTGCTGAATCACTATACCACACTCTTTATCCTCAACGTTATCTGAGGCTGGGATTGTGCGTTCATATTTCAGCTGTTGAACTCTTCAAAGAAGATTCGTAGCTTTCACATGGGTTGTAACTTCATCATTACATTGCAAAGACTATGCTGCTTATCAATCGCTTCATTCGTCTTATTGAGGATCATGCTGAATCCCTTTCTCTGCAATGGGTTCAGAATGTCCGCAATAATCCACTCACATCAGGATACGCCAGACTTCCAAAAGAAGCTCTTCATGATATTGTCTATAGCCGGTTCAGAAAACTGGGTCAGTGGATAGGCAAACAAGAGGGTAGAGATCGTGAAATCGCAGAGCAGTTCTGTGAAATAGGCGTTCAGGGGGCAAAATCAGGTCTTAAAGTAAGTGAAATGGTCTATTCGTTCATGCTTGAACGGGATCTTCTATGGAGCTACCTTCTTGATGAAGGTATTGTTACCGAAGGTATCGATTTAAACCGCGCGATCGAATTTTCCCACCAGTTGAACTACTTTTACGAAAAGGCTATTTATTTTGCCATTGTCGGCCACGAGGGCCAGCAGCTTTCTTCTTCTGATATAAAGGCTCATGGCGTTTTTGACAAAATTTTTGAAGGTTTCAAGCACTGGATTGTTGTTCAATAACGATTGTGTAAAGCCACCGGCAGAGGGGCATTGATTTTCCTATTATTTCCGAGGTATGGTTTTTGAAATACAGGCGCATCGGGGGGCAAGATCGTTCTTCCCTGAAAATACCATACAGGCATTCTGCAAGGCAGCCGATCTTGGTGTCAGAGTGGTGGAGCTTGATCTTGTGGTCTCCAAAGATCACCAGATTGTTGTTTCTCACGATCCCTGGCTTTCCGGTCCCCATTGTTCTGAACCTTATGGAAATCCATTGAGCACCGAAAACCGGCAGCAACGTCTCTATGATATGGCATATCGTGATATCGCCCGCTATGATTGCGGGTTGCCGCATCCATCCTTTCCCCTTCAGCAGCGTATTGCTTCCTGCAAGCCTCTTCTTTCTACAGTTTTCACTGGAGTTGATGCCAGTATGGCTTTGGCAGGGATGAAGGGCCGGATGATCTATAATCTTGAAATAAAGTCATGGCCGGATAAGGATGGAATCTTTCATCCGTCACCGGACCGGTATGCAGCACTTGTTCTTCGACTGGTGGAGGCTTCGGGGTTATCGGATCGTGTCCGGATCCAGTCTTTCGATTATCGAGTTGTTCGCGAGGCTTGGAAACTCAACCCTCAACTCTGTTACGGGTTGCTGATTGAAGAATCAAAAAACTTGAAACAGTTTCTGAGAATGCTCGGCTTCAACCCTCAATATGTCAATCCCCATGTTTCTCTTGCTGATCGTGACCTGGCAGAATATCTCCATGCCGAGGGTATCCTGATGATACCCTGGACGGTGAACAGCAAGGAAGATATGCTCGCGATGATGCATAATGGTGCTGACGGAATTATCACTGATTATCCTGAGCTTGCTCTTTCACTTTTCGGTGTGCCTCAGGAACCGTCACTATAGTGGTATCAGGGCAATGTGAGGGTCTATTGCTGTTGTTATCGGGCAATGCCGATGGCGCTCAATGCTTTCCGGAGAGAATTTACCCTCTCTACAAGCGAGTCAGGAGCGCTGGCTTCTTTTTTTCCGGTCGGACTGTAGAGAATTCTGTCCAGTGAGTCAAGAACCGCAGGGATTTCAGCTTGAACGTCCAGAGGAAGTCCTATCTCCTGCAGAGCGTTTTTCAGTTCCACTCTTGTAAGTCCGCCTGGGCTTTTTATCCCTGCTTTTTCCAGCAGCAAAAAAAGTTCAAGCTTAAGGTTACCGGCAGTTGTGTCACTACCGGTCTGACCCTTTCCTTTTTCCGGGTTCAGCTGTTTTCTTCTTAAAAGTATTGTGGTCGCACGGGTCATCAAAAAGAGTAATGCGAGGGCGGTTACTATGAGCAGCGGCGACATAAAGGAAGTTTTTTCTGTTACAGAGCTGCGTGGCTCAGCTTTATTTGCTGTTCCTTCTGATGCAGGGGCTACTGATATGGAGATTGGTTTTGAAATAAGGGTGCTGTATTGCTTTGTATCGGGATTAAAGGTAACCGTGCGTAGTGGCGCAATCTCGTATTCACCTGCTGATTGCGGCCAGGCAGTAATTGTTGCTGTTATGGTTCCTGTCGAAGGGACTGAATTGCCTGGTAACGATGTGGTTATTTCAGGTGGATTCTGTCGAAAGCTTGCAGGTAGGTGAATGTCCGGCAGTTTAAGGGTAAGCAGGCTTCCTGTTCCCGTGAGCAGAAGCTTTAGTGATAACGGTTCGCCGGTCCTGAGCTTCAGCTTATCTGCAACGAGATCCTGCTTAAAGGTACCGATAGCACCGGCGAATCCTGCTGGAACCGGTTCAGGAAGGGCACGAACGGAGATAACAACGTCAGGTGCAGTAATCCGTACATGGGTTTCAGGCTTCTCCTGAAAGCCGGAAGCACCCTGATCCTGCGGCAGGTTACATAAAATACTGTATCCTGAAAGAGTGATTTTGCCACTTTGAAGAGGCACAAGCTTGAACTGCTTGACAACAGCATATCTTAACAGTTCACCTTTAACTGATATCTGTGAGCTTTTAATGAAGCGTTCAGGAACGGTTTCCTTTGTCCAGACTCCCTTGAGCAACGGGGCAGTTTCATTGGATATTTTCGGCGCTACCTCTTTGAAATAGAGCGTATAGGTCAGGAGTATTTCCTGGCCTGTATAAGGGAGTCTATTGTTTACCGTGGAAGCAATAAAGAGTTTGTTCGCCTGATTTACTTCTGCCCATGCTATTGGCGGAACAGAAGTAAATGCTATCACGAGCATGCATAGTGCCCTGTACAGGATACGAACAACGCCTCTTCTCATAGTGCTTATTTCATAAGTTCCATGGATCGTGCTGCTGCTGCTGCAACTGTTTCAACCAGAATCTGCCTGATATTTTTTTCATCAAGAACCTTCAGGCCTGCTTCTGTGGTTCCTCCCGGTGTTGTGACTTCCCGTTTCAGTACTTCGGGGCTTTTTCCTCCGGAGAGCACCATTCTGGCGGCTCCAAGCATGGTCTGAGCACTTAAAAGGAGTGCTTCCTCATGGGTAAGGCCGCACTGCACTCCGCCTTCGGCAAGAGCGTCAAGAATATGGAACATATAGGCCGGTCCGCTGCCGGAGAGTGCAGTTGCCGCGTCCATCTGCGATTCATTGAGAATGGCTACCCGGCCGATCGAACTGAACAGGTCACACGCAAGAGCTACATCATCATCTGAAGCCATCTTTCCTTTGCTGACAGCAGTCATTCCTTCGCCAACGAATGCAGGAGTATTGGGCATTACCCTGATAACTTTAAGGGTATCTATTGAGTTCTGCAAGATGAAGTCGCTGGAAATTCCCGCTGCCACGCTTATCAGCAGATGATCAGCACTGAGAGCGGGTTTCAGTTCCGCAAGCACCTCTGCAATCTGGTACGGTTTGACTGCAAGGATGATGACCTGTGACGTACGGGCAATATCTTCAATAGAGAGGCAGGGTTGAACGGGGTATTCGGAAGCAACGGAATCGAGAGCCGCAGCTTCTTTGTCAAAGCCAGAAATGACTGTGTTTTTTTTCCCGCTAAGTCCCGCAATAAGTGCCCGGGCAATTCTTCCTGTTCCAACAAAGCCGATATGAAGTTGATTCATTGAATTACTGTATTAAGAAAATGAGTAGCCTGTTCTGGTATTTACGTTTTTTCCGCTGATTTACCATCAGCTGCCGGGTTTGAATCCTCTCTCTATTTGTAGCGCACTTTGCAGTACAGGATGATCATGAGGAGAACCAGAGTGATGCTGTTGGCGGTAATGATAGGCAGATCGTTTTTTACAATCCCGTACAGAAGCCAGAGAATAATCCCGAGATTCATGGCAAAAGCCCAAAGCAGACTGATATCGCGGGTTTGCCTGGTTCTGAAAATCCTTATGGCCTGAGGTAAAAACGCCAGGGTCGTAATGATTCCGGCTGCATAGCCAAGGTGTTCTGTTTGAAGCATCATAATGCGCTCGCGGACTGTTTTTGGCAGAAAACCAAAAAGGCGGGAGATCGTCCCGCCTTTCAGCCTTACATGCAAATAATCTTACTTGCTCGTTTGGACAATATAGGCCACTGCATCGATAACCTGTGCGTCAGTGAGAGTCGGATGACCACCTTTTGCCATCATCATTCCGACTTTACCCTTGAATCCCTTGATTGAATTGCTGTTCAATACAGCGACACCCTGTTTGATGCGTGGTGCCCATGCAGCCTTGTCACCTAATTTCGGCGCGCCCATAACGCCGTCTTTGTGGCAGGCAGCGCAGTTGGTGTCATAAACAGCTTTACCTGCTTTGGCATCAGCCTTGGCATCGACAGAGGTCATTGAACAAACAAAAAGTGCACACAGTGCAGTTGACAGAAAACGAGACATGGAAAATCCTCCCTTATAATGGTTGTGGGTTTGTGGAAACGGGTGTTGTGTGTATCTGAATATCAAAGTTCTGTTCCGGTTATTTCGACTTGTCGACCATAAAGGCAACAGCATTGGTTACAGCTTCATCGGTTAGAGTAGCGTTTCCACCCCGTGGAGGCATAGCGCCGACCTTACCCTGGAACCCTGCGATTGATTTTTTAGCCATTGTCTCTACACCCTGAGGGATACGTGCACTCCATGCAGCCTTATCGCCAGGTTTTGGAGCTCCCATCATACCGGCCTCGTGACAGGCAGCACAGTTTGTGTCATACACAGCTTTCCCGGCAGCAAGTTTCGGGTCTGCAGGAGCTTTTTCCGCAACTGGTGCAGCTGCAGGCGCAGCGGGCGCGGCAGCGGCCGGGGCGGCTGCTTCTTTCTTTTCCTCAGGGAATTTAAGGCTGGCAGGAGGTTTTTCAAGACCGCATGCGCCAAGGAAAACAAGGCCCAAGGTCAAACAAGGCAGGAAAGGTTTCATGTTCATATGCTTAATACTGGTTTAGTTGGAGTAGCGGGTATAGTATGGAAATTTATAACCGACAGTTTAAAAATTATTCAGCGTAT
This sequence comes from Chlorobium sp., assembly GCA_005843825.1. GTDB lineage: Bacteria > Bacteroidota > Chlorobiia > Chlorobiales > Chlorobiaceae > Chlorobium. The sequence goes on from SZXX01000004.1 coordinate 11,400, forward strand.
GGCAAAATGGTTTTTTCCATGCTGTTCTTTTTCCAGCTGTTGCTTTAAGTCATGCCGTGAGAGGCTGTAGAGATGGGTGTAAAAAAGATTAAACAGCAGGACGGCAGCTTTAGCTCTGGGAGCATCCATGCCTCTTCCTATTGAGTTTTTAATGGTGAATATCTCTCTGGTTAGAGCTGAATAACTTTCGATAAAACCGTCGAGCGGAATTTTTTTTGGAGTGTAAAGCATTTCCTGACCGAAAGTATAGCGGTACGCGGTGATGTCGAGAGGGTCAAAAAGCAGCCGGCCCTCCTCCCTTAGCCGTTCAAACACCCTTGTTCCGGGAATAGGTCGAAGAATATTGATTCCAGGAACATCAAGGCGGGTATCGCTGATGAAATCAAGGATTGCAGCAGGGGTTTCAAGCGTATCACCGTCAAGGCCGTATATAAAACTTCCGTAAAGGCTTATACCGGCATTTCTAATGGTTTTAATAGCCATAGAGAGCTCTCCGGCTTTGTTCTGGTTCTTTTTGTGAGCGTTCCGGCTGGTTGTTTCTATGCTTTCTATGCCCACCAGCAAGGCCTGGCAGCCTGAACGGGCAAAAGTCTCGAGCAGTTCCTGCTGCTGCCCAAGAGTTGTGGTGGCCTGGCCGAACCAGCGGATTTTCAGGGGAGTGAGCTTCCGGAAGAGTTCGAGGGCGTAGATCGGATCGGCGTTTATCGTGTCGTCAACAAAAAAGAATATTCTCCGGTCATCTTTTTTGAACCGGGCTACTTCAGAGACAATATCGGCGATAGCCCGTCTGCGAAGGGTATGGCCGTTGAGCACATGCACATTACAGAAGTCGCAGCTATGCTGACATCCGCGTCCTGTCTGGATAAGGTTGGTGGTAAAGTAGCGGTTGTTGATCAGTGATGTTTTCATGACTGGTCTTGAGAGCGCCAGATCAGGAAACCTGTCGGATTGATAATGCGGCTTGAGCGCGCCTTTTGTAAGATCGGTGAGGAGCTCTTTCCAAAGGTCGTCAGCCTCGCCCAGCACCAGAACATCTGCATGCGGTCTGCACGATTCTGCAAAAAGAGTGACATGGGCACCTCCAAGTACTACACGAATTCCCCGCGAACGGAGGATATCGGCAAGAGCAAAGGCCTTTTTTGCCATTCCGGTCTGTACGCTGATGCCCACCAGATCCCACGTTTCTTTAAAGGGAAACTCTTCAAACCGCATGTCGCAGATCGACTGCTCAACTCCCTGTACCTCAATAGAACTGAGAATCATGAGTGAGAGCGGAGGAATAGCGAACTGGCTTTGCTTGATGACGTTTCTCAGGGAACGGTTGACCCATGAGAACAAGGTGTTGCTATCCTTTTCGCTGTAGAGTGATCGTGCGCCGTCCACACCGCTTTCCGAAGGGAGAAAAACAAGCAGGACTTTTTTTGTTGCATGCATGCTCTTACCAGTCCAGGTTGTTGCTGCCGCTTTTTGCTGCTGTCGATTTGTTTCGGGGAAGTTGGCGCATCAGTGATGATTCATCCTGCTGTGTATGTTCAAGCAGCCGTTGCGCCATATCCTGACTGATGCCTGATTTTGGCTCAGTGTTGCTGTTATTGCCGGTGCTTGATGACGAAGAGTGTGGAGGAGTCTCAAGCTCATGAAGGTAACGTCGCACAATTTCGTAATTGATTTTTGCATCACCATCATTCGGGTTGTTCAGCAGAACTGATTTCAGGCGATCGAGTGAACGGCGGAACAGCACTGTTTTGCTTGACTTCGCATTGGTTCCGATAGCGTTCCTGGCAAGTGAGTTGCTTTCGTTGAACATTGATTTTAACTCTATATCATGATCCTTGCCTGCCGTTTTCGGTTTGTGCGCAAACATGGCCGAAGCTTCAGCAAATTTTCCCTGCATATAAAGGGTGCAGGCAAGATTGAAGGTGGTTGCTGTTTTTTTTCTTCCTTCGGGGAGAGTGCTCAAGAGTTGTCGCAACGTGCTTTCTGCATTGCCATAGTCCCGTTTTTCATAGAGGGAATTGGCGCGCAGCTGCAGTCGGTAGTCCTGCAGCATCTCCTGCATGGAAGAGACCAGGGTTACAATAAGCAGGAGTGCAGGCAGTCTGATCATAATGAACACACTTTTTATAAAGAGAGAAACCTATAAAAAAACCGCCCCGAAGGGCGGCTGTTTCATAAAAAAGTATGCTGTTCAGCTGCCGAGAAATGCTTTCTGTACGGCGCTGACTCCGACTCCGATTTCAAAATCATAGTTGATCTCTTTCAGCGCCCTTTCCAGACCTCCGATAACCGTCAGCATGTCAAGTTCATCATAGTACCCGAGATGAGCAATACGGAAAATTTTGTCTTTATACTCATCCTGACCTGCAGCAACGGTGATGCCGTTGTTGATCTTCAGTGCTTTATTGAAAGCTGACCATTTCACACCTTCGGGGAGCCAGACCGGAGTTACGGCAAATGAAGGGGAGTTGCTGAACAGTTTCATGCCAAGAGCATTACAGCCCTGACGACAGGCACTTGCCAGGCTTTCATGGCGTTTCCAGATAGTTTCAATGCCTTCCGCCTTGATCATCTGCAGGGCTTCGTCAAGGCCGATAACCAGCGTAACTGCCGGAGTGAAGGGAGTATCGTCACCGGCATGGGCTTTCAGGGCCTTTTTAAGGCTCAGGTAGTACTGGGTTTTGCCGCTCTGGCCATTAATGATATCCTGTGCTCTTTCAGAAATGGCAACAAGTGCCAGGCCTGGAGGCATCATCAGTCCTTTCTGGGAACCGGTAATGCAGATGTCGACGCCCCAGTCATCAAAATGGAACTCGTGAGCACCGACCGCAGTAATGCCGTCAACAAGCACAAGCGCCTCCGAGTGTTCGCGAACGAGAGCACTGAGAGTCTGGATATCAGCCGCGGTGCCGGTTGAAGTTTCCGAATGGGTAAGGCAGACACCCTTGGCATCCGGGTGTTCTTTGAGCAGTTCTACCAATCGCTCAGGTTGAATGGCACTGCCCCATGCAACTTTTTCTTCGACACAGTTGCCTGTGAAGATTCTGACAAGCTCTCCCCAACGTTCACCGAACTTGCCGGCGTTGATGGTTATGACCTTGTCGCCTCGATTGAAGATGCTTGAAATAGAAGCTTCCATACCGCCGGTTCCCGAACAGCTGAGCACAACAACCGGCTGAGTGGTTCTGAAGAGATACTTGAGATCCTCATGGACCCTGGTCAAAATCTCCATGAACTCCGGGTTCCTGTGGTGGATAATCGGAGCCGCCATGCGAAGCATGACATTTTCTGGCACAGGGGTCGGCCCTGGTGTGAATAATCTTTTTTTCATCTCTTCAGAAAGTGGTTTGAATAGAATTAAAGCAGATTCTATGAAATTAGTTTTTTGCCTTGTCCATGAGAGCGGTAAACTGTTCAAACAGATAGTGCGAGTCGTGCGGTCCCGGCGCAGCTTCAGGATGGTACTGTACTGAAAAACAAGGAAGCTCGCGGTGTCTGACACCTTCGACGGTATTATCGTAAAGATTCAGATGGGTCATTTCCAGTATTTCAGGCAGCGAATCCATTGTAACAGCAAAGCCGTGATTTTGGGATGTTATTTCTATCTGCTTGCTGGTAAGGTTTTTTACCGGGTGGTTGCTTCCGTGGTGGCCGAATTTCAGCTTGTAGGTTTCAGCTCCGAAAGCCAGCGAAAGCAGCTGATGACCAAGGCAGATCCCGAAAATCGGAAGTTTTCTTGTCGTGCGGTTATACTCGGCAAGTTTTTTGATGGTCTCTATTGCATACCCGACCGCTGACGGATCGCCAGGGCCGTTCGACAGAAAGACACCGTCAGGATTAAGCGCAATGACCTCTTCGGCTGTTGTTCCTGCCTTCAGTACAGTAACCTTGCATCCGGCATCCTGCAGCATCCGCAAAATATTGGTTTTGATGCCGTAATCAAACGCCGCAACATGGAAGCGGGCATTTGCATGTTCAAGCGTATAGTTTTCGCTGACCGTCACAGTTTTTACCAGATCGCTGCCACTCATTTCAGGGATAGCAAGAGCTTTCGTTTTCAGGCTTTCATCGATCGTATCAACCGCTGAAATAATGCCTCTCATTGCACCTTTTTCACGGATCTCACGAACAAGCTTGCGGGTATCGATACCTGCAAGTCCCATGACACCAGCCTCCTTGAGGCATGAGTCAAGAGTACGGGTAGCTTCATAGTTGCTGTAGACTCGCGAAACTTCACGCACTATAAAGGCCGAAGCCCATATCTTTGCTGATTCGTTATCGGAAGGATTGATGCCATAATTTCCTATAAGCGGATAGGTCATCAACACCATCTGACCGGCATACGACGGGTCAGTAAGAATTTCCTGATATCCTGTAAGCGAAGTATTGAATACAACTTCGCCTGATGCTTCTCCAATATGTCCGAATGCAGTCCCGTTATAGACTGATCCGTTTTCTAATACCAATTTTGCTGGTCTTGGCTGCATTATACTGGTCACTCCTTGGTAGCGAGTTTATCGCCCGATTCCTGTTTATCGATATTGGCAATAGCGGTGCGGTCAAACTTGATTTTTGTGGTATCAGATACCTGAACAAGAACGGTTTTTTTGTCTGGATCAATTCCGGCAACAGTCCCGTGAACACCGCCTATGGTAACAATTTTGTCACCTCTTTTTAAGCTGTCGAGTACTTTTTCTCTATCCTTCTGTTTTTTCTGCTGCGGGCGGATCATAAAGAAGTAAAAGACAACGAAGATAAGGACAAGAGGGACAAGCTGAATAAACTGGTTTGGTGTCTGGCCTCCTGCAGGAGATGCAAAGAGGAATAGAGAGAGTATATGATTGTGCATGGTAGCGTTGTGATATTATATAAAAATCCAGAAGCCTTTTTTGATGATCAACAATGTAATGTATTTATAGAACTATTTCAATCCTGCCTTCCTCCCTCCAGCGGCAAAGCTTGCGTAAGGAGATATGTTATAAGAGCGCTCTGCCGTCATTCCCCGAGAGAGTTTTACACCGGCAAGAGTGGCAATCATGGCGGCATTATCAGTTGAGTATACGGTGCCTGGGATATAGAGGGTGATGCCATTCCTGTCGCAAGCCTCTTTCATGGCTTTTCTGAGTCCCGAGTTTGCACTGACTCCTCCGGCAATTGAAACGCTCTTTATCCCGCGGCTGCGGGCCGCCACTATGGTTTTTTCAACCAGTACGCTGACGATTGCCCATTGGATTGACGCGGCAATATCCGGAAGATGGAGTTCTATGAACTCAGGCGTTTGCTTCTGCAGCCAGGTGAGCACGGATGTTTTGAGGCCTGAAAAGCTGAAATCAAAATTCCCCAGATAACTCTTGCTTGTCTGGGATTGTGATGTAAGCGCACGGGGAAACTTGTGAAACCCTGGATCGCCCTTCTCCGCGAGCTTGTCAATTTCCGGGCCGGCCGGATAGGGGAGCCCGAGCATCTTTCCTGTTTTGTCGAACGCCTCTCCCGCTGCATCATCAAGTGTCCGCCCGATAACTTCGTAGGTAAGATCCTTCGCTACAACCGACAGCATCGTATGTCCTCCTGAAACCGTCAGAGAGACAAAAGACCCCTCGGGGGCGTGATGAGTCTCACCCTCATTGATAAACGGAGAAAATATATGCGCCTCGATGTGATTGACCGGTACAAAAGGTTTTCCAAGTGCATAGGCCAGGCCCTGAGCAAAGCAAAGACCTACCATGACAGCGCCGATAAGACCCGGCCCTGCAGTGGCGGCTATGACATCAAGTTCATTTTTTGTTATATTGGCTTCAGTTACGGCAGAATCTGTAATTGAAACGATAAGCCGTTCATGTTCTCTCGAAGCAAGTTCCGGCACAACTCCACCAAAGGCTGAGTGACAGCGCTGTGAACTGACAATGTTCGATTCCACCCTGCCGTCACGAACTACGGCAGCAGATGTTTCGTCGCAGCTGGTTTCTATGCCTAAAATAATCATGGAATAATTTTTTTTCAAAGAGCTATGGGCAAAGCTAACAAACCGGGCAATAATAGCAAACCGAACGTCAAGGTAAGCGTTTTTCATGTTTTTGTGATTCTCGCTGGCGCTGACTTGATTCTTCTTCTTGCTCCCGACTTCGGTATTCTTAACAGTATCCTTGTTCTCCCCGATATCTATTCATGGTCGGCTGTCATCGGTGGTCTTATTATGCTGGTTTACGGCTTTAACGGCCTGTACAAAAAACTGTAGAAATTGTTCAGCAAGCCGATAGCCGGAAAAGGCGTTACGTTAACAAGCATAAGATTGGAGGAGGCGCAATGCAGCATGCAGTCGAACTGGAAGAACTTGGATCGCGAATAACGGAGGCCTCCCGTTTTATTGAAAAAGCGGAGGCACAGCTTTCGCGCAGGGTCATAGGGCAGCATGATGTGATAAGGAGGATCTTTATCGCTATGCTGGTTAACGGACACATACTGCTGGAGGGTGTGCCCGGACTTGCTAAAACACTCATTATCCGGACCTTTGCTGCAGCGATGAACCTGAAGTTCCAGCGCATCCAGTTTACTCCCGATATGCTCCCTGCCGACCTCATCGGTACGATGATCTACAATCCCAAAGACCTGGAGTTCTATCCCCGTAAAGGACCTGTTTTTGCCAATGTCATCCTTGCTGATGAAATCAACCGTTCACCGGCCAAAGTGCAGTCGGCCTTGCTTGAAGCCATGCAGGAGCGCCAGGTCACTATCGGCACCCAGACCTTTCCCCTCGAAGAACCCTTTCTGGTGCTGGCCACCCAGAATCCCATTGAGCATGAAGGAACCTATGTATTGCCTGAAGCCCAGGTGGACCGGTTTATGATGAAGGTTCTCGTCGATTATCCATCGTACGACGAGGAGCTTGAAATCATGCTGCAATCTGCTACTAATGCTGCTGCAGCTCCAATCATACCGGTTGTGCAGCCTGACGATATTGCCAAAGCAAGAGCGTTGATTGATCTTATTTATGTCGATCCGAGAGTGCAGCGTTACATCGTCGATCTTGTTGTCGCAAGCAGAAAGCCTGCGCAGTACGGTATTGCCTCTCTTGAAACAATGATCGAGTTCGGAGCCTCGCCAAGGGCCTCAATTTTTCTTCTGCTCGCATCCAAAGCACATGCTTTTCTGCAGCACCGGGCTTACATAACACCTGAGGATGTAAAGGCAATCGCATACGATACCCTCCGGCACCGCATAAGGCCGGGGTACGAAGCTGAGGCTGACAACATAAAGCCGGACGATATTATCCGCCAGATTCTTCAGCACGTGCAGGTTCCTTAACCTCTGCACAGGTTTCTGTTGAAGGCTGAACAATGAGTGGAGTCAATAATGGAAAGGAATGACGATCATCTGAAAGAGCTTCAGAAAATCATAAGGCGGGTTGAAATTCGATCGAAGCGCATGGCCAGTGAGCAGTTCAGTGGCGAATACCACTCTTCGTTCAAAGGAAAAGGGATCGAGTTCAGCAATGTCAGGGAGTACCAGTATGGCGACGATGTCCGTTCGATTGACTGGAATACCTCTGCCCGCAAGTATGAATTGTATGTCAAGCTTTTTACCGAAGAGCGTGAACGGACTCTTCTGCTTGTTGTTGACGGATCGGGTTCGATGCTTTTCGGGAGCCAAGAGCGCCGAAAAAAGGAGCTTGCCCTTGAAGTAAGCGCAGTGCTCGCCTTCAGTGCCATCCAGAATAATGACAAGGTAGGGCTTCTTATTTTTACCGATCAGGTTGAAACCTTTATTGCGCCCCGAAAAGGCCGGGATCATGTTCTGGTCATTCTTGAAGAGCTCTTCCGCTTTAAGCCGCAAAGCGGCAAAACCGATATCAACCCGGCACTCTCCTTTATCCGGTATACTATTCGAAGGCAATCGATTATTTTTCTTATAACTGATCTGGTAGCCAGTGACTATGAAAAAGGTATGAAACAGCTGAATGCCCGCCACGATTTTATACTGGTACACATCAGCGACCCACTCGACAAAGCGCTTCCTCTCAGTGCCCTTCTTGACCTTGAAGAACCCGAAACCGGTTTGCGTATAACGGTTGATGCCGCCAGTCGCCGTGAAGTTGCCCGCTATCGCAAGGAGCAGTCAAGGCTGCATGAAGAGCTTAGGCAGCGTCTCCGCCGGATGCGAATCGATACGGTATTTCTCGATACAGACCGATCCTTTATCGGCGACCTCAACTCTTTTTTCCGGTATCGTGAACGGAAGGTGTGAGGGGCATAGGTCCGGTTCGCCGAAGTGGCTGCTTTTATTGCTGCTTGCTGCGCTTCCGATTATGATGGTCCCTCTCTTTTCTTCGGGGGCATCAGGGGCTGTTTCCGGTGTAACGGTGTCGGTTACACCCGACAGTGTTCTTGTCGGTGATCGTATCCATTGCACCATTGGTGTCCGCCACTCCGCAAACGATGTCGTCTCGCTTGAAGGTATAGACAGCCTGTCGGCGCAGCCATTTGAGCTGATCAATCGCAGACAGTCATCCGCAGTTGTATCCCCGGGGACCCGTCAGGAGCGGTTTGATTTTGAGCTTGCAGTTTTCGGTACAGGGCGGCAACCTGTTCCCCGGTTTACAGTGGTGCTTCGCAACAACCAGGGTAAGGTCATAACCCGTGAGCCCTACAGGCCATCGAGCGCAGTGTTTGTCAGGGCGCTTACAGACTCAACCATGAAGGAACTCAGGCCGATAAAGCCGCCTGTAAAGCCAATGATCCCCCTTTTGCTGCTCTTGCCGGTTCTCCTCGGGGTGTTTGGTGTTGCCGGTGTTGTGCTGCTCGTGCTTTTTATCATCAAGCGCACAGTGCGTACGAGTGTTGAAAAAGTTGATCCCGGTCAGGTTGCCCAGCGAAAGCTTCGCAAACTTGGTTCGAGGCTTTCAGCCGGAATGCCGCCGCCGGAATGCTATGAAGAGCTCAGCAACATCATGCGCACTTTCCTTGAAAAGCATTACCGCATCAGGGCACTTGAAGCTGTGACGCAGGAGATTGAACGCGATCTGAAAAAACTTGGTGTCGCAGGTTTTGAAAGTATTATGAATCTTCTCGCACAGGCCGATCTGGTTAAATTTGCCGATAGTCGTCCGGATGCCGAGGAGTCACGCCAGTCACTTCGAAAGGCCGAAGAAGTTATCCGTTCCGCACGCATTCCAAACTCCCCCGATGAATAAACTCATCCACTTCGCAGCAGAGAATCACCTATATTGGCAAAACAAATCGGGCTGTCAGGCCTGATTTTTTATAAATCAGACGCGTTACATCTCCCGTTATATGAGGAACAGTTTTTCAGTACGCCGCAACACTCCAGTCACGATGCTTATGATCGGGATATTTTTTATGCACTTAATATCATGCACTTCCATAAAGAACACAGGTACTTCCTATCCATACACCTCTGTTCCCGGCGACTCCCTCCATACAAGAATCTACACACTCAACAATGGACTGACGGTCTACATGAGTCCGTATAGAGACAAGCCAAGAATCTATACGTCGATTGCCGTCCGCGCCGGAAGCAAAAATGACCCCCCGGAGTCAACCGGCCTTGCACACTATCTGGAACATATGCTTTTCAAGGGCACCGATTCACTGGGAGCTCTTGACTATGAAAAGGAGCGTATCGAGCTCGACAAGATTACAGCGCTCTATGAAAAGTACCGTTTGACCTCCGACATCCACCAGCGAGCTGCGATCTACAAGGATATTGACCGTATTTCAAATGTTGCTGCACGATTGACAGTCCCCAATGAGTACGACAAGCTTCTGAACTCGATCGGCGCCCAGGGAACCAATGCATATACATGGAAAGAAGAGACTGTTTATTTAAATGATATCCCGTCAAACAAGCTCGAACAGTGGTTGACCATCGAAGCAGAGCGCTTCCGCAATCCGGTCATGCGACTCTTTCATACCGAACTTGAAACAGTCTATGAAGAGAAAAACAGGAACATGGACAGTGACCAGAACAAAATATCTGAAACCCTCTTTGCCGGACTTTTCAAAAAACATACATACGGCACCCAGACTACTATCGGCAAGGCGGAGCATCTGAAAAATCCATCGATAAAAAATGTTATCGACTATTACAACACATGGTATGTCCCTAACAACATGGCCCTTTGTATTTCCGGTGACTTTGATCCGGATGTCACGATAAAACTGATCGATCAAAAATTTTCACTCCTCAAGCCAAAAGCAATTCCCGTTTTTACTCCGGCAGTGGAAGAGCCGATCACAAAACCATCTGTTATCAAAATTAAGGGGCCTGAAGCCGAAGAGATTGTCATTGGATATCGCTTTAACGGAATCAACAGTTCCGATACCGATTATCTGACGCTTATCGATAAGGTTTTGTATAACAATTCTGCAGGACTGATTGACCTCAACCTTAATCAGCAGCAGAAAGTGCTTGATGGCAGCTCAAGCCTGGCCTTGATGAATGAATACTCGCTCCATATCCTCTCCGCAAAACCAAGGAAAGGTCAAAGCCTGGAGCAGGTCAGAACGCTCTTGTTTGAACAGATCGAACGTCTCAAGGAGGGGAACTTTCCTGACTGGCTGATGGAAGCTGCCATCAATGACATGAAAATCGACCGGCTGAAACTCTATGAGCAAAACCATGGTCGAGTCGAGTCGTATGTTAATGCATATACTTCGGGTATGCCTTGGTCGCAGCATGTCAGCCAGTTTGAGCGGCTTCAGAAAATTACAAAGAGTGAACTTGTGGCTTTTGCCCGCAAGCACTATGGATCAAATTATGTAGCTGTTTACAAGGAAAACGGCAAGGCTGTAAGCGAAGCTAAAATCCAGAAGCCTCTCATTACGCCTCTGAAGGTAAACAGGGATGCCGTGTCACCCTTTGCAGCAAAAGTTCTGGCCCTGAAATCAAGCAAACTCGAGCCAGCTTTTGTTGATTACAAAAAGGATATCACCTATGCTGCTGTCAATCCATCGATAAAGCTGCACTATGTCCAAAATCGGGAAGACGATCTTTTTTCGCTCTCCTATGTCTTTGATATCGGAAAAAACAACAACAGAAAACTCGATCTTGCGCTGAATTACCTCTCCTATCTTGGCACATCAACAATGACTAATGCCGAGTTCAGCAGGGAACTCTATAAAATTGGAGCGAGTTTTTCTGTTTCAACCTCTGAGCACAATGTTTCTATCTCGTTGACCGGACTCGGACAAAACGCTCCCGCAGCGATACGGTTGCTTGAAAATCTTCTTGTCGACGCAAAGCCTAATGAAGAAACTCTTGCAAAACTCAAGGCCGGCGTCATGAAAGAGAGGGCCGATGCCAAACTGTCGAAAAACAGGATTCTTTTCGATGGCTTGATCAATTACGGCAAATATGGACCGGTCTCACCATTCACCAACGTGCTCAGCAGTGAGGAGCTTGAAAAAGTGACATCTCAAGAGCTGCTTGATGAAGTACGTAACCTCTTGCAATACCGCCATCGTGTACTCTATTGCGGACCGGCGTCCTCTAAAGAGGTGCTCAGTGAGCTGCATGCTGTGCGTCATTATCCCCTGTCGTTCAAAAATCCACCGGCGTCTGATCCATTTATTGAACTTGAACAGCCGGATAATCTTGTCTACGTTGTGGACTACGATATGACGCAGGCGGAAGTTATCATGTTGACCAAGGATGAGTTGTATGACCCTTCAATGGTGCCGATTGTCACTCTTTTTAACGAGTATTACGGCGGTGGGATGTCTTCCGTTGTGTTTCAGGAACTGAGAGAAGCAAAAGCTCTTGCGTATGCAGTGTTTTCCGGCTACAGTGCTCCGAAGCAAAAAGGGAAGTCAAACTATATTTTCAGTTATATCGGTACCCAGTCAGACAAACTTCCCGAAGCGCTCGAAGGCATGAGAAAGCTGATGACCGATTTGCCGAAATCAACAAAACTTTTCGCTTCAGCGAAAAACGGTACTCTTCAGGGAAAATCAACCAATCGGTTAACAAAAACAGAAATCCTGTTGAATCATGAAGAGGCTCTCAGGCTTGGATACCGCTACGACATCAGAAAAGATATCTATCATGACGTCCCGGCAATGAGTCTGGAAGATATCACTCAATTTCACGCCAAACATTTTCACGACAGAAAACAGGTCATGCTGGTTCTTGGCAAATCAGGCAATCTCGATATGGAAACCCTGAAGAAATACGGGACGGTCCGGGAGTTGACGCTTAAAGAGGTTTTTGGCTATTAAAACGAACCCGTTTGCCGCGAAATGCTTCTTCAGCATTGTTCGCGGCAGCCTTGGTTTTGTTCTTATAAGGGTTTCAGTTCACCCATTGTACAGCACTCATCCTTTTTTGGGTCATTTTTTTCGGGTGCGGACGCTGCTTCAGTTTTTGCTTCGTTGGTAACAACCTGCCTGGTATCAGCAGCCTGATTGTCTTCAGCAAAAGCAATGCCGCCAAAGAGGCCTGTCATTGCAAGAGAGACGATAAAACCGGCAATAAAATTCTTTTTCATAGGGCTTCGTTAGTTTGGGTTATTGATGTTCAGACCTTTTCCACCTTCAGGTGACGGCTGGTTTTTCCTATATAAACATTCAGACCTGTTACGCAAATGACACAAAGAAAAATGGCTCCAAGAAACACAGCGAGTTGACCAAAAAGCCCAAAAGCTTTTCCGCTATGCAAAGGCCGCATCCAATTGATAAACCGGTCTCCCGCGCTGCCGGTTTCAGCTAATCTCAAGTGTTCGACCTCTCCGGTCGCCATAGAGATGTAAGCATAGTTGTTTCCATTTGGCGAAACATCGCCGGGCAGAATAAATCGGATGGTATAGACGCCATTCTTCAGATCACGATTCACCGAGTATACCGATGTTTTTGGAAAAGTGCTGTGTACAACCCCGATGGCATCATCCACACTGCAGCCGATACCTGTTACTTGAAGCGGGCTCTTTGACTTTATGTGAGGAATCGGAGTTACCGGTGCTACGATATTTGTGATCGGCGTTACGGTCTCAGGCAAATTCAAATAAACTGCTGAAAAAGAAACTATCACCATTATTGGAAAAATCAAAACCGATGCAAACTGGTGCATTTTATAACTATCTTTGTAAATAAAGGCTCTATGGCCATCCTGTTACAAAGACGTTACAAAGACGAGAAAATTGATCTTTATCAAGGGTAAAACCAGCCTGAAATATACATCACCTACCGGCAAAATTGAACTGTAAAAGAATCCTGAAGGGTTCCTTATTTTTGTCAAAACAGCTTATATTGTTCGTACGGCTTCTTGGGTTGATAACCTTCTCCGCCTCTCCGCCAATAGTCCAATCTCTCTTTTTTGCTGCAATCCAGCCTGGTCTTTCCCTTCTTCTCTTCCAGCCAGCCGAGGATATGCCGAGCGTACATTACAGCCATGCCGTACCGTCTCCAATCCACTCCTTCGGTAAGCACTGCCTCTTGTGGGTATATCTCCCGTTTTATTCCAAGTCTTAATTGTGTCAGCCTTTGCCGTGAGTACCCTGTTTTCCTGGTTAACTCCGCCTCGCTGAATGGGTATTGATCGCCTTCCAGTGCTTCTGCCATTGTACAGCCTCCATTAAGTTACTGGTAAACTTTACTCAGGGTTATCATCAAGTACAGAGTAATTGGTATCAATCGCATCGCTACGCTTCTCTGCTGCATCAAGCTTTTCCGCTTCTTTAAGCGCTTGATTGATGTCGACAGTCTCAAGACGAATAGCATCGCGCCACTCTGCCGGTTTCCGATTTTTCAGCCAGAATATCATGGCGGTTACGTCTGGAGCCATCACCTTTGTAGTTTTTGACGTAATAGTGGTCACACCTGCAGGGCCTTCTGTTGTGGTGGTTTTTACTTCCTCATACTCATAGCCAAGCGCGCGTTTATAGAGGGACTGCTCGACCTCACGATCGACGATTTCCTTGCCTCTTTTTATGGCACCCGAAAACTCAGGAATCTTGGTCTTATATTCTTCAAAAGTAGTAACACTAATTCCAAGCTTTAGAGCCATTTCCCGCTCAATCAGTCCCTGCTTTGCATACCCTTCAACAAGAGCAGGGAAGTTCTCTTCATACTTAGTTTTTGCCATTATCCTGCTCCCACTTGTGTTTGTTATCTCTAATCATGCTAATAATTATGAAAACGACGAATACACTCACGAAACACCAAATAAGGAAAAGCCAACCATTCCATGTATCTGTATCAATATTACGGATAAACTCAGCGCAAGAAGGAAACAAGAAGAGGAAGGTCCATAGCTCCCATGCACTGATGAGCGTCCCAAACATTACCTTACCCAGTATTAACTCTTTTCTTTTTTCAAGATCTTGGGCAAGAGGAGGGTCAAACAAGACCAGGAATGTATAGACGAAAGGAATTGAGTAGAAAAATATGTATAGGCCTACCATAAAAAGAGCATCATTTTGGCCATGACGAACAAAAGCATGCTCATACTCATTAAATACCGATAGCGACATTTCTTTTCGATACGCTCCGCTAGTAATAGAAACGAAAGGTATCAAAGCTCCCAAAGAATAGGCTGATATGAAAAACTGTTTGACAGGACTGTTTTGAATATCTGTCTTTTTACGACCTACTTTTTTTCCCTGCAAGTCTTCTTTTGCCCGAGCCATATAAGTTCTTCCGGTTTTGTTTGACATTGTTCTCTACCGCATTAAATACGTCTAAATTTGCCCAAAAAATTGTACATATAAAACAGGCATTGATACATCTCCCTTAAGAAAGTGGGGGGGGCTCCCCTTACACTCCCAGAAAAATACATCCTTGCGCAGGTGGGTGCATCACCTAAAGACGGGTGCCGAATAATAAAAGAAGGGGGGGCTATCAGACACATGCCATCCCTACTCTACCCGACCCCACCCCGAACAAACAACCGACCGCCGATCTCGACCATTGGTATAGTCAATGCCTTCTCAACCATCTCAATAGCATCATCGACAACACAGGTGAATGCTTCTTCACTGTTCCGCAAGTGGGTTGTCCCGTTCGCTTTGTGGATACGCAACCCCTCGATAACCTTCAGGAAGTTCGCTTCCTGTGCTTCTGTTAAGACTATACAACCCATACATCAATGCTTTAAGGCGTTCATGCTCACTACATACCCAACATCATCAGGATCACCGCCTGCCAGATAGTTTCTCACACTGAAAAGCAAGCATTGTGCGACGTCTAAGACAGCATCACCATAACAAGCCTTATTCTCATCGCCACCATCCAAAACGATTCGTGCAGCAACAAGAAGGTTACTTACCTTGTCCAGTGCTGCCGGTATGGGAAGGCCATCTATACGAACACTATTGGCCGCATCCATAATGTGCTTCTGTTGATTTGTCATTGTCACACTGTTTGCCAGTTCTCTCTCAACATGTAATCGGCCAGGTCAAGCCCACCGGCTCGATCTTCTTCACTTGCTCGGCGTTCAAGAATATCACTTACTGTAACGCCCTGCATCCCTGCTGCATACTCTTTCCATTTATCGTACGCCTTCAAATCAGGATAGAGTTTCACCTTGCGGCCCTGTAACGATCTCAGTTTTTCTCTAACCTTGTTATCCTTTCCACCTGTGGCAACCCATACGTATTGAGGTATGAACCCACTGGCAACGACCGCCGTTTTCTCACTCTCAACAACTGCAACCGGTTTCTCAGAATCCATTGAGAGCAGGTGTTCACCGAACAAACATTGTTGCAAGTGGTAAGGCTGAATCTTCATCACCGCATGAACCCAAGTAATAGGGTTTCTCTGGTCTTTCATCCTGTGCCCTGTCTCGACGTTATAACGCATGATCTTCCCCGTCCTGATCTTCCCGTTTCTGTCGATCTGCCAGAATACACATGAACCCGCCCAATGCTTTGAAGTACCGATCTGGTAAGCCACCGTTAACTCAAAAGCCTTTTGTTCTCCGAACACTGAACAAAGCCACCGGCAGAAATGGTTCTCATTGTACCGGCTCAAACTAGCCTGCATGATCTTTGCATTAATGAATGAAGGTTGCGCCGGTTCCGGCTCGCTTTGTGGCTTCCTTTCTGGCTTTGGTGCGCCTACTGGTTTGGTTCCTTCCCGATCAAAGTATTCACTCGGCCTCAAGTGATACCCGCATGAATCCTCACGATCACAACGCCCTACATCATCAGCGACCTGATCCCCTGTGTAAGTGTCGACGTACCGTACAAGACGCATTTTCTTGCAGGCAGGGCAGGGATATTTTACCCCGCCCCTCTCAAGGGTGAAACGATAATCTGCCATCAGAAAGGCTCCCGATCTTGTGGCACACTATCCCCACTATGGCACAAAGTGCCACCTGTGCCACCCGTAAACTCTTGTACTGCTTGGCTCTCAGGGTGGCACACTTGGCGCACTGTGTCAGACGTGCCGCCTGTGCCAATTAAGCCAACCCTCGTCAGTATCCGCCTCACTGTTTCGTGATGCAGTCCGAGTTCTTTGCCGATTTGCCGAAGTGATGCTTTTGGATTCTTCTTGAAAACCTCGATAACTCGCGCCTCATCAACTTCTTTCTCTTGTTCAGGTAACGGTTTCAAGTGCTTATACTCTACCTCGTAACCCTCAACATGAAAGCCTGTGAAATTAACGTCTTTCTCGATACGGCATAAGACTACAAAATCAGTGCCGTATACAATCGGGCAGGATCTCGCTTTGATCTGCTTTATATACCTCAAACCGCTATCCCTGAAGCTCGTACCAATCGTAAATGCTGAATCGACAAAGTTCATCAGGTGCTTGGAACCTGCCAAATCATCTAAACCAATGGGAATGGCGTTATTGCGCTTTGGGGAATGAGCTAACAATAAGACTGACACGCCATGAACCCGCTGCAAACCTTTCATTGCCTTCATCAATGGCAACGCGTCCCGTGCCTTCTCTGTCTCTGTGCGAAGCCAGGTTATATTGTCAATGATAACAACCTTTGCTCCTGTGGTTTTAACTGCCTGTTCTATGTCCGCTTTAAGAAGTGCCTCGAAATCACCATCAAAATCAAACTTATCAGGATTGATAGAGATTCGATACACACCCTCAGAAAACCGGTACGTGTTTCGGTAATCTTCACTATACCGGCACTGGTTTTGTTTTTCTGAAAGCTCGAAATCACAATACAACACGATCTGACGGCCTGCATCCATTTTAAACCCTTTGACCGGCTGACCTCGACTTATTGAATCCGCGATCTGAAAAGCAAGAAGAGATTTTCCGGTATTCGTGTTCGCAAAAAGGACGCAAAGTTCACCTTCAAACCAAAACTCAGAATAAAGCATTTTCGGTATAGGCATTTCCGCCGCTCGCCTTAAGCATGAGTTCATCGTTTCAACTCTCAAGAGCTTGTACTCTGACCCATTGGCCGATAATGCTTCAGCTCTCACTTCATCCTTGATATTGCTCATTTTGCACCCCTCCTTTCGCCTCTGGTCATCAATCGACCATCACGACCAATGAAAAACGAAAACTTGATCTGGCTAAGGAAATCCAAGCCCATCACGAAGCAATCGGCAATGGCTTTGTCTGCTTTCCAGCAATAGCTATCAATGTCAAACGCTTTGAGATTTTGTTGGGGGGTGGTATATTGGGAAGACTGTGATGAACGATCTGCCCGATTTTTCTTAGCCTTTTGAACCCTTGCCGGTGAACCCTGTGAGGGTTTTCTTTTTGCTCTCATGGCTGACCCTCCACTGTTTGAGGCTCACCACCGTCAATCCATCGTTTTATTTCGGAAATTTCAAATAGAAGGCGACCGCCAGGAGCTTTTCTGTGAGGGATTTTATTATCCATCACTAAGCGGTAAACAGATGAGTCCGATAACTTTATATCTGCATACTGCTCAAGAAATTTTCTTAAAGATGGTGTAGAGAAATATTTTTGCTCAGGAGGTGAGAACGGATGGCTCGTATTCATAGTAGAAATATTTTATTGCGTTGAAAATTATTCCAGCCATAAGCCAGAGATTCATTTCACCGCAATAAAAAACCCTACCAATTCGAGAGGCTTTTTATCAGCAAACAGGTTGTTCGTTTGAATAGAGATTCAATCATCGGTTATTCTCTAAACATCTGATTCCCTGCCTCAACATGCCGTACACTGGTTTCCTTTTGGATTATCCAGCATCAATAGGCGGTTGCGATACGTCTTAATATAAAAATGAAAGCAATAATAAAACATACAATTTAGCACTAATAAAACGCCGCTGATCCGCCAGGTCTTCGGCGCGTCGAATCCTTATTCGTCTTTTTCAAACTTCCATTGCAAGCTCTGCTGCCGTGTAATGCTGGCCGTTAAACTCGTATTTACCTGCTGCATTCTGTCTCAATGAAAGAGCTGCTGCCACCTTTTCGCCTTTTGCCTGCAATGCCTCCGCGATACTTCCCGCTTTTGGTGTGATAACTAGCTCAGGCTGGTTTATTTGCTCTTGACTTGATACAATCATCACCGGGGATATGGCGACCGCTGACGGCTCTGATAGCGTAGGTAACCGGTTCACCTCTCTTACTCGTGCCTTACTGGCTAAATTACAGTAGATCTGTGTTGTGCCTATATCATCATGCCCCAACTGCTTTGATACTGCGTAAATATCCGAACCGCTTGATAACATCATCACGGCCATTGTATGGCGGGAAACATGAAAATGTAAGTCCCATGTTAACCCTGCCTCCCTACCCCAGATATGCAGAATCTTACTTATAAGCTGTCTATTCGGTAAAATGAAAACCCTGTCATTACCATCCGGTGCGAACTCAGGATGCAGCTTCTTAACCTCCATGAGAATTTTAACCGCTTGCTCAGGGATAGCGCACTCTTCATACCCACCGGTTTTTTTCTGTCGAAACTTGATGAATGGCGCGCCATTGACAAATGAGATTTTATCCCATGTCAACAATTCAATATCTGATATTCTCAGACCTGAAAAGCATCCGAATAGAAACGCTTGCTTAAGCATTTCGTTTTTGCAGTACGCATTATGCAGTGCTTCAATGTCGTCAAGTGTCAAGTAATTACGCTGTATATCCTCTCGTTTCTTTTGCTTGATGCGGGTAACTTTCCCCGTGAAGTCCTCTTTGATAAACCCCGACCGCCAAGCCTGCCGTATCGTCTTGCTTATTAGTCCCAGATAAGAAGCTGCCGTATTCTGATTGATAGAGTCCTCAGATAACAAATAAACCTTGAACCGCTCTAACCACTCGTTATTTAGCTTATCAAAAGGTACTAAGCCACCGGAAAAGGAAACGATCTTCTTTAACGCGTTGACCTCAACAGGGTAGCTCGTATTCTCTATCGACGTTCTCAAGTACTCTACAAAATCCCCTGCTGATTTCGCTTTCCGATCAAACAAGCCCTTTGGGTCTGCTTGAAAGTCCTTTTCATATCCCCGTCTCTGATCTTCGGCCTCAGCTTTCGCAAGGTTGAACGCTTTCCGATTTTTAGGATTCTCTTGTAATCCAGTTTTCACACTGAACCGCTTAGGCTTCCCTTCGTCGATCTCACCATGATAAACGTCAATATAGAAGGCAACCTCACCCCCTGCCAATTTCCTTTCCCTGATCTTTACGCCCATGATTCGCCAATTTGTAACATTTTTCTATTGCTGTTTCAAATAGGTTACAAAATGTACAGTAATTAAACAAAGGGAATAATAAGTAACACTAACAGATAGGATATTAAAGCAGTTGAATAATAAGTAGATACGAGAGATATTGAAAACTTATGATATACGTCAAGATACATCATTTATAAAATGGTGCATGTCGTAGTTGATTTTATAATTTCCCTCTTTCAACCGCACCTTCAGGAGCGAAAGCCATGATGCCACTCTATGGCTCTTCGCAGGCCAGCTTAAGGTAAGGCCGAAAAACAGGGTAACCAGCCATACAACCGCACACCATCCCATAACCAGGATGCCTGTTTTTCCTAGCAGCCTGTCGGATT
>SZXX01000017.1 GCA_005843825.1 Chlorobium sp.
TATTTTATTTTTGTGCAACTCCCGCTCTTCTTTTTCTTGACAATCTTTTCCCCAAACGCAGCGAACCCTATTTTTCCTTTCTGCCCAAGTCCTTCTTTCTTAACTCGGCCCTCAGCACTCACGTCTCAGCACTTTATTTCCTTCATAATCGTCTCCATGTCCTTGTCGCCCCGGCCTGAAAGATTAACAACAAGCACGGCATCACTCTTCATTTCAGGTGCCCTGGTGATCGCGTAGTGTATGGCATGGGCCGATTCAAGCGCGCAGATAATGCCTTCGGTTTCAGCAAGCCTCTTAAGGGCCGAGAGTGCCTCGATGTCGGTGACGGATGTGTAGGTTACCAGTCCGAGTTCCTGCAGATAGCAGTGTTCAGGGCCTACTCCGGGATAATCGAGACCGGCGGAGATAGAGTGTGCTTCCTGTACCTGTCCGTCCTCATTCTGCAGAAGTTTTGTCATGGCACCATGGAGCACTCCGGGTGTTCCAAGAGTCATCGATGCCGCGTGTCTGGCCATAAGACCTTCGCCGGCCGCTTCAACCCCGACAAGCTCTATTTCTCCTGCATCTTTTAAAAATTCATAAAACATGCCGATTGCATTGCTCCCTCCTCCAACGCATGCTGTGATAACATCGGGAAGTCTGCCGGCCTGATCTATAATCTGTGATCGGGTTTCTTTTCCTATAATGGCCTGAAAATCTCGTACAATCATCGGATAGGGATGCATGCCCACAACCGAGCCGATAATGTAAAAGGTCTCTTCAGGGTTATTCATCCAGTCGCGGATAGCTTCGCTTGTCGCATCTTTCAAGGTTTTAGAACCACTGCCGACTGCACGGACTTCCGCTCCGAGAAGTTTCATTCTTGCCACGTTCGGTGCCTGCCGCCGGATATCCTCCTCCCCCATATAAACGATGCATTCAAGATCAAAAAGAGCGCATACCGTTGCGGTAGCTACTCCGTGCTGTCCCGCTCCGGTTTCGGCAATCACCCTTTTTTTGCCCATGCGACGGGCAAGCAGAACCTGACCGAGTGCATTATTGATTTTATGTGCTCCGGTATGGCAGAGATCTTCACGCTTAAGATAGATTTGTGCCCCCTTAAGTGTCCTGCTGAGCCGTTCGGCATGATAGAGCGGTGTCGGCCTGCCTACATAATCTCGAAGAAGGTGGTCCAGTGTCGACTGAAAGGTCGGATCGTTTTTCGCCTTGAGATACTCCAATTCCAGATCGGCAGCATTTTTTACAAGGGTTTCAGGGATGAACTTGCCGCCGAAAATGCCGAAATGACCGGCGGAATCGGGAGCGGAATAGACTGTCGGCACCATGGAACGACTAAAAGTTAAAGAATTATCAACAGAATGGTTCCTGCCCTTCCGGCATTACCAAAAACCCATCCTTCCCGCAAATATAAGTTTTTCCACCAATACAGTTTCATCCATCCGCAAGATTACAATAAAGCCAAACTCCCACCGCCCACTGCCAACTGCCGACTGCCAACTGATTCACACTGCCCCCAGTCATCCCGAACTCCCGTGAGGGATCTATCTTTTCTTCCTTCCCAATACAGCCAAATAATCAAAGCCTATAACTCCCATAAGTCCCATAGGCCCTATAAGCCCTATTCCCCCAGTTTTCACTGCCCACTGCCCACTATTCACTTGCTCTAGTAATAAAGGCCAGTGCTTTTTGCTGATGGTTTTATACTTTTAGTGGTATTCTGCTTAACTGATAAAAAATGTTGTTAAGTATCTGTTTTCCTTTTTGTTCTATATTTTTAACAGCACTCTTATCCCTGACCATCAAAATATTTTATCTGAGCGATGCTGCCCTGATGTTTCAAAAACGACACACTTTTATCGGGACAATTTTCTGCCTCGTTGTTCTGGCACTACCTCTTTTTTTTGGTGGGATTGGGTATGCTGCTGAACAGAAAGCAAAGCAGAAAACAGGTGTTTCTAAAAAACAAACCGTACCGCTCGATTCGCTTTCCGCTCAGGGAACTCTCACAAGCACTATCCTCTACACGGCAAAGGATTCGGTTATATACAATCTCGACAGCCGCAACATGGAGTTGTGGGGGAAAGCCCGCATCGACAATAAAGAGAGCAATGTAAAAGCCCCGAAAATTGTTATTGACCTCGATACCTCTCTGTTTCGTGCATACGGTAATGCCGATACATCGAAAACGGTTGCAGAGCCAGCTGTTTTCACAGACCGGCAGGGGAGTTTCAATGCTGAAACAATGACCTATAACTTTAAAACGAAAAGGGGAGAGACAACGAATGTTATATCCTCTTCCAATAATGTCTTTTTTCAGGGAGAGCATGTAACAAGGCGTGAAGATGGTGAGATGAACATTCAGGATGGCACGTTCACGACGTGCGATGAGCTTTCTCCTCATTACTGGTTTTCCTCCTCTCACATGACCATTATTCCTGATCAGCGGATTATTGCAAAGCCACTCATCATGTATATCCGGCCTGAGATTTTTTCCAGGCATCTCCCGGTCATACCTATTCTTGCCCTGCCGTATATGGTTTTTCCGTTAAAGGACGGTCGATCATCAGGTTTTTTGATGCCTCGTATCGGCAATAACAGCGATGCGGGTTACTATTTGTCGAATCTCGGGTATTTCTGGGCCATCAACGATTATATGGACCTCAGGTCTGATGGCGACATATCGTTAAATGGAAGCTGGCGCCTCGGTGAAAGATTTCGCTACCAACAGGGTGCTGTTGTTTCAGGGGAGATTTCAGGAGAGTATAAAAGTTATCCGCGGTACACTGATTGGAACGCGAAATATATCCATAACCAGGTTTTTGATTCCACAACCCGGCTTGATGTCAACATTCAGCTCCAGGGTCCCCCGCAGGGCTACGATCTGAATTCAATGAATTCCATTACTGCGGTGACCCAGCAATCGAATGCACGTGCGGCACTGGCAAAAACCTTCAATGATGAGAACAGTATTGCGGCCATCACCTGGAATCGTACCGAAAACCTGATCACTCTTGATGCTGTCCAGACCCTCGACGCATCATTCTACCAGAACCGCTTGTATCCCTTTCGTTCCGGCTCTTCCGCGGATGACTGGAGATCAGATGTTTCGCTATCGACCGCAGCTTCCTTAAGCGGGTCGTCAAGCGCTGTAAACGCTTCAACGTCTACCGGGTATGCTGCAAATGCCAATATTGAGTTGGGGTATTACCATGAATTTTCCGAAGGCAGCAAGGCCCTCGTTACAGAAGGGGTCAGCCTCCAGGCTTCAAAACCTGTATCCGGCCTTTATAATTATGCCTACAGTGGTACAAGTGTTGTGTTTCCTCTGCGCATGCAATCCACCCTGTTTCATTATTTCAATGTCAACCCCAGTCTGACCTTTATTCACTCAATTTCTTCAGACGTTGCGAACCATGACGTATCAACAACCGTTTTTGCTGTCGACGCAGGCACAAGGCTTTACGGTACCCTTGAAACAGGACTCCTCGATTCTCTTTTTGGGCTCAAGGCAGTGCGCCATACCTTTATGCCCACCATCAGCTACTTGTGGAATCCATCTTTTTCAGGCAGCGCCTACAACTACTATGGAAATGTTTATGACTGGACCGATCCTCAGCTTTTTGTAAGGCTTAACAATACGACTTACGCCGGTCTTCCTGAAGGTCAAAGTACAGTCGGTATATCTCTCAAAAATCTGATTCAGGGCAAAGTAAGGGGTTCAGGTTCCTCCGTCGAAGATGGCTCCCTTGCCGCTGACCCTACAGTGCAGCTCCTTTCTCTAAATGCCTCAACGTCATATAATTTTAATGCCGACGCCATTCATCTGGCGCCATTGACCCTTACTGCATCGAGCAATGTATTGTCGCCGGGTCTTCTCTTTACCGCAGGTTCGATGTATGATATCTACAGTTATAATGCATTGACGGGAGAGAGAATTAACCGTCTCAACACTGATGATGGCAATGGATTATTTCGCTTTATCAAGGGGTTTCTCAATATGAGCCTGAGTATTCAGGGCAGTAGCGATGCTTCTTCTTCAGCGTTTCCTTTACTCACAACCACGGCCCCTTTGTATGTGCCGAATACTGCACAATCCATATTTCTCGATCGCTTCAATACGGAATATTTCAGAACCATAAATTACAGTCAGCCCTGGCAGCTTCAGTTTTCACTCTTTCTGCAGTCTGATAAAAGCAACCCTCTTGTGCCGGTGACATCCACTCTTCTAAATGCGTCGTTAATGGAGTCATTATCAAAAGAGTGGCAGATAGTGTTGAATACAGGGTATGATCTTCAAAACAGGGAGTTTGTTTTTCCAATGCTCCAGGTCAATCGCGATCTGCATTGCTGGCAGGTGAGTTTTCAGTGCATTCCATTCGGGCTGTTCAAGAGCTATGCTGTCCAGATAGGTTTGAAAGCCCCATGGAGCGATTTCAACATCCGAACGGTACAGGGTACTGCCTATTAGTGATCAGGCAGTTTTGTCAATCAGGTCAAGTATCTTTTTCAGCCGTTTGTTAAACGCTTCATGCGCATCGTGGTGTATGCAGTGTGCTGCTTTCGGAATGATAAAGGCACCTGCCTGTGGCAGAAGCTGCTGAAATTCAGGTATGATTTTATGTGGAGGGAGTGCTGTATCCTCTGCACCCCAGACAAGATATGCCGGCCCGGTGTAATTGCATGGTTTCGGGAGCTGATCGAGCCTGAAATCAAGAGGTCTTTTCGAAGGAGAGAGGTACGACCATTGGGCTCCTTTGTCCTGAAGCGGAAGGGTGAATTGATTGATAAGTTTAGCATCAACCTTTTGTTGATTAAAGTATGTAGGTATAAGACTCTGGCTTACTCCCATCTGGTTTGCAAAAGCGGTGAACAGAACCTCGCCGATCAACGGTGAACCTATAATTCCGAAGAAAAAGCTGGTCATACCCTCCATGGTGTCGCCAAAAAGGCCGGAAGGGTTTGCAAGGATGAGGGCTTTTACTTTCTCAGGCTTATGGTGGGCAAAGAGGATGCCGCTCGCAGCCCCCATGGAGTGGCCGATAATAATGACCTTATCCAGTTTTTTCAGATAGAGAAATGCTTCAATCTGTGAGGCAAACAGTTCAAGGCTGTAACGGACATTTGGTTTCTGTGATTTTCCGAAACCAACAAGGTCGAGGGCATAAATTTTATGCTCATGAGCAAAAGCGGGAATATTCAGGTTCCAGTGCTCCAGCATGCCGCCGTAACCATGAATAAAAAGAAGCGGGGTTTTTTCAGGGTGATCGGTGCCGAACTCCTGATATCTTATTTTCGCTTCATCTTCAGGTGAAAATTGCCACAAAAAGTATTGATCTTTGACAGCACTGCTCATGACAAAAGTCTGTAAAATGTTACTGGGACAAAAACTTATAAAAGAATATATCCGTTACGTGGCAATATAAAAGGTATTGTTTCACAGTGGTAATAGGGTTAAATTAATCCTATTTACCACAATACTTGTCATATGCTTCAGGTTTCCAGAAAATTTGAATATGGACTTCATGCTGTTACCTACCTGGCAACCAAGGGGCAGGACAGGGTGGTTACGGTCAAGGAAATGGCAGAGGATATCGGATTTTCCCAGGAGTTTCTTTCAAAGGCCATGCAGAGTCTCAAGCGGGCCGGTATAGCGACCTCAGTGCAGGGAGTAAAAGGCGGTTACATGCTCGGTTTGCCGATAGCCGAAATAACAATAGCCGACATTGCCGTTGCCATCGAAGGAAAGCCTCATATTGTCCATTGTGGAGTGGATGCCGCCAGCTGTGAAATATTTTCCTCATGCAACCATCGCAGCTATATGAACAAACTGCAGCTGAAAATTCAGAATCTTTTAGAGGAGACTACCATTCAAGGTCTGCTGCATCAGATAGTCAAATGAACAAAGAGAGACGAGAAAAGGTTTTTTCCTTCAGTTTGTTCTGCGTTTATTACCTCCCGGGTTGAGGTACTCCTCTTTGATGTTTCCCCGGCCAATCATTAATGCTCAACATTATTTTCAATCATGACCACTCATAGACTCAACAATTCAGCAGTCGCTGAAACGAGTCTGCCTGATATTGTCCTCAAAGGCATCAATACTCATAATCTTGCCAATATCTCGGTTTGTATTCCCCGCAATCGTTTTGTGGTACTTACTGGCGTCAGCGGCTCAGGCAAATCAAGCCTTGCGTTCGACACCCTCTATGCCGAAGGTCACCGACGCTATGTGGAGTCTCTTTCAGCCTATGTTCGGCAGTTTCTCGAGCGGATGCCGCGGCCCGATATTGAAAGTGTCGAAGGAATAGCTCCGGCAATTGCCATAGAGCAGAAACCCATTCCTAAAAACCCGCGTTCCACTGTTGGCACGGTGTCGGAAATTTATGACTATCTCCGCCTGCTTTATGCCAGGATTGGCAAAATATACTCTCGCGATAGCAACGAACTTGTTCTGAAGCATACTCCGGATGATGTGAGCCTGCAGGCCGGTTTTTTTGATGAGGGAACAAAGTTTTATGTAGGATTTCTTTTCCCCGCCCATCAGGATGCCGGGCACCATAGTTGTTCTGTTCAGGATGAAATAGCAAATCTTCTGAAAAAAGGTTTTTTCAGAGTCGTTTCGGGTGACGAGGTGCTTGATCTTAACACTGAGAAAGCCTGTACACGGGTGCTTGAGATGCCGAAATCCGAACGAGCCTCTCTTCTTGTTCTTGTTGACCGTTTTGTAGCGAAGCACGATGAAAAAGTTTTCAGCCGCATCTCTCAGGCCGCAGAAAGCTCTTTCAATGAATCCGGAGGCTATGCTGCACTGAAGGTGGTTGGAGGAAAGACCTACCTTTTCAGTGACCGATTAGAATTGAATGGCATTGAATATCAGGAGCTTTCTCCCCAGCTTTTTGCATTCAACTCGCCGATAGGTGCATGTACCACCTGTCAGGGTTTTGGCCGGATTGCCGGCATTGATGAAGATGCTGTGGTCCCCGACAAGTCACTCTCCCTCGCAGAAGGTGCTATTGCGTGCTGGAACTCTGAAAAATACCGATGGAATCTCCGTCAGCTTCTTGCTGTTGCGCCAACTCTCGGCATTCCCCTTGATGTTCCCTATGAAAAAATCTCCTATGCCCACAAGGAGATTATCTGGAAAGGACTGCCTGATGATCGATACAAGGGTATCTGGCCTTTTTTTGCTGAAATAGAGAAGGATGCAGGTTACAAGATGCACTACAGGGTCTTTTTAAGCCGTTATCGCGGGTATGCAACCTGTCCTGATTGTGAGGGGAACCGTCTTAATCCCGATGCAAGGCTTGTGCGGGTTTCCGGTTGCACGATCGGCGAAGTTTCCCGCATGAATATCGCTGATGCCTCAGAGTTTTTCCGCAATCTTGATATTTCCCCGTTCGACCGCAAAGTGGCTGAAGTTATTTTGCAGGAGATTATAAAACGTCTTGGCTATCTGCTCGATGTCGGGTTGAATTACCTTACCCTTGACCGATTGACCCATACACTGAGCGGGGGTGAATTTCAGCGCATCAATCTTTCCACCTCCCTTGGTTCTCCGCTTGTCGGAGCAATCTATATCCTTGATGAACCGAGTATCGGCCTGCACCAGAGTGATTCGGCCCGCCTGATAACACTCCTCAGGCGGTTGCGCGATCTTGGCAACACTGTTGTTGTTGTCGAACATGACCGTGAAATTATAGAGGCCGCCGATGAAGTCATCGACCTTGGCCCTTATGCGGGGCGGATGGGCGGTGAAGTGGTTTTTCATGGCTCAGTCATGGCAATGAAGGAACACGGCACCTCACTTACATCCCGGTATCTTCAAGGCATAAAACGGATTGCCGTGCCCGCGGTTCGCAGAACGCCCGATTTCACCTCCTGCATTGAAATTACCGGCGCCATGCAGAACAATCTCAAGAATATTGATGTGCGTTTTCCTCTCGGCGTCATGACCTGCGTGACCGGTGTGAGTGGTTCGGGCAAGTCAACCCTGGTCAACGATATTCTCAACAAGGGGATTCTGAAGGAAAAAGTCGGGTTGAAGGAGAAGGTAGGAACTCATCGTTCAATTTCAGGAACATGGCTTGTCGATAAAGTTGAGCATGTCGATCAGTCACCTATTGGAAAATCAAGTCGAAGCAATCCTGTAACCTACCTCAAGATATTCGATGATATCCGTACTCTTTTCTCGCAGACTAAGGATGCAAAACAAAGAGGCTTGAAGGCAGGCTATTTTTCTTTCAACATTCCGGGGGGTCGCTGTGAAAGCTGTGCCGGAGAGGGCAGTGTTCACATTGAAATGCAGTTTCTTGCAGATATCGAGGCGGTGTGCGAAGATTGCAACGGGCTGCGTTACAAGCCCGATACTCTTGAAGTGAAGTACCAGGGGCTTTCCATTGCCGAGGTGCTCGATATGACCGTTGAGGAGGCTATTGTATTTTTCCGTAGCGAGAAGGGGATTGCAAAAAAACTGATGGTACTGGACGAGGTAGGGCTTGGTTATATCAGGTTAGGCCAGTCCTCAAGTACTCTTTCGGGAGGGGAGGCTCAGCGCCTCAAACTTGCCAGTTTCATTGCTCGAGCCGATGTGGATCATACGCTCTTTATTTTTGATGAGCCTACAACGGGTCTTCATTTCGAGGATATCAACAAGCTGATCCTCTGTTTTGAAAAACTCCTTGAGCAGAAGAACACTCTGGTCATTATTGAACACAATCCGGATATCATCACGCAGGCTGACTGGGTTATCGATCTTGGGCCTGGTGCAGGTGATAAAGGTGGCAGTATTGTTGCAGAAGGGACTCCTGAAGAGATTGCGGCAATGGATCACTCTCTCACAGGCCGCTATCTGAAACCATCCCTTGAACGTTGAACAGGCTGTTCTTTGCTCAACCGTTAGTCGGATCATCTTCAAGTGCGCCGCCGTGCAGCCGGATATGCGGAAAGTGCGACTGAGCTGTGCGCTCCACCCAGACAGGGTTTCCTTTACTGAATTCGGTTTCGTTTGCCGCTACCGACATGCGGTTTTTGGCAAGTGCGGCGATTTCCTGCAGCAAAGCAGCGAGCTGCCGGTCTTCGGCTGTAGCCGTGTCATCCTGCATCTTTGAAAGGCTGCTTGTCAGCTTTTCCATTGTGACTTTACCGATAATGTAATAGAGTGCGTCATCTATTGTTTTATTTGCTTCTGATGGCATAGGCATATCCTTTGATAGAGTGTAAATGTAGTTCCTTGAAGTAAAGAAACTTTTGGAAGGAACAATATTTTTTTTATTATTAGGTGTTCATTTTAGCACTCGAAGTGCTTGAGTGCTAAAAGCGGGACAAATCAATTTACAAGTCAATAGTATTTTACTATTAATCTAAAACCCAAACAAGAGAAGACAATGAACTTGAAACCCTTAGCTGATCGAGTTATTGTTAAACCTGCACCGGCAGAGGAAAAAACCAAAGGCGGCCTTTATATTCCCGATACCGGGAAAGAAAAACCGCAGTATGGTGAAGTCGTCGCAGTAGGAGCAGGCAAGATTGCTGACAATGGCCAACTGCTTCAAATTGAGGTAAAAGTAGGCCAGAAAGTGCTGTATGGCAAATATTCAGGCACCGAAGTCAGTGTGGAAGGTGAGGATTACCTCATCATGCGCGAGTCTGACATTTTTGCTATTCTCGGCTGATCCGTTCCTAAAATTTTCAAAAAAACTAACAGGAGGAATCTGTTACAATGACTGCTAAAGATATTCTTTTTGATGCTGAAGCCAGGGCCAAACTTAAAGTTGGCGTTGACAAATTGGCAAACGCTGTTAAAGTTACCCTCGGACCTGCCGGACGTAATGTACTGATCGATAAAAAATTCGGTGCTCCTACCTCAACAAAAGACGGTGTAACCGTTGCAAAAGAGATAGAGCTTTCTGATCCTTTTGAGAACATGGGTGCTCAGATGGTTCGTGAAGTAGCGTCAAAAACCAGCGATGTCGCCGGTGACGGTACAACCACAGCGACTGTTCTTGCTCAGGCTATCTATCGTGAAGGTCTGAAAAACGTTACTGCAGGTGCTCGTCCGATTGACCTGAAAAGAGGTATTGACCGCGCTGTAAAAGAGGTGGTTCAGGAGCTGAGAAACATCAGCCGTAATATCACCGGTAAAAAGGAGATCGCTCAGGTTGGTACAATTTCCGCCAACAACGATCCTGAAATCGGTGAATTGATTGCCGAAGCGATGGACAAGGTCGGTAAAGACGGTGTTATCACTGTTGAAGAAGCAAAAGGTATGGACACCGAGCTTAAGGTTGTTGAAGGTATGCAGTTTGACCGTGGCTACCTTTCACCTTACTTTGTGACCAATCCTGAAACAATGGATGCTGAGCTCGAAGATCCGCTGATTCTTATTTATGACAAGAAGATCAGCAACATGAAGGAGCTTCTTCCTATTCTTGAAAAATCTGCACAGACTGGCCGTCCCCTGATCATTATTTCTGAGGACATTGAAGGCGAAGCTCTTGCAACGATTGTAGTCAACAAGCTGAGAGGTACTCTGAAAGTATGTGCAGTCAAGGCTCCTGGCTTTGGCGATCGCCGCAAGGCCATGCTTGAGGATATTGCTATTCTTACCGGTGGCACCGTTATTTCCGAAGAGAAGGGCTACAAGCTTGAGAATGCAACAATTTCATACCTCGGCCAGGCTGGTCGCGTTACTGTCGACAAGGACAACACGACCATTGTTGAAGGTAAAGGTACAGCTGAAGAGATCAAGGCACGTATCAACGAAATCAAGGGACAGATTGAAAAATCAACCTCTGATTATGACACTGAAAAATTGCAGGAACGTCTTGCAAAACTTTCAGGTGGCGTTGCTGTTCTTAACATCGGTGCTTCAACTGAAGTCGAGATGAAAGAGAAGAAAGCACGTGTTGAAGATGCTCTGCATGCAACCCGCGCTGCAGTTCAGGAAGGTATC
This sequence comes from Chlorobium sp., assembly GCA_005843825.1. Lineage (GTDB taxonomy): Bacteria > Bacteroidota > Chlorobiia > Chlorobiales > Chlorobiaceae > Chlorobium. The sequence goes on from SZXX01000017.1 coordinate 10,949, forward strand.
GTTGTCGGTGGCGGTGTTGCTCTTATCCGTGCTATCAAAGGTCTGGATAGAGCTGTTGCAGACAATGAAGATCAGAAAACCGGTATTGAAATCGTCCGCCGTGCTCTTGAAGAGCCTCTCCGCCAGATTGTGGCAAACACCGGTACCACCGATGGTGCTGTTGTTCTGGAGAAGGTTAAGGAAGGAACTGGCGATTTTGGTTTCAACGCCAGAACCGAAAAATACGAAAACCTTGTTGAAGCCGGTGTGGTTGATCCTACCAAGGTAACCAGAAGTGCTCTTGAGAACGCTGCATCAGTTGCCAGCATTCTTCTGACCACAGAAGCTGCAATTACCGACATCAAGGAAGAAAAATCAGACATGCCTGCAATGCCTCCGGGCGGAATGGGTGGAATGGGCGGCATGTATTAAGCGTTGCCCGGTTCTATTTTTTAAAAAGCCAGCCTTCGGGCTGGCTTTTTTTTTGTTACCTTTCAGAAATTTTTTCCATCAATTTCTTATCTGTAAACCATGAAAGCCGTAGTTCTTGTCAGTGGAGGAATGGACAGTCTTGTAACCACGGCGATAGCTCATGAGCGCGGTTTCGAATTGGCGGCCATGCATGTCAATTATGGCCAGCGTACCTGGCAGAAAGAGCTGGCATCATTCCGCTCTATCTGTTCACACTTCAATATAGAGTCTCGCCTCGAAGTCAGTGCTGACTTTCTCGCAGAGATTGGCGGCTCTTCACTGACAGATTATTCAATGCCTGTGAGCGGGGCAGACCTTCAGGGTTCAGCTATTCCAACCAGTTATGTTCCTTTCCGGAATGCCGGGTTTCTGTCGATGGCGGTGAGCTGGTCAGAAGTCATCGGTGCTGAGAGGATATTTATCGGTGCAGTCGAAGAGGACTCTTCCGGCTATCCCGACTGTCGAAAGGTGTTTTATGACGCTTTCAACAGGGTAATAGCACTCGGAACAAAACCCGAAACAACTATCGAGATTCTTACACCGCTGATTGAAATGCAGAAATCTGACATTGTTCTTAAAGGGATGGAGCTTGATGTTCCTTTCGGATTCAGCTGGTCATGCTATAAAAGCGAGGGAAAAGCTTGCGGAGTATGCGACAGCTGTGCCCGAAGGCTCAGAGCATTTGAACTTGTCGGTGTGCGCGATCCAATTGAATATGAAGAGCGTCCTAAGTATATTTAAACTCGACGGGTAAGATATCTTCATGCAACATTGTCATCTCGAACGCATGTGAGAGATCTCCACGTCATCATCCATAAATAAGTTCTCAACCATGCACTCTTCAAAATCGCTCTCCTCATCTTCAGAGTCACTCTCGGCAAGATTCAACCTTTCATTCGGCCTGATGGCCCTGATCTGGATTGTTGGCCTGGCAGGTCATTTTACTGTGCTCCAGGAGTGGCCGGCCCTGGCTCTTTATGTTCTCGGTTCTATCGGTCTTGTGCTCTACCGGGGTAAAACGAGTGGTGAATGGGAGGAAATGTATCTGGCTGGCGGAGATCTTCGCAAGTCACTGAAGTGGGGAGGGATTGCCGGTATTCTGCTTTTCAGTATGGATGTCATGAATACGGTGATCTACTATAAGAATGGAGGCGTTCCGATGTCAGGGATGCAATTTATACTCGTCAATCGTTCATTGCTCTATTTTTTCCCTGTTCTTGTTTTAGCCGAAGAGTTTCTTTGGCGGGGTATCATGTTTTCCGCCATGATTGAGCGGGGATTCAACAAGCATTTGACGGTGTTTCTGACAACTCTGTTTTATGTCATCAACCATTTTGCCGTTGCCCCTGTCGGTATGAAAGAGCGTGCCATGATGGCCATGATGGCGTTCCCGATAGGTATTTTTGGTGGTTATCTTGTGCTTAAAGCCCGTAATCTTTGGGGTAGTGTTCTGGTGCACATGATCACCATGTTCTCAATGGTGCTTGACATTTTTGTTATTCCTCAACTTTTGCGATGATTACCTGCCGTACTATGACGCATAATAGAATTTCCACTCTTTTGCAGCAGGATAAAAAACTGCTCATTGCCTATTACATGCCTGAGTTCCCTGTAGTTGGAGCAACGCTTCCTGTGCTTGAGGCTCTGCAGGAGAGCGGTGCAGATATCATCGAACTTGGTATGCCTTATTCTGACCCCATCGGGGATGGTCCCGTGATTCAGGATGCAGCTCATACAGCGATCCGCAATGGTGTCACCATAAAGCATCTTTTTGAGTTGGTGCAGCATGCACGCCTGGGTAGAGGGTGCAGGAAGATTACAACACCCATCGTTCTGATGGGTTACTGCAACCCGATGATAGTCTACGGTATTGAATCTTTTCTGCGGGATGCAGTGGAAGCGGGAGTTGACGGCCTGCTTATTCCTGATCTTCCGCCCGAGGAGGCAGCAGATTTTCTTGAGCGGGCCAAAGCCATCGGTCTCAGTGTTGTGTTTCTTGTTTCACCGGTAACTCCTCCCGAACGCATAGAGCTTATCGACTCCCTTTCGACCGATTTTTCCTACTGCATTGCCGTTAATGCGACAACTGGAACCGCCAAGCTTTCTGATCGCACAACCGGTGCCGCTGTCGATGAATACCTGAAAAGGGTACGCAATCATGCCGGAAAAAAATTTGTTGTAGGCTTCGGCATCAAGGACCGGGAGCGCGTGGAGCATATGTGGACTCTGGCCGATGGAGCAGTTGTCGGTACAGCCCTTCTCCAGTATATAGCAGCCTCCAGAACCCCGGAAGAGAGCGCCCGGTTAGCCGGTGAATTCTGGAAAACGCTGAAATGACCACCGCCACACAGACCTATCCCACCGTCGATATCATCATCCCGTTCTTCAAGAGGCGCGACATGCTTGAGCGCTGTCTTGATTCGCTTGAAAACACCATCTATCCCTCAATGAACATTGTCGTTGTGGATAACGGAGGTAAAGAGGCCGGGCTGATTTTTCTTGTAAAGCGATACAGAAACGCACGACTGGAGCGATTGGCGGAAAACAGGGGATATGCAGGAGGCTGCAATGCAGGGTTGAAGTGCTCCTCTGCCGATTACGTCGTCTTTATGAATGACGACACCGTTCATGATCCTCTGTGGCTTGAACGGCTTGTTTTAGTTGCCGAGAATGATGAACAGACAGGTGCCTTGCAGCCTAAAATTCTTTCAATGAGGCCCGGTGGTAAAGGAAAAAAGCTTTTTGATTATGCCGGTGCTGCCGGCGGGATGATGGACCGGCTTGGTTATCCCTGGTGTCTTGGCCGTCGATCTGCCAAGCTGGAGTTTGATGAGGGGCAGTATGATATTGAACAGGATATTTTCTGGGCCTCCGGGGTTGCAATGTTTGTAAAAAGAGCAGTGGTCGAAGAACTCGGCGGGTTTGATGAAGATTATTTTATGCAGATGGAAGAGATTGATCTCTCCTGGCGAATGAAACTGGCCGGCTACCATGTGCGATCAGTTCCCTCCTCAGTCATACAGCACGAAGGAGGCGCTTCGCTGCAAGGCGGTACAGTGGAAAAAATTTATTTCAATCACCGCAACAATATTACCATGCAGCTCAAAAACCGGAGTATGGCAGGCTTGTGCTGGTTGCTGCCCATACGCTTTTTGCTTGAAATAGCAGCGTCGGTATATTATCTCACGCAACTCCCGGGTGGACTGAAAAAATCGGCAGCAGTGTGGCGCGCGATGGCTTATAATTTCAGCAGGATGCCGGAAACTCTCAAAAAGCGCAACACTATCCAGCACTCAAGGGTCATTGACGACCGAACCCTATTCCAACACTCCCCGATATCTCAGATGACCGCGAGGTAGTTCACTCTTTCTTCAGTTCAGGTAATGACGATAATTCAGCCTGTTTTTTCATTGCCGACATCATTGAAGGACAATCGTGCTTCTGCACATTTTTTACCGCAAACCGGGGGGCAAAAAAACCTGGTTTTACTTCAGCTTTGTAGGTGAGAAATGTTCCTGCTCCCTGCGGGTAATCCTCAAGTATCCACTCTCCATGATAGACCTTAAAATCTCCGGTGATTTGCTGAAAATACAGGCGCTTTGGAGCATCTCCCCACACTTTCATCTTTATATTGACCGTTTTTTGAAAGAAAAGCATCCCCGATTTCCCTTTCTCAAACATCACCTTCTCACTGCCGTTGTCCGAAATCACGCCGCTGTCCAGAACATTCGGCACAAATTTCTTATGATTATCATAATCTGTGATGACCTCCCATACCTTTTTTGGAGGTGCTGCTATATAGATATGTCCCTCAACTCCAGTCACCCCGTCCGGCAGGTCAGAGAGGACGACAAGCACTTCACCCTTCAACAACTTCTGATGTTCTGTAGATAATGAGTCAGAAGAAACTGTAGCTATCGGCTGTGCCAATGAGAAGTTTGCAATAAAGGAGATCACTATGACAACGAGGAGCAGTATGGAGCGGTATACCTTTCTGATGGAGCTATGCATAAAGAATTCAAACACCGTGGTTACTTGTTGTTATTTTTCGGCGGCAGATGACCCCATTTCACCATATCTTTAACCGCATCAATAATGCTTTCCTTCACCGGTATAAAAGATAGACCTAATTCCCGCTTGATTTTGGAATTGTCATAGCGCATAGTCTGCCCTATGTTGGTGCGGATGTAGGTGCCTGTATTTCTGGGTTGTGTGAAAGAGAGCAGTTTCATGAGGAGTGTTCCAACTTTTCCCGAAAGATCAACCTTGGGCAATGAGTATCTATCAAAACCTGATGATGCAAGATGTGCCACCAGCTCTCTCATGTGCATTGCTTCTCCCGAGCAAAGGTAACGGCCACTAGCGCTATCGGTTTGCATGGCAAGAAGATGCGCTTTTGCAACATCCCGTACGTCAACAAAGCCCCAGTTAATATCCATGATGCCAGGGTATACTCCGGTCATAATGTCACGAATGATCTGGTTACTGGTATTAAGTGAAGGGCCGAGCGAAGGGCCGATAACAATAAAGGGATTGATGGCAACCAGATCAAAAATTGGTCGTTTTCTCATTATGAAATCCCAGGCAGCCCGTTCAGCAAGTGTTTTAGAATAGTGGTACGGGTTGCGATCAAGAGATGACATGGTATTCCAGTCTTTTTCCGTAAAGACTTTCCTGCTGTCCGGTTCGTCCGTTATGGCGGCAATAGAAGAGGTGAAAATCACCCGTTTGACGCTGCCGGATTTCACGCAGCTATCCAGTACAGTTTCTGTTCCGTTAACTGCCGGATCGACAAGATCCGTTTGCGGGTTTTTAACGTTTATCACATAAGGGCTTGCTGTATGCATAACAACCTCACATCCGGCGACGGCCTTGTCGTATGCGCCCTCACCGAGCAGGTCGGCTTCAACAAGTTCAAGCCGTTCTGCAGCACCGGGAAGCGAGAGAAGGAAAGGGTAGTTCTTCGGGCTTTTGCGAACAGTCCCCCTGACGCTATATCCCTCTAGAAGCAGTTCCCTGACAATATGAGCGGCTATAAATCCTGATGCCCCGGTAACGCACACTGGTTTGCTGGTGATCATAGTGTTTCAATCGAGAATGGTTGCTGCTGGTAACGTTGTATTAATACAAGGTTCAACGCTGGTTTCTTTCAATGTGTTCATCTGTTCTCTACACTGCTTCAGCTCGTTGTTTGTGAGCCTTCAGTATTCCAGGTAGATCCTGCCACTGCACAAAGCTGACAAGAATTGGGGGTGCAAAAAAAAGCGGTTTCAATTTCGCATTATACAAGAGCAGTGTGCCTTGTATTGCACTGCTGGTTTCAAGACGCCATTCTCCCTGGTACACCAGAAAATCCCCGGAAATCTGTTCGAAGGAGATGGATTCAGGAAATTTTTCCGTGAGTTTGAGCTGAAAATGCACAACTTTTTCAAAGATAAAAATACCGGTTTTTCCTGTCTGGTCAAGAGTGATTTCATTGCCATTTCGTTCAACGACACTGCTTGCCATAACCTTTGGCAGGTAACTGCTCAGATTGTCGTAATCGGTTAGCGTCTTCCATACCTTTGCCGGCGTGGCGTTAATATGGATTCTGCTGCAGACACTGACCACGTCATCCGGCAAATAGGTAAGGCTGATAAGAACATCACCCTTTTTCAGTTGTTCTATTTCTTTTTCGTTCATGCATGTCAGTTGTAACAGCAAGAGCTATAGGGGGAAAATTTTCCGAATCTCTATTGAAATAATGTACATCCAGATAGGCTACTCTCCAATAATTCAGAGGGAGTGAAGTCGCTGAAATGAAAAAGGGCAACTGGATTTCTTAAGAATAGACCCGCCCTTTTTTTGCAAACACTGCGCCTAATTGTTACAATAACATAAACATGCGTTTAATAATTGTGAACATTCCGGTAACTCTTATTTTTTAGCTCCACTTAACAATTAACCAGTCAGTTCATGATAGCGTCTTTCGAAGATCGCCTCTTAAGTGCTCTCCGTGCCTTTAATCATATCCTGCATGCTTTTCTGGCCATAGCGCTGGTCCTGGCGAGCATAATGGTATTGTGGGAGTTTACCATGGCTGTTGTTCATTCATTTGAGATAAATAATCTTGCTCACGGTTTTTTGCAGGCATTGGGAACCCTGTTTATTGTCTGGACCCTGTCAAGTCTTATTTCTGCTGAAATCAACTATGTCCAGACCGGTGTTTTCCATGTTGTCGTTTTCATTGAAGTTGCCATGATAACTCTGCTTCGCCAGCTGATTGTCGAACCTGTCCGTACTGTCACTGCCGGTCAGAGTTTAGAACAGGCAACCAATACATGGCATTACGGACTCCTGCTTGCATCCCTTCTCGTTATCGGTGTTCTGCACAAACTGGTGACCAGTTCAGAAAAAAAAGGTTTTGATCAAGACGTCGCAACTTCCTCTTCCGCTCTTTCCGACAAGAAAAAACAAAATCTTTCATAGGTCCTATAGGTCTTATACCTCCTATAGGACCTATAACTCACTCTAACTTTTTATCTTATGATCACTGAAAGCACTCTCCAATTTCTCTCAAACCTGAAAGCCAATAATACAAAGGCATGGTTTGAAGAGCATAAAAAAGAGTATCAGAAAGCACAGGGTGATGTTCTCGATACGGTCGTCAAACTGCTTGCTCATCTGTCCACTTTCGATGAGGATATTGCGTCGTCATATCTCGAGCCGAAAGCTTGTATGATGCGCATCAACCGCGATATTCGTTTTTCAAAAGACAAAACGCCCTACAAGACGAACTTCTTTGCCTTTATCAGCAAGGGAGGCAGAAAGAGTCCCTATGCAGGATATTACCTTCATGTGGAGCCAGGTGCCTCTTTTGTCGGAGGAGGTATCTATATGCCGGAACCTGCCATTCTTGATTCTGTAAGACGGGAAATTGACGGCTCCTTCAAAGAGTGGCAATCAATCGTTAATGCCAAAGAGCTGCTGCACTCTTTTCCTGAAAGCGTCCAGCCATCCGGAAAATTAGTCCGCCCGCCAAAAGGCTACGACCCCGACAGTCCAGCTATAGACTATATCAAATTCAAAGGCTACTACACCCAGCGCTTTATCGACAATAACGAACTCACCGATCCGGGACTTGCGGCTTCTCTTGCCGTCAAATTCCGATCGGTGAAACCGTTGATCGACTTTATCAACCGGGCGTTATAACCTTCAGAAGTTCCAGTGCTGCTCAGGTAACGATAATAGAGCCACTTTGCGTTGCCGGTTCATACATCACCCTGACATTGATTAAATAGCTCCTCCCTTTTACCAGGGGCAGTGTGATTTTGGAGTTTTTTTCATAACCGCTGTCATCATCCCCGGCAAGGTAATGGTTTTCACTCTTTGCTTTTTCAGAAATCACCATAACAGTATCCAGGTCCCCGACTGTTTGAAAAGTATATTTCTTTGTCGAGGGAGCTGTAAAAATAAAATCATCCTGCCCGCCTGTATGTGCTTTGATTTGAACCGACTTATGCAGTTGAAGCTTTACAATAGACTTTTCAGCGACAACGGGATAGAACGACTTTACTCCTTGTATATCATTTGCCGATAAAATTCCGGGAGGAAATATTCCCTTTTTATACTCAGCTGGTTGTAATACAAGTCCTGGTCCGAATTCATACTCCATGATTGATTTAGGATCCCATGAAGAACCCTTCACCTGATTTGCCGGTAATTTATTGATGATGTTAGAATCAATTTCACTTTTCGGCCAATTATTTGGTGGTCCTGAAAACTCTTTGTAGACAGCATCGGTATCCCATTCAATACCTGAGAATGGACTTTGGTGTTCATGCTGGAAGCCAATGGTATGACCTATTTCATGAACAGCAGTTGTCATGCCATAGCTGTCGGCAGTCAAGTCCCAACCAAAATTCATTGTTTTTTCAGCGGCAGGAATATTTAAAATTTCCCGGCCAACATAAGACCATGAGCCATCAGTGTAGTCAAACCCGATTCTAACCATTGAATCCTCAACACGCGTAACCTCTTTGAACGAGATACCAATACCCAGATCTTTCCATACCTTGAACCCCGTTCTCACAACATTTTTTTGTGGTTCATCACCTTCGATAAACAGGTACTTGATTTCTGTGCTATTTACCCATTTCAAACTGGTTGAAAGGATAAAACCCTGTCTGTGCAGTGATACGCTTGGGTCAAAAGTCCTCTGAATAGTTTTAGGCTGTTTACAGAGTCTCTTTGAAAAATTTTTCATTGCCATCGCTGGGTAATTTATTTTTTACCTACTCTGTTCGGTTTTCGGTAACCCCGTTTATCTCGTTCCTCCGAATGACAGATTCAAGTGCAAAAAAAAAATTTACAAAGGCCGGACGCTGCCGCCAGAAAGATTAATCTCAATAGAAAGTATTTGCAGAGAGCGAATGAATCACCTTCTGTAAATAAAGGCAAAGATGAGGGAATCGTAATACATACGATGCAATGCCATTAACAGTGTAATTTAAAAAAATAAGTTCTGAAAAAACAGATATCAGGAGCGAGTAAACCGGGAAAAGGAAAGATCTCTTTCAATGACTATTTAACCGAAATGAGTATTTCTCCAGTCGGATATAGCGCTCTCAAGCTCACTGAGGCGATGAATTACAACGGTTGGTCCAATTTCCCATGGATCCATGATCACCTCAGGGGAGCGTCGCACCCATGCAGATTTCATCCCTGCTGACACGGCGCCGATGACATCAAAAGGATTTGCCGAAACCATCCAGGCATTTTCAGCCTTTACTGCTGCTTTTTCGAGAAAGTGCCGGTAAACGAGAGGGTCTGGCTTGAATGATTGCACCTCGTCGACACTGATGATATCGGTAAAATATCGACTGATGTCAGCGTGGTCAAGCAGCTGCCGGATGTCGGCTGCTTTTCCATTTGAAAATGCATAGAGCCGGAACCCGGCGTCCCTCGCATTTCCAAGCCCTTCCGCCACATCCTCAAAGATCGGCAATGCCCTGTATGCGTTTAGCAGTGTCGATGTTTCATTCTCTGTGAGAGATACTCCGAAAGCGAGGCATGCGTAATGAAGTGCCTGGGCGGTGCAAACCCCGAAGTCGAGGTATTGTCGCATCAGACCGCGTCTAAATGAGTATTCAAGCTGTTTCTGACGCCAGAGTTGCGAAAACCGGGAAGCATTCTCACCGGCATGGCATCGCAGCATAGCAATAAGGCCATGGGTGTCAATCAGGGTTCCATAAATATCAAACGCAATCGTTTCCTGTATGGCTTCTTTCATGGCTACACATGATTGTTATGCAGAAAGGGTTCGGCGTGAATGATAATACGGTAGGCATCCGGCAGTGACTGATAGATAGCTCCTTCAAGCCGGCTCGTCAGAGAGTGAACCTCCTCTAAAAGCACTTCATCGTTAAATGAGCAGTGCAGGGTAATAAAGAGCTTCTGGTTCTCGTTTTTCCTTATCAGGATGTCGTGGACGTCCTGAACATTTTCTATGTTTTGTGCAACCCGGGTAATTGTATCGCGCACAGACTTTTCATCTTCAGATGCAAGGGATGTGGTGCTATGCTCATCATTGCGAAGAGGATCAATATGGATGCATATATCGAGTTCTCCGTCAAACTCCCTGTGAAGCTCCTCTTCAAGCGCTGTAACAGTGTCGTGCGCCTCTTTTATTGTAAGCCGATGGTCAATCTCAACATCAAAGGTAATGTGCTTGTTTCTGTCTGTCAGGTTTGTTGAAATGTTATGCGCGTGAAGGTTATGATTCAGCCCGATGACATGCACCCGTTCCGCTATAGTTTCGTTATTGAGTGCGATAGGTTTCGTATTGATGGTAAAATCAGCCACAGGAAAATCTTCGCGCACTTTCTGTTCTATCTTTGTGCCTATTTGCTGAACCTTTTCAACCGACAAGGTTCTATTGACACAGACCACCATTTCAACAAATACTTGAGGGCCGGTTGATTTAACCCTGAGTTTATCAATGGAAATTACCCCCTCTATGGTCATCGCAATCTCTTCAATCCGCTCAGAGAGTCCTTCCGGTGCAGCATCAATCAAAATATCGATTGTCTTTTTACCGAGTTTGAACGCTGCCCATCCTACTAAAAGGGCAACAGCAATACCCGCTGCAGCATCTGCCCAGGCGATGCCCATTCTGACAAAAATGAGGCCGACAAGAACAACTGCCGAGCTGAGAATGTCGGAGCTGAAGTGGAGTGCATCAGCTTCAAGCGCCTGGCTGTTGGTCTCTTTTGCAACCTTTTTCAGCGCTCTTGACCGTGAAAAATCAACCACGATTGAAATAATCATAATGGCAAAGGCATACCAGGTAACCTCTAATTCGATGGCGCCTCCTTTCAGCCGGTCGATCGCCGCATAGATTATCCAGACGCTTGTAACAATAAGAAGGCCCGTTTCGATGAGCGCCGAAACACTTTCAACCTTTGCATGCCCATAATGGTGTTTACTGTCGGCAGGTTTGTCACTCATTCTGACCGCAAACAGGGTAAGGCCTGCAGCACCGAAATCAAGGGCAGAATGTGCCGCTTCAGAAATAATGCCGATACTGCCGGTCATGATGCCGACAACAAGTTTCATCGCCGTAAGCAGGAGGCTTGCTATTACAGAGCTTAAAGCTACAGCTTGTTTTTTTTGACTGTTTTCCATTCCTCTCTTTATGCGTTCATAATTTCAGACTGCATGTTGAATGTACCGACATGCATGGCACGCTGCAAATTTCGTTCCGGGCAACAGCAACTATTACCTTCGGTTATTGGTATATTTAAGTACACATCCAAATACACATACCATGAAAATAGGCATTATCTGTCATCCCACCTACGGAGGAAGCGGTGCAATTGCAACCGAGCTTGGCAAGGCTCTCGCTGCCAAAGGGCACACCGTTCATTTTTTCAGCCAGTCGCTGCCTTTTCGGCTTGGTACCTTTTCCAGGAATATCTTCTTTCATGAAGTTGAATTAAAGCATTACCCGCTTTTTGAATGCTCTTTTTATTCCCTTGCCCTTGCGTCAAAGATAGCTGAGGTCGCCTATTATGAAAAGCTGGATGTTGTGCATGCTCATTATGCTATTCCTCATGCCCTCAGCGCCATGCTCGCCCGTCAGATTCTTGAGGACAAGTGTACCCGTTCAACGTGTTTCAAGATCGCCACTACCCTGCATGGTACAGATATAACGGTCGTCGGTGCCGATCGAAGCATGGAGGATGTTGTAAGGCTTGCTATCAACAAGTCTGATGGGGTAACATCAGTTTCCAGCTATCTGAAGGATGAAACTGTCAGGATGTTCAATCCAAAAAAGGAGATCACGGTTATTCCCAATTTTGTCGATACCTCGCTGTTCTTCCGTTCTCCAAAGCAGGAAATCCGTGAACAGCTCGGAATCAAGGATGAAAAAATTCTTATTCATATCTCCAATTTCAGGCCGGTAAAATGTATCTCTGATATTATCCGGATATTCAATGCCTTAACCAAACGTCTTGATGCCACGCTTCTTCTTGTCGGTGATGGTCCGGAACGAAGTGAATCGGAGATTCTCGTGCGCGAGTTGGGAATTACTGAGAGGGTAAGGTTTCTCGGCAAGCTTGACGATATTGTTCCGCTGCTCTCTATTGCCGATCTTATGCTGATGCCGAGCAATGTGGAATCCTTCGGACTTGCTGCTCTCGAGGCCATGGCCTGCGGAGTGCCGGTTGTGGCCACCAATGCTGGCGGGTTTCCCGAATTTATCGTTCCGGGTCTTCATGGCTATCTTCTTCCCCCTGGCGATATTGAGGGCATGACCGAAAAAGCCTTTCTTCTGCTCACTGACGATACGCACTGGCTTGCATGTTCCAAAGCGTGCGTCCGGCAAGCGAAGCACTACGAGACAGCTTCGCTTGTTGAACAGTATGAAAGGTATTATACAAGGCTTCTTCAGGAGGGGTAAGGGCCGGATTCTTTTCAGTAGCGTTTGGTCGAAAGAAGCACGGTCCGGTACTTTTCAAGGTTTTCCAGTACCTCTCCGGTTCCTCTTGCCACGGCAGTCAGTGGATCTTCGCTGATATGCACGGCAAGTTTTGTTTCCTCATTGATTTTTTTGTCAAGCCCCTTGATGAGAGCTCCGCCTCCGGCAAGAAAGAGGCCGCGATCGAGAATATCGGCCGATAGTTCAGGCTTGGTCACCTCAAGGCTTTTTTTAATCGACGTGATGATCTGGCTGATAGGGGTGGCAATGGCTTCCCTGATGGTGGCAGAGTTGATTTCCCTCTCTTCAGGCAAAGCGGTCACAAGGTTTCTGCCCCTTACCATCATGGTCATTTCCTTTTCAAGCTTGTAGGCTGACGCAATTTTGATTTTAACATCCTCAGCAGTGCGTTCACCGATGGCCAGATTGTATGCTTTGCGGAAGTGTCGGATAATGGCGTTGGTGATATCTGTTCCGGCAACACGCAGCGATTCACCTGATGCAATGCCTCCGAGTGAAATAACGGCAATTTCCGTGGTTCCGCCACCGATATCGACAATCATATTTCCCATCGGTTCCTTGACATCCAGTCCTATACCGATTGCAGCAGCCATTGGTTCCGTAACCAGATAAACCTCTTTGGCCCCGACATGTTCTGCAGAGTCGCGGACCGCGCGTTTTTCAACCTCAGTGATACCTGAAGGAATGCCGATAACCATCCGCCTGATGCCGAATGAAAATTGAGTTTTCGTTTTATTGATCAGTCCTTTAATCAACTCTTCAGTTGCTTCATAGTCAGCAATGACACCACTGGCAAGCGGCCGTATGGTGACAATTCCGGGATGGGTTTTTTCATGCATGAGCAGCGCTTCGTGCCCTATCGCCACAATCTTTCCAGTATTGCGCTCACGGGCGACAATTGACGGTTCATTTAAAACAACGCCCTTGCCTCTGATAAAAATCAATGTATTTGCTGTTCCAAGATCAATGGCGATATCTCTGAACAGATTACTGAAAAAGCTCATGTTAACATGGTTCTGTGGGTAACTCATAGTGGCTTGGAACGGAGCTGATTCAGGCTATATTCCAAGGTTTAAACTGAACCCTTAAGGTAGTTAATGCAACTTTTTTTTCAAATGAAAAGAGAGTTTTGATGCTGCTTTTTTTAGCATTTTCTCCTCTTTTCGGTTGATTGCACGGGGGTTTCTATAAATATAGCTATTGAGTACATTGTTACTATGAATTTTTTGAAGCCAGATAAACAATAATCACTACAAAGTGCTGCCCCTCTATCGTTTTGCTGAAGACCGTTCAGCCTTAAAAGAGCAATTGCATAGAAGTGTCACTTTTGATGCTTCGGTCCAGTCTACTGTTGATGAAATTCTGCAGGATGTGCGCCGGAATGGCGACGCGTCTGTGTTGCGCTACACAGAGCGCTTCCAGGGTGTCCGGCTCGAGGATATGCGGGTTTCCCCCGATGAAATACAGCATGCATATAACCATGCGGATTCCTCTTTTCTTGATGTTCTTGAGGAGGCGTACCGCAACATTGTTCGTTTTCATCAGCATGAAGTGGAAAAAAGTTTTTTTTATGAAGCTGATGGAGGAGTGATTCTCGGCCAGCGGGTAACCCCTATGGAAAAAGCTCTGCTCTATGTACCGGGTGGCAAGGCATCCTATCCATCTTCGCTCCTTATGAATGCTGCGCCGGCAAAAGTGGCAGGGGTAAAAGACATTTTTATCACCACTCCCTGTGATGCGAAGGGAGAGGTCAATCCAAATATTCTTGCAGCGGCATCGGTTGCAGGCATTGGCAGTGTTTACAAGATTGGCGGTGCCCAGGCAATAGCGGCTTTTGCCTATGGCACAGACACAATACCGAAGGTCGATATTATTACCGGCCCCGGTAACAAATACGTGGCACTGGCCAAAAAACAGGTTTTTGGTCATGTCTCCATCGACAGTATAGCCGGTCCTTCTGAAGTCGTTATCATTGCTGATGAATCGGCCAATCCGGAATTTATCGTGCTCGACATGTTTGCCCAGGCTGAGCACGACCCCGATGCCTCGGCGGTGCTTATCACGACCTCTCCGATATTGGCAGCTTCCGTAAGGGAGTATGCGGAAACACGCCTCCCGGGAATGCTTCGACGCGATATAATTGCAGCATCGCTGCAGCATAATGGAGCCATTGTCCTTGTAGACTCTCTTGAAGAAGCGTGCATGGTCTCTGACATGATAGCCCCTGAACATCTTGAACTGCATGTTCAGCATCCCTGGGATATTCTTCCTGGAATACACCACGCCGGTGCTGTTTTTATGGGAAGTTATTCCTGCGAAACTGTCGGCGATTATTTTGCAGGGCCAAACCATACCCTTCCAACCAACGGAACCGCACGATTTTTCTCACCGCTTTCGGTTCGTGACTTTGTCAAGCATACCTCGATTATCTCCTGGTCGAAGCAGCAATTGCACTTGAGTGGAGAAAAGATTGCTTCTTTTGCCGATTATGAAGGGCTTCAGGCCCATGCCGAAGCTGTCCGGGCAAGATTGAGAGTGCTATGAGAGTCGCAGACTTTGATTATGAACTGCCTGAAGAAAAGATTGCCAAATATCCCCCTCTGGAGAGAGGTTCAACCCGTCTTCTGGTGCTCAACAGTCAAACAGGTGCTATAGAGCATGCCCGGTACGACGGTCTGGATGCTTTTTTAAAAGAAGGCGATCTGCTTCTGCTTAATAACACCAGGGTTGTCCGGGCAAGGTTGTTTGCCAATAAGCAATCAGGAGGCAGGATTGAGCTGATGCTTCTTGAAAAGCACCGTGAAGAGCAAAGTCTGGTTCTTTACCGTGGCAAGCTGAAAAAAGGCGATACGCTCACCACGCACAACCGCGAACTCGCTGTTACAGAGATTGTTGATCAGGGGATTGCCCGTATTTCTGTTTCCGGCGAGGGATCGTTAAGCGATCTTTTCGAGCATTTCGGTGCAGTACCCATTCCGCCATATCTCAAGCGTGATGCTGAAGCAATCGATCAGGAGCGTTACCAGACTGTCTTTGCTGAACTGCCGGGCTCCGTTGCAGCTCCTACAGCCTCACTGAATATGACCGGGGAGCTGTTTGAAAAGCTTCAACTGAAGGGCGTCGATGTTGCTGCTCTCGCTCTCCATGTCGGTCTTGGCACTTTTCTGCCCATCAGGGTCGATTCGTTTGAAGAGCATGTCATGCATCGTGAGTTTTACTCTATTCCGCCCCGTACAGTTGACAAAATTCGCCGTGCCAGAACTTCTGGAGGAAGAGTTGTTGCAGTAGGAACTACCGTTACCAGGGCGCTCGAACATGCCGGTGAGAGCATTACAAATTTTTCGGGTGACGCACCGCTTACCGGTGAGGCTGATATTTTTATTTATCCGGGGTATCAATTTCGTGTTATCGATCTCTTGCTTACCAATTTTCATGCACCCCGATCTACAGTACTGATGCTCACAGCTGCACTGGCAGGTCAAAGTAATCTGCAGAAAGCCTACAATGAGGCGCTTCTGGAGGGCTATAACTTCCTGAGTTATGGCGACAGTATGTTGATACTCTAGTTATTTTTTTTCCCCCAATCGCCCTGTTTTTCCCTTATACGTTAAGAAACAAGTATAACCTTGTTTTCTGCCTAAAGAACTTCGGCGTTTACCTGAAGAGCCTGCTTGGTTATTTTGGTTTTAAAAGTATGGGGTGGTATTTTTATCGTTGGATTTATTGTGGGATCGCCCGCGCGTTTTCCCCCGGCCATTCTTTTTTTTCTATAACACCTTCGTTTTAAACATCCATAACACTGGGAGATTTTCCTTATGAGTCTTGTAGAACAATATCGTGCGCATACCGAAGAGCGAGCCAGGCTTTGTATTCCCCCTTTACCGTTAACTGCCGAGCAGGCACGCTTGCTTATCGATCTCCTGCGGCAGGATAACGTTCAGGAAAAAGAGTATCTGCTTGAGTTATTTCGCGAGCATATCAGTCCTGGTGTTGACGATGCTGCGTTTGAAAAAGCTGCGTTTCTTGACGGTATTGTAAAAGGGGATATTTCCTGTAGTGTCATCACTGCTATCGAAGCTGTCAGAATATTGGGAACAATGCTTGGTGGTTATAACGTCAAGCCCCTTGTCGACGCATTAAGTCATAAAGACCCGGCTATATGTAGCGAGTCCGCTGTTGTGTTAAAAAAGACCCTGCTGGTATACGACATGTTTGATGTCGTCGTCAGCCTTGCAAAAACCAACCGTTATGCCGAAGAAGTGCTTAAATCATGGGCAGATGCCGAATGGTTTACCACCAAGCCTCTTCTTCCTGAAAAAATGACTCTGACGGTTTTCAAGGTGCCGGGCGAAACCAACACTGATGACCTCTCTCCAGCCAGTGAAGCCTTTACCCGCAGCGATATTCCTCTGCACTCCCTCTGCATGCTTGGCTCCAAAATGACCGACCCGATTGGAACTATTGCGAAATTGAAAGAAAAAGGCCATCCCCTTGCTTACGTTGGCGATGTTGTGGGTACTGGATCAAGCAGGAAGTCCGGTATCAACTCTGTGCAGTGGCATCTGGGCAATGATATTCCGGCAGTTCCGAATAAACGGACTGCAGGTGTGGTTCTTGGCAGCACTATAGCGCCAATATTTTTCAATACGGCAGAAGACTCCGGTGCGTTGCCGATCCAGACTGATGTTACAGCAATGGAAATGGGCGACGTTATTGACCTCTATCTTTCCGATGGAAGAGTAGAGAAGAACGGGGAGGTTATATCCCGTTTCGAACTTTCCCCGAACACGATTTCTGACGAAGTTAGAGCTGGAGGACGTATTCCTCTCATTATCGGCAGAACTCTGACAAGAAAAGCCAGAAAAGCTCTCGGGTTGGGTGAGGACTCAATTTTTATTCGACCTGAACAGCCTGTTGATAGCGGTAAAGGCTACACGCTTGCCCAGAAAATGATCGGCAAGGCATGCGGTTTGCCGGGTGTTCGTCCGGGCATGTATGTCGAACCTGAAACGTTGACGGTAGGTTCACAGGATACCACGGGAGCTATGACCCGCGATGAAGTCAAGGAATTCGCGGCGCTCAGTTTCAGTGCCGATCTCCTGATGCAGAGCTTCTGTCATACATCGGCCTATCCGAAACCTTCCGATATTAAAATGCATCGCAGTCTGCCCTACTTTATCCAGAGCAGGGGAGGTGTTTCTCTCAAGCCGGGTGACGGGGTAATTCACACATGGCTCAACCGTATGGTACTGCCCGATACTCTTGGTACCGGAGCCGATTCCCACACCCGCTTCCCGATCGGTATATCGTTTCCTGCCGGATCCGGTCTTGTCGCGTTTGCCGGAGTTACAGGAACCATGCCTCTTAATGTTCCCGAATCGGTGCTTGTGCGTTTTTCAGGTAAACTCCAGCCGGGAATCACCTTGCGTGATCTTGTCAATGCCATTCCATACGTTGCGATCAAACGCGGGTTGCTGACTGTCGAAAAGAAAGGCAAGAAGAATATTTTTGCAGGACGTATTCTTGAAATTGAAGGATTGCCCAGGCTCAAGGTGGAGCAGGCGTTTGAGCTCAGTGATGCCTCTGCTGAACGCAGTGCCGCAGCATGTACAGTACGCCTCGATAAAGAGCCTGTAATTGAATATCTCAGCTCCAACATCACATTGCTCCAGCAGATGATTGAAGAGGGCTACGGTGACGCAGATACCCTGAAACGCCGTATCGGAAAAATGCAGGCCTGGCTTAAAAAACCATCCCTTCTTGAACCCGATGCCGATGCAGAGTATGCTGAAGTTATCGAGATTGATATGAATACAATCACGGAACCTATTCTTGCCTGCCCTAACGATCCTGATGATGTCATGACCCTCACCGAGGTTCTTCGTGATGAAAAGAGGCCTAAAGTGATCGATGAAGTCTTTGTCGGAAGCTGTATGACCAATATCGGTCATTTCAGGGCTCTCGGGGAGATTTTAAGGAACAGGGGAGCTGTGCCGGTCAAACTCTGGATTGTGCCTCCTACGAAGATGGACATGAAAAAACTTACCGAAGAAGGCTATTATTCAGTTTTCGGCGCCTCAGGCGCCCGTATTGAGCCTCCAGGATGTTCGCTGTGTATGGGTAACCAGGCAAGAGTTGCCGATAATGCAGTAGTTTTTTCAACCAGTACGAGAAATTTCGATAACCGGATGGGTACTGGTGCACAGGTATATCTTGGCTCGGCGGAGCTGGCGGCATTAAGCGCGCTTCTTGGTCATCTGCCCAACAAAGAAGAGTATATGGAGGTTTTTTCCCGGCATCTCACAGGTGACAAGGAAGAAAATATATATCGCTATTTGAATTTTGATGAGCTTGAAAAAGCTGAATTGGAGATGCTTGTAGAGTAAAAAAAACATTTATTGTGGCGGGATATCGAAATATTTTGCATATTCCGCCATACAGTAGTCTTTTGAAAAGTCGCTGTTTTTTTTTAATATTCGAGAGCTGATGAAGCTGTCAATTATCAAACAACAAAAATCATATCCTGCAATGAAAAAATTTCTCGTATTCCTCTTTCTTTTAAGCTCAGTTTCTTTCGTAGGCTGTGCAAAAAAAACTGAAGCTCCTGCAGAAGCTCCTGCAGCAGCACCTGCAGCACCAGCAGCAGAAGCCGCACCTGCAGCACCTGCAGCACCAGCAGCAGAAGCAGCACCAGCAGCACCTGCAGCACCAGCAGCAGAGGCAGCACCTGCAGCACCTGCAGCACCTGCAAAATAAGTTTCCGTTTATTCGGGCTCTTATCGCTAAAGAGACAGAACGAAAGTTCTGTCTCTTTTTTTTTAATTGAAATTTCAGGTAAAAAAAAAGACACAGTTGGTTTAACTGTGTCTTTTTTTTGCTGAGGAGGCAGGACTCGAACCTGCAATTGTCTGATCCAGAATCAGGTGCCTTACCAATTTGGCCACTCCTCAATAGCGTTGAGAATATATTAAAAAATTAATTATTCCAATTCCATTTTCTCTTTTTTCTTAAAGAAAAGTGAGAAGAACCGCAATGTCAATCGTTATTCCGGCAATGTAAAAGTGTGGCAAGTGTCGAAAAAAAATTCTCTGTTGAAGAGTTAAGGGCGCCTCTATTTATTCAAATGCGATGCATTAAAAAAACTGATTATTAAAACCTTACCTCCGAACGCTGTTTTTATCTTATAAATAACCGTGCGCCTGTAGGTTGGGGTGATTCCTGAACCCCAATAAAAATATTACTCTGTATAGCGCATCGGGATAAAAAGTATTGCGGGTATAAAAGGAAGTATCAGGGTCAGAAGAAATGCTGGGAGAAGATATCGGCTCGAGAGAAGAAAAATCGTTAAGTCGACTCTTTAAGAGAGTGGTGCACCCGAGAGGAGTCGAACCTCTAACCGTCTGATTCGTAGTCAGATACTCTATCCAGTTGAGCTACGGGTGCTTTTTTTATGTAGCGTGTACGGGATTCGAACCCGTGATCTTCGCCTTGAGAGGGCGATGTCCTGGGCCACTAGACGAACACGCCAGGTAGTTATAATTTCACAACCAGTGGGCCCTGTAGGACTTGAACCTACGACCCAGCGATTATGAGTCGCTTGCTCTGACCAACTGAGCTAAGGGCCCTCAATGCTTGGCTTTAGAGGCAGTTAATATAACGTTTCGTTGATAATATGCAAAAGAATAATCATTTTTCCAGCCCTGGTTAAAACTCGTTATACTTTTCACGGCTGATATCAGCTCCGAGGCTGTTCAGTTTCACTTCAATCTTCTCATATCCCCGGTCCAGATGGTACACCCTCAATACCTCAGTCGTTCCTTCGGCCACAAGCCCGGCAAGCACCAGGCTGGCTGATGCTCTCAGATCGGTCGACATCACTTTCGTACCCGAAAGCTTTTGGGGGCCGTGCACAATTGCCTGGTTTTTGCGGATTTCAATATGGGCGCCAAGTCTGTTCAGTTCAGGGATATGATTGAATCGTTCATGATATACCTTGTCAGTGATATTGCTTGTTCCCTCTGCCTGGGTCATCAGCGCTATCCATTGGGCCTGCATGTCAGTGGGAAAGGCAGGGTAAGGTTTTGCCGTGACATCAGTCGGCAAAAGCTTGTCAGGACTTTTCAGGGTAACACTGTTGACGGTCGTTTCAACACTGCATCCAGCCTGGACAAACTTTTTAAGAACAGCTTTCAGTTGTTCGGGTTCAACACCGTTTACCGTAATATCTCCCCCGGTTATAGCTGCAGCGGCAAGCAGTGTTCCTGCTTCGATACGATCAAAAACATTATGAAATTCAACTCCATTGAGTGAATCGGTCCCCTCTATTTCCAGCTCTGTAGTGCCGGTACCCTTGATGGTGGCACCCATGGCGATGAGAAATTTGCAAAGGGTTTCAATTTCCGGTTCCGCTGCGGCATTGCTGATAGTCGTCCTTCCCTCGGCAAGCACAGCAGCCATTACGGCATTCCCTGTTGCCCCGACCGATGAAATGGGAAAATCGATATGTGCGCCATGGAGTCTGCCATCAGGAGCAGTTGCATCGATAAACCCGGTTTCAATAGTGATCGTAGCTCCGAGTTTTTCCATAGCCAGTAAATGAAGGTCTATCGGACGTGGGCCGAAAGCGCATCCTCCGGGAAGCGAAACCCTTGCATGGCCGAACCTTGCAAGCAGCGGCCCGAGCACATAGATTGAGGCTCTCATCTTTTTTACCAGCTCATACGGAGCCTGCAGACTTTCCACATGTCGTGATGAAACCTTCAGCGTGTTCCCTGAGAATGAGGTTTCAACCCCCAGGTGATGCAGAAGCTGGGTAAAGGTCAGAATGTCCTTCAGGTCCGGGATATGATGCAGTGTGAATGTTCCCTTTCCTGTTAGAAGTGTGGCTGCAATGATCGGTAGGGAGGTGTTTTTTGAGCCTGAGGCGGTAATGCTGCCGGAGATCCGGCGTCCGCCTCTAATGACAAGCTTGTCCATGTATTGATGCGATGATGAAAAACCGATATTTACAATTATTTCAGGTCACGAAAAACAAAAAATTTTTTTAATAACCCTTTGCGAAGAAAAGGTTTTTATCCTTTACCTTTAACAGGTGTTCTTATAACGTTTCTCATTATTGTGTAACGCGTTTGAATTCAAGCTTAAGGACCTTCTATGACCCTTATCGTTTCGCCCCGCCTGTTCTCGATGGTTCTGCGGAGGCATATAGTGCAGTTCCTCTCTCTCTGGCTGCTGTTTCTGGCTTCTATGCCCCTCAATGCAGCCTCTGCGCCAAGGGTAAACAGTGAGATATTGAAAATCATGAAAGAGCGCACAGCCGTGGAGCAGAATCTCAATGTGCTTAAGCTGCAGCTAAAGGAGTACCAGACAAAACTGAACACCACCACGCGTAAGGAATCTCAGTCGTTTAAAGCGCTTGAGAATATCCGCACACAGATTCTTATGCTTGAACGTATTATCAGTGAAAATCAGCACTACCTCGAAAAGCTTGACAGGGATATTGATCGGCTGCAGCATGATATACAGGGTAATCGCCAGGTTTACGGCAGGGTTTCCGATGATTTTCGCAGAACTGCTGTTTCAGTCTATAAATACGGGGGAACCAGGGATATTGAGCATGTCTTTGCTTCAGGCTCTGTGAATAAAGCCATTATGCGTGCCCAGTATATGGGATTTTTTACCAGAGCAGTGCGCCACAATGTTGATGAACTGCAAGAGGCAGCCCGGACGCTGGAAAGTAACCGTCTAGCACTCGAGCATACCTATAAGCAAAAAGCAGCAATGGTCAGGGAGCAGGAGCAGCAGTTAAAAAGCTGGTCAGCCAGTAAAAAAGAAAAAGAGGTGGTGCTTGATAACCTGAAAAAAAATAAGCAGGAATATGCAGCACAACTTGCCGATGTCCAGAAAAAACGTGCGCAGCTGCAGTCACGCATAGAGTCTCTGATTCTTGCTGAACAGCGGGCTGTGGAGCTTGAAAACATCCGGCAGCAGAAAATAGCTGAGGCCAGGCGGCGCGAAGCACAGCGAGTTGCTGCAAGGCAGCGGGAGGTAAAGCAACTCGAGGCAAAACGGCAGGAAGCAAAACGACGGGAGGCGTTGCGGCTTGCTGAAAAACGTCGCGAAACAAAACATCCTGAGAAGGAACGACTGCCTTTGAAGCCCGAAAAACACTTCGTGCAGGAACCTGTAATTACTCAAAAAGAGACAAAACAGCCGGAACAAGCTGAGCCGAGAGCCCCTGAGAAGGAGAGCGTTACTGTTGTGCCTGACGCGGGATTGCGTGAGCTTGAAAAAGTCTCTGCTGATTTTGACAATGCTGCAGGCTCTCTGCCATGGCCTGTACGCAATGGTGTTGTCGCTCACAAATTCGGAACAATTGAGGACAAGGATCTTAAAATCGTCACTACCAATAACGGTATTGATATCACTGTACCGGCCAATACTCAGGTAAGGGCAGTCTCGGGCGGCAAAGTCGTTCAGATCGCTTTTCTTCCAACCTTCGGCAATATCGTTATTATCCGGCACCCTAAATCCTACCTGACCGTGTACGCTAATCTTGGCCAGTTGCATGTGGTCAAGGACGACCTTATCAAGTCACAGCAGCTCGTCGGGCTTTCGGGCAAAATGACGGAGGGCGGCTCAGTTGTTCACTTTGAAATATGGAAAGGCCGGGTTAAGCAGAATCCGGAAAAATGGCTTAGACGATAACCATTATGGGCATTAAAGAACTTTTTTCAGCGATTTTTACACTCTTGTTCCGATACAGAAAGTTCTGGCGCGACCTTAAAGAGGCTGCCCCGGAGGCGGAGTTCAATGTTCTGAAAGACTATGCCGCTCCTGTTATTGCCATTGTGCAGATAGCCAAGTTTCCTCTGATTGGGCAGCCTCGTCCGGCTATGATTTTTGCCATAGCTAATTTTCTGATCGATATTGCGGCACTCTACCTTATGATGGGAGGAGCGGCTTATCTGCTTTCCAGGGAGCGTTCCGAAAGGATAAAAGCCGGAATGGTAACGATTTTCTGTTACTCTATGACTCCCGTATGGATTTTCGAGCTTTTTTATTTTACCGGAAGCTGGAGTTGGCTTTTTGCTTTTCTTGCGCTAAGCTATGCTCTTGTGATCGCTAAAAACGGCCTGGCGGTCATGCTCGATTTCGAAGTCGCCGTCCCGGTTAATGTCCTGCGAAATACAGCCTTGTTTGTTGTGACGGTCAATACTTCCGTCTTTTTGCTGATCAGGGCTGTTATGCGATTGTTTAACTTTTAGATGCCCTTTATAGAATGAAGGTTCAGGAACTCCATCTCGATTACGCTATTGTTGAAGATATTCTTAAGGCATTTCTTCTCAATGAGATACGCAAGTTCGGTTTCAACTCCATTGTGCTTGGCCTTTCGGGCGGTATAGATTCAGCGGTAGTGTGTGAACTTGCCGTTCGTGCGCTGGGCCCCGACAATGTTCTTGCGCTCAAGATGCCCTATGCCTCCAGCAGTCCTGATAGCCTTGAGCATGCTGAACTCATGATCCGCAAGCTTGGTATACGGGCTGAAGAGGTTTCCATTACGCCGGTTGTGGACGCTTTTTTCTCTACAGTCCCCTCCGGTCAGCTGTTGAGACGGGGCAATATTATGGCCCGCACCAGAATGGTTTTTCTCTATGATGTTTCTGCTCGTGACGGGCGTCTTGTTGCAGGAACAAGCAATAAAACCGAGTTACTTCTCGGTTATGGCACCATGTTCGGCGATATGGCTTCTGCCGTCAATCCCATTGGCGATCTCTATAAAACCCAGATAAGGGGCCTTGCACGCCATCTTGGCATTCCTGAAGAACTTATTGTAAAAGCCCCGTCGGCAGATCTCTGGGAAGGGCAGAGCGATGAGGATGATCTTGGTTTCAGTTATGAAGCAGTAGATCTTCTTCTTTTTATGATGCTTGAAAAAAGAATGGATAAAGAGGCTGTTCTTGGTGAAGGTATCCCTGAACCCTTTTACGACCGGGTAAGGAAAATGGTAGTTCGAAACCAGTACAAACGCATGATGCCTGTCATTGCCAAAATTTCAGGCCGTACCCCCGGCATAGATTTCCGCTACGCCAGAGACTGGCAGGAAGTAAAATAAAAATATAGGTCCTATAGGACTTATGGGACCTATAGGACCTATTCTTTCTTCAAAAAGACCGTAAAACAGTATCCAAAAGAAAATGCTTGTCATCTTTTCCCGGATAATCGGTCGTGTAGTGCAATCCTCTTGACTCCCGACGCTTTATCGCGCTTTCAATGATCAGGCTGGCAACCTTGATGATGTTTCTCAGTTCGAGGATCTGAGTGGTGATCTTTGTTTTTTTGAAGTATGACTCAGTCTCTTCCTTGAGAAAGTCCATTCTTCTTTTTGCCCGTTGCAGTCTGAGATCACTCCGCACAATACCGACATAATCGTTCATGACCTGCTGGGCTTCCCGCTTGTTGTGTGAAACAAGAATCCACTCCTCGGGATTGACGGTTCCGGTATCGTCCCAATCAGGAAAGTCGATGGTATTGTTTAAGCCGGAGAGCCGTTCACGGATATCGCCGCATGCCCTCCATGCAAACACAAGAGCTTCAAGCAGAGAGTTGCTTGCAAGACGGTTTGCCCCGTGAACCCCTGTACAACTGGTCTCACCGCATGCATAAAGACGGTTGATGGTGGTTCGGCCCTTGTCGTCCGTACGAATGCCTCCGCATGAATAGTGAGCTGCAGGCACAACGGGAATCATCTCCCTGGTCATATCAATTCCAAAGCCAAGGCAGGTCTCGTAGATATTGGGAAAATGTTCCTTTGTTTTTTCGGGATCGATATGGGTTACATCAAGAAAAACACAATCCTCACCACTTTTTTTGATTTCCGAGTCGATGGCCCGGGCAACAATATCCCGAGGGGCGAGATTCTGGCGTTTATCATACTTATGCATGAACTCCTGACCATTTTTCAGCTTCAATACCCCTCCGAATCCCCGAACGGCTTCAGAAATCAGAAATGATTTTGCTTTCGGATGGAACAGCGAGGTTGGATGAAACTGGATAAACTCCATATTGGCAATTTCAGCACCAGCCCTGTATCCCATAGCCACGCCGTCTCCGGTGGCAATTTCAGGGTTTGTCGTGTAAGGATAGACATGGCCAAGGCCGCCTGAAGCAAGAATGGTGATTTTAGCAAGAATCTTTTTTGGTTTCCGCTGCATCGAGTCAAGGACGTAGGCCCCGTAACAGCTGATATCATTTGTTTTGATCCCGAGGTGATGCTGAGTCAGCAGCTCAATGGCAAAATGGTGCTCAAGCAGGGTGATATTGGGATGGCTGTTGATGCGGTTGAGCAGTGCGGTTTCAACCTCTTTTCCTGTCAGGTCCTGTGCGTGAACAATTCTGCTCCTTGAGTGGCCGCCCTCTTTGCCCAAGTGAAGATTGTTATGGTCAGATGTTGTAAAGTTCACGCCAAGTTCTGTAAGCCGCCTTATGTGTTGAGGTCCTTCCTTCACCATAAGCGATACCATTTCCTCATTACACAGTCCGGCACCGGCTTCGAGGGTATCGGCAATATGAAGTTCGGAGCTGTCGTTGTCATCGATGGTAGCGGCAATTCCTCCCTGGGCCCAGTTGGTATTGGAGGTGGAACTTTCCTTTTTTGTGATGATCGTCACGTGGGCGTATTCAGCCATATGAATGGCAAAATAAAGCCCTCCAATGCCGCTTCCGATTACCAGAACATCTGTCTTGATTGATTCAGTCATAACCGCAATGCACCTCTATTGTTAAAGGTTACTCAGTAGAATCCTTATTCTCCACAATAACAAACGGGGAAAAGGGCTGCTAATGTGCCTCTTCCCCGTTCAGCAAGCCTCTTTATTGTGTATTGGTTTTGTTAACCCGGCCCGTACTCATTACGGCAGGAGAACCGCACACGAAATGACCGTTGTCCAAAGGCCGTTTTCGCCTTCAGCAGTCTGTGTGATATTGTAGGAATTAATAATTTTGCCGCTCATTTTATAAATACCCTCACGCTCATCCCAATCCTTGTTTGGATCAAACTCAATGCCAAGGGTGGTTGCCAGCATTGTTGCCGCCAGATCTTCAGCATACTCTCCGGCCTGCTCGGCAGATTCTCCGAACGGATGGTGCTCAGAGAGATAACCGTACTGCGTTTCATCAGCGGGAATGGCAACACCGACTGAAGCTGCAATAAGGCGATTATATTCATTGGTTGAATTACGGGCCATGACCGCAAAAGTGATCTGACCTGCAGAGAGATGCTTCAGGCCTTCTTCAACGGTTATGCGTTCACACTGAGGAGGAAAAATACTTGAAACAGTAACCAGGTTGCATTTTTCAATTTTGGCCTCTCTCAGGGCAAGCTCGAATGAGGAGAGATATTCTTTGTGCCTTCCCACACCTTTAGTGAAAAAAACTTTTGATGGGACAAATGACAATGCCGTGCCTCCGGATTTATATGTTGCTTAAATCGTTTACAGGTTCGAAATTGACGAATTATATAAAAAAGAGGTGGCAATCAAAATGTTTTTCTTGTGGCCACTTTAAAAAACTTTCTTTTTCCGACTTTGATAATTTTCGGCTCAATTTCGAGGGCAATGGACTCGTGGATTCCTTCAACTTTGTTGTCGCCCACAAGCACCGATTTCTGCTCAATCATTCTTCTTGCCTCGCTTTTCGAGACCGCAGCTCCAAGAGTCATCAAAAGGTCGATAATAGGCATCGACTCTTCGTCAAATTCCACGAGTTCAAGAGTGTCCGGTGCTTTTTTATGAATAAAAACCTGGTCAAAATGCGCCTCAGCGCCTTCTGCATCCTCTTCTGAGTAGTAAAGCGCTACAATTTTTTTAGCCATCGCCCGTTTGGCCGTTCTCGGGTCTGTTTCCCACGTCTCAAGAATTTCCGGGACGACAGTGTCGGCTGCTGGCAGAAGAAGTTTGCAGTAGGTCTCAATAAGCGTATCCGGAATTGAGAGCGACTTGCCGTACATGTCGGCAGGGGAGTCGTTAAAACAGATTGCATTGCCGAGTGATTTCGACATTTTCTCCTTTCCGTCAGTCCCCACAAGGAGCGACATGGTTATGCACACCTGCGGAGGTATTCCATACTCCCTTTGCAGATCCCTTCCGACAAGGAGGTTGAATTTCTGGTCTGTTCCACCAAGCTCAACATCGTTTTTCAGGTGTACTGAATCCATACCCTGGGCAAGCGGATAGAGAAATTCGTGAATGGAAATAGGTTCCTGGGCGCGATAGCGCCTCTCAAAATCATCACGCTCAAGCATACGGGCCACCGTGTAATGGCTTGAGAGTTTTATGACATCTGCGAAACTCATTTTCCCGAGCCAGTCGGCGTTATAGCAGATGGTTGTTTTTTGAGGGTCAAGAATTTTCGAAGCCTGCTCAAAGTAGCTTATACCGTTTTCCCGGGCCTCTTCAGCTGTAAGCTGAGGCCTTGTTTTGCTTTTTCCCGAAGGATCGCCGATCATGGCGGTAAAGTCGCCGATAATCAGGATGGCTTCATGGCCGAGATCCTGAAACTCCCTGAGTTTACGCAGAACAACCGAGTGTCCCAGGTGCAGGTCAGGCCGAGAAGGGTCAGCTCCAAGTTTTACCTTGAGCGGTTTGCGGGTTTTTATGCTTTGGAGAAGTTTTTGTTCGAGTTCGTCGACACTGATAATTTCAACTACATTGCCAACAATAATATCAAGTTGTTCCTGTACAGATGGAAAAGGCATGGATTCCCGTTTTTTTGTTTAGGGCACCTCTATTTATTCAAATGAGATGCATTAAGAAAATTGATTATCAAAACTATACCTCCGCCCATGTATGGTTGGGCTGATTTCTGAGACCCAACAAAACTCCGCCCTATGTAGGTTGGGGTGATTCCTGAACCCCAACAAAACAAAAGTTGCCCTTTAGTATTGTTTTTTTATCTGCTCCATCTGCCGCTGGTTTTCCCTTGTCTTTATGGTTTCCCGCTTGTCGTAGAGCTTTTTACCTTTGGCAATGGCAAGGTCAATTTTGAGCAGCCCTTTCGAATTGAAAAAAGCCTTCAGGGGTACCAGGGTCAATCCCTTTTCATTGATCTTGGTCAGGATTTTCCGGATTTCAGCCTTGTGCAGCAGCAGTTTTCTGCTCCTTTTCGCTTCAATCATTTCTATATGGTTATGCTCGTAGGGAGTGATCTGCATATTCTCCAGCCATACCTCATTATGATGGATAATGGCAAAGCTGTCGCTGAGGCTGGCCTTTCCAAGCCGCACTGACTTTACCTCGCTCCCGAAAAGCTGGATCCCCGTAACAATGGTATCGAGTATCTCAAACTCAAAGCGGGCCTTTCTGTTCTGTATGGCCTTTACGTATTCCTGAACCTGTTGTTTTTTCGCCACCTTAACCTTCAATGATTTTCTATTTCCAAATATGCAACTCAACCTCAGACCTCCAGAAACTGAGGCCGCAGATCAGTACAGGGAAGATCAGTCTTTATCCTGAGTTTTACAAGGGAACAGCTATTCCACCTGAAGGAAACTCCCCATGTCATCCCGAAACGCAGTGAGGGATCTATTAAGCGCTTCACAGAAAATGATTCCGTAATAAAACATACCAGAAACAAAACACTTAGGGGCGACCCTTGTGGTCGCCCTGAACATTGCAGATCGCAAAGTCGTATTTGCCCTATTTGCCCCATGCGTCCCATAGGTCCTATTCCTCTTTTGATTTCCGCTGCCATTTGCAACTCTTCCTTCGATTTCTCTCCTGTTGCTTTTGCCAATGTATTATCAGCTATGACTTCCAGAGCGGCTCTTTATCCCATATTTTCGAAAATCCTAACGCATCAAGATCAACACTCGGATATTTACAAAACAGGGTTTTCAGTTTCAGTGTAAACCTGTGTCCGGGGCTTATTGCATCCAAAAGATATTTCATACAGCAAACATGCACGTACAAAGCGTGATGCTGAGAAACTGGTGGCACCAAAGTAAGCCATGGTGCGGGAGGTCTCGGCAGCAACTTTGGGCGACCAGGAAGATTTTTGTTCCATAACCGTCCATGATGGGCACAAATATTTCGGATTTGCGACAGCGACTGAAGCCAGGTCCTTAAGAAGGTATGATTTACGGTATTAATCTCTTTCGCAATCGTATCCTTTGATTCGAAATGTGAACCAAGATTTCCATAGAGTTTAGATAAGAGGCCAAAACTTACAACCTCAAGCGTTTTCCATGCTGGTGGTCGACGGCTATCAGCATGATACTTCTGATAATGCTGACGAATAAATACCTCTTTCGAATTTTTAAGATCACGGTCAATTGCCTTCAAATTGACAGCAAATGCAAGTTTATTCTTGAAAATCGAAGGATTTTCAAACCACCAAGGATCAACTTCGTGAGCAAGATGATTAATCATACGTGTTCGAAGACCAATCTCAATCCGTTTAATAGCATTGAATAGCAAAAGTCTCAATTCACTGTCAAAACTATAGAGAGCAACAACATTCTCGAAACGGCTGTTCGTTTTAAAGAGATGATTGACTTTATCGGCCTGCATTGGCCACCAATAACCAGCAAGCCGATAATAACTAATGTTGTTGAGATAATGTTCAGCGAGAGACTCATCTCCCATGAGCAGGCCTCTGGACTTCAGTAACTGTATCTGATCCTTAACCGGAATGGTCGGCTTGTGGTAATGCATAAGCATAAAAAAAAAGGCCTCACGGATCAATGAACCCGTAAGGCCTAAGCAAAAGACTTACCCTGGTACGCTGTTCTTACGGGAAGCGTGATAAGTACTATTGTCTCAATTATAAAAAAAATAATATTGATTCTATAAATCTTTTCACTGATAAACTCGCTAACACCAAGAAGAATCACCCCGGCCAATATCCTTGTGCGCTTTTATTATACTCGTAAATTGATCTATAAAAATACATAATTTATACGTAACAGCCGGGCTATTTCAGAAATATCATCACAGGGTAGTCTTTCCGAAACCCATGAAGAAGCACATACACGGAAAAGGTGAGCGTCTCCGAGGTATTCACCAAATTTTGATCTTCTGAACCATCAATATTCTACAAGCCCCGAGAAAATCCTCGTAATCTTTTAGCGTCAACCCAATACAATTCCTCTGGTCATCCCGAAACGCAGTGAGGGATCTATTCCCCCCGCCAACATCATCTTTTTATAAGTCCTATGCCCCATGTCCTATAGGGCCTATTTTTCTCTT
Organism: Chlorobium sp.; assembly: GCA_005843825.1. GTDB lineage: Bacteria > Bacteroidota > Chlorobiia > Chlorobiales > Chlorobiaceae > Chlorobium. Next base: position 41,627 of record SZXX01000017.1, read on the forward strand.
ATTTGGAAGATATGACTTCTCACCCTGTCCAAGAAAATATAGCAAGTTCAATACAGGCTTGCCATTGACAATCGGGATCACATCGTTTCAATCCACGCGCCCGCGGGGGGCGCGACTGCCGAGGTTGTTGATGAGAAAACGGGTGAGGTGTTTCAATCCACGCGCCCGCGGGGGGCGCGACCATCGGCATCAATGAGCTTGACCGGTGTTGTCCGGTTTCAATCCACGCGCCCGCGGGGGGCGCGACAGAGTATCGAGTTGACGCTCAGAATCCGAGAACAGTTTCAATCCACGCGCCCGCGGGGGGCGCGACGAGCGATGTAGAGCAGGAGCCTATACCGTTTGTAGTTTCAATCCACGCGCCCGCGGGGGGCGCGACCTCGCGTTGATGAGCCGTAGATGACATACGCTCCTGTTTCAATCCACGCGCCCGCGGGGGGCGCGACGTAAAAACTCAAGGAGATTAGCGGGATCGTTGTCGTTTCAATCCACGCGCCCGCGGGGGGCGCGACTATTTGAAACAACAGGAGCAGATAACCCCAAAGGTGTTTCAATCCACGCGCCCGCGGGGGGCGCGACCTCCCGTTGATGAGCCGTGGAAGACATACGCTCCTGTTTCAATCCACGCGCCCGCGGGGGGCGCGACCATCAATGAGGCTTTCCGGCAGGCTCAGCAGCTGGTTTCAATCCACGCGCCCGCGGGGGGCGCGACACGTTATACGCCGAGTCTGGGTGTTCCTGATGTTAGTTTCAATCCACGCGCCCGCGGGGGGCGCGACTTAGAGGAAGGCGAATAATGAGAGAACAGTTATTTGTTTCAATCCACGCGCCCGCGGGGGGCGCGACAGTATTCAAAGAGTGCCTTTAAGCCGTCATAAGTGTTTCAATCCACGCGCCCGCGGGGGGCGCGACCTCTCTGTTGTGATTTTATAGAGTATAAAAACTTGTTTCAATCCACGCGCCCGCGGGGGGCGCGACATAAAACAATGGTTTACGGCAAGATTAAAAGATTAGTTTCAATCCACGCGCCCGCGGGGGGCGCGACACCCCTAGCGTCACGTTCATAGAGACGTTGTATCTGTTTCAATCCACGCGCCCGCGGGGGGCGCGACGCGACAGATGCATTCTTCAAAATTGACCTTCAAGGTTTCAATCCACGCGCCCGCGGGGGGCGCGACTTTCCGCCTCAGGGCGGTTTTCATTGTGATGGAGTTTCAATCC
>SZXX01000006.1 GCA_005843825.1 Chlorobium sp.
TTGGTACGATGATAGTCCGGTTATTTCGGAAAAAATCAAGCAGGATCACGTTATTCGCACATACGTTCTTGCCCGGTTAAAGAAAGAAAGAGCTGGAATCGCACGTATAATCATTGAGAGAACGACAAAGCATGTCAAAATCAATATTTATGCAGCTCGTCCTGGTGCCGTTGTAGGAAGAAAGGGTGAGGAGATTAATAATCTTTCTCAGGAACTCAGCCGTATTACCGGAAAAGAAGTAAAAATAGATGTTGTCGAGGTTATCAAGCCTGAAATTGAGGCACAGCTGATCGGTGACAATATTGCTTACCAGCTTGAAAACCGTGTTTCATTCAGAAGAGCGATGAAACAGGCAATCCAGCAGGCCATGCGCTCTGGAGCTGAAGGTATCAGAATCAAGTGCGGCGGCCGACTTGGCGGTGCAGAAATTGCACGTTCAGAACAGTATAAGGAAGGCAAGATACCGCTTCATACCATTCGCGCCAATGTGGATTATGCGAGCTGCACAGCTCATACCATTGCAGGCACCATTGGAATAAAAGTCTGGGTTTACAAGGGTGAAGTCCTCGTTCAGCGTATTGATGCTATTGAGGAAGATGAACTGAAGAGAATGAAGGATAGACGCACTGACTCTGGTCCAAGAGGTCGCGATACTCGCGATCCACGTTCAAAGCGTCGCCAGCGCACAAAGCGATCTTAATATCAAGTACCATACAATAAGAAAACGAATGGAGTTGCCTGTATGTTAATGCCAAAGAGAGTTAAATATAGAAAGACACAAAGAGGCCGCATGAAGGGCAATGCAGGGCGTGGTACAGATGTTTCTTTCGGTTCTTTCGGTTTGAAAGCAATTGAGGGTGCATGGATTACTGCCCGTCAGATTGAGGCAGCCCGTGTTGCAATGACCAGATTTATGAAAAGAGACGGTAAGATCTGGATCAGGATATTTCCGGATAAGCCGGTAACCAAAAAACCTGCTGAAACCCGAATGGGTTCAGGAAAAGGCTCTCCGGAGTTCTGGGTTGCGGTTGTCAAGCCGGGAAGAGTTATGTTCGAGGCTGACGGTGTGCCGAAAGACGTTGCTACAGAGGCATTCCGCCTTGCAGCACAGAAGTTGCCGATCAAGACCAAGTTCATAGTCCGTCCTGATTACGAAGGATAAACGAGAGAAATAATTCGACAAGAGGGTTACTTATTATGAAAAAGTATGAAATTGCGGCATTGAGCAAACAGGAATTGATCGACAGGCTCAAGGAGCTTGAAGACAGACTTGCCGATATCAATTTTTTTAAAGTTATTGAGCAGCCGCAGAATCCTATGGTTTTTCGCAATTCGAAACGGGATATTGCGCGCATGAAAAACCGGCTCCATCAACTCGCTTCAGCTGAGGCAAGCCAGGCTTGAGGGCAGGTCAACTAAAAAACCGTTTATTGACAAATGGAAGAACAGAAAATGGACAGTGTAGCTAAGGAACAGAATGTTCCGGTAAGAGGAAGAAAAAAAAGCTGGATAGGTAAGGTTGTCAGTGATAAGATGGATAAGGCATGCGTAGTAGCTGTAGAGCGTAGCGTACAGCACCCGGTTTACAAGAAATATTTCAAGAAAACCACCAGGCTTATGGCTCATGATGAAAAGAATGAAGCCGGAATTGGCGATCTTGTCAAAGTTGTAGAGTGCCGCCCGTTGAGCAAGAGAAAGAGCTGTCGCCTGGTTGAAATCATTGAGAAAGCCAAGTAAGAGCGGATATTTTTTACATTTTTTAAAGTTTGAAACAGGATGATCCAGAAAGAAACAAATCTGGTTGTTGCCGATAATAGTGGTGCCAAAAAAGTTCGTTGCATTCACGTATTCGGTGGAACCGGGAGGCGTTATGCCTCATTGGGTGATCAGATTATTGTATCAGTTAAAGCAGCTGTTCCTGGTGGCATTGTAAAAAAGAAAGATGTCTGCAGAGCTGTTGTTGTTCGCTGTGTCAAGGAATCGCGTAGAAAAGACGGTTCATATATTCGTTTTGACGAAAATGCTGTTGTTCTGCTTAATGCGCAGGGTGAACCAAGAGGAACCCGTATTTTCGGACCGGTCGCAAGAGAGTTGCGTGACAGGAAATTTATGAAGATCGTTTCTCTGGCACCGGAAGTATTATAAGGTGCTTCAGGCGGGAGTAACTCAGTTGGTAGAGTCACAGCCTTCCAAGCTGTTGGTCGCGAGTTCGAGTCTCGTCTCCCGCTCAGGATTTTATGAATAATATCATATCAGTGAAAAATGAAAACAGGGATTAAGAAAGTTAAGCTGCATGTCAAGAAGAATGACGCAGTTGTTGTAATAAGCGGAAATGATAAAGGAAAAGCAGGCAAGATTCTTAAGGTATTTCCTTTAAAGGGCCGTGTTATTGTTGAAGGGGTAAATATCCGCAAGCGCCATATGCGTCCGACCCAGGGTCAGCCGCAGGGCTCGATAATTGAAAGAGAATTCCCAATTCACGCTTCTAACGTTAAGAAGAGTTAATTGTTTCCACTAAATATCAGGATGACAAAGACCATTCTGATTAACTGATAAAGAATAAGATGGCCAAGATTAAAGCCGAGAACACAGAGTCGACACCGGTAACTCCTTCAGTAGCGAGACTGCAGACCTTTTATAAGGAAAAAGTCACACCTAACCTTGTCGAGCGCTTTCAGTACAAGAATATCATGAAAGTCCCGAAGCTTCAGAAAATCTCAATCAACATTGGTGTAGGTGCAGCAGCAGCAGAGCCCAAGCTGCTTGAAATTGCACTGCAGGAGCTTGCCCAGATTACCGGTCAGAAGCCTCAGAGTCGTAAATCAAAAAAAGCGATATCAAACTTCAAGTTGCGTGAAGGACAGCCCATCGGCTGCCGCGTAACGCTTCGTCGCAAGGCCATGTATGAGTTTTTTGATCGTTTTGTCAGTCTTGCCGTTCCAAGAATTCGTGATTTTCGTGGCCTCAACGATACCAGTTTTGATGGTCGCGGTAACTACACTGTCGGTGTTAAGGAACAGATTATTTTTCCGGAAATTGATATTGATAAGGTACCAAGAATATCAGGAATGGATATCAGTTTTGTAACCTCCGCATCTACAGACGAAGAAGCTTATGTGCTCCTTTCGGAACTTGGAATGCCATTCAAAAAGAAGAACAACTAAATAATTCAGAAAACAGATGGCAAAGAAAAGCGTTATAGCAAGAAACGAGAAGAGGATAAAGCTTGTAGCGAAATATGCGGTTATCCGTGAGGAGCTGCTCAAAGCAGGTGACTACGAGGCATTGCGCAAACTGCCGAGAGACAGTTCTGCAACAAGGGTTCGTAATCGTTGTGTCCTGACTGGCCGTGGAAGAGGCGTTTATGCTAAATTTGGATTGTGCCGTCACATGTTCCGCAAGTTCGCACTTGAAGGAAAATTGCCCGGTGTTAAAAAAGCAAGCTGGTAAACCGGTTTGTACGTGTTAAAGAAAGGTATTTGTATCATTTTCGAAAGTAACCAACGTTTGCTATGCCTGTAACGGATTCAATTGCAGATTATATCACCCGTATCAGAAATGCGGGAAGAGCAAAAAACAAAACAACCGATATCCCATACTCCAAGCTCAGGGAGAATCTCTCGCAATTGCTTGTGGATAAAGGGTACATTAAAAGCTTTACGGTCATTACCTCCGAGAAGTTCCCTTTTATACGGGTTGATCTTAAGTATACCGCTCATGGTGACCCGGCCATAAAGGAAATTACAAGGGTAAGCAAGCCAGGTCGGCGTGTTTATGACGGAAAGGATATTAAAAAATATCTTGGTGGTCTCGGGTTGTATATCCTTTCATCGTCGAAAGGTGTTATTACCGATAAAGAGGCAAGGGCACAGGGAGTTGGCGGTGAGATCCTGTTCCGTATCTATTAATTCATAAGCCACAGAGCATTAGAATACCATGTCAAGAATAGGAAAAATGCCCATACCCCTGAGTAATCAGGCGAAGATAGAGATCAAAGACCTGAACATCAGGGTATCAGGTCCTAAAGGCACTCTTGAGCAGAGGCTTACCGATCAGGTAACCATTACACAAGAGCCTGGAGTCATTACTGTAACCAGAGTCGATGACAGCAAGAAAGCTAAAGCCCAGCATGGTCTTTACCGTATGCTTATAAGCAATATGGTAGAGGGTGTTACTACCGGTTTTACAAGAAAGCTTGAGATCGCCGGTGTTGGATATCGTGCAGAGTTGAAAAATGATCTTCTCGCCCTGACACTCGGTTATTCACATATGATTTATTTCAAGGCTCCTGATGAGATTACAATAGAAGTGCCCGATCAGGTTACTGTGCTTATAAGCGGAATTGATAAAGCTCTTGTCGGTCAGGTTGCTGCCAAGATCCGTTCATTCAGAAAACCTGAGCCTTACCGTGGAAAGGGTATCAAATATGCTGGTGAAGTTATCCGTCGCAAGGAAGGAAAGGCTGCTGGTAAGTAAGAATAGAATGAATGCACAGCTCAAGTAGTCAGGCAATAACATTATACAACGGTTCAAGAGAATGAGTCAAATCGATAAAGCCTCCAGAAGGCAGAAAATCAAGGACAGAAGCAGAGCCAATGTCCAGGGTACACAATCAAAGCCAAGGCTTTGTGTTTACAGAAGTCTTTCGCAGATATACGCGCAGCTTATTGACGACGTGAACAGCAAAACCATTATCGCTGCATCAACAATGTCCAAGGATAACAAGGCTGTTAAGGGGACGAAATCCGAGCTTTGTCGTATCATCGGCAAGCAGATCGGAGAAAAAGCCCTTGCAGCGGGTATAACAAATGTAGTATTTGACAGGAATGGTTTTCGATATCATGGCAGAGTCAAGGCATTGGCTGATGGTGCGAGAGAAGCAGGACTGATCTTTTAACAACTTTTCAAAGAGAAAGTAAATGGCGAAAACATCTGCTAAGATTATAAGGCCCGGAGAATTAAATCTGAAAGAGAAGCTTGTTCATATCAACCGGACGGCAAAGGTTGTTAAAGGTGGAAAGCGTTTTGGATTTAACGCCATTGTTGTAGTTGGCGATAAAGAAGGACATGTTGGTTACGGGCTCGGCAAAGCGAACGAAGTTCAGGACGCTATTGCCAAGGGCATAGAAGACGGCAAGAAGAATGTTATCAAGGTTCCGATCGTTAAGGGTACCATTCCTCATCAGATTATTGCAAGGTATGGTGCTGCCAAGGTCATGATGAAGCCTGCAACTCCCGGTACCGGTCTTATTGCCGGTGGAGCTGTAAGAGCGGTTCTTGAAATGGCAGGTATACACGACATTCTGACCAAATCACTTGGTTCGTCTAATCCGCACAATGTAGTGAAAGCTGCAATAAAAGGATTACAGAGTATTTCTGATGCCTATGACGTCGGCGAAAGACGGTCAAAGAGCCTGCAAGAGGTTTTTGAAAGCTAAAAATTGAGAATGCGATCATGAGTGAGAAAACACTGAAAATTACCCAGGTTCGAAGCATTATTGGTGGAACGAAAAAACAGAAAGCCACCATCAAGGCGCTTGGACTCGGAAGGCCACACTATCAGGTTGACAGACAGGATAATCCTTGCACCAGAGGTCAGATAAGAGTCGTACAGCACCTTGTCAAGGTTGAGGAAGTCTAAGTTTTTTACTAATAGAAAGTCGGGAATTGAAACCATGGATTTAAGTTCACTTCGTCCAGCTAAAGGCGCAGTAAAGAATAAAAAGCGGGTTGGCCGCGGTCAGGGTTCGGGCAACGGAACCACAGCCGGCAAGGGCAACAAAGGTCAGCAGGCACGCAGCGGCTACAAGAGACCTAAAATTGAGGGCGGACAGATTCCTGTTTACCGGAGGTTGCCAAAATTTGGTTTTACTCCTCTTGACAGCAACCCTGTCAATACAGTCAATCTTTCACAGCTTGACAAATGGATACAGGAAGGACTGATAGAGAATGAGATTTCTATTCTCGATCTCAAGTCTCTTCTCCATGCAAGTAATGCTGATTATTTCAAGATTCTCGGTAATGGCGAACTCAGCGCGGCTGTTACCATTACTGCTCATGCATTCAGCAAGAGTGCGGAAGAAAAAATCACCGCAGCCGGCGGCAAAGTAATCAAGGCATTCCGAACGCTTGAAGAGGCTTCAAAAATCAGGGATATATCATTTGAAGAGGCTCTATTGAAACCAAAGGCACCTTTGGTAAAAAGAGTAAAAAAAACTCCTAAGCCCTGAACCCGTTAAAAGGACGCTATGAAGCTAAATGAAAGTATAAGGAACATAAATAAAATCCCTGAACTCCGCCAGCGGATCCTTTATACGCTTCTTCTGTTATTTGTCTACAGACTTGGTTCCCATATCACCATCCCGGGTGTTGATGCGGCTGCAGTGGCAGGCGCATCGCAGTCCCACTCCAATGATCTCTTCGGACTTTTTGACCTTTTTGTAGGTGGAGCTTTTGCCAGAGCGTCGATATTCTCTCTTGGCATTATGCCCTACATCTCCGCCTCAATCATCATCCAGTTGCTTGGTGCGGTTACTCCCTACTTCCAGAAACTTCAGAAAGAGGGTGAGGACGGTCGACAGAAAATAAGCCAGATGACGCGCTACGGAACAGTTGTGATAGCTGCCCTGCAGGCCTGGGGCGTAAGTGTCAGTCTTTCAAGTCCGGCTTCATTCGGTAAAGTCATTGTGCCTGATCCGGGCATTTTCTTTTCTATTACTGTTGTTATTCTCCTGACTTCGGCCACTGTCTTTGTCATGTGGCTTGGTGAGAAGATCACAGATCGGGGTATAGGAAACGGTATATCCCTCATTATTATGATAGGTATACTTGCCCGCTTTCCACAGGCGCTTGTAGCTGAATTCCGCTCGGTCTCTCTGGGAAGTAAAAACTGGATTATCGAGATCATTATTCTCGGAGTCATGGCTGCAATTGTTGCATTCGTCGTGGTGCTTACCGTCGGAACCCGCCGGATTCCTGTGCAGCATGCCAAACGTGTAGTCGGGCGCAAGGTTTATGGTGGAAGCACCCAATACATCCCGATGAGGATTAATACTGCTGGTGTCATGCCCATTATTTTTGCTCAGTCCATCATGTTTCTTCCTGGTACGTTCCTCTCCTTTTTCCCGGAAAATGAGGTGATGCAGAGTATTGCTTCTGTTCTCTCCTATGATTCCTGGTGGTATGCCCTCATGTTCGGAACCATGATTGTTTTCTTTACCTATTTTTACACAGCGATAGCCTTTAATCCGAAAGAGGTTGCCGATACCATGCGCCGTCAGGGTGGTTTCATTCCCGGTGTGCGCCCAGGTAAAAGCACAGCCGACTTTATAGATAATATTCTGACTCGCATTACACTGCCTGGAGCTATATCCCTTGCTATCATTGCGATTCTTCCTACTTTCCTGACAAAGTTTGTGAATGTCACTCAGGGTTTTGCACAGTTTTTCGGTGGTACAAGTCTTTTGATTATTGTCGGTGTCGGTCTTGATACGCTGCAGCAGGTTGAAAGCCACTTGATGATGCGTCACTACGATGGCTTCATGAAGTCAGGGAAGACACATGGTCGGCAGGCCAGGTAATTAACCGAAATGATTACTATAAAAAGCGAACGGGAAATTGAATTGATGAGAGTCTCAGGAGCCCTTGTGGCCAAGGCCCTTGATCTTCTTGAGCAGGAAATAAAGCCCGGCATGACGACCAAAGAACTCGACACGATGGCTGAAGAGTTTATAAGGGATAATCATGCGGTTCCAAGTTTTCTGAACTATGTGCCGAAAAGTGATCCCGGTGTTACCCCGTACCCTGCAACACTCTGTATATCGATCAATGAAGAGGTTGTTCACGGAGTACCCAGTGTAAAGAGAGTTGTCAAAGAGGGTGATATCGTTTCAGTTGACTGTGGGGTTTACAAGGGCGGATATCATGGTGATGCGGCAAGAACATTTGTTCTTGGAGTCATAGATGAAAAGGTGCAGCAGCTTGTTGATGTAACAAGAGAGAGCCTTGAGAGGGGTATTGCAATGGCGGTTGAAGGTAACCGTCTGCATGATATCTCTTCTGCAATTGAAGATTATGCCCGGTCATTCCGGTTCAGTGTTATTGAAAATATGGTCGGTCATGGCATCGGCAGTGAATTGCACGAAGATCCGGCTGTACCGAATTATGGCAGAAAGCATACAGGAGTAAAGCTTGTGGAAGGCATGACGCTTGCCATAGAGCCTATGATCGCTATCGGTCGTTCCCGTCGGGCGGTGAGCAGGCGAAACGAATGGGTGGCCGTAACTGAGGATGGAAAACCTTCAGCGCATTTTGAACATACGATAGTTGTAAGGCAAGGGAAAGCCGAAGTACTGACCCGCACGTTTCTTGAGTGATTAACACTCTTGAACCGCTTACAAAAATATCGAATAAAGGAGCAAATAATTTGGCTAAAGAAGAATCAATTGAGATTGAAGGCGTGATTCTGGAAGCACTTCCAAATGCGCAGTTCAAGGTAAAACTCGAAAACAGCCTTGAGGTTCTTGCGCATGTTTCCGGTAAAATCAGGATGCATTATATCAGGATCTTACCAGGTGATAAGGTAAAAGTCCAGATATCCCCGTACGATATCTCAAAAGGACGGATTACATACAGGTATAAATAAGTGATGAAATAGCTCTTGATGGCTTTGATTTATTGATCTAGATTTATTACATTACAAGCCTTTTCAGATTTCGCATTTAGTTGGATTAATTATTGCATGTGGGGTTACTTATGAAAATATATTCTTCTATTAAAAAACGTTGTGAGCACTGCCGGATTGTGAAGCGTAAAGGCAAAAGATTTGTGATTTGCAAAGTGAATCCAAGCCATAAGCAGCGCCAAGGTTGATCTTCAGAAAAAAACAATAGAACTTTAAAGAGCATATGAGGATAGCTGGGGTAAATTTGCCGTTAAACAAACATGCCGTTATTGCTTTGACGCATGTTTATGGTATTGGGAGAGCATCAGCAGAGAGTATTCTGCAGAGAGCAGGTATTGCGACTAACAGGAAAATCTCTGACCTGAACGACGCAGAAGCACATGCAATCAGGGAAATTATTGCCGAAACATACAAGGTTGAGGGGCAGGCTCGCGGTGAACAGCAGACTGCTATCAAACGTTTGATGGATATTGGTTGCTATAGAGGGCTTCGTCATCGGCGCTCGCTCCCGGTACGCGGACAGAGAACCCGGACTAATGCAAGGACCAGGAAAGGTAAACGTAAGACTGTTGCTGGTAAGAAGAAGGCGGCTAAGAAGTAGTAGTATATAGGCAATAAAATCTTCGATACTAAAGAGTGTAAGTTCATGGCTACAATAAGCAGGAAAAAAAAGAAAATAAAGGTTACCCCTGAAGGTGCTGTGCATATCAAGGCATCGTTCAACAATATCATGGTAACCATTACCGATGTTCAGGGCAATACAGTATCATGGTCAAGCGCTGGCAAAAACGGTTTTAAGGGTTCTAAAAAGAACACTCCTTATGCTTCGCAGGTGACCTCTGAAGCTGCAGCGAAAGAAGCTTATGACCTTGGTATGCGTCATGTTGACGTCTTTATCAAAGGTCCGGGCGCAGGTCGCGATGCTGCTATCAGGGCTTTGCAGGGAGCAGGTCTGGATGTGCGGACAATAAAGGATATTACTCCTCTGCCGCATAATGGCTGCAGGCCTCCAAAGCGCAGAAGGGTCTGATTTTATATATTCATAGAATTTCAATGAAGCAATTGACATGGCAAGATTTAGAGGCTCAATAACAAAAGTATCCCGCAGGTTAGGTATTGCGCTTGCACCTAAAGCTGAAAAATATCTCGAAAGACGTCCTTTCCCTCCTGGACAGCACGGACAGGGCAGAAAAGGAAAGGTTTCAGAATACGCTCTTCAGCTCAGAGAGAAGCAGAAGATGAAATATCTTTATGGTATTCTTGAAAAACAGTTCAGGAACTACTTTAAGAAGGCAGCATCCCAGAGGGGTGTTACCGGTGATAACCTTGTCAGGCTTATCGAAAGGCGCTTCGACAATGTCGTCTTCCGCGCAGGTTTTGCGCCTTCACGGTCTGCTGCACGTCAGCTTGTAACCCATGGGCATCTTCTTATCAACGGCAAGAAGGTCGACATTCCTTCTTATATGGTTTCTCCTTCAGAGCTGATCGAGTTCCGTCAGAGAAGCAAGAATATGGGTGCTGTTACCGATTCTCTGAATAAAACACCCGAATCCCGCATACCTGCATGGATTCAGGTCGATAAAGCTAATCAGAAAGCTGTTTTTCTGGCTGTTCCTGAAAGAGTCGATATACAGGAACCATTTAATGAGCAGTTAGTTGTTGAGTTATACTCTAAGTGATTTTAATGAAATCTAAGGTATCAATACTATGATATACCAGATGCAGATGCCTGCAAAAATTGAAGTTGACGAAACTACCCATACTGATCGTTTCGGCAGGTTCATTGCGCAGCCGCTTGAGCGTGGTTACGGTGTGACCCTTGGAAATGTTATGAGAAGGGTTTTGCTTGCCTCACTCCCGGGTACTGCAATAACAGGGATAAAGATTGACGGCGTTTTTCATGAGTTTGCCGCGATTGATGGAGTCCGTGAGGATGTTCCGCAAATCGTGCTGAATCTCAAACAGGTCCGTTTCAAGTCTACATGCAAAAGAAATTGCAAGACATCCCTTACACTTGTCGGGCCAATGGAGTTTACTGCCGGCGATATAGTTGCACAGGAAGGCGAGTTCGAGGTCCTGAACAAGGATATGCACATTGCCACGATCAATGCCAATGCAACAGTCAAAATTGATCTGTTTATCGGAAGAGGCCGCGGTTACATCCCTGCAGAAGAGAACAGACCGGAAGGAATGGCGCTTGGTTATATCGCTATAGATGCCATTTACACTCCGATCAGGAACGTAAAGTTTACGGTGGAAAACACTCGTGTCGGTCAGCGAACCGATTACGAAAAAATGATTCTTGATGTCGAAACAGATGGTTCCGTCACTCCCGATGACTCCATCAGTCTTGCCGGCAAAATCATCACCGAGCATGTTACGTTCTTTGCAAATTTCTCACCGACCGAGGAAGAATTTACCGAAGAGGAATTCAAACAGCAGGATGATGAGTTCGAAACAATGCGTCGCCTGTTGCATACCAAAATTGAAGATCTTGATCTTTCAGTCCGTTCACACAACTGCCTGAGACTTGCCGAAATTGATACTATCGGTGACCTTGTTTCGCGCAAAGAGGATGAGTTGCTGAACTACAAGAATTTTGGCAAGAAATCACTGACGGAACTTAAGGAACAACTTGAAAAGTTTGAACTGAAGTTTGGTATGGATATTACCAAGTATCAGGGCAAATAAGAAAATAGCAACCGTTTTTTTGAATTATTGAGATCAGGACACACTCATGCGTAAAGTTAAGCCGGTAAGAAAACTCGGAAGAACCGCAGCCCATAGAAAGGCGACACTAAGCAACCTCTCAACTCAGCTGCTTGTATACAAGCGCATTGAGACCACAGAGGCTAAAGCAAAGGAGACCCGCAGGGTTGTTGAGAAGATTATTACGAAAGCCCGAAAGGGAACCGTACATGCCCAGCGTGAAATCTTCAAAAGTATCAGGGATAAACAGGCTATCAGAATGCTTTTTGAAGAGATTGTTGGAAAAGTAGGTGATCGCAAGGGCGGATATACAAGAGTTATAAAGCTTGCACCCCGTTTTGGTGATGCAGCTAAAATGGCAGTTATCGAGCTTGTTGATTATCAGGAAGCACCGGCAACAAGTCAGAAATCAGGCAAGCAGGATCGTTCAAAACGAGTCAAGGGTTCAAAGAAAACCAGCGACACTCCAGCAGCTGTAACAACGGCTTCTGCTGAGTAAACTCTGCCGCATTTAGTTTATAGCACTCATTATTGTTAGTCATTGCTCTCAGGATAACTTCTATCCTCGGGCAATGACTATTTGCTTTTCAGAGAAAAACGTACTGATGCCGCTTATGGGATGCAGTTCCACTTTTTTCGGGAAACCGTTATGATCCCTGCTTGACTCAAGAGTTTTTGCGATCTCTTTATCAAGAGTCCCGCCTTTCAGGCAGATAAGTATGCCACGTGGCTTGAGCAGTCTCGCTGCATAGCCGCAGAGTTGGTCGAGCGGAGCAACCTGCCTCGAAAGTACCGTATCAAATATAACCCCGTTAAGCTCTTCTACCCTCGTATGCATCGCTATTGCATTCTTGATACCGAGCTCTTTGATCATGGCCTGGCAGGCAGTTATTTTCTTCCCGGTCGAATCCACAAGAAGAAACTGAGTTTCAGGGAAGCAGATAGAGAGCGGGATTCCGGGCAGTCCACCACCTGTCCCCAGATCAAGTACTTTCTCACCTTTACTGAAGGGGTGGTAGAGAGCGATCAACAGAGAGTGAAAGATATGTTTTACGATCACCGGAGCATCTTCTTTCCGGCTTATCAGGTTAATCTTATGGTTCCACTCTTCAAGCAAGCTGCCATATCGAACCAATTGCTTCAGGGTTAAGGAGTCAAACTCCATTCCCTGCCCGGCACACAATTTTTCCAGTGTAGCTAGATCTCCCGTCAGTCGTTCCATCGGTGGTAATCCTTCTGTTCAGTTGTTTAACCCCAAAAAACGACATTTTACGATGAATGACAAATTGGCTTCAATAAATGAGTAAATTAAAAAAGATGTCGAACGCTAGGCATTCTACTTTTTATGAAACTCCCGCAATACGTTACGCTTTATGAACAGTGGTTTCGGCAAGCATGTTTATGCGCTTATCATGGCTGGTGGAATCGGAAAGCGGCTATGGCCTGTTTCCAGAAAACAGATGCCAAAGCAGTTCGCTGATCTCTACGATGAAGGGACCATGATTGCAAAAACAGTCCAGCGCATCAGCAGTACCGTGATAGCTGACAACATATTTATTATAACCAGTGAACAGGGGCGTAAACTGATTGCCGCATCGCTCTCTGGTTTTAGACCCGATAATATCATTGTGGAGCCGTCCAGTCGCAATACAGCGCCATGCATCGCTCTTGCGACCGCTCATATCAAAAAAAGGGATCCTGATGCTATCACTATAGTTCTTCCTGCAGACCATCTGGTTCTGGACAATCAGACCTTTATTCATATTGTTCAGGCAGGTATTGAAATTGCATCGGTCAAAAAAGGCCTGGTTACCATTGGAGTAAAAGCTGACAGACCGGAAACAGACTATGGTTACATTCAGGTTGATGAAGAGCTTCCAATTCCGCTGGCATTTGCCGCAGGTTGCCAATTTACGCTGTTCAGGGTAAAGGCGTTTGCCGAAAAGCCTGACCTGACCACGGCAGTAGAGTTTCTTGAAAGCAAGGACTTTTACTGGAACAGCGGTGTTTTTATCTGGCATATTGATGCTATTTCCAGAGAGTTTGAACGCTCAATGCCTGATTTATACAAGGATCTTCTCACTATCTATGAAAGTCTTGGAACAGAAAAAGAACAAAAGGTTATTGAAGATGTTTACTCATGGATTCACCCGATTTCCATTGACTACGGTATTATGGAAAAGGCTGATCATGTTTTTGTTCTGACAGGAGAATTCGGGTGGACCGATCTTGGGTCATGGGATGAGGTTGTGAAAGTTGCGGGGAGACGGAGCCTCAATCCTGAAGAGCATTCCGACGATCGGCTGGTACAGATTGATTGTGAAAATATCTATGTCAGAAAACCAGCGGGGAAGGTTGTCTGTACCATAGGGATCCGCGACGTGATCATTATCGAAACAGATGATGCGCTGCTTATCTGCAAAAAAGGGGAATCTCACAGGGTTGAGGAGGCTGTTGATACTCTTCGGCGTGACGAGCTTGAAGAGTACCTTTAAGCGCCGGTTTTATTCGACCAGCTTGCCCCTTCTTTGGTATCCTTGATTTCAATTCCGACTGCAATAAGCCGGTCCCGGATTTTATCACTGAGTGCAAAATTCCTGTTCTCTCTTGCTTCAGCCCGAAGTTCGAGGAGAACGTCCATAATTCCATCGAGCTTTTTGCCGATCTGCATGTTATCCCTGCCGATCTCTTGTTCATTCGGGTTCAGGATTCCAAGAATTTCCGTAGCGGCCGTTTGAAGAAAAGCCAGAGTTTTTCCCCGTGACTCTTCCGATATGCCTTCGCTGCAATCAAGTGCGGCATTAATGGCCTTTGACAGCTCAAACAGTACTGCTATAGCTACCGGTGTATTGAAATCATCATCCATTGCATCGGTAAAGCGCCTGATGAATGGTTCCGTGTCAAACAATGCACTCCCGGTTTTTTGCTCCGTCAGTCGCCGCCTTGTCTCGCGAAGTTTTTCGAGTCCGGTTGTAGATGCTTTTATGGCGGACTGGGAATAATCCAGTTGCGAGCGGTAGTGTGATTGAAGAATAAAGAACCGGATAACCAGAGGATCTGTTTCTTTAAACAAATCCTTCAGATTGACAGAGTTTTTCAGGGATTTCCCCATTTTTATCCCATTGACCGTCACCATGTTGTTATGCATCCAGAACCTGACATAGGGTTTTCCTGTTACCGCTTCTGACTGGGCGATTTCACAGTCATGGTGGGGAAACTTGTTCTCCATGCCTCCTCCGTGAATGTCGATGGTCTCTCCAAGATATTTCATTGACATTGCCGAACACTCAAGATGCCATCCTGGATAGCCGATACCCCATGGAGAATTCCATTTCATGAGATGCCCTTCCTCCGCCTTTTTCCAGAGAGCGAAATCAGAGGGGTGCCGTTTATCAGAACGTGTTTCAACCCTTACACCGGATTGTAAAGCCTCCTGATCGGTTCGTCCCGAAAGTTTTCCATATCCTGGAAATGATTCAACCGAGAAATAGACATTGCCGTTGACCTCATAGGCGTGACCGGTCGCAATAAGCCGTTCAACAAGGGCAATCTGTTCAGGGATGTGGGCGGTGGCAGCAGGAGCTATATTGGGGCGGAGAACATCAAGCTTGTCCATGTCTTCATAGAAACTCCGGGTATAGAACTGCGAAATTTCCATCGGGTCTGTTTTTTCGAGGCAGGCCTGTTTCGATATCTTGTCCTCACCTTCATCGGCGTCATCGGTCAAGTGTCCCACATCGGTAATATTCTGTACATACTTTACGTGGTATCCCGAATGCCGCAGCCAGCGGACTACCACGTCAAATGATACATAGCTTTTTGCATGTCCAAGATGGGCATGTCCGTAAACAGTAGGTCCGCACACATAGATGCTCACCATCCCCGGATGCAGGGGTTCAAACTTTTCTTTGTTTCTGGAGAGGGAATTGTAAATGAAAAGTGACATCTTCTGCTGTTCTTCCTTTTTCAATAGGTATAATGCGTAAAAAGCTGGATGAAAGTTAAACATTTGGGTTTTTAACGCAAGGTTTTTAGCTTCCTTTTTATTGCTCTTTTTTGCCCGACCGCTTATTATTTGTATGAAAATTACTTCTGCCGCCTTTCATATCAGTGCTTCCGCTCTTTCGGGCCTTCCGGAAGGCTCATCTCCTGAAATTGTTTTTGCCGGGAGATCAAATGTCGGCAAATCCACCCTGCTTAATTCACTTACCGAGAGCAAAGGTCTAGCAAAAACAAGTTCAACCCCAGGTAAAACCCGACTGATCAACTATTTCCTGATCAACAACCAGTTTTATTTTGTCGATCTTCCCGGTTACGGCTACGCGGCAGTAGGGCAGGCAGAGAAAGCCGCATGGGGCAGTCTTCTTTCATCGTATATTGAACACCGGTACAGTATTTCGCTCATTGTGCTCCTGCTCGATTCCCGCCATCCGGCCATGAATTCCGACAGGGCAATGATAGAGTTTCTGGAGTTTCATGAAAAGCCTTATGGCATTGTTCTGACCAAGTACGACAAGCTCCGCCAGAAGGATAAAGTCCAGACCAGGCGTGTAATGGAAAGTTGCGCGGCGAAAGCCAAATTTATTGTAAATTATTCATCGTTTTCCGGCAAGGGAAAGAGTGAGCTTCTGGCTCATTTTGATCATTATATCTGTTAAAAAAAACAATCGTCGTGGAATCAAAAAAATTCAGGACACCCTCGCAGTCTGCAACAGTAATTGTTGGTACTCAGTTCGGTGATGAAGGCAAAGGAAAACTCGTTGATTACCTTTCAGACAAGTACGATATCGTTGTCCGTTATCAAGGCGGGGCAAATGCCGGTCATACTATCTGTTTTGATAATAAAACCGTTGTTCTGCACCTTATTCCTTCCGGAATCTTTCATAAAGGATGCGTTTGTGTGATCGGCAACGGGGTCGTTATTGACCCTGTCGCATTGCTCGAGGAGATCAAAAAGGTAGAGGAACTCGGTTTTGAGGTTACAGGCAGGCTTTTTATCAGCCATAATGCCCATCTCATCATGCCCTACCATAAGCGGCTCGATTCATTGCACGAAACTGCCCAGGGTGACCAGAAAATCGGCACAACCGGTCGAGGTATCGGTCCGAGCTATGAGGACAAGTTTGCCCGCAAGGGTATAAGGGTTGTTGATCTTCTCAGCCCAGAAGTGCTGCAGGAGAAGCTCAGGGAGAACCTTGCAGCCAAGAACAAGCTCTTTAAGAATATTTATGACAAGGAAGAACTTGATGTCGAAACTATGGTACGCGAGTACGAGGAGTTCGACAAGATTATCGATCCCTATGTCACCAATACCCAGTTATATCTCAACAAGCAGCTTCAGGAAGGAAAGACAGTGCTCCTTGAGGGTGCTCAGGGATGTCTGCTTGATGTCGATCACGGAACCTATCCCTATGTCACATCCTCCAACCCTACCTCTGGAGGCGCATGCACAGGCTCCGGTATTGCTCCGAACTATATCGGCAAGGTTATCGGTGTCTGCAAGGCCTATATGACAAGAGTCGGCAATGGAGCGTTTCCATCTGAACTGCTGGACGAGACCGGTGAACGTCTCGGCCAGATCGGGCACGAGTTCGGAGCTACAACAGGAAGAAAGCGGAGATGCGGCTGGATAGACCTTGTCGCGCTGCGTTATTCGCTTACAGTCAATGGTGTTACCGAAATTGCGCTTACCAAGCTTGATGTGCTCGACACCTTTGAAGAGATCAAGGTCTGTACCTCATATATGCTTGACGGCAGGGAAATTCATGATTTCCCGACCGATCATCAGACACTGTCGAGGGTGACACCGGTTTATACCACCCTGAAGGGATGGATGGCTTCAAATGCTGATTCACGCACCTTCTCTGATATGCAGCCTGAAGCCCGTAACTATGTGACCTTCCTTGAGGATGAGCTGCAGGTTCCTGTTACCTTTATTTCTGTTGGTCCTGGACGGAACGAGACTGTTTTCAGATAACCTTCGAGTTTATTTGCCATGGCTTTGATGGATATCGCTGTTATTCCGCTCGACACTAAAGAGGGTAGCCTGAGTGGCTTTGTAGCCGGATTGCAGGAGCTTCTCGGTGTAAGCGGATGCAGCTACCGCCTTCACGATATGGGTACGACTGTTGAAGGACCGGTGCATCTCCTTTTTGAGCTTGCCGAGAAACTTCACGAGTACTCGTTCAGTAAAGGCGGCAAGCGGGTCTATACGGTTTTGAAAATAGATGATCGACGGGACCGGACCGTCCGTCTTGGTGAAAAGACGGCTTCCGTCAAAGCAAAAATAGCCCCCCCCGCGGAGTAGGGGGATTAGTGAAAATATTTTATCTTCACATTCTTTAAGATTGGCCGTTGTATCGCTTTTGCACACCCTTCAACGATGGAATTGTTGAGGGGGCAGTAACTATCAGGAGAAACACTTCATGATGCAGGTTTCCGGTGATGTTCAAATAATCAAGGAAGATAACGTTACGCACAGTTTTTGCGGTCTTGCCTGTGTCGGCTGGATGTATCAGAAGATCAAAGACAGCTTTTTTCTTATTCTCGGAACGCATACATGCGCTCATTTTCTGCAGAATGCTCTTGGCATGATGATTTTTGCCAAGCCTCGATTCGGTATCGCTCTCATGGAGGAAGGTGATCTTTCAAAGAACGAGCCTACCCTCGAAGAGATTATCCGCGAAATCAAGGCCGACCATAATCCGTCAGTGATTTTTCTTCTCTCCTCATGTACTCCCGAGGTTATGAAGGTTGATTTCAAGGGTCTTGCCCATCATCTCAGTACAGCGGATGTTCCGGTGCTTTTTGTTCCGGCCAGCGGCCTGGTCTATAACTTCACGCAGGCTGAGGATTCTGTTCTGCACGCTCTTGTGCCGTTCTGTCCCGTAGCCCCTGCCGGCCAGAAAAGTGTGGTCTTTCTCGGTTCAGTCAATGACGCTACTGCTGACGATCTCCGGGCGGAGGCTGAAGAGCTTGGTATTCATGTCGCAGGATTTCTTCCTGAATCCCGTTTTGATAAAATGCCCGCCATCGGTCCCGATACCGTGCTTGCTCCCATCCAGCCTTATCTTTCAAGGGTTGCTGTCAAGCTCGAACGTGAACGCGGAGCGCGTGTTCTTCACTCTCTTTTTCCTTTCGGTCCCGATGGATCAAGGGTTTTCTGGGAAGATCTTGCCCGCGAATTCGGTATCACCGTTGACCTTCGCGACCGCGAAAAAGCCGCATGGGAAAAAATCCGTACTCAGACAGCGCTGCTTAAGGGCAAAAAGGTTTTTCTGACTGCCGATACCATGATGGAGCTGCCTCTTGCACGTTTTCTAAAAAGTGCCGGTGCTGATGTCGTTGAATGCAGCAGCGCCTATATCAACAAAAAATTTCACGCTCGTGAACTTGAGGCTCTTCAGGGGGTCCGCGTTGTCGAGCAGCCCAACTTTCACCGTCAGCTTGAGGATGTCACGCGCATACAGCCAGACCTCATTGTGACGTCGCTGATGACTGCCAATCCTTTTGCCGGTCATGGATTTGTTGTCAAGTGGAGTATGGAGTTCATGCTTATGCCGATTCATAGCTGGTCGGGGGTTATTCCACTGGCTAATTTGTTTGTTTCACCGCTCCATCGCCGTAGTAATCTGCCTGCGTTTGACAAGGAGGTATGGCTTGAAGGTGTCATGCCGAGCGCTGAATAATTCTCGTAAGGAAATTGTAATAACAAACGTCACAGAGTATGCGCTTAGCTTTCTGGCTCTATGAGGGAACTGCCCTCCATGGTATCAGCCGAGTCACCAACAGTATGAAAGGGGTTCACACCGTCTATCATGCGCCCCAGGGCGATGATTACATCACGGCCACCTACAGCATGCTTGAACGGACCCCGGATTTTCCGGGACTCTCGATCAGCGTTGTTCGCGGAAGAGACCTCGCACAGGGAGTGTCAAGACTTCCCGGAACACTGCAGCAGGTCGATCACCACTACCATCCCGATCTTACCGTTATAGCACCGAGCTGCAGTACAGCTCTTCTTCAGGAAGATCTCCATCAGCTTACAGCACATTCCGGACTTCCACCGGAAAAAACTCTTGTCTATGCCCTCAATCCTTTCAGGGTATCTGAAAATGAGGCGGCAGACGGTCTGTTGACTGAACTGGTGAAAAGATATGCCGTACCTCAGGAGAAAACGGCTCAGCCTTCAGTAAACCTGCTCGGCTTTACATCCCTTGGCTTTCATTTACGCGCTAACCTCACAAGCCTCCGGCGCATGCTGCAGACGCTTGGCATTACGGTCAATGTCGTTGCTCCATGGGGAGCGGGAATCGAAGATCTCAAGAAACTGCCCGCAGCCTGGCTCAATATTGCCCCGTACCGTGAAATCGGGTTAACAGCGGCTGAATATCTAGCTGAAACGTTTGCCATGCCGGCTATCTACAAGGCGCCGATAGGTGTTGAGCCTACTCTTGCATGGCTTCGTTCAGTCATCGAACAGCTTAATATAACAGGTGCTGAAAGGGGTGTTCCTCCACTCACCCTGCCGAAACTCAGTGCTTTCTCGCTTGACGGCCTGAGTGCTCCGAGCGGAGTGCCATGGTTTGCCAGGACGGCAGATATGGAAAGCTTCAGCAACAAACGGGCTTTTGTCTTTGGAGATGCTACGCATACCGTGGCGATTGTGAAGTTTTTGCGTGACGAACTCGGTATGAAGATTATTGGAGCGGGCACCTATATGGAGCGTCATGCAGAGTGGGTCCGCAAAGAGCTGGAGGGCTACCTTCCTGGCCCGCTTGTCGTTACTGACCGGTTTCAGGATGTTGCAAAAATTATTGACGATGAAATGCCTGATCTGGTCTGCGGTACCCAGATGGAGCGCCACAGCTGCCGCAAGCTCGATGTTCCCTGTATGGTTATCTGTCCTCCGACCCATATTGAGAACCATCTGCTCGGCTATTATCCGTTTTTCGGCTTTGATGGATCTGATGTCATTGCCGACAGGGTCTATCTTTCATGCAAACTCGGTCTCGAAAAGCACCTGATCGACTTCTTTGGTGATGCTGGTCTGGAATATGAGGAGAACGGAGCTTCCCTGTCGCCTGAGGTCGAGCCAGTAAGCGCTAACGGGCATGTGTCCTCAGGGGTTGATGTTGATGTTGAGCAAGAGGCTCTGGCTGACGACGGAGAGATGAAGTGGACAGATGATGCTGAAACAATGTTGAAGAAAGTGCCGTTTTTTGTTCGCAAAAAGGTCAGGAAGAATACTGACACCTTTGCCCGAAGCATCGGCGAATCCATTGTCACTGTAGACGTTTTCCGAAAAGCAAAAGAGTCCCTCGGCGGGTAAGGTTTTTCTATCAATCAATTTCTCTGTTATCATTATGAGTTTAGTATTAGCCGTATATGGTAAGGGCGGCATAGGAAAAAGCACCACAAGCGCCAATATTTCGGCAGCCCTTGCCCTTAAAGGTGCCAAGGTTCTGCAGATAGGCTGCGATCCCAAGCACGACAGCACATTCCCTATTACAGGGAAACTGCAGAAAACTGTTATTGAAGCTCTTGAAGAGGTTGATTTTCATCATGAAGAGCTGACTGCTGAGGACATTATCGAAACCGGATTTGCAGGCATTGACTGCCTTGAAGCCGGCGGACCTCCAGCAGGAAGCGGATGCGGTGGCTATGTTGTCGGCGAATCAGTCACCTTGCTCCAGGAACTCGGTCTTTACGATAAATATGATGTCATTCTTTTTGACGTCCTTGGCGACGTTGTATGCGGCGGTTTCAGCGCTCCGCTGAACTATGCCGACTATGCCATCATCATTGCCACCAACGATTTCGACAGCATCTTCGCCGCTAACCGTCTCTGCATGGCCATCCAGCAGAAAAGCGTCCGCTACAAGGTGAAGCTGGCAGGTATTGTTGCCAACCGCGTTGACTACACAACCGGCGGAGGCACAAACATGCTCGACCAGTTTGCCGAAAAAGTAGGAACAAAGCTTCTTGCCAAAGTGCCCTATCACGAACTGATCCGCAAGAGCCGCTTTGCAGGCAAAACCATGTTTGCCATGGATGACACTCCCGAAAAGGCAGAGTGCCTCGTTCCCTACAACGACATTGCCGATTTCCTCATCCAGGAAAATCCAGTAGCCGCAGTCCCGGTCCCAATCGGCGACCGCGAAATCTTCGCCATGGTAGGCGGCTGGCAGTAAAACCAGAATCAGCCATACCCATTAAAAAAGCGGATCAACTGATCCGCTTTTTTTTTAATTCTTGTTACGGTCAAATCTATTTTTTTATAGGTCCTATAAGTCCTATAGGACCTATAAGACCTATGCCTTTTCTCCCATCAAATCTCGCACCTGTACTTACACCTTATTGTCTCGCGTTCCTGCCGAATGTCAGCCTTAATCTTGGTATTCGGGTTCACCAGCTCCTGCAAAAGAGCAGTAAACGTCCCAAGATAGAAGTTGCCGACAACAGGATGGGTCGGGTAGGTTACAATCACGGTTATTTCAGGCGGGCGGCTCATGGTATAGCTGAATTTGCCGCTTCCGGCAAAGGTCCATGCGTTTTTGCTGATGGCAAAAAGAAAAAGCTTGAATGCCAGCCGACCGGGCAGAAGTTTCACCAGTTTCTGGAATATTCCGGGAATACGGACCCTCAAAAGGTAGCGTGCTGTTCGTTCTCCCGATTCTTTCAGAATTCCGGCAGTAGCTGTATCACCGATCTCTTTCTGCAGCGCGGTGACCATCGCATGAAATTTTGACTCTTCAATCATCTCAGTCGGCAGGTTTCCGATGAAGTGTCCCTGTCCGATTTTTTTCAATATGGCTTCAGCTTCCGCTTTGCCGAATTTTGCCTCAAGAGCTGCGACGGTCTGGATAATGGAGTTAGGCCCTATTTTTGAAGGTGTACTCATTGTGTTGGAAAAAACCTGTTTTATTATCGTGATGGTATGATCTGAATATCGATATGCTGGGTTGTCCACCCTGCCCGAACTTTTACTGGCTCAGCAAAGAATCCGAATGCTTCGGCCGGTCTGTAAGGCTCAATTGATCCGGGATTCCATTGCTGGTATGCGCCAGGCGGTCTGCTGCCTGACGGGATGAATGCACTGACGGTATAGCTGCCGGGAGGAAGTTCCGGGAAGAGGTAGCGGAATGTTCCGTTTTTGTCGCAAAGTGCTGTCGTGCTGAACGTTGATGCTGAGCCCGACAATTTAGCCTCTATCACTGCATACTTTCCTGAAGCATGGCCGGTTCCGGAAATGCTTCCACACTCTTTGTTCTCGGCTGTCCTGAATTGCGAAACGACCGGCTTTAGTTTATCGGATTTGTCCGTTGTGCTTGTCAAGTCTGCAGGATTGACGCTTACGCTGTATGATCGGCCGGGTTGAAATCCATTGGAGGGTTTCAGGGCAAAAGTGCGGGGATCGATTTTTATCAATGAAAAACGAAGGTTGCTTTCAGCGCCGGAAGCTCTTTCAGAAAGGGTTGTTGCATGGCTGAGCTCAGTCTCAGTAAGCGGGTCTGACAGCCTGATCACGACTGCCTTGCCGAGTGCAGGCCATGCCAGATCGAGGTATGCCGGATTACTTCCGTTGTCGGGAGCAATGGTTATCGAAAGCGGGTGATTTACTTTTGGCTGTGATGAGCCATAAAATGGAATCGTTCTGATTGTTCCCGTTCCATCATCTCCTCTGTAGCTGATGAGGTAGGGTTCACTGGGTTGGAGCTTAGCGGTCACAATAAGAAAGGTACGCTCATAGAGTGCTCGGTTTTTGCTGAACCAGGTAACAGCAGGAATCAGGGTATGAGACTCGGCGTGGCGGATCTCAAGCTTTTCAGGGTTGAAAGAGGTGATATTGATCGGACGACCGAAGGTGATTTCGAGCCTCTGCTCTTCAAGTGGCGAGCACGATACAATCCCATCGCTCTTGCTTTGCAGGCCGTCAAGCCGGAAGATCAGGTTGGAAGAGCCTGCTGGGACCAGGGAAGCACTGCTTAATCCGACTTCTTCGGTCTTATAGGTATAGCGCAGCTCATTGTTGCGGTTGTTAACGGCAAAAATTTTGTACAACCCTTTACCGATGTTGTTAAATGAGAAGCCCCCGTATGCATCGGCCTGGATAAGGTAATCAGGCTCTCTTGTCAGCAGTGACACTTCCGCGGGGGTGTTGGACTGTTCGGAGAACGCCAGCAGCAGGGCGTTTGTTGCCGGTGAAAAGTCTGCGTTAACGACTTTCCCGCTGATTACTCCGGTATCGATTGAGGGGCCGGTAGAAAATGCAAAGGTATAGGGCCCCGGAAAGGTATGGCCCTGAGTGTCCCTGAGATTTTTGTCGAGGGTGATATGGTAGGTGCGATTCTTTTCAAGAGGGTTGAAGACTCTTACATCAACCTCTTTTCCATTGACAGCGATGTCGTATTTGCCGATGGAAGGCGAAAAAAGAAGGGAGTTCAGTAATTGCCGTTCAGAAATATAATGGTTGAATGTGAGGTGGATTCTATCTGTGGATACATTGACGGAAGAAGGTGCAGGATTGGAAGAGAGCACCTGTAATGGTGAGGTATCCGGAGCTCCTCCCGCAGGCGGACGATCAGATGCGCAGCCCCCGGAAAGCCAAAGCAGGAGAATGAAGAACATCTTCATGATACGCGATACACTTTGCATGAAAATCCTTCGATTCTTCCTGTAAGAGAGGCTTGATTGTATGTGTCTGTTAAAATTCGTAAATTAAAAACTAAAGTAGTTCTATGAAAGTTTTTCGTGAAAAATTATAGATTGATAGCGATATAGATGGCCAGACGAAATATTAAAGTTCTTTATGTCTCCGGTGAAGTTTCTCCTTTTATAAGAATCAGCGCACTTGCTGATTTTATGGCATCTTTCCCACAAGCTATTGAGGAAGAAGGTTTTGAGGCTCGCATAATGATGCCGAAATACGGCACGATCAACGACCGTAAGTTCCGGTTGCATGATGTTTTGCGTCTATCAGATATAGAGGTTCATCTCAAGGAGAAAATAGATTTACTGAACGTCAAGGTGACGGCGTTACCCTCAAGCAAGATCCAGACATATTTTTTGTATAACGAAAAATATTTCAAACGTAACGGTCTTTTTACCGACCTCTACAGTGGAACTGATCTGAAGGGAAGTGCTGACAAGGTTGTTTTTTTCAATGTAGGTGTTCTTGAGACCTTGCAGCGTCTTGGATGGAAGCCCGATATTATCCATTGTCACGACTGGTATGCATGCCTTATTCCCCTTCTGTTGAAAACGGTCTATGCAGAGAACGAGTTTTTCAAGGATATAAAAACTGTTCTCACCATTCACAATGTCTACCGTCAGGGCATTGTCCCCTTCAAGTCATTTCAGAAGCTTCTGCCCGATGATGTATGCTCCGGGCTCTATTGCACCAATGACGAGGTGAATGTGCTCTACACCGGCATTGAGCATGTCGACCTGTTTACCACGACATCGAAACGCTATGCCGAGGAAATTGTGCAGGATGGCCCGCAGACTTTCGGGCTCGGTCCGGTACTTGAGGAGCATCAGGAGAAGTTTTACGGAATCCTAAACGGCATTGACAACCGCCAGTGGAACCCGTCGACTGACAAGCTCATCAAAAAACGCTACGGCATTGAAAATATGGATGGCAAGCTTGACAATAAAAAAGCTCTGCTTGAGGATGCAGGTCTGCCGTATCGCGAAGGCGTTCCTCTTGTGGGGGTTATTGCCAATTTCGATGAATTTCAGGGAGCGGAGCTCCTGCTTCAAAGTCTTGAACAGCTGGCAGCCCTTGATATTCAGCTTATAATCAGCGGTTCCGGCGACAAAAAATACGAAAAGCTGTTTCAGGATTTTGCTGCCGGGCATCCTGAACAGGTGAGCCTGCAGGCCGAATTTTCCGATTCATTTTTCCACCTTGCCATAGCGGGGCTTGACATTCTCCTTATGCCCGGCATGATTGAGTCGTGCGGGATGATCCAGATGTTTGCCATGAACTATGGCACCATACCTGTGGCGTATGCCGGAGGCGGAATTGTTGAAACCATAGACGATGTTGCCGACGAAAGAGGGTCAGGATTCATTTTTCACGACTATACGGTTGATTCTCTGCTTGGTAAGCTTAATGAGGCTATTGAATGCTTTAATGATGGAGAGAGTTGGGAGCAGATTGTTCTGGCAGGCATGAACAGAGACTTCACCTGGAAAAATTCAGCCGAAGAGTATGATCAGCTCTACCGTCAACTTCTTGAAAAATAGGGGATGACGCAGCAGACAATAAAAGTCCTTTTTCTTGACAGGGATGGGACAATCAATCAGGATACCGGCAGTTACATCTCCACCAGAGAACAGCTTGTTCTTATCGATCGGGCGGATGAGGCTATAGCTCTTGCAAAACGTGCAGGCTTCCGGATTGTAATTATATCCAATCAGGCTGGTATTGCCAGGGGAATAGCTACGGTGGAGCAGGTCGAAGAGGTGAACCGCTATCTCAATAACCTGCTTTCGGCCAAAAATGCCAGCTTTGACCGTTGTTATTACTGCCCTTATCATCCCGAGTATCCCCATCCCGATTACGATCGTTTCATGGAGTTCCGGAAACCCGCAACAGGTATGGTTGAGCAGGCTATCGACGATTTTTTTGCCGATGGGTTTCTGGTTGACAGGAGTGCTTCGTTTTTTGTCGGCGATAAAACGCTTGATGTTGAGTGCGGTAAGCGTGCCGGAATGCGATCGGTGCTGGTAAGAACAGGTCACAACGAAGAAGATCTCTGTATCGAGCGCAACATCATTCCCGAATTTGTAGCCGACGATCTTTATAAAGCCGTTACGGAGTATATTCTTGCCGTTGCCTGACTCTACAGCCGCTTCCTTACGCCAGCCGGTTATAGGCGTATGCTGAGTCTTTATGTGCATATTCCCTTCTGTAAAACCCGGTGCAGTTACTGTGATTTTTATCTTGTTACCCGCACCGACCATATCGATGCATTTTTCAAGGCTCTTTCTCTTGAAACCAGATCCCGCTCTTCCGAGCTGAAAGGCCGGACGATCAGTGCCATTCATTTTGGCGGCGGAACTCCCTCTCTTGTGCCAGTCGGCTATATAGCCCGGTGGCTCGAGGAAATTGCCGCTTTGTGCCTCTTCGCTCCCGATATTGAGATTGCCTTTGAGGCCAATCCTGAAGACCTTGGCGGCAGTGCCATGGATGATCTCCGGCTGGCAGGCATAACACGGCTGAGCCTGGGTGTTCAGTCATTTACACCCGAAAAGCTGCAGGCGCTCGGCCGGAGGCATTCGGCCCTTGAATCGCAGGAGGCAACCGCAAGGGCGCTTCAGAAGTTCGAGTCGGTAAGCGTTGACCTTATCTGCGGGGTTCCGGGAGAGCAGCTTTCACTCTGGGAGGCCGATCTGCAGGCAGCTCTCAGGCTTCGGCCTCAGCATATATCGGTTTACATGCTTTCCTTAGAGCCGAAAACCAGGCTCTCCAGGGATGTTTTACGCGGCGACATAAGCGTTCCTGATGACGAGGTTCAGGCATCTCTCTATGAACTGGCGCAGAGTGAACTTGTAAGCCGGGGGTACACTCATTACGAGGTATCCAATTTCTGTCTCGAGGGATGCCATTCCCGCTATAATCTGGCAAGCTGGAAGCGGGAGCACTACCTTGGATTCGGCCCCTCCGCACACAGTTTTTTTGTTTGTGACGGCAAGGAGACCCGCAGCGCAAATGTTTCGAGCCTGACCCGCTATATGGCTGCTCCAGGGCAAGCAGTGAACTTTCGTGAAGAGCTTTCGGCTGAGGAGCGGTTTACAGAAGAAGTTTTTCTTTCACTTCGAATAAACAGCGGCCTTGATGTTGAGTTTTTGCGAAAAGAAAATAAATTAGGACTTCGTCTGTCACAGACTATTACCCGATTTGAACAGAAAGGATGGATAACACAGCACGAAGGGCGTATCTACCTGACACCGAAAGGTTTTTTGTTTGCTGATCTTATAGCCGGGGATTTTATTTTCGGATAACACGCCCATTGAACTGATATTTATTTATGAAACACCGGAAGATTAACCGCACTCTTGCAGCTCTTCTCTATTTGGCCGCAGCGATTTTATATCTCCGTACCATGGCTCCCACCCTCTCATTCTGGGATTGCGGAGAATCTATTGCTACAGCCTATACCCTTGGAATTCCTCATCCACCTGGAGCGCCGCTTTTCCTGTTGATCGCGCACCTGTTTTCAATGATTCCTTCTTTCACTGATATCGGTGCACGAGTCAACCTGATCGGCACTCTGGCAAGTTCCGGAACGGTGATGCTCACCTACCTTATCACCATCCGCTTTATAATTCTCTATCGTAAAACCGACCCCGACAGCTGGAGCCCGGCTGAAAAGGTATCGGCTTATGGAGGTGCAGTTATCGGCGCCCTGGCACTTGCCGTGTCCGACAGTTTCTGGTTTAACGCGGTTGAAGCAGGGGTATGGGCCCCCTCGTCGTTTTTTACAGCCGGAGTTGTCTGGCTGATCCTTCGCTGGTATGAAGAGGATCCCAAACCCGGACACGAACGCTGGCTCCTGGTAGTCATGTACATGATCGGGTTGTCGATCGGTGTCCATCTCTTGAGTCTGCTTGCGATTTTTGCCGTTGCAGTGGTCTACTATTTCAAGAAATACGAGGTTACCGTTAAATCCTTCTCCCTCTTTATTCTTTCGGCTGTCGGATTGTTTTTTCTGATCTATATAGGTGTTATCAGGGGGCTTCCCGTACTGCTTCATCTCACCTCATGGTGGGGATTTTTCCTGCTTATCGGCCTGCTCGGTTACGGCACCTGGTATTCCCACAGGCACAGGATGGCGCTTTTGAATACCGTTTTCATGTCGCTTTTCCTCATTATTATCGGCTATACATCCTACAGTCTGATCTATGTCCGTGCACAGGCCGGGCCACCCCTCAATGAAAACAATCCTTCCACACCGGAGGCTTTTTTCTCCTATGTCAACCGTGAACAGTATGGCGAGATGCCGCTCTGGCCGAGACGCTGGTCGCCCGAACCGGTACACCAGTATTATTACCAGCAGTACTCCAGTGAGCTCGACTATTTTGTCACCTATCAGATGCAGAAGATGTACTTCCGCTACTTCGGCTGGCAGTTCATAGGTCGTGAGCATGATATGGAGGGAGCGGGAGTCGACTGGTCGGTGCTGTGGGGTATCCCTTTTCTGGTGGGCCTGGCGGGAGCGATTTCACATTTCCGGCGACAATGGAAAATGGGGCTTGTTGTCTCTGCACTCTTTGTGCTGACCGGTGCAGCCCTTGTGATCTATCTTAACCAGACTGAACCTCAGCCGAGAGAACGGGATTACAGTTATGTCGGCAGTTTTTTCGCCTTTGCCATCTGGATAGGGATAGGCATTGAGAGCATCTGGTACTCGCTCCAGGAGCGCTTCAAGGTGACCGCGAAAAGGAATCAGCTTCTGCTTGCCCTTTTGACGGTTTCAGCCGGAATTCTGCTGATCAATGCTCGTATGCTTCAGGTGAACTACAGGGTGCACGACCGCTCGGGGAACTATATGCCGTGGGACTGGGCATGGAACATGCTGCAGAGTTGCGAAAAAGATGCCATTCTTTTTACCAACGGCGATAACGACACCTTTCCCTTGTGGTACCTGCAGGAGGTTGCCCGCATCAGAACCGATGTGCGCGTTGTCAACCTGAGTCTGGCCAATACCGGCTGGTATCTCGACCAGCTCAAAAACACCCGGCCAAGGGGAGCAAAACCTCTTGCGTTCAGCATGAGCGACGGTGAGATTGCAGGTATTACCTACATCCCTATTGATTCGGTTGATGCGGTGCTTCCGTCATTTCCCGCCCGCCAGAAACTTGTGCGCGAGTCACGTCTCCATGGATATACTTTGCCTTCCGCGCCGACGGACACGATGACATGGCTGTTGAAGCCCGGAATGACCTATAATAATCAGGGATATTTCAGGCCTCAGGATATTGCCGTGTATGAAATTCTCATGAACAACTTTGCCAATCGTCCCGTTTATTTTGCCCTGACCGTCGATCCCGAAAGCATGATCGGGCTCGAGAGTTACCTTCGTCTTGACGGGCTTGTCTATAAGGTCGTGCCGATTAAAAGCTCTGATCCCATGAGCTATGTCGATCCGGTGCTGCTCTACAAGAACCTTATGGATGTTTACCGGTATAGAAATATTAATAACCCGCAGGTCTTTCTTGAAGAAACTTCACGAAGGCTGTGCGGCAACTACTCGCCTCTCTTTGTCAGGCTGGCTCTCGATCTGGCCGGTAATCCCGAGGGAACGCTTAAAATAGAGGATGCTTCAGGCTCCGTCAAGGATGTTCAGCGCGGAAAGCTGGCGCTGCAGGTGCTTGATGCTTCGGGGAAACTTCTTCCGCCCGCGCAGTATCCCCTGAATCCGGAACTTGCCGGTTCGGTGGTGGCCCTTTATGTCCGGCTTGGTGAAAGAGAGAAAGCGTCTCTGTATATTACCTATCTGGAAAAACTGACAACACACTCTTCGCCGAAATCCGAACCGCGGCTTTTTTATATCCTGGCAAGAGCATATCGGAATGTCGGCAGAAAAGAGGATGCCAGGCGCATCATTCAACTCCTGGCAAAAGAGCTGAAACAGCCGGGCTTGGTGGATAAGTTTGAAACAATGAAAGAATAAACCATATGCAAAGCAGCATTCATGCAACTGCAGTGATCGGCAAAAATGCCGTTCTTGGAGAGGGGGTTACTGTTGGTCCTTACTCGGTTATTGAGGACGATGTCGAAATCGGAAATGGCACCACAATATGGCCTCATGTTCACATAGCATCAGGCGCACGGATTGGCAGTGACTGTAAAATTCATTCGGGAGCAGTGCTTGCCAATGAGCCTCAGGATCTCAAGTTTTCCGGAGAAAAGACCTATCTCTATCTGGGCGACAGGAATGTTGTCAGGGAGTGTGTTACCCTTAACCGGGGTACTATGGCGACGGGGAAAACCGTTATTGGTTCTGATAATCTGTTCATGGCCTATTCGCATGTCGGGCATGATTGTGTGATCGGCAATCATGTTGTTGTCGCCAATTGTGTTCCGTTTGGAGGCCATTGCGAGGTTGGTGATTATGTCGTTATCGGGGGACTTGCCGCAGTGCACCAGTTTGTTCGAATCGGCCGTTTTTCAATGGTTGGGGGAGTCGCCAGAGCGTCACTTGACGTGCCGCCTTTTGTCATGGCCGGCGGGCACGAGTCTTTCCGTTATGAGGGCCTTAACTCAATCGGGTTGAAGCGGAGAGGGTTCAGTTCTGAAAAAATCACACTCATTAAAGACGCTTACAGGATTCTTTTTCAGTCAGGCCTGCTGCTCAGTAATGCTCTTGACCAGGTTACGTCGGAACTGCCTCAGGAACCGGAAATTATCGAGATTCTCGACTTTTTCGCATCAGGCAGGTATGGCCGTAAATTCTTAAGGCCCTTTAACAGCTGAACATCCCAGAACGAAGGATAAAAAGAGAACAGTATGTCCCGATGGGCGCTTGGTATAGATCTTGGAGGAACGGCAATCAAGGCGGCGATAGTCGACGAAAAGCGTGGCATTCTCGCTGACCGGAGGGTTCCGACTGATACCGCCTCAGGTCCGGAAGGGATTGTTGTTCAGCTTTCCGGAATTATTCATGATCTCTACCTCCTGGCTTCAGAGACCATGGATCCTGCCCAATGTGCAGGGATAGGATTGGGAGCTCCGGGGGCGGTGAATGCAGATACCGGAACCCTGAGTTATCCGCCGAACCTTCCAGGCTGGAGTGTTGTTCCTTTGCGCGACAATCTTCAGCACTATCTGAAGCAGCATAACGAGCTCTCCGTTCCTGTTTTTATTGATAATGATGCTAATGCTGCTGCCCTTGGTGAAGCGCTGTACGGGGCAGGACGAGAGTTTCGGGACTTTCTTCTGGTGACCCTTGGTACCGGCGTGGGCGGAGGAATTATTCTGAACAGGAAACTCTATCGCGGACCAAGCGGTACGGCTGGGGAGGTAGGGTTCATGATTATCGATTTTGAAGGTTCAAGCATTCATTCGGGTATAAAAGGCACTCTTGAGAGTCTTATCGGCAAAAAAAGTATTGTGGAACTTGCTCGCCGGATGATTGAGGCCTCTCCTTCCGGCTCTTCTGTCGGCCGCTTCTGTGACAATGACTATTCAAAGCTTTCACCGCGCCATCTTGAACATGCAGCCAAAGAGGGCGACGCGGTTTCCCTTGCGGTATGGAACAGGATCGGCTCCATGCTCGGTACAGGCTTGGCAAACGTTGTGGCGCTTATGGATATCAGAAAATTTGTCATTGGTGGCGGTATTTCTGGTGCCGGCAGCCTTATTTTCGATCCGGCCCTTGATCAGCTCCGGCGATCGACGCTTCCTTCCATGCATGACGGACTTGAGTTGGTACCGGCACTTCTTGGAAACAAGGCAGGAATGTACGGTGCTGCGGCCTTATGCTTTGGCTGAACATAACGAGGGATAAGACAGGGGTTTAATCGTGGCGCTTGAACGTTTCCTTCACCTGCTCTTTCCTCACGTCTGTGTGGTCTGCGGCAGGCTTCTTGTTTCCGGGGAGGATGGCTGCTGCAGCTCCTGCATGGCCGGTTTCAATCCGTTCGAAAACTCTTTAGAGTCTGAACAGATGCTGCGGAATGTTATTGCCTCCCGTTTTGGCAAAGCAGTTCTCTTTGAACGAGGATGGTGTCGTTACCAGTTTCACAAAAAGAGCTCCCTGCAGCTTGCGCTTCACGCCATGAAATATGAAGGGCTCTATAACCTCGGTAACATGTTCGGCTTTGAGTTGGGAGAGTGGATGCTTTCCAGTGGGGGAATTGGCGATATAGAGTGCATTGTGCCTGTTCCGCTGCATCGCCTGAAAAAGATTGAACGATCCTATAACCAGTCTGAGAAAATTGCTGAAGGTATTGGTAAATCGCTTGCAAGGCCGGTTATGCGTAAACTGCTTGTGAGAAAACGCTACACCGTTTCGCAGACCGGGCTTTCTGCTGAAGAGCGGAAAAAAAATCCTGAAGGTGCCTTTTCTGTTCCAAAAGGTGTTACGTTGCGTCATGTGCTGCTTGTGGACGACGTTGTTACAACCGGCGCAACCCTTGCCGCTGCTGCCTCGGCACTGTTTGAGGCCGGGGTTGAGAAGGTCTCTTTCGCTGCCCTGGCTATAGCCATGAAGGATTAATATTCTATGGAACTCTTTTACACCTCCCCGGAGAACATAACGCTCGATTCAGCCCGCCTTGTCATTGATGGTGATGAATTTCATCATCTTGCGAGGGTTCTGAGAAAAAAAACAGGCGACAACATTCTTGTCACTGACGGTAATGGTTCGCGTTGTCATGTCAGGATAGTGGATATCGGTAAAAAGTCACTTGAAGGTGAAATTCTCGATCACTCAGTGGTTGAAAGACCGAATACCTCCGTTACTGTTGCCATTTCTCTCTTGAAGGCACCCCAGCGGTTTGAGCTTTTTCTTGAAAAAGCCACAGAACTCGGGGTATCAGCCATTATTCCCATGATTACGGCGCGCACTGTCAGTCAGCCTACGAGTGAAAGAGTACAGGGCAGGCTTAACAGGTGGAGAACGATCGTCCTTTCAGCTACCCGGCAGTCAAAACGCTATTATCTGCCGCAGCTTGCTGAGCCACTCTCTTTCAGGCAGGTTACCGCTCTCGAGGGGTACGATTTGAAATTGATTCCTTACGAGGTTTCAGAGAAACCTCCACGGGTGAATTGTGCCAGTAAAAAGACGCTGTTTATGATTGGAGGTGAAGGAGGCTTTACAGAAAAAGAGGTTGAAGATGCCCGGCAGGCGGGCTTCAGTGAAATCTCTTTTGGAAAAAGCATTCTCCGGGCTGAAACAGCGGGGCTTTTTGCAGTCGCTTTTGTTCGCACGCAGTTGCTCGAAAAAGATTGCAGTGAGTGGTTTTAAGCCTGGCGATTGTTATAGAGGAAGAATACAATAGAAAAGCTTATGAAAAACCTATGAACAGCTTAAAAGCAAACCAGGTAATCCTTCTGCTGATTGTCCTGTTAATCTCCGCCATTTTCTTTGCCATGATCCGGTATTTTCTCATGGTTATTGTTCTGGCGGCTATTTTTTCAGCTCTTGCCATGCCCGTGTTCAATCAGTTCGATCGCTGGTTCAGGGGGCGTAAAAGCATGAGTGCCGCAATGACCATGGTGACGTTGCTGCTGATTGTCATTATTCCTCTGGCAGTTCTTCTCGGTATTGTTGCTGATCAGGCAGGCAGGATCGCAAGTGTCGCAGTGCCATGGATACAGCAGCAGTTTAAGGAGCCTGCCGCATTCAACGATCAGCTTCGTACCCTGCCGTATTATGCCGAGCTTGAGCACTATCGTGCGACTATTCTTCAAAAAGCCGGTGAGCTTCTGAATAAATCAGGATCAATGCTTTTCGAGGGTGTCTCATCATTTACCTATTCGGCGGTTAATGATATTTTTCTGCTCTTTGTTTTCCTCTATACGATGTTCTTTTTTTTAAAGGATGGCAGTCTCATTCTTGCAAAAGTGCTTTCATATTTTCCCCTCACTGAGAGTGATCAGCATCGGCTGCTCGACAAGTTTCTTTCAGTGACAAGGGCGACCATAAAGGGGAGTATGGTTATCGGTGTTATGCAGGGTGTTCTTGCAGGGCTTGCGTTGCATTTTGCCGGTATTGAGAGTGCAATCTTCTGGGGTACCATTATGTCGGTGCTTTCGGTGCTGCCGATTATCGGATCCGGACTTGTCTGGTTTCCGGCAGTCGTCTACCTTGCCGCGACAGGGCATTATCCTCAAGCCATTGGGGTTCTTTTGTTCTGTACGCTTGTTGTCGGCCAGATCGACAATATTGTCCGTCCCATTCTGGTCGGGCGGGATACGCAGATGCATGAGCTGCTTATTTTTTTTGGGACGCTTGGAGGAATAGGGTTGTTCGGGATATGGGGGTTTATTATCGGCCCTATTGTTGCTGCGCTCTTTATGACGGTATGGGAGATGTACGGCGAAACCTTCAGTTCATTCCTTTCAGAAATCAAAAAGGAAACACCCGAGTAGAACGTCGCCATAGGGGCGACCCTTGTGGTCGCCCTCTTTGGTCGATGTCAATCTTTCTTGAGAGGGTAGCTTTTTCCCGCCGAAAAAATCAAGTGAAAGTGTATATTTCTAAAATAAGGTGGGTTTATAATTCTGATAAAAAGCGATACTATGGGACAGGAATCAATCAAGCTTGAATTGATTCAATGGTTGGCTAATCTTGATGACGATGAAACCATTGATTATCTCAAAGTGGTAAAGGATTCAAATGATACGCAAAAAGACTGGTGGCATGATTTGACGGATGAACAAAAGTCCGGTATAGCCCGTGGCCTTAAGGATGTAGATGAAGGAAGAGTTCATTCACACAATGATATAATCATGAAGTATGGACTCTGATTTTAAGGTTGTTTGGACAGATGAAGCAATTGATAATCTTGAATCTATTTTGGATTACCTTGATCATATCTGGACACAGCGCGAGACAGACAATTTCAAAAAAAAGTTAGGTAAGAAAATTGAGTTGATAGAGCAAAATCCGAAAATATTTCCAGTTTCAGCATATAATCCAAGATTACGAAAAGCTGTATTGAGCAGGCAGACTACCATTTTTTATGAGATAGCTGATGATGTGGTCAATTTGGTTTATCTCTTTAATAGCAAGCAGGATATTGAGAGGATACAATAAAAAAGCGACCGAAAGGCCGCTTTTTTATTGTGCTATACTTTATCAGGAATCAGTTGCTGCGGACAACCTCTTCAGCTGAAAAGAAAAATCCTGCCTCGATGGCTGCGTTTTCTTCTGAGTCTGATCCGTGGACAATGTTCTCGCCTTTGCTGTCTGCATAGAGTTTGCGGACGGTGCCTTCGTCAGCCTGGGCTGGATCGGTTGCGCCGATCAGGGTGCGGAAGTCGGCTACGGCGTTTGCTTTTTCAAGGATGATGGGTACGCATGGGCCTGATGACATGAAGTCTACGAGTTCGCCGTAAAATGGGCGTTCGCGGTGTACGGCATAGAATTCGCCGGCTGTTTCTTTTGTGAGCTTGATTTTTTTCATGGCGACAACACGGAAGCCTGCGCGTTCAATTTTGTCGATGACTGCACCGATTAGCTGTTTGCGGACGCAATCGGGTTTCAGGATGGTAAGCGTTCTTTCCATTGTGGTGTGTGCATTTTCGTTTCTTAAGAAAAAAGTTCGAGCGAAGATACACAAACTCGCAGGATTATTGAAATGTGTGCGGCATCCATTTTAGCTATGGTGACCGCTCCACCCATTGAAGCTCTTTTTTTCGATAACTGTAACACTTTATGCCGCTTTTAGTTGGGGTGCTTGACATGTGTTGAGTGTGTGGTAGTGAAGATTTCTGGCGGTCATCGGTTCATTGATGATATGGTGCAGGATGTCATACCCGATGAAATGAGCTGGATTCGTTAAGTTTTTCGAATATTACGTATATTTCTTCACGTTCTTAGACTGGTAAACCTTCAGATACTCTTTCGACATGCATGTACTTGAAGAGGTAATGATATCAGAACCATTCATTTGAAATTACCGTTTTATATAGGTTTTAATTCAAAAATCTGCGGTTTAGTTTGATCACTCTAATTATTGTTATGCGACAAGCAATAGTTGGTCATCCAAAATACATAAAAAAACTATATGTTATTGGAAACGGTTTTGACCTATATCATGAATTAGATACCAGCTATTTATCGTTTGGAATCTTTTTAAAAAACTCATACCCATTAATTTATGAATATATAACTCAATATCATGGTATTTCAGATATAACAAATGGAATAGAAAGTTCTGGCGGGTACTTATGGTCAGAGTTTGAATTTGCTTTAGCTGATCTAGATTATGAAACGATTTTAGAAGACTACTCAGAATATTTGGCTTCACCGGGTTCGGAAGATTTCAGAGATAGAGACTGGGGCGCGTTTCAAATTGAAATTGAAAAAGTAATTGATGAAATAACTATTAAGCTATTTGCAGCATTTCACGAATTTATTCTGGGGGTTAAGTACCCAAATTATGTAGATAACAAAAGACTTGCGTTAGAAAAAGATGGTATGTATCTCAACTTCAACTATACAGATACACTTGAAAAAATTTACAATATTTCTAATACAAATATTCGATATATTCACAATCAAGCATCTGTTGATAGTGAACTAATCCTTGGTCATGGGATTGACCCAAAGAACTTTGAGATTGAAACGACTAAACCTCCTGAAAATATGAGTAGTGAGGAAAGTGAAAGATGGATGGAGATGATGTCAGATAAATTTGATTATTCATTCAATCTTGGGCAAAATCAAATAATGACCTACTTTTCATTATCTCATAAAAACACTGAATGTATAATTAATGAGAATAAAGATTTCTTTCAACATCTAAAAAATGTTAATGAAATATTTGTCTTAGGTCACTCATTATCTGAGATTGACAAGCCTTATTTTAATAAAATATTTGACTCAGTGTATGATGATTCTATTTGGAGAGTTACTTATCATTTTGATGAAGAAAAATTGTCTAACGAAAAAATGCTTAGCAGTATTGGAATTAAAAATAATTTAATAGATCATATAAAAATGAATGATCTGTCCCTAAGTAAAAACAATGGATAGAATTTTATTATAAGAACAAGAATAAAATGGGTAAGAGTAGATATATTAGGCACCCTCTGAATTTTATTTTATTTAACTTTTATGGTGACTTTGATATATAGCTTCTTAATGTGTCCATTTTTTTAGTTGCAAGGCCATACACTTTATTGCAGATTATTCAGTAACGGATTTCTGAAAGCTGATGGAGATCGAGGGACGAATAGATTGATGTATATCAATTCTGGATTTGTAATAAACGCGACAGGAAGGAGCTATCAAATAATACGCTACGTTTAATGCGCTTATTCGTTCGATATGGGAAGTAAGACGCAATAACGTAGCGCAGATAATCAAGTTGTAGGTAACCACTAGCTGATATTAGAATTTAAACCTTCTAAAATAAAATGGAATTCTACAAAATTCATTCAGACAATCGAAATCACAGCAAGGCATTGCAAATCACAGTCAAAAGCACTGTTGAAAGATTGCTAAAAAGCAAAACAACTTCAGAAAATCCAGGTGTTTTACTTGGTAGAATCCAAAGTGGCAAGACAACAGCTTTTATAGGAGTTATAGCAGAAGCTTTTGACAAAGAAATTGATGTGGCAGTTGTTTTGACTAAAAACTCTGAATTGCTTGGGACACAAACAACAAGAAGAATAAGGAAAGAGTTTAAGGATTTTGAAGAGCAAGGTCATTTAAATATTTATTATACGCATACTTTTGGCGACACTATTCTCAAAAAGTCACAGCTATTAAATAAAAAAGTATTTATTGCTATTAAAAACCAAAGTAGTATCGCAAAACTTACAAAAGCCTTCAAGAAAAACAATCCTGAATTATGCGATAAAAATGTACTCATAATTGATGATGAAGCCGATACAGGTTCAATTGGCGCAAAAGGAAAAAAAGATGAAGTGGAATTATTAGAGACATCAAAAAAACTACATGAGTTTAGAAAAAATTTGGGCAATGGTTATTTTCTGCAAGTGACAGCAACCCCATATGCTCTTTATCTACAACCAAATGAAATAGTGACAGCCTCTGGTGTATACACGCCGGTACGACCAACCTTTACTGAAATATTGGAAGCTTATCCAGGGTATGTTGGAGGTAATGTATATTTTGAAGACAGTGAGGATATTGACAATCCTGCCTATCATATTCATATCCAGGCAACACCAACGGATGTTGCTACCTTGAAATCAAAAAAGCAAGATTTAAGAATTGAAAAAAATATTGCAACTACTGACCGACTTCCCGTTTTTAGAAATGCAATAGAAAAATTTATTGTAGCTGTTGCAATCCGCAGAGCTCAACAAATTAAAAAAGACGATAAAGCCAATTTACAAAATTATCAGCTTTCGAAATATGCCTTCATTTTTCATTTGGATACAGCTAAAACCAAAATGGTTTGGCAAGAAACTTTAGTTCAAAAATATTTGGACTTTCTGCAATTGGAATGGAAAGACAACAACACAAGCTCAACCGAGAGATATAAAGACCACTATGAAAATGATTTAATTATCTCTTTAAAAAAAGCTGCTGAATTAGGTTGGATTGATGAATTACCCACTTATGACGAAGTAAAAAAAGTAATATCGAAAATATTTGAACTAGAAGATTATCAAATATTCGTGATAAATTCTGACCAGCGGGTTATTGATTTGGCGAATGATGATGGGCAGTTACGGCTTGAAACAGCCATGAATTTCTTTATCGGTGGGCAAGTCCTTGACCGAGGAATTACAATTGATAATTTACTTGGAATCTTCTATGGCCGTGACCCTCAAACATCTCAAATGGATACTGTTTTACAGCATGCTCGAATGTATGGTAATCGTTCTAAAGCTGACATTGCATTGACAAGGATGTACACTACAGAAAGGATATTTGAGAGGATGAAAGAAATTCACCAAATTGACGAATCATTAAGAGAATCATTACAAAAAAATGCTGATCATGAAATTGTATTAATGCAAGCAAGTGAGCAAGGTCGAATTAAACCCACAAGTCCGAACAGAATTAGATTAGGAAATGTAACAACACTTAGAAGTTACAAAACAAAATACCCTTATGGTTTTGAAACAAAGGGCAAAACTGAAATTACGAAGATTACTAATAAAATAGACACATATTTACGTTCATTACCCAGATTCACAAACACGATTAGAAAATCATTTAACATCACATACGAACAGTTTGAAAATATTATTGAGTTAATTGATTCTGGGAATTTAAACTATGA
Source organism: Chlorobium sp. (assembly GCA_005843825.1). Classification (GTDB taxonomy): domain Bacteria; phylum Bacteroidota; class Chlorobiia; order Chlorobiales; family Chlorobiaceae; genus Chlorobium. The sequence continues at coordinate 39,341 of SZXX01000006.1, forward strand.
CTTAGGTGTCCCTCTTGTAACAGTAGTTTGGAAAACGATTGTTAAAAAAATGTTTGAAGAGTGTAAAACGACTGATATGCATTGTTATGTTCAGGAAGGCAGAGATTTACCTAGGTTACAATTAAATGGCGAACCTATGGATGCACCATTTAGTGGTAAAACAAGAACTGGTTCTGACTATGGCTATTGCATACAACTGATTACAGAATCAAATAAACCAGTATTAATGTTGCTTAGACAAGATGGAACCGCTGACGGTTGGAAAAACGCTCCATTTTATTGGCCAGTTTTAGTAAATCCAGCATTCCAAAGACCCTTATTATTTGAGTGGTCGTGAAACCGACCCGGGGCTACCTACAACATTTAGCGTCAAAGTTCATGAAAACAGGTACTCCCGCAGAATCCCAAGCTTATCAGCCGGTCATAGGTAAGTATTTCTTTTTCTTCATCAAAATACAGGCTATTACTAGCATCTTATCTGCAAACTCAACCAAAATATTACTGCATAGATCCCTTTCTCGCTTTCTCTTCCCTGTAGTTTGCTGGGAAAACCAAGTGCTGAACAAGCTGTTGCTCGTTGAGGCTACTAAAGCTACCTGAGAAAGTGCAAAACGCAGTTCAGCTTGACCCTCTTTGTGGAACTCACCGGTGTTGCTTTAGCTGCTGGTTTTCCGCTACGTGATGCCAAGTATTAACAGGCTTGTATGGTATTATTCATTATTGTGGAGATAGATCAAACTGACAATTATCCATCGAAATACTTCCTAGAAACTGGCCTTTTACAATACCTTTGATCTTGACATGATCTCCAACTTTTATTGATAAGAGTGATGCTTTGTCTTCTCTATTGAATTCACAGTCAACTGAATTAAGCTGAAGAGATCCATCATCTTTTTGAATAAGACTTATTTTCGGTCCGCCCAAAAATTCACTGTTAATAGATTGAATAACTCCTATAACAGTGACGCACTTTCCTTTGTATTGTTGATCTGCTAGGACTTCATTGCTTTTGTATTCATTCATGAGTGAGCTAACAGTAAGGGTGGTTATAGAAATATCTTCCTTTTTATTAGCACAAGCATTAACAGATAGTATTACAATTAATGAGATAATAAATATTTTAGCTGATTTTGGCATATTAACGTATTGCTATAGTTAAAGTTAGTGACAAAGTAAGTCCCACTCACTCTATCTGTATGGATTAAGAAAAATAAAGTCGTATCGCAAGATAAGCCGCACTAAAGTGTCATAGTTGTCTTGTCAGTGTGATAATAACTTTTGCGCCTTTATCCGTCAGTTGAGGCGTGATGTGACACTAGGGGCACGATCCATCCGATAACTGAACATCCCAGAAAAATGTTTAAGATGATTATAGCCGTCATGTTTCGGTGATTCCGAGATGCTGCGACAAACGACGGGATGAAATATGGTAGGATAACTATCAATACGAGAAGAAGTTTCTGCCCACCAAGTCCGAACATACGGCCTCCATTGAAAGTTGATCAGTCATTGTCATTATACGATAATTCGCAGTATTTCATTACATCACCACTCACAGTTTACCTCATTCGCCTTGCTCTTATCAAGCACCATTATTTTGCATCTTTTTATTGTTGATGCCGGGTGCCTGCGCTTGACAGCGCAAGAACTTAGGGACATCCTATATTGAAACCACCAAACACAAAGTTTTACTGTTTACACAATAATCCTCCCAGTGCATTGTAAAGCACGAAAAAAAGAGGCGGGTTGCTCACTTTCGCGGAATCTCATACCTTATCGTTACCAGGTATTCGACATGCTGCTAAACAGTCAATAACTCAATTCTATGGGACGTTCAGAAAGCGCCGATTAAAACCGGTAGAAAGTAGAGAATGAAAGAGTCTCATATGAAAGGTATAGCCAACCATCATAGCCCCGAGTCATGCCTCGATGACCTGTAAAGGCGTGGGGAAGCGTTGACAGGGGAAAGCACAGGCGCAGTATTGAACTCCGAAATCACTCAAATTCGAAGGTATATCTCAATTCTACGGGACGTTCATGACTAACTGTACTTACATTATCGAAGTTTCAATTTGAAGCAAACTTTATTTCCGATTAACCCATTTCGAAAAAGACAATTAGTGCATTTTATCACGATGTCAAAAGGGGCCCGGGGTGTTGTTAATAACGTACACTTTCCGAGTGAGACGAAGTGTGCGGAGGTGTTATTTTGTAATCCTGCAAGGGTGGTGTATATTTTCAGGAGAATAGTGATGCAAGAGTAGAAATGAATACATTAGATCTGATGCCTCTATGTATTGGGTTGCTTCGTAAGGAAGTGGTAAATCAGAAAATAGATAATGCCTGAGATAGCAAGATTTTACGGAATTCTGATAAGGATGTATGCTGAAATTGATTCTCCTCATCATAAGCCTCATTTTCATGTTTATTATCAGGGTTCTCAGGCTGTTTTTTCCATTGATCCGATTGAGACCATCGAAGGTTCTTTAGCGGATAGACAACGTCGATTGGTTGAGGCTTGGGCGGAAATTCATCAGCTTGAACTCATGTCAGATTGGGATTTGTTACAGGCAGGTAAAGCACCACGACGAATAGAACCACTGCACTAAAGTAAAAGGGGGATGGATTCTAGATGAAACATCAAATGAAAAGGGTTACAGCAGTCGAGGTATCGGGTAATAGCTTTTTATTAAGGGTGCATTTCGATGATGGCACCGTTAAAAATATTAATGTCGAGCCTGTTTTGTATGGCGAGCTCTATGGTCCTTTGCGTAGAAAGGAGCTTTTTGATAAGGTTACTGTTGACGATGAGGTTGGAACTCTTGTCTGGCCCAATGGAGCAGATTTCGATCCTGACATGTTATACCTTTGGGATGACTACGTCGATGCTTTTGCAACCCAACTGAAAAATGCTGATCAATCGGGCCGTAAAGTAAGCGAGTGCGCCTAAGAGCGAGGGACCTTATCTCACCCAATCATCACTGCGCCCAGGAGCTTAGGGGACGTTGGTGACTATGTGTATTTAATTTTTGAAAACAGTACATTAAAGGGTGTACTGTTGGTATAAGCTCAGAAAAACAACCAACGCATATAATGCCGAGAGGAGCAAGATTGGATACACCGGGAACCCTGCATCATGTTATGGTTAGGGGGATCGAAGGGAGAGATATCGTTATGGATGATGATGATCGTCATCTGTTTGTGTCCCGTTTGAGCATTGCTGCTGCAGCGACAGGGACAAGAATCTACGCCTGGGCGCTGATGACCAATCATGCTCATCTGTTGTTAAAAAGCGGAGAAGCCGGACTCTCCATATTCATGAGAAAGTTTTTAACCAGCTATGCAATCTTGTACAATCGCCGTCATTTTAGGCACGGGCATTTGTTTCAGAATCGTTATAAGTCAATTATTTGCGAAGAGGAACCGTATTTTCTGAAACTGGTCAGTTATATCCATCTCAATCCACTGAGGGCAGGACTTGTCAGCTCATTGGAGGAACTGGCCAACTATCCTTGGAGCGGTCATGCCACTGTGATAAACAGGATCAAGCGTGATTGGCAGGATCGGGAATATGTACTTCATTATTTTGGTAAAAAGGAGAGAGGGGCGCAAAGTGCATATCTTCAATTTGTTTTAGAGCAGAGTAGTCTGGGAAAGCAGTCTGAGCTGACCGGAGGCGGTTTGGTGCGGTCCGCAGGCGGATGGTCGGAAGTGTTATCGTTACGTCAGCGAGGTCAGAAGCAATTTAGCGATGAGCGGATACTCGGTAGCGGGGAGTTTGTAAAGGAAATACTCGATGAAGTTGAAGAAACCTTGAAAACCCTTGTCCCAGATACCTCGAGCAAAGTAAATGCCATGGAAGCTTTGGCAGAGCGGTGTGAAGTGGCAGGTATTACATCGCAGGCATTGCAATCAGGGAGTAAGCGCCGTGAGTGCACCGAGGTACGTAAAGAACTTTCTCGTCATTTTGTGCTTGAATTAGGGTTATCCTATGCTGATACTGCTCGAGTGCTTGGTATATCATCTTCGGCCGTTAATCAGATTCTTCGCCGACATTCTTAGTGTTTGCTGAGTCAATAACATTGACTTATAACCGGACAATCGTGAAAAAATATTTGTAAATCCTGCTTGACGGAGGATGAAACACAGTTTGTTTCATTTTCTGGTTTGGTTTGTAATTATCCGTACCTTTATCGTAATTTGTGTCCAGTCAAGGACTCAGAAGGTGTAAAAAGTCTTACGCTATAGTCCTTTTATCATGATTATCGGAGAGCATAATGACCGTCATCGAACAACTGAAACAAGAAGCTGAGTTTCTTACGGAACCATTAGCTCAAGAGGTATTGGACTTTTTGTTGTTTGTACGCACTCGACGTGGAACAGAGTGGCCACCGGGTGTTTTTGAGCACACTGCGGGCGGATGGAAAGGGGAGCCACTTGAACGCGCTCCACAAGGCGACCCTGAACAACGTTTGGAGTTAGAATAATGTTGCTGCCTGATACCAACGTCTGGATTCGTTATTTGAATCCTCAATCATCTCCGGTAAAAGCTTGTTTCTTGCGTTGTCCAGCCGATCAAATATTTCTGTGTGATGTAGTGAAAGCGGAACTCTATTTCGGTGCGTTCAAGAGTACGCGGCGTGATGAAAATCTGACTTTGCTTGACGAATTGGGAAAAAATTTTTTATCGTTTCCATTTGATGGTAATGCAGCCCTCCACTTTGGTCGAATCCGCGCTGATCTTGCCAAGACTGGTAACCCGATTGGTCCTTATGATCTTCAGATTGCTGCTATTGCATTGAGTCACTCTTTAACCTTGGTAACTCACAATACAAGAGAGTTTTCGAGAGTGTCAGGCTTAAATCTTGAAGATTGGGAAACATAAGCTGCTTTTCGGGTCAATTGTCGGCAGCAAGTCCAGGCTTTTAGACAACGGATCAGTGCCGTGTAGAAAGTCTAATTGATAGGCTCTTCAGAGGACAAAAAAAATTTGAATGAACTTTCGGTGGAAATGATTTTTTCAAAGCAACATAGCTGGTTATCTCGAATCGCAGGGCATTTTGGTACCTGTTATGTGTACTCCGGTAGAACTTTTAGGAGACGATGATGTGGAACGATGAAATTATCAATGATGTTAGGTCGATTCGTGAAGCACATGCAGCAAAACACAATTATGACCTTCGTGAGATTGTTGAAGAGTTAAAGAAGTCAGAACAAAAACATAAAGCAGAAGGGTTGATTTACGTACAACCTCCTTCCAAAGAGCATCTGCCACTCCTGCGAATTGGTATCACTATAGATGAAACAAATGCATAAGGGTTAGTATTTGTGATACCAAGACCTGTTTAGCTTAGAGGACATCCTATATTGAAACCACCAAACACAAAGTTTTACCGTTTACACAATAATCCTGCCAGTGCATTGTAAAGCACGAAAAAAAGAGGCGGGTTGCTCACTTTCGCGGAATCTCGTACCGGATCGTTATCTGGTATCCAACACTATTCACAATTCAGGGGGACGTTCATGACTAACTGTACTTGAGTCTTCGAGATAGTGTTATAAAGGAACGTCTGTTCATTTGCTAACCTTAAATCTTACAGTGCCTTACCCTTCGTGTAAGAACTTGGGGACGGTGTTTTTATCGTGCAGTTACGGGAGGGAAGGGATGTAAAGCGTCTCAGTTCTGAGATCGCAGAATAGTGAAAATTTGTTTGAGAATAGTAACTTATGTGTTACCATAGTACATGCTGAAAAAAGCTATCCAGAGAGCCAAAAAACTTTGGGAAGAACATAAGGCCTTTAAAAAGCAAAGCCGAGAGAAAACATAAGGATATTATTATGCCGTTAAGCATATCATATAAAGACACAATCAAAGCACGGGTTGAGCGTGATCCTGAATTTCGTGCTGCATTATTTGATGAAGCAATAGGTGCATTTCTGGAAGGTGACACCGCTGTTGGTAAAGCACTGCTTCGAGATCTGGTAAATTCTACTATAGGTTTTGAGAGGTTAGCAGAGGGGCTTGATAAATCCAGTAAAAGCATACATAGGATGTTGGCACCTTCAGGTAATCCGAGGATGGAGAACCTCTTCCAGGTTATTCACGCTATAACAAAGAATGAGGGAATCAGCTTCAAGCTGACCTCATCTTACACGAAAGGGAATCAGCGCGTTCCTGCTTGAATATCAAGTTGTGCGCTTGACAGCGCAAGAACTTGGGGACGGTGTTTTTATCGAACAGTTACGGGATGGAAGGGATGAGTTGGCAGTGGGTAGTTTGCAGTTGGCAGCAAGTCCAAACTTCATGAAATACTCGATGTTAGCAAATAAAGAACGTGTTATCTGCTCAGTGAGGCATCATGTTCCGGATCCTTGTTTATGAATTAGAGCTTCAATCATTCGACTTTTGTCAGGTAGGGAATGTTAACCTGCCTTTTTTTTGGTCAGTTTTAACAGCCTTTTTTGTATTCGATTCGACCATTTGAATCACCAGTTTCATCCCGCAGGCATTGGCATACCTCCGCAAAGTGTTCAGTGAAGGAGAGTGATCCTTCTTGCCGAGGCTCGATTCTATACGGGCCAGAACCGGTTGCGATACACCCATACGTGATGCTACTTCTGCTTGTGTGAGCCCCGCATGTGCTCTTGCGTCGAGCAGGGCGGCTAAGGCTGCGAACTCATCTTCGAGTGCATCATAGGCAACTTTGAACTCGGGATCGGTCGCACACTTTTTAGCGGCGACTTCGCTTGGATCGAAGAAGATCGGGTTATATGCGTTATTGTCACTCATGATTTTATCTCTTTAAGTCTTTTTCTCGCAAGTCGTAAATCTTTTATCGGAATTTTAGGGGTCTTCTTGATAAACCCGTGAAGAATGATCACCTTCCGGTTAATCAGGCAACAGAAGAGAGCTCTCCCTATTCCTTCTGGCCCTTTGGCTCTGATTTCAAATAACCCATCGCCTAATGCTCGAGTGTATGGCAAGCCAAGGTTTGGGCCCGAACGCTCTATCTGTTCGGTAATCTTGATAAAACTCGCATACACCCCAGAGGGCCAGTCATCAATGCTGGTTTGAACAGAACTGTTATAATAGCCTATTTGATAGCTCATGCATAAGTATAGCATATATGTTATAATTTATCAAGAAGTATTGCTACCAGTAGGTATGAAGGAGAGTGCTGAGACGGAAGAATAGTGGATATTTGTTTGAGAATGGGAGTTTGGGAACCTTTATGACTAACTGTACTTGAGTCATCAAGCTAGTCTTTGTAAACTTCTCGTACTCTCCTTCCCCGCTTGCATAAGCACTTCCCTGGATATCGAAATTCACGTATGCGATAGAGTTGCATTAACTCCTGTTTGTGTAACGCCTTCATAAATAATAAATTGCGTAGTAGATGCTTTGATTGTTCATGCAATCCATAACAAGTGTCAAAAGATGAAAACAAAGACCATTCGAATCCTCGTTCCAGCCATATTTCTTGCAATGTTGCTGTTTGTTAGCTCAACGTTATCAGCAAAAGCGGCACCAGCGGCATTGCCGGCAAACTTCGTATTGATTAGCGGTGGGGAGTTTACGATGGGGAGCCCTGTTGATGAAGCTAAGAGGGTGAAGAATGAAACCCAGCATCAAGTGCGGCTAAGCAGCTTTTACATGAGCAAATATGAGGTGACCGTTGCTGAGTTCAGGAGATTCGTTGTAGCATCGGGGTACAAGACAGATGGAGACTGGCGTTGTGTAGTTATAGGTCAAGTGCGTCCTAAGAGGGAGAATAACCATCCGGTGTTGAATGTGAGCTGGAATGATGCTGTTGCGTACTGCAAATGGCTTTCAACAAAAACGGGAAAACGTTTCCGTCTGCCAACAGAAGCAGAGTGGGAGTATGCTTGTCGAGCAGGAAGCAGCACCCCGTTCAATACAGGAGAAAACCTGACGAACAATCAGGCAAATTACGGGTTGAACCGGGAGAAGACCGTTGCTGTAAACAGTTTTGCGCCCAATGCCTGGGGTTTGTACAATATGCATGGCAATGCCTGGGAGTGGTGCAGTGACTGGTTCAGCGAAACTTACTATGACGAATGTAAAGCGGAAGGCACTATTATCAATCCTGCCGGTCCAGCAAGCGGTTCGCAGCGTGTGCACCGTGGAGGAGGCTGGGACTACGATGCCGAGAACTGTCGGTCGGCTTATCGTTCCAGCAGGGTCCCTGATGACCGGGACATTGATTATGGCTTCCGCCTGGTGTTCGTCCCGTAGTCAGTTGGCAGCCAGTCCAAACTTCATGAAATACTTGATGTTAGCACATTAAGAACGTGTTATCTGCTCAGTTGGGCATCATGTCTTGGATGCCCCTTTGATGCATCAGAGCTTCAATTATTTGACTTTTGTCAGGTAAGAAAAATTAACCTGCCGCTTTTTTCTGTTTTTTTGGAGTCAGCTTGATTTCAAGTTCGCAGCCAACAGCTTCGGCATATTTCCTGAGGGTTGTAATGGATGGGGAGTGCTTGCTGCCGGATTCCAGCCTGGAGATCGCACTTTTGGTTGTCCCGATTTTGAGTGCCAATGCTTCTTGGGTCATTCCTGAGCCCCGTCGTGCAGAGAGCAGTTCATTGATGAATGCGTATTTTGGTTCCAGCGCGTCATATTCCCTGCGAAATTCCTCGTTTTGAAGGTCTTTGGCTATATCCCCTTCAACATCGTATGGGACTGGCTGGTATTTAAGTCCATCCATTTTTAATCTCCTGTAATCGGCCTTGATGCTTGAGATCCATCCATCAATCGTATCCTTAATACTGGATGGAAGTATTCAATTTCATAACTCACGGCATAAGTTAGCGATTTTGATAACTATAGGTAAAATAGTAGGCAGGTAGGAGTGTGCTGAGTTGTGGTGGTCATATTTTGTAATCGCGGATGGGTGGTGTATATTTGTTGAGAAAATTGATAATGGAGGTGAGTTATGGCTGTACAACATATTTCGCTTGATATTCCTGAAAAGGTATTGCTGGCAGAGAAGACTGATATTATTTCATTCGGCAGAGAGTTGCGGATGCTTGCTGCTGTGAAGTTATTTGAAATGGGTAGGCTTTCTTCAGGTCGCGCTGCTGAACTTGCTGGAATGGGTCGTGTTGAATTTTTACTCAACCTCGGCAGGTATAATGTTTTTCCTTTAGCTGCGGAGTTAGATGACTTAGAACATGACCAAGTTCATTAATGCGATAAGCAATACTTCACCGCTTCTTTATCTTTATCGAATAGGGGTAATTGATTGGTTTCCAGAGCTTTTCGGCGAAATATGGACACCTGAAGCTGTAAAAAGTGAGTTATTGGTTGGAGGACATAAGGGTTATGTCGTTCCAAAACTTTCTGATTACTCATGGCTTCAAATTGTTAATCCTCAATCACTTCCTTCCGAGTGGCTTTCCTTGGATTTGGGTCCGGGAGAATTGGCGGCTATGTCGCTGGCAATCGAAAATCCAGATAGTATTGTTTTGCTTGATGATATGCTTGCTCGTCGTACAGCTCGTGCAGCTGGGTTAAATGTTTGGGGGACCCTTAAGGTTTTATTGGAACTCAAGCATCAAGGATTCATCAAAAGCATTGAACCTTTTGTTAACCAGTTAAGTGATGCCGGAATGTGGGTTTCAAATGAGGTAAAGCATCGGATTCTAGTTTTGGCTGGAGAGTTATAGTATGTTAATGTATAACCCTTCAATGCGCTTGACAGCGCAAGAACTTGGGGACGGAATTCTTAACGTTCAGTTACGTGCTGAGGTTTGCAAATTCTGGTATAGCTCTAACGGTGTTTTAAGCCAACAGCTTCGGCATATTTCCTGAGGGTGGTAATGGATGGGGAATATCTTTTCACTTGTCGAACTTGCAGAAGTGAGCAGGAGGAGTTCTTAGTACTCAGAAAGAAAGTTACGAGAGTCGGCAGTTTGCAGTTGGCGGAGGAGAAGAAAGAACCGCCTTGGCTGTATATATTGAAAACCTCACGGCCTCACAACATCGATCAAAACATCCCTCTGTGCCTCTCACCTCCCGCCGCTCCAGGCACTTCTCGAGTCCGACGGCCTGAATCCACCTGCACTATGCATCCTTAACTACGAGCGCAACGTCCAGTTCCATCGCAAGCTCCATCATGCCATCAGGCACCTCAGGCGAGCAGTCAATCAGTTAACCAGGCAGTGCAGGGGCTTGACGATCTGAGGCGGTTTAATATAATTTACAAAACGAACCCATTCAGTTATTTGCTAAACGGGGTTCCTTTGCTGAGAAAGATAGTACTTAGTTCTGAGAAGGGAAGAATAGTAAAGACAGTTTGCATTACTGAGGGTACCTAAGGGTTTCCACAAGGGGAGTTGCCTTAGGTTGTGGTGTTTTGTAATCGTGTATGGGTGGTGTATATTTATTGAGAAAATTGATAACCGCTTTTCGTATCTATATGATGGATTGTATTAGCTGCAAAATGCGTATATGTTGTACGATATACGGTAACACAACGCAGGAGAGAAAGTTATGATAGCAATTAGCACTACTGAGTTACGCAAAAACCTCAGAAAATACTTGAACTTGGCAACCAAGGAGAAAGTTGTTGTTCGGTTTAGCAAGACTGAGACTGTTGAGATTGTGCCTGGGGAAAAAATCACTGTCAAGGATGAATACTCCGACAATGTAAAGTTGTTGGAGGTATTGAAGAAAGGTGAGGAGGATATTGCAGCCGGAAGGTATACTGAGATTAAAGACCCCAAAAATATATGGGCAAGTATACTGTAATACTGACACCAGAAGCAAAGGATGAGTTGAGGGTTTTGCATAAAATTGGAATTGAAGCCACCATCAGAAAGATTGAAAAAATTTTTGATGAACTTTCAGATCACCCAACCACTGGAACAGGAAAACCTGAACGATTGAAAGGTGATTTTTCGGGGTATTGGTCAAGAAGATTGAATAAGAAGGACCGAATAATCTATAAAATTGATGCCTCCATAGTGACGGTATCGGTTCTTTCCTTGCTTGGTCATTATGGGGACTCATAGGATGGGTAGTGCTGAGAGGGAAGAATGTGAAGATTATTTGCAGTTGGCGGAGGAAAAGAAAGAACTGCCTTGGCTGTTTATATTGATGGCATAGAGCCTAACTGTGATATTTAACCTGTTAATTGTAAACTGACCGACTCATGAAACTTTCTGCAAAAAAATATGTTACCCGGCTCTGGGCAATTTTTCTGATTGCCGGTTTGAGTATGGTGGGTGTTTCTTCACTTTCCTCTGCGGCAGGGCTGAAGATTGGTGACAGCTATAATGGTGGTGTTGTCATTTATATTGATGGTACCGGGCAGCATGGGCTTGTTGCAGCCAAAGCTGATATGACGGGTTCTTCCGGCAAGGCGGAGGGGTTCTTTAACTGGTATGGTGCGAAGATTGCGGCCAACAGGTTTGTGGATGGGTATTGCGACTGGGTTTTACCGAACCTGGATCAGTTGAATCTGATCTATATTCATCGCAGCAGCCTTGGTGGTATCCTTGAAACCTATTACTGGAGTTCTTCGGATAGCGAAGCCGGTAAAGCATGGGCTCAGGATTTCAGCAATGGCCAGCGGATTGACGGTAATAAAACAAACACCGGTCGTGTAAGGCCTATTCGCTCGTTTTAATCAACACTCTTTTTCATCATATCAATTCGCGGATAGGGACTGAAGCGATATTCAGGTCGGGATGATCAATGGTTCTGCAGCCGGAATGGTCAGCACAAAGGTTGTCCCGATGTTTTTTTCGCTTTTCAGGGAGACCTTGATTTTTTGAAGATCTGCAAGTTTTTTTACAATCGATAATCCCAGTCCGCTCCCTCCTGTACCGGAATTTCTTGATGTATCGACCCGGTAAAATCTTTCAAAAACTGCATTTATTTTTTCTTCTGGAATGCCGATTCCCTGATCGGCAATACTGCAGACAATCATATTGGCTTTTCGCTCTACAGCTATAGTAATAAAAGAACCGCTCGGGGAATACTTGATTGCATTCGAGAGAACATTCACAAAAATCATTTCAAGGATTGCAGGATCTGCAGCTACACTTACAGAATCTTTTTGATCCATCCTGATCGAAATATTCTTTTCCATCGCATATCCGTTCATCCTGTCGATAACCTCTTCAATATGAGGCAACAGGGATACCGTTTCTATATTCGGCCTCATTGAACTGCTTTCATATCGTGCAAGCATCAGAAGCTGATCGATCAGTTTGGCCATGCGGTTTAATTCCACAAGGCAGAACTGAATCCGGGTTTCGTAGTGCTCTCTCTCTCTTGGTTTGCGTATCAGTACCTCAAGCGTTCCTTTAACTGTTGAAAGCGGTGTCTTCAGTTCGTGGGAAGCATCGGCAGTAAACTGCTTCTCACGCTGAAATGCTTCCTGCAGCCTGTCCAGAAGGTCATTGATGGTCGAAGATAACCGATATAATTCATCATGGTGAAAGGGCAGGGCTATGCGTTGATGGAGGTTTGCCTGAGTCATTCTTTCAGCCGTGGCGATCACTCTTTCAATGGGGCGTATACTTTTTCCAGCGATCATACGCGTACAGACAAAAAGCGTAAAAAGAATAGCAGGGAATGAATAAAGAAAAACATTTCGCAGATCGTTTAGAACAATTATTGCGTTTTTGAGGGGAACAGCCACAATAAGATAGCCTTCAGTAACCCCGTTGCGGTTGACTAGAGGTATCTGTGCCTGCCGGACAACTGAGTTTGAAAAACTGTTATTGAAGTAAGTTGAGCCCGACTGATTGGGGTTAAAAGCCAGTGCGCACCAGGAAAGAGTTGATGATTTTTTTACCACCTCTCCGGTCGTGTTTACCACCTGAACAAATTCAGTATCGATACTGTCATTGTTATCTAGTTCCTGAAAGCTGGCAAAGCCTGTAAAATTTTTCGTTGTGATATGTGCTTTTGAAAGGATTTCCGAAATCTCGGTCTTGATTTTCTCATCAAACTGCTTGTAGACAACGCTCTCAACAATCAGGTAGGTGATAGTAAAAACCATGGCGACTAAAAATGCTGTCGCAACAGTGTAGTAAAAGGCAATCCGGTTGCGCAGACTCATTACGAGCAGTCTTTTCAATGGAGCGTTGTTGTTCAGGATGGATTTGTTTTTTCTATGTTTATGACGCGGCATCAGGCTTCCGGGTTGAAATACCTTAATATTTTTGGACTTGAATATCTTTCATTTCAATGGTTGTAAATGTAACAGGATGATTCTTAAAGGATTGAAAAATTAACCCTAAAATTGGCTTAAAATCCATTCAATCCACTTTCGTTCAACTCGATATTTCCTTTATCCGTAAGGTGATAAGGAGGGGACTGACCAGTAAAATAACAGTTGATTTGCGGCTGATTTATTGGTAAAATAAACTATAACCCCAACGCTTATTCTGGAGCTGGAGGCTCCTTCTATGAAAATTCATTTCCGGCGGTTTCCGTCAGGAATGGTGCTTCTTGGCCTTTACTTTCTTTTTGCAGGCTGCACTACCGATAACAATATCAGTGAATCTCCCGAGCCTCTATACAAGCAGGCATTTTCCTGCAGAAATCGCGGGGAGTATCAGAAAGCCCTTGATTTGTATAACAAGGCTCTCTCTCTGGACACTCTTAACGTTGCGTTACCCAGGGTGGTCAGGGCATTGCATGAGAAGCGTGTAATTGAAGGCTTGACAGGTGAATATTATGATGCGCTCAAAACGACGGCACTTCTGGAAAAACTACCGCCAAAGACAGTGCCGGATTCACTTCGCAATGCACTCTTTACCGATAAGGCAATATGGCTTCGTGAATTGGGAAGTTTCGGGGATGCTGCGCTTGCTCTTGAGCACGTTGTTGCTCCAACTCCAGCAGTACAATTTGAACTGGCTTCTCTCTATCTAAAGAGTGGCGAATTCCAGAAGTCTGCAGAAATATATCGACATCTATCGGGTTGGGAGCGTGATCCCGTTACCAGAATGACAGCCTTGGCAGGGCTTCTGCAATGTAAGAAGGCTATGCCGCAGCTTGCTGTGGAAACTGAAGATGCCATTGCCGTGAAAATTGCTGCCGAGTCTGGCAGGGTTTTAGCTATGGAGGGCGAATTCGAGCGCAGGATTCAGGCGCTCAGGACGGCATCAAAAAGTGTTCAGTCTCTTGATAAGCATCGCAGAAATGCCAGCTTTTTTTTGTTCAAGGCACTTGCGCTTGCTGAAAAGTCGCAAAATCCTTTGCTTGTACAGATACTTCGGCTGGAATCCAATGCGGTCATAGTTCGTAAACCCGATCCTTTCCGCGAGGCAGCTGAATATTTTCGCATGAAAAATATGCAGTATGCCCAGGGCTGTTCCCTTTTGATGCTTGGTGGAAGCAAATCTCTTAAACTTAAAGATGAGGAGCTGATCAGTGCTTTGCAGCAGGGGGTTTCAATCAATACCTCTTACGCACCGCCTTATCCGACAAATGAGCTGCTTGAGCTTGAAAAAAAATCAGCACATCGTCTTACAGGTTTGCTGCTTGAAAAGTCGAGAATTTTTGAACTGTTTGATGCCGGTGAACAAGCCGGCAATATCGACCTGCAGCGTTTATTGCAGATTTACAGAAAAAGCTTCAGCCTTGGCAAGGGTCATGAAGCTCTCGAAACAAAAATTTCTCAATTGCAGCACGAGATTTCAGCACTGCTTCAGCGGAAAGCCGATATTTTCCTCCGCGCAGAAGGATATGAAAAAAACAGGAGTGCCGATCGGGCTCTCAACATCAAAAGAGGCCGATTAATTGAACTGCTTCCACAGGTCAGGGCCATAAATCCAGTTGCAGCTGAAGCCATCCAACTTATTCCGGTAACACTCCGTACAGTCCAGGCTGCTCTGAAGGATGATCAGGCGATAATAAAGCCGCTTATGTCCGACAGTCTTTGCGGCTCCATGCTCATAGGAAGAAAGCAGTTGCAGATAGCTCGAAGTGGTGTCTGCTTCGACTCCCTTAATACCCCGGCTTCAAAAATAGAGGCATTCAGACGTGAACTTGCCAGCCCTCAACAGAGTACTAAAGAGCGTGAATGGTTCAGTAAAGCGTTTTATGAACCTTTTGCCCCTTCACTCGCAAGCTACAAGCATCTTATTTTTATCAGTGACAATCTTTTTCCCTTCCATATTTTGAGTGGAAACAGCACTTCTGTTCCTGAAAAAAGATATTCATACCTCCATTCGCTTAAAGAGTTTTCTCTGTTATCTGAGCACCAGGAATCGGCAAAGACTCTTTCAGGAATTTTATTCTTTAGTCCCGATAAGGTTACAGGAGCAAGGCTCCAAAAACTGTTTTTCCCGCATGACAGAGTTTTTATTCTCTGGAAAAACCTTAACGGGGTTGAGATTGGAGCAATTCGTCAACAGATCAGTCAAGAGATGCAGGGGACGGTTTCCGGATCAGGTGCATTGTTTTCTCTTGGTGTAAACTCTGATGTCGCTCGTGAAATCCTGATGAATATTTCCTCATACGGAATTGATTAAGAATGTATAAATGAGGTTTATCAGGAGCTGGTGATCTTGTTTTTTTATGAATAACGGCTGATTCTCTGAGAATAAAATCATCCTTTTCCTTGATATGCTTTCTATCTTTTTTGTAAATTTACTAGACTGAAAGTTTTTGTATTTCCTTGGCTTATCGTAATTGGGGTTGTTTTCTATGACTGAGCAGGTATCAAGCAGCACAGCATTGGAGCTTCTTTCAAGGGAGCTGAAAAATGCAAGAATCGAAAAAAACCTTTCTCTGGAAGATGTCAGCCGCTTGACCTCGGTTCAAAAGAATCATCTTGAAAAAATCGAGGAAGGCGATTTCAGCTTTCTCCCCAAGGCCTATGTTTTTACCTATATCAAGGCCTATGCTCTAATGATGGGAGCAGGCAACGATGACACTTTTGAACAATGCAAAAAGGAGCTGCAGCTGACCACAGCCCTCAAGCGTGAGGTTGCAATTGATAAAACTTCCAGAAAGAAGGAAAAACGCCCGGGCCGGGATACAAACTTTCGGGATGTCCGGTTTCCAAGATCTTTAGTCTTGCTGATTGCCGGCATTGTACTCGTTGCTGCTGCCGGACTTGCGTTTTTTTATTTTAACGGTCAGCTTAACTTTTCAGATACTCGTTCTCCCGGTGTTGTTCCCCTCCCTTCTGCAAGTCAGGAAGATACGGTCGCTGTTGCCGAACAGATTGTCGATTCTCTTCAGATTTCCGCTTCGAATAAACCGGCTCTCAATGCCGCATCGTCATCTCCTGATTCTGCAGCGGCCTCTCCTCCTGTTACTCCGGCAACGCCAGCACCGGTTTCATCTGCGTCAGCGCTATCAGCTACTGCTTCCAATTCCGGTGAGTGGGCAAAAAATGTTTCTTTTCTGCCATCCTCTTCTACATCTCCATACCGGAAGGTGCTTGTTATCCGCCTGGTTGACGAATATTCATGGGTCAAGGTTATCGCCGATGACAGCTCAAGGGTCTATCCTGGCGGAAAGTTCAGCAGTGGTCAGGTGCTTCGATACGAAGCTCGAAATAAGTTCTGGGTTAACCTGGGACGCCCGAAATTTGTCGAGTTGTACCTGAACGGAAAAAAACTTCCTCCGACAACGGAGCGTATTCTTATTATTAACTGAGCTTTTTTGTGTGGAAAACCTCTTTTTTTAAGGAGAGATTAGCTTTATTGGTAAAAACAGGATAAATTAAGTCTTGTTAGGAATTAATAGAGCTGTTTCTACATTTCGTAATGCATAGTTCATTGGTATGCTTATAATTCGATGGAGATGTTTGAAATATTTTGATTTGAGAAAAGCGGTCAGCGCAATAAATAAAGTTTACCTTAGTAGTCACAAAAGCTTAAACCACGAATATTGAACGTATTATGGCAGACATGAAGGTTTATTTTGATAACAATGCCACGACGCCTCTGCATCCGGAAGTGAAAAAGGAGATGATTGCGGCCATGGAGATGTTCGGCAATCCTTCCAGTATGCATTCGTATGGACGTGAAGCAAGGGCAAACGTTGAAAATGCCCGTCGCCAGGTCGCTGATTTTATCGGGGCCACCGAAAGAGAAATTATTTTTGTCGGCAGTGGATCTGAAGCCAACAATACAGTACTCTCTCTCTTTGTGTGTGGATCGAGCCAGTGTATTCCCGGTTCGAAAATGCGCAGTTCAATCATTACCACAAAAATTGAACATCCCTGTGTTCTGGAGACGTCTGAATGCCTTGGTCACCGTGGTGTACGGGTAAAGTATCTTGATGTTGACCAGTACGGGAAAGTCGATCTCGATCAATTGGCCGGTATGCTGGGAGATGATGTCGGTCTGGTCTCAATCATGATGGCAAACAATGAGATCGGTACCCTGCAGGATATTGAAACAATAGCGAAAATGGTCCATGCAAGTGGAGCATTGATGCATACTGATGCCGTCCAGGCTGTTGGCAAGGTACCTGTTGATGTCAGATCGCTCGGGGTTGATTTTCTTACCATATCAGCTCACAAGATATATGGACCGAAAGGCATCGGTGCGTTGTTTGTAAAGAAAGGCGTGCCTTACTGTCCTTTGATACGGGGAGGCCATCAGGAGCTTGGCCGGCGTGCAGGTACAGAAAACACTCTCGGTATTCTAGGTCTAGGAAAAGCAGTTGAAATGAGAGCACTCGAAATGCCGGGTGAGCATGAGCGGTTGCTTGAGCTGAAGAACGTACTCAGAAACGGGATTGAGAACAGCATTGATGATATTCATTTCAACGGTCATCCCACAGATTCACTTGCCAGTACGCTTAACGTCTCATTTACAGGAGTTGAAGGAGAAGCTATTCTTCTCTATCTCGATCTTGAAGGTATTGCCGTCTCAACTGGATCTGCATGTGCATCCGGATCTCTTGACCCGTCACATGTGCTTCTTGCCACCGGGGTGGATGCCGAACTTGCTCACGGCTCGATCCGGTTCAGTATGGGTCGCCAAAGTACAAGGCAGGAGGTGGATTACATCCTCAATGTGTTACCAAAAATAATTGAAAGAATCAGAAACATGTCAACGGCTTATATAAAAGGAGGATTGCATGCTGCAAGCAGGTGATTGGGCATATAGTGAAACATTGAAGGAACATTTCATGAACCCGAAGAATATTCTTCAGGGTGAGAATACTGATGAATTTGATGGCGTTGGTATGGAAGGGAACCTGCAGTGCGGGGATCAGATGATGGTGGTGATAAAGGTGGACAAGGAGAAAGAGGTGATCACTGACTGTCAGTGGAAAACCTATGGTTGCGCAAGCGCTATTGCCAGTACCTCCATTCTTTCTGAGATGGTAAAGGGCAGGACACTCGATCAGGCATTTCATATTTCACCCAAAGAGGTAGCTGTTGCACTCGGAGGACTCCCGGATCACAAAATTCACTGTTCAGTGCTTGGTGACAAGGCTTTGCGTGCGGCCATAAATAACTACTATACCCGCAACGGTCAGGAGGACAAGGTCAAGCAGGAGCAGGCCAAGGTGATCTGCCAGTGCATGAGCATTACCGATCATGATATTGAAGATGCAGTTCTTGAAGGGGCCCGTACTTATTTTGAACTGCAGGAGCGAACCAAGCTTGGCACAGTATGTGGTCAGTGCAAGGACGAAGCTGAAGTCCTGCTTGAAAAATTCAAGCACATTCATTTCGGAGTCTGAGCGGTAGATGTTAAAATGTATGCTTGGAGAGTGCGTTTTTGGTCCTTTCTGAAAGCGGCCGATATAAACGATGGGGGACAATTATGTCCCCCATCGTTTTTTTTCATTAGCGTCAAAAATTCCGGCAGCGGTGGATACCTCTGAATCAAGGTACTATGGAGACAACCAGGCATAAAACGGTTATTTTTTTTGTAACCCTTGCGGTAACAGCCTTTTTTACCAATTTCTGCTGGGAATCTCTGCACGGCCTGCTCTATAAGGCACACCCGGGAATGCCGGCATCGGTCTACGTGCCGATGATACTCTCAATGGCAGTTATGGACTCTCTTGGCATAACTGTGCTCTACTGCTTTACCGCTTTCTTTGCTCACCGATGGTTTTGGGAGCTTGGTTTATTGAAGTAGTTTGTGTTTTTTTCTCTCCGGCATTGTTTCTGCCTATGCTGTTGAGTACGTCAGTATATTTGTGTTGCATCTGTGGCAATATGGCCCTTCGATGCCGGTCTTGTTTGGTATAGGGCTTTTCCCTCTTTTTCAGCTCTCGCTTACCGGTCTTTTGTCCGTTTTTGTTGCCCGAAAAGTTGCCGGAGAAGGGTGATGATTACAAATGGTTACTATTTTGGAATAATTCGTTACGGGAAGAAACAACATTCATGATGAGAACAGGCGTAAATAACAATTTTTATATTCACACGTTCGGTTGTGCGATGAACCATGCGGACTCCGGAATTATAACAGCATTGCTGCAGCAGGAAGGCTATCCTTCCGCAGAAAGTGAGGATGACGCCGGGATTATTCTGCTTAATACCTGTGCTGTCAGGGAGCATGCTGTCGATCGTATTGAAAATTATCTGCAGCGTCTTCAGGGGTTGAAAAAAAGACACAAGGGTCTGATTGTCGGTGTAGTCGGGTGTGTGCCGCAGCACCAGAGGCAGGATATGTTTTCAATCTCTCCGGCAATTGATTTTCTTGCCGGCCCTGATACCTACCGATCCCTTCCACTCCTTATTGAGCAGGTTCGAACCGGCTTGAAGCCTGCAGCATTAGAGTTCGATGCAGCTGAAACCTATGAAGGTATAGATACTGTCAGACAGGGTCTGATCAGTGCGTTTGTTCCTGTGATGCGGGGGTGTAACAACATGTGTGCGTTTTGCGTTGTGCCGTTTACCCGCGGTCGGGAGCGCAGCCATCCATTCAGTTCAGTCATCGGCGAAGTTCGTCAGCTTGTTGCTTCCGGGTATCGCGAGATTACCCTGCTGGGACAAAATGTCAATTCATACTGCGATCCCGAAGAGGGTCGTAACTTTGCCGCTCTCCTCGATGCAGTCAGTTGTGAGGCGCCCAGGCAGAGGATCCGGTTTTCAACGTCACATCCGAAAGATATCTCCGGGGAGCTTGTGCGTACAATTGCCGATCGACAGAACATCTGCAATCACATACATCTGCCGGTACAGTCCGGTTCTTCAAGAATGCTTGCTCTTATGAACCGGGGGCACTCAATTGAGGAGTACAGGGAGAAAATAGCGTTGATTCAAGCGGTTATTCCGGGAGTTGTACTCACAACCGATATTATCGCTGGATTTTGCGGTGAAGAGGAGGAGGATCATCAGGCAACGCTGAAACTGCTCTCAGATCTCCGGTTTGATTTAGCCTACATGTTTTTTTACTCTGAAAGGCCTGGAACCCTTGCAGCGCGAACGCTTAAGGATGATGTTCCTGAAGCGGTTAAAAAGAGAAGGTTGCAGGAGATTATTGATTTGCAGAACACTATCTCGGAAGAGTTGTATCAAGGGACAATCGGGACAGTTGTTGAGGTTCTTGCTGAATCAGAAAGCAAGCGATCTTCTTTGCAGCTGATGGGACGTACTGACACCAATCGGGTTGTTGTTTTTGACCGTGAACACTTTCAGACAGGTGACCGGCTGCCTGTGCTCATTACCTCGGCTACGTCAGCAACATTGATCGGAAAGCCACAGCATTCCGGTGCTCACTTCGCTTGAACCTGTAAAGATAAATGCCCTCACTATTAAGAGTTTTTTATCTGGAGCTGGATTTGTAAATTGTCGTTTTGAAACCATTATATAACAAGCTCTTTACCGGGCTTCGGAGATTAGTAAAAGCATGTCAGTTCCCGTAAAACTTGGGTTGGTCGATAAAGTAAGAGCACATCTTGAACTGCTTGATCCTGTTACCTGGATAAGCGTTTTTCCCTGCCTCGCCGGAGGAGTTATGGCTTCGGGTGCTATGCAGCCAACCGTTCACGACTATCTTCTGCTGCTTGCCATTTTTCTGATGTTCGGCCCTCTTGGTACCGGTTTCAGCCAGTCAGTCAATGACTATTTTGATCTTGAACTTGACAGGGTCAATGAACCTTCCCGTCCTATTCCTTCAGGCCGTTTGACGGAAATGGAAGCTTTAGGCAACAGTATTGTTGCACTTCTGCTTGCTATGGGGATCGGAGTGTTTATCGGAGTGCATATCGGTGGAGTTCGAGGTCTGGTTATTGTATTGTCAATTATGGCAGCTCTTTTTGTTGCCTATATTTACTCCGCTCCTCCTCTCAAACTGAAAAAAAATATTCTCACCTCAGCTCCTGCTGTTGGCTTTTCCTATGGGTTTGTTTCTTTTTTGTCGGCCAATGCCCTGTTCGGGGATATTCGTCCGGAAGCTCTGTGGCTTGCAAGCTTGAACTTTTTTATGGCGGTCGCCTTGATCATTCTTAACGATTTCAAGTCTGCGGAAGGCGATAAGGAAGGCGGGCTCAAGTCCCTGACGGTAATGATCGGTGCCAGAAATACATTTCTTGTCTCATTTTTGATTATAGACCTTGTTTTTGGAGTGATGGCCTACCTTTCGTTTACATGGGGTTTTATGTTACCCATGGTTTTTGTTTTAATCGGTCTTGTCCTCAATCTCTCCATTCAGGTACAGCTTTTACGAGATCCAAAAGGCGGCTTGTCATTTCTGAAGGGAGCTGTAGAAGATGGATTCGGCAATGCAATCGGCAAGAGTGATGTTCAGGAACACAACACATTTCTCCGCTTTCAGGTGATAAATAATATCCTGTTTTTACTCACCAATCTGATTGTTGCGGGAATGGTTGGATTGAAATACATTAAAGGTATATGAAGTAGAGGCAGAGTAAAGGCTCTCTCCGGCATCAGGAGGGTTTCAGTGGCAGGATTTTTTTCAGGGTCGCTGAACCAGTCTATTTTCACTAATTTTATTGTCCGGGAAATAGAGTAATCTTAAACCATTATGATGCTATGAATACTGCAACCTTTTTTTCGCTTCCAGTTGTATGGCATAATGCACTGGTTACCTTGCTGACATTTGTCTATGTCTTCAGCGTTCCTCCGCTTATGGATTACCTTGTAACCAATCATTCGCTTCCAAGGGATATCAGCCGCAAGATTACCCACATCTGTGCCGGTTCAGCAATTATTTTTCTTCCGCTTTTTATTGACCTTGGTCGCTCTCACTTTCTTAATATCACTGTGTTTGCTGTCTGGACGGTGCTGCTGATCCAGAAGGGATTGTTTGCCGCCGAAGACGATCAGGCGGTTAAAACCATGACCCGTACCGGAGACAGGCGTGAACTGCTCAAAGGGACACTCTATTTTGTTATTGTTGCCATGATATGCGGCACTCTCTATTACAAACAGTTCGCAGGAGTACTGGCAATGGCGATGCTCGGTTGGGGAGATGGTCTGGCTCCTATTATCGGCACCCGTTACGGCAAATTGAAATATCGTGTGCTCAGTGATAAAAGCGTCGAAGGCAGTCTTGCCTTTCTTGTGGGCAGTATTTTTGCCGGTTTGTTTTTTGTCCGGCTTATTGTGCCTGAATCGTTTGATGCCACAAAGATTGTCACTATTGCGGTGATTGCCACGATTGTTGAAGGTATCAGCCCTAAAGAGGTTGATAACATTACCATTCCTCTTGCCGTTATTGCTGCGGCCCGGTTTTTATGAAATGAACACATGAAAACGGGGGGATATGCCGGCAATTTATTTTATCAGTGACATTCATATAGGACTGCAGGACAACAAAAGCGAGCAGCTCAAGCTTGACAACCTCGAACGGCTTTTTGCCATTATCAAGGCAGAAGGCCGTTCGCTTTATATGCTTGGCGATATTCTTGACTACTGGATGGAGTTCCGTCATCTCATTCCAAAGGGGTTTTCCCGGTTTATCTGTTTATTGTCCGATCTTGTTCGACATAATATCGAGGTGGTTTATGTCGCGGGGAACCATGATTTTTATCTTGGACGATATTTTGATGAAGAGCTTGGGGTAAAAACAGTGTATGGGATGCAGGAACGGCTGATTGATGGCCGTAAATTTCTGCTTGCTCATGGAGATGGTCTTGGGAAAGGGGATATTGGTTACAAGCTTTTTGCCCGGGTTGTAAGGAACCGTTTCAATCTCTCTCTTCTGGAGTTTCATCCCGATCTTGCTATCGGTTTAATGAAAGCTTTATCCCGCTTAAGTCGCACGCATAAAAAAGTTGACCGTGTGTTTGAAACAGATCGTTTGTTAAACTTTGCAGAATCTTTGGCGGCAGAAAAGAAGTTTGATTATTTTGTTTGCGGTCATAATCATGTTCAGGGGATAACGGAGCTTTCTGTTCCTCCCTGCAGGTATGTCAATCTTGGATCGTGGATTGAAGGTAATCTGCCTTACGGAGTTTTTAAAAATGGTGTTTTTCAACTCAAAGAGTTATAACGTTAATTTATAGACAGCTGTTGCTATGAGTAATTCAAACAAGGTTCTGAAACTTGGTTTGCCGAAAGGAAGTCTGCAGGATTCCACAATAGATCTCTTTGCACATGCAGGATTTCATTTTTCTGTTCAGAGCCGATCCTATTTTCCCTCAATAGATGATGATGAGTTGGAAGCCATACTTATCAGGGCTCAGGAAATGGCTCACTATGTTGAACTTGGAGCTTTTGATGTCGGGTTGACCGGTAAAGACTGGATCATCGAAACTGATGCAGATGTAGTTGAGGTTGCTGATCTGGTCTATTCAAAAGCCTCCATGAGACCTGTTCGCTGGGTGCTTTGCGTTCCTGAAAGCTCATCTGTTCAGTCGGTAAAAGACCTTGAAGGCAAGCATATTGCTACTGAAGTAGTCAATATTACCAAGAAATATCTTGCAAAAAACGGGGTCAATGCTTTGGTCGAGTTCAGCTGGGGAGCCACTGAAGTCAAACCTCCTGATTTGGCCGATGCCATTGTCGAAGTGACAGAAACAGGTTCTTCGCTCAGGGCTAACAAACTGAGAATTGTTGATACCATACTCGAGTCGAACACAAAATTGATAGCCAATAAAAAATCATGGAATGATCCATGGAAGCGCGAGAAGATAGAAAATATGGCAATGCTGCTTCAAGGCGCTATTAATGCCCAGGGAAAGGTCGGACTGAAAATGAATGCCCCGAAATCTTCGCTGGACAAGGTTATTGCAATTATTCCGGCCTTGCGTCAGCCGACAATATCGCATCTGACTGAAGAAGGGTGGGTGGCACTTGAGGTTATCGTTAAAGAAAAAATAGTTCGTCATCTTATTCCGGAACTTAAGAGAGCCGGAGCTGAGGGAATCTTTGAGTATGATATCAATAAACTGATCGACTGAACAGGGTTTTACCGTTTTACTCATGAACTTGCAGGCTGCCCGAAAGGGTGGCCTTTTTTATCGCGCCTATGCTTTTTTTCTATCAGATAGCTGTTCTGTGTTCTCTGTTGTTTTTTTTAGGGCTTTTGCTGAGAAACCTGATTGACTTTCCCTGTATGCCGGAGAATCCGCCTTATACAGGGCCTTTGGTTTCGGTTATGGTACCTGCCCGTAATGAAGCGCTGAACATCGAACGCTGCGTATCCTCTCTTTTGCGTCAGGACTATGGGTCATTTGAGATTCTTGTGCTTGATGACGGCTCAACCGATGCTACCCCGGAGCTATTGGATCGTCTGCGGAAGGAGTCGGGGGATCGCCTGCATGTTTTGCCTGGTGAACCGCTTCCTGCTGGATGGCATGGCAAGGCCTGGGCCTGTTTTCAGCTCAGTCGGCAGGCAAAGGGGGAACTGCTGCTGTTTACTGATGCAGACACCATGCATGAGCCTGATGCCCTGCGTCGCTCTGTTGGAGCCATACAGGGTGCCCGGGCAGATATGCTTTCCCTTATGCCGTATCAGGAGCTCGGATCGTTCTGGGAAAAACTGCTGGTGCCGCTGATCCATGTTATTCTCATGTGTTATCTTCCTCTTCGCTTTGTCCGTACAAGCCCGAGACCTGCGTTCAGTTTTGCCAACGGTCAGTTTATTTGTTTTCGCCGCGAGATGTATGAACGCATTGATGGCCATGCTGCTGTCAGAGATGCCATTGTTGAAGATGTCTGGCTCTGCAGAGCCGTTAAAAAAGCCGGAGGCAGTGTCGTGGCTTTTAACGGTTCTGATGTGGTTACGTGCAGGATGTATCGTAATTTCAAGGAGATCTGGGAAGGGTTTTCAAAAAACCTTTTCCCTGCGATAGGATACAGTACGCCGGGGCTGCTCATGCTTGCAGGTATGATTGCCGCCCTCTATGTTCTGCCCTATCTGTTTCTGTTCCGCTCACTGCTGGTTGGGGAATCTGGCGTTTTATTGTTCTGGCTGCCTCTTGCTCAGATTATCATAGCATTTATCTGCCGTCTCATTATTGCAAAGCTCTTTCGCCAGTCACTTTCTCTTGCCTCTCTTCATGTTTTTTCCCAGATATTGCTCATTGGCATAGCCCTCAACTCTTTTTTAAAGATCAAATTCGGCAGAGGCACTCTCTGGAAAGGGCGACATTACAATTTTTCCTGATAGAGGTGATAATTTTTTTTAAATTGCACGATTAAAATCAGCGCCATCAACCAGGGCGAACTGTATCGGGTAAAAGGGTATCAATTCAAACGAGACTATTGTTATGGGTTTCTTATCGAAAATATTCGGGAAAAAGGAAGTGGAATTGACGCTTCCCAAAGTTATTGAGGATGTTAACCTGATAAAAACGATGGAAGGCCATCTTGACAGGGTACTGGGAGTAAAATTCAGCACCGATGGAAAAAAACTTGTCAGTGGCAGTTTTGATGAACAGGTTATGCTATGGGATGTGGAGTCCGGCAAACCTCTGCTTACCATGAAAGGACACGAAACATGGGTTGAGTGTATTGATTTCAGTCGCGACGGGAAGCGGCTTGCAAGCGGCAGTACCGACAGCACCGTTAGAATCTGGGACGCGTCGACCGGAGAGTGCCTGCATGTCTGCAAAGGTCACGATACTGCAGTGCGTATGGTGGCTTTCAGTCCGGACAGTAAAACTGTCGCGAGCTGTTCACGAGATACGACAATCAGGCTCTGGGATGTCGAAACCGGCCGTGAGCTCTCCCGGCTTCTCGGTCACAAATCATACATCGAGTGTCTGGCATACAGTCACGATGGCAAGAGAATTGCTAGCTGCGGAGAAGAGCCTGTCATTAAGATCTGGGATGTAGAGAGTGGTAAAAATATTGCGAACTTCAGTACAAATGACAGGCTTTCACATGCATTAGCCTATAGTCCTGATGACAAGCTTATAGCTTTCTGCGGACGGGATGCGAAGGTAAAGATTCTCAATGCCGAAAGCGGCGAAATTATAACAGTGTTTGAAGGTCATGAAGATGCAGTACGCAGTGTTTGTTTCAGCCCGGATGGCACAAAGATTGCAAGTGCTGCCAACGATGAATCAGTAAGACTTTGGGATGTCCAGAGTGGTAAACAGCTGCACTCTTATCGTGGTCATGTGCTTGAAGTGCAATCAGTTGATATCTCACCTGACGGGAAAATCATTGCCAGCGGAAGCGATGATCGCAAGATTAAGCTCTGGGCAATAAGCTAGTGTAGGAGGATTTCATCAGGTTTGCGCCACCCAGGAGCTCTGAAAAAGGGCCCACTGCTTTTTTTTGTCAAAAATAAAAAAGTAGCGTAAACTGCCCAACTTCCTTTTTGAATTAGCTTAAAGTGAGTAAATTCATTTTACGAAAAATAAATTCGTTTTTGAGCGCCTCATGTCGGGGTTCGTTCATTGTAACGCCAAATTTAAATGGCAAAAATAAAAAGAGGTAGATATGGGTACTCAGGTTGAAGGAACTGTTAAATGGTTCAACGAAGAAAAAGGTTACGGCTTCATCGAGCAGAAAGGCGGAAAAGATGTTTTTGTGCATCATAGTGCCATTAACGGTACTGGTCGCAAAACACTTGTCGAAGGCCAGAAAGTATTGATGGAAGTGACCCAGGGAGCAAAAGGCCTTCAGGCTGAAGACGTAACTCCTCTCTAAATTAATTTCGAACCATAGAACGGTTCTCACGCCGTTTTGTCCGAACTGCTTTGTCTGCGGATTAGTTATCAGCGCTATCGTTTTTTAAATGTGGTTGTTATGATTAACCGCACAAGGCTTTTTCAGGAGAAGCCGAACAGTTTCAACTATGGCAGAAACACAAAGGGCGCATATCCATGCGCCCTTTGTGTTTCTGTAATTTAAAAGAATTTAGGGTGTTAAAATCCGGCATAAGAACCTAGAGAAGAGGCAGTATGAGCATTATTTTACTTGATATCGGAAATGTGATTGTATCTGTAGATTTTTTAAGATTCTGCAGGGGAGTTCTTGCTGAGAGCTCGTCCGACCTGCAGGCAGTGTACAGGAAATATTGTGAAGGAGAGCTGAAAACGAAGTATGAGCAAGGTATCATTGCTCCTCTTGACTATCTCTGCATGATTTCGCGTGATTCTCTGACAGGAAATATGAGCCATGGTGAAATAAGGGAGCGCTGGCAGGATGTCTTCTCTCCGATGGATGGGGCAGAAGAGGGTGTGGAGATTCTCAGCAGGGAGCACAGGCTCTGGATAATCAGCGATACAGATCCTCTGCATTTTGCTTTTCTCCAGACAAAATATCCACTTTTAAGGGAGAGGGAGCGTTACTATCTTTCTTACGAACACGGGTTTATGAAAAGTTCTCCGGAAGCATTTCAGCATGTTCTTAATGATTCAGGAATAGCGGCTCATGAATTTATACTCATCGATGACAAGCCGGAAAACTGCAGCGCAGCGGAGTCCGTCGGAATAAAAAGCATCAGATTTACAACATGGCCAGAAACTATCACCGCCCTTGCTGCCTTACAGTAAGGTTCACCACTCTTGGAGCTGAAGATATGTATCATGGCATGCGTGACATAGGGCGTCTAAATGACTGAGAGCAATAAAATCAAGCAAAAGGTATCTGTTCCGGTTACCGAAATCGAGCTGCATGCCATGCGTTCCCAGGGTGCCGGCGGTCAGAATGTGAACAAGGTTGAGACTGCGGTTCATTTACGTTTCGATATCAGGGCATCCTCCCTTCCTGAAGAGGTCAAGGAACGTTTGCTCAGCATGAGGGATCAGCGTCTCTCAAGCGAAGGAGTTCTTGTCATAAAAGCACAGCGGTTTCGCTCAAGGGAGAAAAATCGTGAAGATGCACTTCAGCGGCTTCAGATGATTTTGGGCAGTGTGGCAGAAGGTCCAAAAAAACGAAAGAGTACAAAACCAACGTTCAGTTCAAAAGTTAAACGACTTGAAAAAAAGGAGAAGCGCTCAGATGTCAAGTCGCTGAGAGGTCGTATCGATTGGTAGTCAAGGAAGGGCAAAGCGAACCGAAGAGAGTAAGTAATGGGCGATAAACCGGATTTGATTCCAGGCATCTATAACTATTGCGACCGATGGTGTGAGCGGTGCGCATATACGTCGTGCTGCCTTCAGTTTCAGATTGAATCCGAGGAAGCCACCACCACTGGTGCCTTGCAGGATTTTGATGCATTGAATGCCCGGTTTTGGGAGGATATGGGTGAAGCTCTGGTTCAGGCCATGCGCCTTATAAGGGAAATGGCTGCTCAGCAGGGGATCGATCCGGAAGATCTTGATAAGGAAACTGTATTGTCCCGGCAGCAGGAGAGTTTCCATCAGAATGCCCGTGAACACCCTTGTGCGACAGCAGCACTTGTCTATTCCGGCATGGTTAACGAATGGTTTGCTGCTGTTGATGAATATACGGACGCGGATGAATCACTGCTGACTAATCACCCATTTGCTCTTGATGAGCATCTCCAGGTCATCAGACATTATCAGTATTTTATTTACCCTAAACTTGTTCGTGCGGTCGAAGGCCGTATGAACGATTCAGCTATTGCAGACAATGAACAGCAAACCGATGCCAACGGAACTGCCAAGGTTGCACTGATTACCATTGACCGTTCCCTTGCTGCCTGGAGCGTTCTTTATGCAGAGTATCCTGCTCATGAGGATAAAACACTCTCTATTCTTGTTCACCTTGACCGTTTGCGCCGTTCACTTGAAGTTGTATTTCCTGCCGCACGCGCCTTTATTCGCCCGGGATTTGATTCAAAGCCTGCCTGACCATGTATTTAGACAATCACCATTAAAAAGAAGTTATGCTTACCACCAACGAACAACATCTTGTAGAGTTTCTCCTTCAGTGCCAGCCCGGACAACCGAGAACCAGAGGAAACTGGGAAGTTGACCATCATGGCACCCCCTTTCTTCTTCCTTCGATAGGAGGCATTACTCTGAACGTCCAGGTTGGAGATGCGGCTTTTGGATGGCAAGGGGATCATATAGAGCCTGGAGTCAGCTGCACAGCTGATACCAATAAGCCCTTCGAGCATCCAAACGTTGGATTGCAGATCTACTCCTGCGCCGGCAACATTGCCACAGTCGTTACAGGCGAAGCAAAAGGAGCCGAAGGACGTGTGCTCGGTCATCATGGAGGATCGGAACATGTGATAGTGGACTTTGTGCGCGATGTGAAGGAAAAGCTTCTCTACAGCGATACCATCATCATTCGGGGAAAGGGACAGGGTCTGAAGCTTACGGACTATCCGGATATTACCCTGTTCAAT
Source organism: Chlorobium sp. (assembly GCA_005843825.1). GTDB lineage: Bacteria > Bacteroidota > Chlorobiia > Chlorobiales > Chlorobiaceae > Chlorobium. The sequence goes on from SZXX01000006.1 coordinate 68,996, forward strand.
CTCGATCCAGATCTGCTCAAGGTCATGAATATTCGTGAAGTTGAGGGTGGAGTGCTTGAAGTGCCGGTTACAACCGTCGTCCCTGCGGTCTGTATGGGATCAGGAATCGGTTCAGCCCATGTGGCAAAAGGTGATTACGATATTATGACCAGCGATGCTGAAACGGTGAAAGAGTACGGCATCGACAAAATCCGTTTTGGTGATTTTGTCGCTCTGCTGGATCACGACAACCGTTATGGCAGAGCCTACCGTAAAGGGGCGGTCAGCATCGGAATAGTCGTACACAGCGATTGCATGGAAGCCGGTCACGGGCCTGGTGTTACCACACTGATGACCTGCGCATCTCCTCTTATCAGGCCGGTGATTGACCCAAAAGCCAATATTGCAGACCGTCTAGGTATTGGAACGATATTGAAATAGTTTCGGATTATAATTATCCGGGTAATATTGGTAATTCATTTCTATTCTGTTACATTTATGAGGCATTATATCCGGATATAATTCATTTCGAAAACTCATACAACATGAACAGAGAAAATATTCAACATTGCACAGCATTTGATGGTGGTCGCTGTATTGCATCAGGAGAGCTGATAGAGGTCATCAAAAAGGTTAAAGAGAATATTGATACAGGGGGAGCCCTCTCTGTTTTGATCTTTGATGATAAAAGCAGTGAGCTTATTGAAGTTGATTTCCGTGGAACGATGGAAAAGGTTCTGGGCAAGTTGGCTAATCCCTCAGCACTGGACAACAGGGAGAGCACTGTTCAAAGGGGACCAGGACGCCCGAAGCTGGGTGTTATTCCACGGGAAGTCACGTTACTGCCACGGCATTGGGAGTGGCTTAACAGTCAACCTGGCGGAGCATCAGTCGCTCTTCGTAAACTTGTTGAGGACGCCCGGCGCATGAACAGCGATCGGGATCAGTTGCGAACCTCACAAGGGGGTGTCTACAGGTTTATGTCTGCAATGGCTGGTGACCTTCCAGGATTTGAGGAGGCGGCAAGGGCTTTGTTTGCCGGAAAACCAGAAAAGTTTCATGAGATAGTAACCAAATGGCCTTTTGACATCCGTGACCATGTTCGGAAACTTTCAGTCAACGCTTTCATGAAAGAGGCGTAAAAATGCAAAAAGTTATAAAACAGAAAGCCCTCCGATTCCGAAGGGCTTTCTGTTTATGATCAAGCAAGTTTTATCAGCAGTTGCGAACTGTTGAAGAATTACGATCCTTGATAGTTGATTCGTCGAACTCGTCCCAGTTGTGCTCGTCGTGCTCACGCTGGTATCCTGCCTCTTTAAGACCAAAGCTCATGTCGGCAACCATTTCCGGGCGCAACTCCTTGAGGTTCTTTACCTCGTCCTGACTGAGAATCCTGGATTTGTCGAATCCAAGGTCGACCTCAATTTTGCGGTTTTTGGTTTTGACTCGGTCGATGTCGTAGAAGCGCTTGGTAATGGTTGTCTGGGCGAACGCTTTCAGACAGCCAAGCATGTACTTGCGTACATAAGGGTCTTTTATCCATGGGTAGCCGAAGAAGGTCTTGCGTGCATAGAAGCGTGCATAAGATTTCAGCACAAGCTTCAGTACATCCTCACGCTCCATGTTGTCGGGCTTGATAATCGGAGTGACAAAGTTGTACTTGGAGTAGTCTCGCACCTCCACCCTGTCGCCAAGCTCCTTGAAGAGATCGGAGAAAGGCCATGGTGTGTAGATGGTCCAGTTGGCCATATCGGGATCCCAGTCTTTACAGAGCTGGTAGGTCTCTTCAATGGTTTCAGGGGTTTCATGCTCAAGGCCCATAACAAACTGTGCTTCAGCCACGATTCCATTTTTCTGCAGCAGCTTGATTGCAAGCTTGTTCTCCTCAATGGTTGTCTCCTTGCGGAACCGGTTGAGGTTCATCTGACTTGCGGCTTCTGTTCCGAGCGAAACGTGTACCAGACCCGCTTTACGGAAGAAAGGCAGAAGGTCGGCATCGCGCATGATGTCGGTCACGCGGGTGTTGATACCCCAGGTAACATCAAGTTTGCGGTCGATAAGCTCCTGGCAGAGTGAGACAAATTTCTGCTTGTTGATGGTTGGTTCTTCATCAGCAAGGATAAAAAAGCCCACTTTGTGCTGCTTGACCAGTACCTCGATTTCATCGACGAAAAGCTTGGGACTGCGGGCACGGTAGCGACGCCAGAACTGCCACTGTGAACAGAAGGTACAGGTGAAAGGACAGCCTCTAGCAAAGTTAGGCACCGCAAGGCGGCAGTTGAGAGGAGTGTATATGTATTTATCCCAGTCGTAAAGGCTCCAGTCGGGGCTAAGGGTATCAAGATCCTCAATGACAGGATGTGCAGCTGTTGCAAACACCTTGCCGTCGTCGTCGATATAGGCTATACCGGTAATCTCTCCACGGTTCTGCTTATCGGTTCCTGCTGCGATCTCCCTGATGAGGTTGACGGTCACCTCTTCACCTTCACCGCGAACAATGTAATCGGTTTCCGGCGCCTCACTCAGTACCTGAGGGTACATGAATGTTGAATGAATACCGCCCATGAGTGTCCGGATCTTCGGGTTCACTTTTTTGGCAATCTTCATGATAGCCTGTGCCTTGAAGATAGATGGCGTGATATTGGTAGTCATCACCACATCCGGCATGTTCTTGCGGATGATCTCCTCAATCTGGTCGTCAGGAATGTCGTCGGCCATGGCGTCAACAAATTTCACCTGATCGAATCCTGCCTGTTTAAGGGCGCCACCGATATAGGCTACCCAGCTTGGCGTCCAGTTCCCGGCAATTTCGGCCCCACCTGAATGGTAATTTGGTTGAACCATCAATATTTTCATCGGTCTCCATCCTCCAGATATATTTTTTTACAAAAAAGGTATTTCACTGTGCGAATCAACGTAAACTTCGCCCTGAATTTAATAAAAAGTCCTTGTCCTTAAATTTACAATTAATTTATAGAATTTTCATAGGGTTTTCGTTTAAGGTCTTTACTTGTGTGAAGCGTTCATCAGCATGGTATGATAAAATCCAAAGCTGATCTTTTCTCTGGTTTTTACCTGCATACCTGCAGTGGCCATCGCTTTCTGCATCTCTTCGTCACGAATCATCTGGATGGTTGTGCGGCGCTCTTTTTTCGGAAAATAGCCGCCAATCCAGTGCTGGAAAGCAAGAATTTTATTGTAGGGCGCATAGGTGAAAATAATCGAGCCCTTTGTCAGGCTGCTCAAATTCTGGAAAGCCTGGGCAAACCCCTCTGCCGGGTAATGGATCAGAACATCAAAGCAGACGACGGCATCGTAGGTTCCGCTAACTGATTCAATGGTGTTGACCTCAAATTCGATATTTTTGTGTACTCCCTGTTTGATAGCTTCAGCTTTTGCCTTGTCCACCATCTGTGAAGCAATATCGACTGACTTTACTTTGTAGCCAGCTTTGGCAAGCCGGATGCTGAATAGCCCTGTTCCACAACCGGCATCAAGCACGGTCGCACCTTTTGGCAGCCCGAGCTGCTGCAGCCAGTCGAATGCTTTGTCCATCATGACGGCATGGCCCTGACGGACAGTATTGCGTACGGAAGAAAGCTTATCGTCTCCGTATATTGATGCCCATCGCTGAAAGCCCTGGCCGTTGAAATATGAACGGAGCATTTTCTTGTGTTCTTCAGCATTGAAAGTGGAGCTGCTCATAGTATAAGTTTTGACGGTTGTGTTGTTTGATTCTGTAAAATATTGTGTTGCAGGCAGGTTCAATAATGAACCCCCTCAATTCTTGATTCAAGATCGGCGTACAACTCCTGCAGCTCTTCAATGGCGCTCTCTTCAGCTTCCCAGAATCCCCGGGAATGCGCTTCGAGCAGCCTCCTTGTCATCGACATGGTGGCGTGAGGATTAAGACTGGCAAGTCGTT
>SZXX01000040.1 GCA_005843825.1 Chlorobium sp.
ACAAATGCATTGGTCCGGTTGCTGCCCCTGACACTCTCCTCAGCCATAGAGTCCAATAGTTAGTTTACAAAATCGCTTTTTTTGATGACGCAATCTACTGGCTTTCACCTTAGCATACAATGATCGCTTTGTTACAAGTTTGAAACTTTTATTGCATTGAAAAGCAAAAAATCTTTCAGGGAAATGCTTTCAAGTAGAGAAGCGCGGAAAAAAGGTAAAGCAGAATTCACGGGAAGTTTACAATAGGAAGAGAAGTATGTAACTCATAATCAACTACTTTGATAAAAGCTTGATACAAGTAACATGGTAAAATATATAAACGAAATCAGATGGAATGGTTGTACTGCGATTTTCATATCCATACAACATGGAGTGACGGTAATTGTGAGCTGAAAGATGTTGTAGAGATGTATGGCGAAACCGGATTTGATGTAATTGCCATTACAGACCACGTGTTCGATAGTGCAACTCTGTCACGGACAAAAATAGAGTGCGGAATGAACTGCAGTATTGAAAAAGATCGGTTTGCCGGTTACCAGAGAGAGCTTTGGAGTGCTGCTCGATATGCATGGGAAACCTATCGAATGCTCTTGATTCCAGGAATTGAACTTACTAATGATGCTTCGAAATATCATATTCTTGCGCTGGATAGTAAAGAATTCATCAGCCCTGATCTGAATGTTGAAGATATTCTGACTGAAATTAATGCCCAGAGAGGACTATCTATCGCATGCCATCCGTATATACGTAATCATTCCGGTGAAACACCATCTGAATATCTTTGGAATAATCATGACCGGTTTGCTTCGATGTTTGACGCCTGGGAGGTCGCAAACCGTGACGATCTCTTCAATGTTGTAGGGTTAAAAAAATTCAACTACATCGCGAATTCAGACTTTCATGAAGAAAAACACCTAAGATCCTGGAAGACGCTATTACGATGTTCTAAAAATGTTGAAGCGGTTAAACAGGCCATAAGAACCAATGAAGCGGTTGCGTTATTTCTGTACCGTAGTGGTAAACTAAAATAACCGTTAATGTTTGGACTACGAACCCTTGGAAAGTGCTTCAGTAAAAGCACAATGTGGTTTCTTACAAAAAAACATGCTCACCTGGAAAGCCTGCTTAAAAACGCAAAGCCGGTTCAACTTGATCATTCGTCAAGGATTCTTATTCTCAGTGACCTGCACATGGGCAATGGTGGCAGACTGGATGAGTTTCGGCAAAATGCTGAGTTGCTCAAAACAATCCTTGAAAGCCATTACCTGGAGCAAAAATACAGTCTTGTCCTTAATGGAGATATTGAGGAGTTGTTCAAGTTTCCACTTAAAAGTATTGCTTCTAAATGGGGTGATTTTTATGAGCTTTTTTTGAAGTTTAAGGAGAACGGGTTCTTCTGGAAAACTTACGGCAATCATGATTCGGCATTGCTTGATGAGAAGGAGTACATGCTTCGGTCATCGCTGGTTGAATCGATTACCTTTCATTACGGGAATGAAACCTTACTGCTTTTTCATGGGCATCAGGCATCGGTACTTTTGTGGGAAACATATTCAATGCTCAGTCGGGCGGTCATTTTGTTTCTCCGCTATATTGCAAAACCTTTAGGGTTGAAGAACTTTTCAGTTGCTTACAACAGCCGCAAAAGGTTTTCTATAGAGAAATCAATTTATGAGTTTTCAAACCGTGCCAAAATTGTTTCCATTATAGGGCATACTCATCGTCCGCTGTTTGAATCGCTGTCAAAAGTGGATTATCTGAATTACCGCATTGAGGATCTTTGCAGAACGTATTCATCTACTGAGAGTGAACAGCGTCAAGAAATCGGGAAAAGAATAACGGCGTTGAAAAAAGAACTCGATGCCTGTTACAGCAAAGGGAAAATAACCGGTCTCCAGAGTGGCCTTTACAATAATCTTCCCATCCCCAGTGTTTTCAATTCAGGATGCACTATTGGCAAACGTGCCATAACAGCCCTCGAAATAGAAGGCAGCACAATCAGGCTTGTCTGCTGGTATAATGGCAAACGGAGACCTACGTTTATTGATGACAGGGATCATCTCCCAATTGAGCTTGGGGAGACCGGCTATTCAAGGATTGTGCTGAACGAAGATTCCCTCGATTATGTTTTTACCCGCCTTCACCTTCTAACGTAAACTGCTGGCTCAACACAGACAGATTTTACAGAGTTGTAGCACGACCTTAACCATTCCCCAACACTATTTTACTTTCTTACGATTGTGAGGTTCAGGTTCTCGTCGGGATGCTATTGCTAACTGAAGGAATCTTATGACACGATATGCGGAAAGCTTGTTCAAACCACTTCCCTATTTACCCCGCAGCAGAGCTTTTTTGCTAAGGTTACTTATGCTCCCCAATTTGTTTTTGACCAGAGCCTACGGTCTTGAAAATCTTGAGGGGTCGGGGAGTGCATGCATCTATGCTTTCAACCACAACAATTCGATTGAAGTTCTGATGGTGCCGGCACTGATTGTATACCATCTCGGTGGCCGTATGATCAGTTTTGTCATTGACTGGATGTATGGCAAGGTTCCTGTTCTCGGTTCTTTGATGGACATGACCAATCCCGTGTATGTCTATAATAAACGTTCTTTTCTGCGCTGGATAGAGGCAAAACGGATGACCCGCCCTCTGGATGGCACTGTGGAGAGGTGCGCAGAAAGACTTCGTTCAGGTCAGAGTATCGGGATTTTTCCAGAGGGGACACGTAACAGGAGTGCTGAGCACTTGCTTCAGGGAAAGCCGGGTATAGGCCATATAGCCTTGAAGACCGGGTCCAGTGTTGTGCCTGTGGGCATTGACTTTGAGTGCAGGAAAAGAAAGGGACGCATACCTGTGCTTGGGCGAACCATTGTGAGAGTCGGTAAGCCGCTTGATTTCCAGCATCAGTCAAAAAAATATCTGGCACTCCTTGCCGATACTTCATGCAAAAGCAATAAATCCTCAGAGCTCAATAGAATGGCTGCTGATGTTACAAAAGAAATCATGTTCTCGCTGGCTGACCTTTCCGGCAAGCGATACAGCGAACCCTGCAGTGTGATTAATAAAACATTTTCTTCAACAACCATAAACCCAAAGGAGCATCTATGTCGAGTGTAAGCGTAAGCAGGGTTGAGAGTGCCGGCGATCGTGCGGCTGCTCTTGAAGTGATCAAGAGGGTTTTTTGTGTTGAAAAAAACTGGATCAGCACCGTGCAGAATCAGATTCCCGATGAGCTTTCCGGAAATAATGGCGTTTCATGGTTTCTGGCATCAGTTAATGGCAAACCTGCAGGGGTGATGCGCCTCCTTTATGATCCATCTTTAGACATTCCTGCTGAATACGATGTAAAGTTTATGCCGGGCATAGATGTTGAAGAACTTAAAAGTGCCGGAAAATACGTTGAAATCGGCAGGTTCATGATCCTTGAGGAGTTCCGCAAAAACCCGAGGATAGCTCTCCGTTTGATGCGATCAGCTACTGCTGAGGTTATAGAGCGTGATTACACTCACTTTATTACCGATGTTTTTGAAGGCGAGAAACATTCACCACTCAACTTTCATATCCGGGTACTCGGGTTTGAAGTGGTCGGGAAGCACTTGTTTGGCGAGTTGAACTGCAGTTCGACAAGAATTATTCTGACCCTTGATATTCTGAAGCTCTACAGCCGGATCAAGGATAGCCGGAGCAGAATCTACAGTGAATTGACTGATGGGTTCAAGGGGATTATAGAGCGTAAGGCAGCTATGGCACAGAGCGGGATTTCAAGAAGATTACGGGAGCTTAGCGTAGTACAGCCATAATTGCAGATGATTGTATAATAATAACTACGGGAGGGGTTTATGCTTCGACTGGATGAATTGAAGGCTGAAATTAAAGGCGAGTTTTTTTTGCAGGAGGAGCTGAAAAAGCATGATGTGAAAAAAGTTGAAGCACAAGCTGATATCATCATTAAGCCTGCCGGAAAAAAAGATCTTGTAAAAGTGCTTCGGATGCTTGAGAAATCCGGTTTTCCCCATCTCGTTATCAATTCCAAAGGGAGGGTGGTTTTCCCTGACAGACGCTTTCATGGCGCAGTTATTGTGACAGACCTGAAACTATAGAAGAAGGGCTTCACTGTTCACCGACATGTAACAGTTGCTCAGCAGAGCAAGTCGTACATTAGGGCATTATTAGTCAAGATAAACGTACAACCAGGTCAACATCACATACAGAGCCCATGAAACCTTATTCCTTTTGCCCCGTATGCGGGACAATGCTTAATCGAGCGATGATAGACGGGCGCGGTCGAAAGATTTGTCTGTCGTGTTCATGGGTACATTATATTAATCCTCTTCCAGTGGCGATAGCCTATACTGTAAACAGAAATGAAGAACTCCTTGTAGTGCGGAGGGCTCATGAACCGGCAATTAACGAATGGTCTCTTCCAGGGGGATTTCTTGAGGCAGGGGAAAGTGCTGAAGAGGGATGTTTGCGGGAGCTGATTGAGGAGACCTCTCTCGAAGGGGAAATCGATTCTCTCATTGGCATCTATCACCGCAATGTTGAACCCTATGGCTCGCTCCTTGTACTTGCATACAGGGTGGTCGTTGACAATGATGCCATATCGATCAATCATGAGCTGTTCGATGCCGGCTTTTATCCTGAGCATCTCATGCCCGAAGTCCGGATACCTCTGCACCGGACAATTATGATGGATGCCGCCCTGTGCGAATCAGTTCAGTGAAGCTTTACTTCAGGCGCTTTTAAGGGTTTTTGCGGCTGGTGCAACAGGAAAAATCACACTGAATACTGTGCCCTGGTTTACTCTGGAACGAACCTCAACATTACCTTTATGAGCAAGAACAATATGCTTGACGATTGAGAGCCCCAGACCTGTTCCGCCGAGTTGGCGGGACCGGGCCTTGTCAACGCGGTAAAAACGCTCAAATATTCTGCCGAGATCCTCTTTTGCTATACCTATACCGTTATCCTCCACCTCAACATGAACATTATTATCTATTCGGAATGCTGAAATCCAGATTGCTCCATTCTGCTCATTAACATATTTAATGGCGTTGTCAAGAAGATTACGGACAACAATTTCCAGATATACTGCATCGGCATAGACTGGCGGAAGATCCTCGGGAATTTTGAGATCCAGCTTGATATGCTTTTTTTCAAGTGACAGCTTTAACAAGCCAACAGATTTTGCAATAATACTGTTTATATCAACCGGCATGAACTGATAGACAATCTGACCGGACTCTATCCTTGAAAGGTCGAGCACATCGTTTACCAGGGCAGTGAGCTGTGCCGTAGCTTCCAGAATAATTTTCAAAAATTCAGCGGAATGTTGCGGGTCATCCATCGCTCCATCGAGGAGCGTTTCAGTATAGCCACTGATGATTGAGAGCGGAGTCCTGAGTTCGTGTGAGACGCTTGAGACAAAATCCCTTCGGATTCTTTCCAGATTGCGGAGTTTGGTGATGTCGTTCAGGACAAACACTGTTCCATCGAAGCGTCCTTCTTTCATGACAGGCATCGAACTGATTTGCAAGATGCGCGATCCTTTTGAGTCTGTCACTGTCCGTTCTTCTTTGATAAGTGTTATATGGTTTTTGTGAACTTTCGCGAAAAGCTCCTGCAGCTTGGTGTCAGAAAGGTGCCTGATAGGCCGGGCTTTGAACATGTCGCCATCGATACGGAACATTCTTGATGCTGCCGGATTGACCATGATGATATCACCGGCAGTATTTGTAACGATTATAGCTTCCCGAATACCTGAAAAAACAGCCTGATACCACTCCACAATACGTTGCAAACTGTTAATCTCATCCGTCATATCCTTGAATGCATGAGCAATAGAACCAATTTCATCATTGCGATGAAGAGGAATGTTTGCTGGCAAGTCGCCGGACGTTCTTTGTTGAGTAGTGGCAGCGAGAGTTATGAGCGGCCGGCTAAGAAAAAAAGAGGTCACAACACCTGTAATAAGGGAAAATAGAAATGTCAGAAAGAAGTCCTGGCCTATGTTTTTGCTCATTCCGATATTGAAGAGTCCTATATCGTAGAGAGGTTTGGAAAACCGGAGAATGGCATAGGGTTTCGGGAAACCCACTGGAACGGCCATATAGAGCAGCTGTTCTTTTACAGTTTGACTGAGACGGGTGTCTTCACCATAACCTGTTGCAAAAGAGGATATTACTTCCGGCCTGTTGCGATGGTTTTCCAGTACCGACAGCTTGTTTTGTGGAATAAAGGAGTCTCCGATAACGCGTCCATCAAGACCAATGAGCGTGACCCTGATATCAAGAGTGCCTCCAAGACGCTTTGCCCATGCATCTGCTGTGCCTGATGACATAAGTTCAAGGGGATTACGGTCAAGAACCTGCTTGTTGTACAGAAGATCCTTACGCAGTTCCTTCTTGATTTCAGATGTCAGAATACAGGTCAACTGACGACTAACGAAGAGATAGCTGATTGAAAAGGCAAAAAAAACAAGTATGCCGATAACAGCGGCCAGTTTTATAAAAACCTTACTCTGCATTGGTGGATTCCTGTTTTTCCTCAAGTTTGTAGCCAAATCCACGCACCGTTTTGATCATACTCCCTGTATCGCCCAGTTTTTCCCGGATTCTGGTAATGTGGGTATCGATAGTTCTCGTATTGAGTGCCTTATCGACATTCCATACATCGCTGAGCAGCATTTCCCGTGATTGGGCCTCTCCCTTCCTTTTAATCAATGCAACAAGAAGCTTGAACTCCATGAGGGTAAGTACAAGCTCCCGACCATCGAGTGTAACAATATGACGGGTTAAATCGATTTCCAAACCGCAAACCTTGAGTACCTCCTGGATTTTTCCGGCTTTGCGACGCTCTCTATTGAGAATAGCCCGTATCCTCAGGGTCAGCTCACGCGGGCTGAATGGCTTGACAACATAGTCATCGACCCCGAGTTCAAAGCCGAGAATCCTGTCTATTTCCTCTCCCTTTGCTGTGAGCATGATAATCGGGAGATCTTTGTGCAGTTGATTTTGTCTGATAGTCCGACATACGTCAAAGCCGCTTATTCCAGGCAGCATGATATCAAGCAATACCAAGTCAAAATTATTCGCTGAAAGTTGTTCAAGTCCATCTTCACCGGAACCTGATATATTACATTTAAAGCCGGCACGGACGAGATTGTATTCGAGAAGTTTCGAGAGGTTCTGGTCATCCTCTATAACGAGAAGCATTGGAACCGACATAGGAGTGTTGTTTTCTTATAGAGTACGGAATTTTGGCAATAGACCATGAGACTTCAATATTGGAGAGTGATTCCATTGCAGGTTAATGCCAGGAAGGGCTGGTGACAATCGATACTTACTTTGTTGTAAAGACAAAAAGCCATCTCTCATGAGACAGCTTTTTGTCGTTTGATCTTTTACCATTGATAACGGGTTTCGACAAAAATCAATATTTGTTGACAAAACCGATTTCGCTGATTATGCGTTTGCCCGCTGGAGTTTTTGCCAGATCAACAAACTTTTTGACATTACCAGCTGGCTCACCGTTGGTGTACATGAAGAGCGGGCGGTGTACAGGATAGGTGCCGTTCTTGACTGTTTTTACTTCGGACTTGATACCGTCAACAAGAATGGCCTTAACTGAATGGTCAACAAAGCCGAGACCTATAAAGCCTATTGCACCAGGTGTAGTGGCTACACGACTCTTGATTGCACCATTGCTTGACTGGGTTTCTGCTTTGTCAAAAATCTTTGCTTCTCCCATAACCAACTCTTTGAAGGAGTCCTGGGTACCACTGTTCGATTCACGCTGGATGACAATAATACCTGCATTTGGTCCACCTACTTCTTTCCAGTTGGTATACTTGCCAGAGTAAATATCGCGGATCTGCGCTTTTGAAAGACCTTTCACGCGGTTGCTTGGATGGACAACAATCGAAAGACCGTCAAGTGCTACAATGTTTGCGACAGGGTTTATGCCGTTGGCTTTTGCTGCAGCTATTTCACCCTCTTTCATTGGTCTTGACATATCAGCAATGTCACAGGTTTTGTTGATCAGGCTCTTTGCGCCATTACCTGAACCAGACTCGCTTACAGTTACCTCTACGCCTGTAGTTTTGGTAAAATGCTCAGCAAATGCCTTGGCGATAGGGCCTACCGTAGTTGAGCCATCAAGAACAATTTTATCTGCTGCCAGGGCTGTTCCAGATGCCATAGCACCTAAAACTGTCGCACTTAAAAGGATTTTTTTAAAAATTTTCATGGTGTAAGTCATGATTTAGTTAACAAGATTGAAATAAAATAAAAAGATTTTTTGCTGAAAAACCGGTACTACAAGACTGCCCATCAGCATTTTGAACAGCCTTGTAAACCAGCCACGTAACACAACAACGAAAGAACAACACACAACGTTTAGAACTTTACAAGAGCATCAAGCTGCAACTGGTGAAGCTGCGGATTGACTGCCGGAACAGTTGAATCATTAATATTGCTGTAGTTGTAGTACCTTGCACCGATGGTCAGGTTCTGGACAAGATGATAGGTACCTGCAAGTTCAAAACCTTTGACGTTAACGATGTCAGTTACTTTTCTGTTGGCATCGGTAACCAGTGGGAATACAGAATCTCTCTGGATGCTTGTGTATCTGGCATCAAGCGCCCACTCTCCTACCTTCTTTGCATCACCGAGAGTCACACCGGCAAGCCATGCATTTCTCTGGCTGTTATCAATGCTGGAGTAACTGGCATGATCAGCAGTATTAAGTGCATACTGTCCATAGACCTTCCATGGAAGTGATGGTGTAAGCTGACCGCCGACTTTACCGAAAATCTCAGCAATGTCGTATCCTGAGTGGGCCCAAGAGGTTGGAACACTTGCAGTAGAAGTGGTTGTATTTCCGTCAACAGTGGCGAGATTCTGCAGGTTTCTGTATACATTATACCCGGCACCTAACAGGTAGCTTACATCATTGATTTTACCTTTGTAAGCACCTTGACCAAGGTACATCACTGGTGAGACGACCGTAGAACTTGCTGCTTCGTTTACAAAATAATAGCCGGCAATTAAAACCACTCCATCCTTCTCTTTGCCATTGATATCTTTTCCATACTGCAAGGTCGCACCTTCAATGGTCAGATCAGGGCTATAGACAAGATTGTCTACCCGGATAATGGTATTGGAAACATCTCTCTTCCCGATTAACACATTCAGCTTACCATCCAGACAGTAAGCTTTCGGATGGTAGTTCACAAACTCTTCGTTGAGAAAGATATTTTTTGGCAGAAATACATTACCAAAGTTCTGATTACGGGATATTGTGTTTGATGCTGAAGTGTTATCCGTATCTGACGAGAGTTGCACACCAGCGGACAATTCATCATTGATAACTGGATAGGCACCGATACGGACACGAAGGCGGTTGCGGTCCATCCCGGGTGTAGTTGACTGAGTGGATTTATCCAGCAACTGATACTCATGGCGTTCGCGAACATCTCCGGCCCAGTTCCAGTCAACGGCTTTCGCCTGATTGACCCCGAAGGCTGCGGCCAGACCGACCAATAATGCTACTTTCTTCATAATAATTATGTTGTTTGGTTGTGTGTGATCTCTACATGAAAAATTCCGAACTTTTATCGCATATCTTCATGCGCCACATAATGTAACCATCGTTGTGTTAAGGGTTTGTTACGGGAGTGTGACATGATTGTGAACAATAATTGGATCACAAATCCCCCCTTGAGTTGTGGTATAAAAAAGGGGCAGACGATGAGAAATGGGGAGGGATTTGTCAACTATTAATTGAGGGTAAATGCCAGCAGGAGTCTACTGATCGGGAACGTAAAGTCGGCCATATTGTTAACAATTGTAAAAATGCATATCTTCTGATCGATTTATTGTATTTCCTGAACACCAACATGACGTTATGAGTGCAGCAACCCGATCCATCGCAGTTCTGATGCTTGTCGGGATGCTTTTCCAGATAAACAGCGTTTTCGTCTGTTATGGACTTTTCTTTTTAAATCAAAAGTCAATAGCTGAAACTGTCTGCGAAAAGAAAACAATGGATTGCTGCGGACACTGTTTCCTCCATAAAAAAATCGCCGCAACGAGCGAGACCCAGCCTGCACCAACTGAGAAGCAGGTGCCAACTAAAACGCAGGAAGAGTTGCTCAACGCAATGCCAGGCGTTCTCGCTGACATGCAACCTGCTCTGAAAACCGAAAGCAATAGTCGTATATTTACCGCAGTCCACTCTTCTTTTTTACTAGACGGCGTCTTTCGCCAAATCGACCATCCGCCGAACACCTAGCTTTACCTATCAGACTTGAACTCATCTCCCTTTTAAAAAGGGTCGGGATGGAACGTTCAAAATTATTCGCTGTATGTGCATTGGAGCATGCGCTTGACAGTTCGCATTTGAGCTTATCTGCTCTTTGCGCATTTGGACTGTCACGCATGGCTTCTTAACTCAAATTAAGATTCAACTATGAAGCCTTTAAAATTTCTTACGGCCACGATGCTTATCCTTGGAATCGTGCTGAGTTCTCTTGATTGTTTCGCCTGTGCTGCATGCGGCTGTTCCTTGTCGTCCGAGGCAGCTACAGGCTATTCGTCCACGACCGGGTGGAGCGTTAGTTTGCAATACGATTACATCAACCAGAACCAATTGCGTACGGGTACAGGCAGCATTTCATCCTCGCAAGCGGCCTCAATCAACGATGCCGGCGGCAGTCAGGAAGTTGAGCATGGCACCATCAATCGCTACATAACTCTGGGCCTTGGCTATTCGCCGAGTGCAGACTGGAATGTAAAGCTGCTGGTTCCCTATATCGACCGAAGCCACACAACCTATGGCCAGGCAACCAGCGACCAGCTCACTCCAGACCAGATAAGCGGTTCAAGCGTCAGCACTCTCGGTGACATCAAATTCATCACCAGCTATCAAGGCCTGCTCTCTAATCATAACCTTGGAATTCAGCTTGGAGTGAAACTGCCTACAGGTGCTTATGGAGGGCCAAATGCAAGTGGCACTGGCACAGCGGGGCGTAACCCGGCAACCTTCACCTCAGGCCCCAACTCCGGTGACCTCCTCGATACAAGCCTGCAGGCCGGTACCGGCAGTACTGATCTTATTCTTGGGGCATACTACAACAATAAGGTCAGCCAGAATTTCAGCGCTTTTATCAATCTCCAATTCCAGGCAGCCGTGAAGCAGGAACTGAACCAGCCTGATGAAGATTTTCGTCCCGGAAATCAGGAAGCCTTGAGCTTTGGCATACGCTACGAAGCCAACCCCACAATCGTGCCGCAACTTCAGGTTAACATCAACCACAGAAGTCAGGATCTGGGAACACTGGCCGACACTCCTAACTCAGCTGGCACTGCAGCATACCTGAGCCCCGGTGTGAGCATAAGCATCCTGAAAGACGTGCAGATTTATGGATTCGGGCAACTGCCTATTTATAGCAAGCTTGAGGGATATCAGCTTTTCCCTCATGTAACAGGGTCGGTCGGCTTAGCCTATGCGTTCTGAACAACACGAGTAAACTCTTGAATCTTTTTCAGTCAATCATCTTGAAATATTCTTTATGAACCATTTACATCGATTTTATAAAAAACCGCTCTCATTGCTTCTCCTCAGCGCAGCAGTTCCCCTGTCTGCGTTTTGTCAGAATGCGATCAGCCCGGAAACTGTTATTACCGGAACAACGGAAAAGAGAGAGTCGCCACTGGCATCCATGCGTCTGAAAACCAGTGATACGGCATCGTTACTTAAGAACGAACCTGGAGTCGCACTTGCTACAGGGGGTGGCGTTTCGAGCCTGCCGATTGTTCACGGACTGGGAGACGACCGTCTGATAATATACGTTGACGGTATGTGTCTGACGTCGGCCTGTGCCAACCATATGAATCCTCCGTTGTCGTACATCGCACCGTCAAACGTGAGCAGCATCGGGGTTAAATCGGCTGTTTCTCCAGTCAGTTACGGCGGAGACAACATAGGGGGAAGCATTCACGTCGAATCGGATCAGCCAGTTTTCGCCAAACCTGGAGAGGGAACCAGAGGGTCTGGAAGTGCTTCGACCTACTACCGAAGCGTCAACCAGAGCACTGGGACTGCATTTTCGGGCGCAGTGGCAAACAGCAACCTAAGCTTTGGAGTTACCGGCTCCATCGATCATGCAAAGGATTACAAGGATGGCCATGGCAATACGGTAACATCAACCTATTACGAATCGCGTAATCTTGGAGCCACTTTAGCCCTCAAAGGGGACAGCAGCCTCCTGACCCTCAAGGCAGGGCATCAATCGATTCCTAATGAGGGATTTGTCAACCAGTGGATGGACCTGGTCGATAACAATGCATCATATTTCAATCTCGGCTATAAGGACAGCTTCAGTTGGGGAAAACTTGATGCCAAGGCTTTTTGGGAGAACACCTGGCACAGGATGGATTCCGGAGAAGATAAACTGGCAATTCCTGCTGTTCAGACCGGGATGACCTATATGCCGATGGAGACTCGAGGAATAGACCTTGGCTATTCGTTGAAGACGGAAATTCCATTTACTGAAAAGAACATCCTTCGCCTCGGACATGAATTCCACCGTTTTACCCTTAACGACTCATGGCCGCCGGTTGCCGGAAGCATGATGATGTCGCCGAACACCTTCGTAAACATCAATGACGGGCGTCGTGACCGGTACAGCGTGTTTGCCGAATGGGAATCAAAGGTGAGCAAAGAGGTGACAACCATTCTCGGTGTTCGTGATGAGCTGGTGCAGATGAATACAGGAAGTGTTCAGGGGTACAACACCGGCATGATGTATGCTGCTGATGCCAAAGCATTCAATGCGCAGGATCATGCCCGCAACGACAACAATCTTGACATAACCACGTTGGCCAGATTTGAGCCTACATCGAATGCTGACTATGAGATAGGCTATGCACGAAAAACCCGCTCACCAAACCTCTATGAACGCTATGCATGGTCCACAAGCTTCATGTGCAGCGGCATGATCAACTGGGTTGGTGATGGCAATGCCTATGTCGGCAATCTCAACCTCAAGCCTGAAGTTGCCAATACCGTGAGCATCTCGGCAGACTGGCACGACACTGACCGCAAAAACTGGGAATTGAAGGTTACACCCTACTACACCTATGTCAATGATTACATTGATGTCAATGTGTTAACCCTCAAATCAACCGGCAACACATTTCAGTTTGCCAATCACGATGCAAGGATTTATGGGCTGGATGTGTCGGGAAAAGTTGGAGTATGGGATAACGGCAGCCTTGGCCACGGTCAACTGAGTGGCAGTATTGGCTACGTGCATGGCCGCAACTCCGACACAGGGAACTCTCTCTACCACATGATGCCGTTGAATGGTTCCCTTACGTTGGAACAGAGAGTAAGCGGTTGGACCAATGCTGTGGAGCTGCAACTTGTCAGCGACAAAACAGAAGTAGACGCTCTCCGCAAGGAACCGACGACTCCCGGCTTTGCATTGCTCAATCTGCGCACGGCATACCAATGGAAAAACCTGCGTGTGGACGTTGGCGTTACGAATCTGTTCGACAGGTTCTATTCCCTTCCTCTCGGCGGTATCAACTACGACCATAACCTTGCCAGCGGGCGACTCACGCCTTTCGAGTCAGTTGCAGGACAGGGGCGGTCATTTAATGTTGGGTTAACACAGACGTTCTAACCCTGAAATAATCATTATCATGGATGGGGCTGGTATTGCGGCCCCATTCATTTGGATACATTTATATACGAGAGGAGTTCAAAACAGGGAGCCGATTATTCAATCATGCGGCTCCAGCGGGAGATGCTGATGAACATGCTCCCTGCCGTCATGGTGGTGTCGATGCATGTGTATAAGGTTATTCGACTCCAGGAGTGAACGGTCATTCAAGACAGATTCTGAAGAGCCTCCCCTGACAATACTTTTGTTCCGCCCGAACACATAGACTGTATCGGCTATTTCACCGATGATGTGCAGGTCATGCGTAGCTGTAATAATGGTCTTTCCCCGCTGGTTGGCATTGACAATAAAATCAATAATGTGCCGGACAGTCAAGGGATCAAGCCCTGCCGTTGGTTCATCGAATAAATAGACATCAGGATCAATTGCAAGAACAGAGGCGATTGCGACCCGCCGTTTCTCTCCGATGCTTAATTGATGGGGAACCCGGTCCAACAGATGCTGAATATCCAAAACCTCGGCGACCTCCAGAATACGCCGGCTCACTTCATCTTCAGCCACGCCAAACTGCAATGGACCAAAGGCAATATCCTCTCTCACCGACGGGCAGAAAAGCTGGATATCTGCATTCTGGAAAACAAGGCCAACCCTTTGCCGAAAGCGGTGTGCCGCCTTTTCATTATCCTGCGAATGTTCAAGCAGCCTCTCACCGAAGGCAGTCACAGTACCACGATCAGGGAAAATCAGTCCATCCAGGAGTTGCAACAAGGTCGACTTCCCTGTCCCGTTAGCACCAATGACCGCAATCTTCTCTCCTGACCGGATCGTCATATTCACACCGCACAGTGCCGGGAATTTGCCCAGATACGAATAGTGCACATCCTTCAGTTCAAAAACAGTGTCGCTCATAGGGTATGTCCTCTATAAAATAGGGATGCACAGATGACCACAGCACACAACAGCCAGAGCCAGTCTTTAGGTGTTGCGTGAAATTTGGAGAGGAGCCGGGGCTCACCGGTATAGCCTCTCGAAATCATTGCCATATAAACCTCTTCACTCATTTGTGTTGTTCTGTTCCATGTGTTGGCAATATTCCAGGCCACAACGTTCTGCCCTTGTCGCTGATGCGAGACCACCCCGACACGGCTTTTAACTGCTGTAAAAATATTTTCTACCATCGTTGCAAAGAGATAGAGATAGCGATAACACATCGATACTGTCAATACAAAAAGCTGCGGGATGCCGAATACCCGTAAAACCTTCAATAACTCCGAGTGGCGGGTCGTTACCGACAATAAAACAACCAGCGACACCGAGGTTGCAATCCTGACCACAAAGAGTACAGCTCCATCCAGACCCGGTCGAGTAATGATACCTGTAATCCCGACAACATGGAACGACCAGACCGGTTCACCTGGTGTCACAATACTGAACAGGGTTGGAAGCACAATGAAGAGCGAAAACAAAGGAATGAAAAAAAGAGTCCTTAAAAGGAAGTTCCTGAGGGGAATTCCGGATAACAAGGCGAGTATCAAGCACAAGAGGTAGAAAGGAGAAATCAAAACAATGCTTTTTAAAGAGACCACCGTAACAAGAAACAGTAAAAAGGAGATGGTTTTAAAGCGGGGATCCAACGACTGCAAAAAACCTTTGCGATTGGCATACTCTTCAGACAGGGTTGCGTCTTTTAAAAAAGCAAGAGCGCTCAGGACTGAACGCCCTATGAAATCATGCTTCTTGTGTGCAGGGTTAGTCATGCTCTTTTGCTAATACCTTGCCTATTAAAAACGCGACTCCTGCTATGATCGCGATGCCGGAAACAGCAGAGATGATATATGCAAAACTCCTTTGAAAGATATCTTTTCCTTCCAATCCCTGAAAAGCATACTCCGGAAAAGGCGCTTTCCATAATCCGGAAAGTCTCTGAAAACCCTGTGGAACATATCCGGTAATGCTCTGTATCTCATTGAGCCCCCACTCCCCCCAAGCCGATCCCGCATTAAAATGGTCCGGAACAATCAGCCCCAGAGGTGAGAGTACAATTAAAACACCAATTCCTATCCATAATTTTCTGGTCAGCGTCATGATCTGCCTCCTTCAAAAAAAACAGCATCCTGCTTCTGTAAATATTTTACAACCAATGCGGTCACAATCACCTCCACCCATCCGATGAAAAGAAGATGACCAAAAAGCATTGCGGGAATGGCAACCTTGAGACCATAAGGGCAGTACAATGCCTGACCATTTGCCGTATGATAGAGTATGGGTTGCAACCCGAATTCGATACCGGCAAAGAGAGCTGCCGCACAAATGCCCGCGTAGGCTCCAGTACCAGCAGCAATGACACGCCTGCGGGAGCCAGACGGGCTGCCGGAGCTGATGAATTTATAGACATAATAGCCGACAAAAGGAAGCACAAACGCCATGTTGAAACAATTCGCCCCAATGGCTGTAATGCCTCCATCGCCGAACAACAGCGCCTGAATCACCAAGGCAACGGTAACAGCAATGCAGGCCGCCCATGGTCCTAAAAGAATGGCAACAAGGACACCGCCAACTGCATGACCGCTCGACCCACCCGGGATGGGTAGATTGAACATCATGATCACAAAGCTGAAGGCTGCACCGATCGCCAGATAGGGAACCTGCCTGGCACTCAATGTTTTTTTTACCGCCCTGGAAGCAGTAGCCCATATCGGGATCATAACAGCACCAAATACCATGCACGTCGCAGGGCTTAAATATCCATCAGGTATGTGCATGTGGTTCCTTCCTGTTACCCGGCAAGTTATTCAGAACACCCCTTATGGCAATGCCCCTCAATAGCACAAGTTTAATATTTGTGGTACGTTATATCAAAAAGATTATCGGCGGAATAGGAAATTCAGGTCCTATATTTACCTTTAACCTGCTTCACTGGAAACAACAGGTTCCATTATTAAATACACCAATCCCATCAACTTCAGTTACGAGTAACCAATGAACAATTTTTTACGGATTCTTTTTACGGCAATCATCGCCGTAATGCTTACGAGTAATGCCGCAAGCGCTAACGCGACAGATGACGCCAAAAGCTTTTTTTCAAGTGCGGAAGTGAAATTCGGCACCAATGATTTCAAGGGTGCTATAGCTGACTACACAAAAGCCATTGAACTGGACCCGAAATTTGCCGATGCCTACAACAGCAGGGCTGCTGCAAAATTCAGCTCCGGAGAGAAGCAAGGAGCAATTGATGACTTTACAAAGTCCATTGCAATCAACCCGAAATCTGCTGATACTTTTACCAACCGGGGCAGTATAAAATCTGACTTGGGAGATACTCAAGGGGCAACAAGTGATTATACAAAGGCTATTCAGATTGACCCGTCATTTGTTCCCGCTTACCTCAATCGAGCCGCTTTAAGACTGGACAGTGGAGATAAACAAGGGGCTACAGCGGACCTGCTTCAGGCTGCAAAGCTTGGTAATCCTGATGCTCAGCAGTGGCTGAAGAGTAATGGGATTTCGAAGTGGTGAGTAGTTCGATGGGTTTTTAAGGTACTGTTAACTGTTGAATCTTAAACGCTTAAACGTTCTACAACCTCTCATCATGACAGTCGCACTGGTTACAGGAGCATCGGGGTTCATCGGATCGCATCTGGTGAAACGGTGCATGCAGGAAGGCTACAACGTGAAGGCCCTTGTCCGGAAAGGGAATGCCTCAATAGCAGGTTTGAAACGGGATGGCGTGGATGTTGTTGAAGGCGACATTCGTCAGGTCGAAGCAGTTAACCGTGCGGTGAATGGCGCTGATCTGGTGTTTCATTCAGCGGCACTCACATCAGATTGGGGATCTCTCAAGGATTTCAGGGATATCAATATTGGCGGCACACGGAACGTCTGCGAAGCAGTAACCCGGTATAAGGTAAAGCGATTGGTTCACGTCAGTACCTTTGAATCATTCGATCATTCCAGACTTGATCGGGTAAATGAAAAGACACCCTATTCAAGCCGGAACCAGTCATATCCTGACACCAAAATCAAGGGAAATGAAGTTGTCTGGGAACATGTAGCACAGGGAATGCCGGCTTCCATTGTTTATCCTGTCTGGGTCTATGGTCCTCGGGATCGCACGCTTTTCCCCTTGCTTGCCGATGGTATCCGACGCCGCCAGTTCTTTTACTGGTCACATCATGCCCCTATGAGCATGGTCTATATCGATAACCTTATTGATCTCCTGATACTTGCAGCTGTGCACCCCGGCGCTGTTGGAGAAGATTTCCTGGCGTATGATGGTGAACCAATAACTTTTGAAGGCGTGTGCGAACGCATAGCTTCCGCGATTCATTCTCCGCCGCCCTCATTGTACCTGCCTTATAAACTCGTCTATATCCTCGCCGGAATGATGGAAGTGCTCTACCGGATGATCAGAAGTTCGAAGCGACCTCTACTCACCCGTCAGGCAGTGACACTGCTTGCCTCACAAGCAGTAATTGATGCATCAAAAGCCCGACAGGTTCTTGGCTGGTCGCCTGGAGTCACTCAGGATGAGGGTATCAATCGGACACTGACGTGGCTGTTAAGTGTAGACCCTTCGGAGTGGAAGGTGAAGTAAACGCATGGGTCTGGGAAAAAATGATACTTTGTCATGAGGCTTTCATTTCCCACTGCAAGTTACCTGTTGCACTGAAATAAAGTGGGTCAGGATCAACATCATCTCGATTTAGAAACGCGACCAGACAGCCATTTTTTGAACGATGTTTGACTTTCACCAGAATGCTTGCCTAGTAATAAACCTTCAACACTTATATCCTCATCAAGCTCTTCCCAATGAATGCCATACCCTTTGCCAATCAGTCGCCAGTTCTGACGCTCTGATTCTGTTGCATTCATAAGTCGTGGATACCATGCAAGCGGGACTGTAATGGATCGACCATCATTCAAATCAACGGTTAAAGCATCAAGGGTAACCTTTACCTGTTCCACTGCTGACACATTGAGTTCAATTGTTGAAATAACCATACCATGCCTCCTGTAAATGCTTTTGATGTTCAAGGATGATTATTTGAATCCTGGCAATTTCATGCCTTGAAAAACCACCACTACTTTCTAAACGAACAGGGTCAATCCAAAATTTAGCCATATTTTCATCGCGTTCAACATGAATATGCGAAGGCTCATTCTTATCGCTTGCAAAAAAGAAAAACCGATAGGCTCCAATACGCAAAACAGTCGGCATCTTTAACTTCTATATTTTGAATAGAATGGAACGAAAATAAGCCAGTCGGAATCAGTCTGTATATGTGCTCGCCTGATCAAAAAAACTTATTATTTAAGTATAACAAACAATAGCAGGCCATCAAACACTTTGCGTCTCGTCCCCTGCCACATGTCATTGAATCAATAATGGCATATTGACAGGTTGCGTCACATTAACAATCCTACGCCCTTTAATATACACCAAGATTACGGATGAACACAGGAAGAGGAAGATGGTAATCGAAAATCTAAACTCATCACCGGTTCGATGTATATGCATATAGTGATCTTCCGACTCTCCAGTTATTGGAAGTTTTGAGTACTTTACTGCTGATGTTTTTGAAGATGGATACTTCGCTTTTGGTTCTGGATGACAAGGAAAGTAAAATCTGAGGTGAGAGTACTGTGTGCTAAGAAGGAAAAGAAAACAGATCACTCATTGCATTCTGGATGACGGGGGAAAACTGGGGATTGGAAGATTATTAATACAATTAATTGATGATGAGAATATTCTGCCCGCGAAAAAAAATCTTAGCCACATTAGTACTCCTGCTGCTCGCCGTAATGACTGCGTGCAGAAATAACTCTGATGAACTTCGAAGCAACAGGATTATTGCGGGGATCTCTGCTGATTTTGATTATCTCAATCCTCTGCTTATTCAGCTTTCGATGTCGCGGGAGGTTTGCGGGTTGCTTTATCCTGCGCTGGTCAAAGCCTCGTATGACGAAAAAAATGGCCGAATATCCTTTCTGCCTAACACGGCAAAAAGCTGGGACTTTTCAGCGGATGGAAAAACAGTCACATTTCACCTTCGGAGCGGAGTTGCATGGGAGGATGGGATTAAGGTGACTTCGCATGATTTTAAATACTCCTATTCGTTATACAAGCATCCCAAAATTGCGAGCTCAAGGCAGCACTATCTCAATGATCTCCTGCTGCTTCCGGACGGAACAGCTGATATTGAGCATGCGGTTGAAACTCCTGATGACTCGACGCTGGTTCTGCATTTCAACAAGCCGATGGACAGCGATATTGTGCTTGATCATTTCAATGATCTGATGCCGGTAGCTGAACATATTTTCAAATCAATTAAACCTGATGAAATCCGCATCAAAGCTGCAGAAATACCGATAGTAGGCGCTGGCCCTTTCAAAGTGAAAAAATGGACACGCCAGACAAAACTTGAACTTGTCAGTAACCCTTTATCACTGCTTCCAAGACCCGCTGCAATAAATACGATGATTTTCCTTGTGGTTCCGGAATACACCACAAGGCTTACCATGCTTAAATCCGGCCAGATAGATGCCATGATATCGGCAGGAGGAATCAATCCAAAGGATATTAAAGAACTTACCAGAACCACACCGTCCATAGTGATCAAACCGGTCAGGAACAGGTACTTCGACAGCATCGTCTGGCTTAATATTGATGGCGAGAGCTATCGCAAAAATGGCAGAATCCTACCTAACCCGCTGTTTGGCAGCAAGTTGGTCCGTCAGGCTCTTACGCTGGCCATTGACCGGCAGTCGATTATTGACGGGTTCATGGGGCCGGAGCACGCCACCATCATTAACACATCTCTTTCACCAGCCTATAAAGCGATCGCCAATACATCGCTTGACCCCTATAGCTATAACCCGAAAAAGGCCTTGGCGTTGCTGCATGAGGCAGGATGGAAACTTGGACAGGATGGCATTCTCGAGAAAAAGGGAAGAAAATTCTCGTTTGAACTTGCGGCTCCGGTCGGCAATCCACGCCGCAATTATGCTGCAACAATCGTCCAGCAGAACCTCCGGGAAATCGGCATTGACTGCCATCTGAAGTTTGATGAGAGTCTCATTTTTTTAAAGAACCAGAACGAGTTCCGCTATGATGCTGCACTCTCGGGAATGGCTGCTGAAACTCTACCGTTCCAGCTTATTATATGGGGTTCTGATTTTGCGAAACACCAGTTCAATTCATCTGCTTTTCAACATCAGGAGCTAGATACCGTTATTGCAGAACTCAACCGTCCACTCACTGAGGAGCGCAAAGTTGCACTATGGAAGAGCTACCAGAAGATTCTGAACGATGAGCAACCGAGAACCTTTCTCTATTACTACGATGAACTTGAGGGATTCAACCGCCGTGTCAAAAAGACTGACGTGAACCTGATATCTACACTTTACAATGCTTTCGAGTGGAGCATTAAGTAAAGGCAGAGCCTGTCAGCCTTCGCTTGTCGCCACTACCGATTTTTACTATATTCAACTACTTTTCTGTAAAGTAGTTAATGAATTTCTGCCCTTCACCAGTGAACTTGTAGTTTTATGCCCCGTTATACACCTGAACAGCTTGAAAGAAGAAATGCATCGGTCTGGACAAAAGTTCAGGGAATTCTGGCGCCAATACAATTTCTGATGTTTCTTGTCGGTGTCACCGTCACCTACCTCTATCAGGCCCACATCTGGATTGACAATTTCTACTGGATTACTTTTTTTGTGATTCTGAAAACCCTGATGCTTGTGTTGATTTTTGTAACCGGAGGCTTTTTTGAACAAGAGGTATTCGGCGCATTTGCCTTTGCTCCTGAATTTTTCTGGGAGGATTTCGGTAGCGCTATAGCCATGGTTGTGCATATATCGTACTTCATACTGTTTTTTATGGGTCTTGATGAAACCATTCTTATCAGGACAGCACTGCTTGCCTATCTCAGTTATCTTATTAATGCTGCGCAATTCGTGATTCGGCTGCTTCTTGAAAAGCACAATGAAAAAAAGCTGAAGAGAGAGTCAGTTGAGCTGAAATAACCCGATAAATAAACGTTATGAAAGCAAAAGCTATTGTCTTCAGAGGCGTAAAGCAGATAGAACTCAGTGAAGTTTCTCTGAAAGCCCTCTCTTCCACTGACGTTCTTGTTGAAACCTACTGGTCGTCGATCAGTACAGGGACTGAAAAAATGGCTTATAACGGCTTGATCCCTTCATGGCCGTTTATCTTTCCCTTTATTCCGGGGTATGAAACTGTTGGAAAGATTATTGAGGTGGGTGATCATGTCAATCAGAGCCTGATCGGAAAGTTTGCCTATGTTGCAGGCTCCTTCGGTTATGAGGGGGTTAATGCCGCTTTCGGCGGGGCTTCGGAATATATAGCCTGTCCGGTTGAGAGCATAACCGTTCTTGACAATCTTGAGAACCCTGAATGCGGTATCGCCCTGCCTCTGGGAGCGACAGCCCTGCATATTGTTGATCTTGCTCAGGTTAAAAACAAGAAAGTGCTTGTGCTCGGTCAGGGTGCGGTCGGCATTCTCGCCGTCGAACTTGCAAAGCTTATGGGGGCCAAACTTGTAGCCGCAACTGATACAAAGAAAAAAAGACTTAATTATTCCACGGCGGACCTGAAGGTGAACGCTGAAACTGACGATGTCTCGGCTGCGCTTGCCGGTCATGAGTTTGACGTTCTGATAGACAGCACAGGTATCATGAGTGCCATTGATACTGGACTCAGGTTCCTGAAGTTTCACGGGGTAGTTCTTTTCGGGGGCTATTACCAGAGAATAAACATCGATTACTCCCAGGCGTTTCAGAAAGAGCTCTCGTTCATTGCAGCCAAACAATGGGCAAAAGGTGATCTTGAGCGCGTAAGGGAGCTTATCGCACAACATAAACTGAAGGCTGAACGGATTTTTACCCATCGTCATACCATTGAGGAGGATATCTCTTCGGCCTACCTGCAGGCATTCAACGATCCTGAGTGCCTGAAAATGATTCTGGTCTGGAAAACCGATATACTGAAGCATGATACAGAAAGCTAATCGCCGGATAATTATAAGCAGTGACTGAATGCCAGCAAGAACAATAGCTATTTATGGCAAGGGTGGAATAGGCAAGAGCTTTACGACAACCAACCTGAGCGCCACCTTCGCCTTGATGAACAAACGGGTGCTGCAACTCGGCTGCGATCCTAAACACGACTCGACGACTTCCCTCTTTGGCGGTATTTCTCTTCCGACTGTAACTGACGTTTTTGCCGAAAAGAATGCCTTGAACGAGCAGGTTTCAGTGAGCGATATTGTATTCCGGAGAGATATTGCGGATTTCCCGCAACCCATTTACGGTGTGGAACTTGGAGGACCTCAGGTTGGCCGGGGATGCGGCGGAAGAGGAATTATATCGGGATTTGAGATACTCGAAAAACTGGGAATTTTCAAATGGGATATAGATATCATTTTGATGGACTTTCTCGGGGATGTTGTCTGTGGGGGATTTGCAACCCCACTGGCCCGATCACTCTCGGAAGAGGTTATTCTTGTTACCAACAATGACCGGCAATCCATCTTTACGGCTAACAATATCTGCCAGGCAAACAACTATTTCAGAACTATCGGAGGGCAGTCTCGCCTGCTTGGGCTGATCATCAACCGCGATGACGGGAGCGGTGTTGCTGAAAAATATGCCGAAGCGGCAGGCATAACAGTGCTGATGAAAGTTCCTTATAACGCTGAAGCCCGTGATAAGGATGACAGTTTCGACTTTGCTGTACGTCTGCCTGAAATCCGTGACAAATTTCAGAAGCTTGCCGGTGACATTCTGGATAACAAGATTACCCCTTGCGAAGCTGGCGGCCTTGATTTTATGGGTTTTGTCCGCCTTTTCGGTGAGGTCAGTGATGATAACCCCTTAGCGGCAAGTGCTGAAGAGCTTTTCGGGAAAAAAGGGAGTTCTTCTGGATCAGCAGAGAGTGAAGAAAAAACTGCGATCGAAAGTGATACCCTGAAGATGACGAGGTGTATTGGTAAGCTTGCGGCTGAGGAACAAGAGGTATACCGAATGGCAGAGCAGGAAAAAAGAAGCTTCAGCGAGATTGCTGAATTGACACACAGGGAGGAATCAGATGTCCGGGAACTGTTTTCCAGTGCCCGGAGTCAACTGACAAGACTTTTCTTCGAGAATTAGGCGTTCGCCTTTTTAGTGGCCTTCTGACGGAGGTTCACGTCAAGTATCTTCTTCCGGAGTCGGATACTCTGCGGTGTTACCTCAAGAAGCTCATCATCATTGATAAACTCAAGCGCCTGCTCCAAGGAAAGAATTTTTGGAGGTGTCAGGCGAAGCGATTCATCAGTTCCTGATGAGCGCATGTTGCTGAGCTTTTTGGTTTTGCAGACATTGATGGTAATGTCAAGTCCTCTTGTCGATTCACCGACAATCATACCTGCATAGACCTTGGTGTTTGGTGAAACAAAAAATGTTCCACGATCTTCAAGTGCGCTCAGTGAGTATGCAACACAGGTTCCTGTTTCAGCAACAACAAGTGCACCGCTCTCTCTTGAGGGCAGTTTACCCTTGAATGGCTGGTATTCAAAGAATACATGCGACATCATTCCTTCGCCTTTGGTATCGGTGGTAAACTCAAGGTTGTAACCGATCAGGCCTCTTGTCGGAATTTCAAATTCAACTCTGACCATGCCACCGCGAAGGGTGCCCATGTGCGTCATTTCAGCCTTTCTGCGACCCATTTTTTCGATAATGACACCGGTATACTCTTCTGGAATATCGATGGTGACGTGCTCAATCGGCTCAAGCAGGGTACCTTCCTCATCATGGTGCATGATAACTTCAGGCCTTGCAATGGCAACTTCAAAACCTTCGCGCCTCATGGTTTCAATCAGGACTGAAAGGTGAAGCTCTCCACGTCCTGAAACACGGAAAGTATCGGCACTGTCTGTCTCTTCAACGTTGAGAGCCACATTGGTCATTTTCTCTTTCATCAGCCTTTCACGAATCTTGCGACTGGTAACCTCCTTGCCTTCAAGTCCTGCAAAGGGAGAGTCGTTCACGGAAAAAAGCATGGAAAGCGTTGGTTTGCTGATATCGAAAGAAGCCAGCGAAACAGGATCGTCAACAGAGGCAAGTGTCATACCTACTGTGGCAT
The DNA here is from genome assembly GCA_005843825.1 of Chlorobium sp. GTDB lineage: Bacteria > Bacteroidota > Chlorobiia > Chlorobiales > Chlorobiaceae > Chlorobium. The sequence goes on from SZXX01000040.1 coordinate 24,843, forward strand.
CAGGAATACCTGCAATAGCAATAATATCGCCTGAAGTCGCCTCTTTGGATTCGATTTTCTGAAGCTTGTCGAAGAGGAATACTTTGGTTACGGATCCCTTTCCAATGACACCGTCAGGACCTACAACTGCAAGCTGACTGCCAGGGCTGACCTTGCCGCGTTGGATACGACCGATCGCAATCTTGCCGATGTAGTCGCTATAGTCAAGCGTTGTTACCAGCATCTGGAAGCCGCCTTCGTCGTGGGCAACCGGTGGCGGGATCTCCTTGATAATCATGTCGAGCAGAAGGCTCATATCGCCATCTTCATCATCCATGCTGTATTTGGCAACACCATTTTTAGCGGAAGTAAAGATGTAAGGGAAGTCAAGCTGATGCTCTTCGGCACCAAGTGCAATGAAGAGATCAAGAACCTGATCGTGAACCTTGATCGGGTCAGACTGAGGGCGATCTATCTTGTTAATGACAACAATAGGCTTCAAGTGCAGCTCAAGGGCTTTGCGCAGAACAAACTTTGTCTGCGGCATAGGACCTTCAAACGCGTCAACAAGAAGCAGAACACCATCAACCATCTGGAGAATACGCTCTACCTCGCCGCCAAAGTCGGCATGACCCGGTGTATCGACGATGTTGATTTTATGGTCGTTATAGACTGCAGCTGCGTTCTTTGAAAATATGGTAATGCCACGCTCTTTTTCCTGAGGATTTGAATCAAGTACCCTGACGCTTACCTGCTGATTATCCCTGAATGCACCTGTCTTCTGAAAAATAGAATCCACAAGTGTCGTTTTTCCATGATCAACGTGCGCGATAATGGCTATATTTCTAATATTCTTGGTCGATCTCATCTTTTTTCCTTGTAAATAAAGTATATTTGCATCAAGTATGGGCCCGAATATACATCTTTTATTTGTAATTACGGCACAATCTTTCTATACGGGTAAACTAGTTGAATAGTAACAATCCCGGAGAGCAAAGAATTCATATTAGTGCCATTCACCCCACCTATAGCTCCTTGACATGAACAATATATTATTCAACAACCTTCCTTTACTCGTTCTTAACCAGGTTGTTTCATTGCTCTATCTCTCGACAACATTTCTCTATGGAGCGCATTTTTTCAAGGACATCCAGTTTGCCAAAACATATAAGCAGCCACTTCTTGCGATGACTGTTCTGACCCACGTGGTTTACCTTGGCCTTCTGACCTCTCTGGAAGGGTACAAGATCAGCTATTCGACGGTCAATCTCATGACAATGGTAGCGCTCACCCTGACCATTACCTACCTTTTCATTGAGTTTACAACCAAAAGCGACAAGACAGGGTTTTTTGTTATCGCCTTTGCCGCCGGTGCGCAGCTTATCTCTTCCATTCTTACCGCTCAGCTTCCAAATACCGGAGTTGGAACATTCAACGGCATTGGAATGGGGGTACACCTTATTGCTTCTATTTTCGGGTTCAGCGCCATAGCAATTGCAGGGCTTTACAGTATTCTCTATCTGCTGCTCTTCCGTCAGATAGAACAAAACCGTTTCGAATTACTGTTTCAGCGTCTTCCGAACCTTGAAGTGCTTGAAAAGCTCACGATGCATGCCGTCTCTTTCGGGTTTCTCTTTCTCTCCATTACCCTTTTTGCCGGCGTAATGGAGCAGCAGGCTTCCGGCCAGGTAATAAGTCTGCTTGAACCAAAGCTCTTCACGCTGATTGTCATATGGCTGCTTTACGGGACAAGTATTTTTATCAAACCGATTATCGGCTGGGACATAAAGCATATGGCCTATTTATTTATCATTCTTTTTGTCTTCATTACCCTGTTGATCGTTCTCATGACGTTTTTTTCGCCGACGTTCCATAAGCTGACCTTATAAATTAGTTATGTTTGAAATTATGGGCTTTTAGGGTATATTTCGAGCTCATTGCTTTGTTCTGGATACAGTATCCTTAACCGGCTCACTTAAAATAACTCTGCTATGAATATCATTTCAGTTGGTGTCAACCACAAGACAGCACCTATTGAAATCCGCGAAAGAATCTCCCTCACCGAAGATCAGAACAAGGAGTTCATTACCGGCCTTATTTCAAGCGGACTGGCTCATGAAGCCATGGTGATTTCAACCTGTAACCGTACTGAGCTGTATGTCGTGCCGGCTATGCACGAAGTTACGGGTGAGTTCCTCAAGGAGTATCTCATCTCTTTCAAGGATGCTCGCAAGGAGGTTCGACCGGAACATTTCTTCAACCGCTTTTACTGCGGCACTGCCCGCCACATATTTGAAGTCGCAAGCGCTATTGATTCGCTTGTCCTTGGTGAAGGACAGATTCTCGGCCAGGTTAAAAACGCCTATCGAATAGCAGCCGAAACACAGTCTGCAGGTATTCTTCTTACGCGCCTCTGCCATACAGCATTCAGTGTGGCAAAGAAGGTCAAGACAAAAACAAAAATCATGGAGGGGGCTGTATCGGTAAGCTATGCTGCCGTTGAACTCGCCCAGAAGATATTTTCGAACCTCTCCTTGAAGAAGGTGCTGCTTATCGGAGCCGGTGAAACCGGTGAACTGGCGGCGAAACACATGTTTCAGAAAAACGCCCGCAATATTGTTATTACCAACAGAACACTATCCAAAGCTGAGACTCTCGCTGAAGAGCTCACTACTAAACAGGTTCTGCCCTTTGAAACGTTCAAGGATCATCTTCATGAATTTGATATTATCATCACGGCAGTCAGCACCAAGGAGTATATCCTTACAGAGGCTGAAATGCACCAGGCCATGCTTAAACGCAAGCTGAAACCTGTCATTATTCTTGATCTCGGTTTACCGAGGAATGTTGATCCCGGTATTGCAAAGCTGCAGAACATGTTCCTGAAGGACATTGATGCTCTGAAGCATATTATTGATAAAAACCTTGAAAAGCGCAGTGCTGAACTGCCTAAGGTAACTGCCATAATCGAAGAGGAGCTTGTGGCTTTCGGTCAATGGATCAACACATTGAAAGTTCGTCCTACCATTGTGGATCTCCAGTCGAAGTTCATTGAAATCAAGGAAAAAGAGATAGAGAGATACCGTTACAAGGTAAGCGAAGAGGAACTCGCAAGAATGGAACACCTTACTGACAGGATCCTGAAAAAAATCCTGCATCATCCTATCAAAATGCTCAAAGCCCCTATTGACACCACTGACTCGATACCGAGCAGAGTCAATCTTGTCCGCAACGTATTCGATCTTGAAGAACCAAATCAGTCACACTAAATAAAAATCTGTAATTGCATTGAAAAAACAGCTCATCATCGGCACAAGATCCAGCCCACTCGCGTTGTGGCAGGCTGAATTTATCAAATCGGAACTTTCCAGACATTATCCTGAGCTTGAAATCACACTGAAACTGGTTAAAACAACCGGTGATGTGCTTCTTGACTCTCCCCTTTCAAAAATCGGGGACATGGGGCTGTTTACCAAAGACATCGAAAAACATCTGATCACCAAGGAGATCGACTTGGCGGTTCACAGTCTTAAGGATGTCCCTACAAGCACACCCGAAGGACTTCTTATTACCTCTTTTACCGAACGTGAAGACACAAGGGATGTCATCATTTCAAAGAACGGGGTAAAACTGAAGGATCTGCCACAGGGCGCAAAAGTAGCCACAAGCAGCCTTCGTCGTATGTCTCAGTTGCTGAGCCTGCGTCCTGATCTGGATATCCGCGATATCAGAGGTAATCTCAACACTCGCTTCCAGAAGTTTGATGAAGGAGAATTTGACGCAATGATGCTTGCCTATGCCGGCGTATTCCGCCTGAACTTTAGCGATCGCATCTCTGAAATCCTTCCGCACGAAGTCATGCTTCCTGCAGTTGGACAAGGTGCTCTCGGTATTGAGACCCGTGTTGATGATGAACAGACAAGAGAGATTGTAAGAGTCCTCAATCATTCCACCACAGAATACTGCTGCAGGGCTGAACGCGCATTGCTCCGTCATCTGCAGGGTGGCTGCCAGATTCCTATCGGCGCCTATGCTTCGTTTAAAAACGGCACACTGAAACTTCTTGCCTATGTAGGTTCGGTTGACGGCAAAACTGGACTGCACAATGAAATCACTAAAACCGGCCTTACTTCGCCCGAGCAGGCTGAAGAAGTCGGTATTGCGCTGGCAAACGAACTGCTGAAGCAGGGTGCGGAAAAAATTCTGTCGGAAATCCGCAAAACCCGCTGATGAAAACTGTCCTTGTCACTCGACCGAAAGATCAGGCAGCCTCATTTGTTAAAGAACTGGAACAGTATGGTCTGAGCTCTTTTGTCTTTCCGACAATCGAGATCAGACCGGTTTCCGGCTGGAAAGTTCCTGAGCTGGGCCGGTTTGACGGGGTCTTTTTTACAAGTCCAAACAGTGTCAGCTTTTTTATGGAGCGCATGCTCCTCGAAAGTCCTGAAGAACTGAAAAACCTCCAAAAGCTCAAAGTATGGGCTGTAGGAAAAACAACTGCTCAGGACCTTGCTCTCCATGGCGTTACTACTGAACCGATACCCAAGATTGCTGATGCCGTTACCCTGATGGAAGAGATCGGTGATGATGCAATTAAGGGGAACACTTTTCTTTTTCTCAGAGGGAGTCTTTCACTGGGGACCATTCCTCATGTTATAGAAAAACGGGGAGGAACCTGTGTGGAGCTGACTGTTTACGAAAACCTTCCTCCTTCTCTTGAAGAGAGTACGAAGGTTAAAAAACTGCTTGCAGAAGGCGAGCTTTCCTGCCTTTCATTTACCAGCCCATCTACGGCGGTTAATTTTTTTGAAGCCCTCGGAACCACTACCCTGCCCTGTGGAGTGCAGATAGCTGCAATAGGCACTACAACAGCGAGTGCGCTCAAGAAGCTTGGTATCCAGGTTGATGTTATCCCGGAAGATTTCAATGCTTCAAGCTTTGCCAAAGCCATCGCCAAAGCTCTGCAGTAAGCGGTATTTATTGTATCCCCTAAACATCATCATCGGGCAGATCATGTTCAATGTCAGGAATATCATCGTCCAGAAACACCTGACTTGCAACGAATTCGGTTTCTTCCAATTCAATCTTTTCCAGTTCCTTTTTTTCCTCAAAAAGCGGGAACTGCCGCTCACGCTCCGATTGATGAAAGCGGGAAGCTTTGCTCCTTTTCAGAGAAAGGTCATCAACGCTCTCTCCACTTTCATTCTCATCTTCTTCCTGCCTTGAAGATTTCCCTTGTTGTGCTGCAAGTGATTTTTTCTGCCGGGATGGCACTCGCTGATTCATTTTTTCAAACGATGCAAATTCCTGTTCGAGCGTCTCCCTGACTGATTCCTCAAGCTCCATGCGCATGGCATGCAGCAACTGAACAGAATCAGCTCTATGCTGGGCAAGTTCGCGGCGAAGTTCCCGTCCGGTTTTTTCAATTTCCTTCCGTTCTCTCCCAGGCCAGCCACTCAGCATAAGGGCAAGTACACCGACAAGCAGGACAACAATTACGATAAGCAGCGGAATTATCATCATGAATTGTTATAGATGTTTTTCGATTGAATCCAGAAGAGCTTTGCCGATAACCTTATTGGCACTGACAAGACCTTCTCCAAATGCGGTGGTCTCTCCTTTGTAATCAAAACAGCAGCCACCTGCTTCAAGCACCACAGGAATCAGTGCGGCACAATCCCATGGGCTCATGATCTTGTCGACTGACACTTCCGCCCTGCCTGAGGCAACAAGCATATGACCGTAGCAGTCACCCCAGCCCCTGACAAGGCCGGCATCATGGCGAAGCATATCAGCAGGATGAAGAGTGGGAGGATCGAGAAGATACTCCCTTTCAGTATAGAGAACTGTAGATTGCCTCACATCGGCAATAGAGGATACCGTTATCGGGGATCCATTGAGAAATGCTCCGCTTCCCCGTTCGGCATGATAGAGTTCACCAAGAGCAGGAAAATAAACAACCCCAAGCTTCAGAAATCCGTCAACTTCAAGCGCAATCAAAACACCATAAAGCGGCACTCCATGAATAAACGCCTTGGTGCCATCTATGGGATCAATAATCCAACGACGGTTGTTCATGGAGGGACGCTCTTCAAATTCCTCGCCAAGAAGTCCGTCTTCAGGATAGCGTGAGGTAATGGCTGCTCGAATCAGCTCTTCTGCTTTACGGTCAGCCTCGGTAACTGGTGTCGCATCCCTTTTTGTAAAAACCTGAAGTGACTTACGGGAGAAATAGTCCAGAGTTAATCGGCCAGCCTGTTCGGCCAATTCAACTGCAAGCTGAAGATCGGAGGTCATGGTTTTCATGTGGTTTTCTAATCTGAAAAAAAATAAAATTCAACATTATTCACATCAGCATGCAGAAGAAGAAGGTTATTCACTTATTTTATCAAAGTTTGTGTTCGAAAGAACACAAAGAAGGGCATGCATAGGGGTTGCATAAATATACAGCATAACTCCAGCAGCAATAAACGTGTTACCGTGCCAGTGAGAGTCAATCCTGAAAAGACTCAGTTACAGGATAAGTTAGTTAATCCATATCTTAAAACACAATGAAACGCTTAATTGCGGAACGCGAAAAAGCTCGCCTTGGAGGCGGAGAAAAGCGAATAGAAGCACAGCATAAAAAAGGAAAATTCACAGCGCGTGAACGTGTGGATATGCTGCTTGACGAGGGTAGTTTTGAAGAGTACGACATGTTTGTCACCCACAGGACCACTGATTTCAACCTGGATAAGGAACAGTTTCTTTCCGACGGGGTGATCACCGGACATGGAACCATCGATGGACGTACCGTTTATATCTTTTCTCAGGACTTTACTGTACTGGGCGGCTCCCTTTCAGAGACTAATGCCCTTAAAATCTGTAAGGTCATGGATCAGGCGATGAAGGTTGGAGCACCTCTTATCGGCATTAATGACAGCGGCGGAGCAAGAATTCAGGAAGGAGTGAGAAGCCTTTCCGGATATGCAAGTATTTTTCAGCGAAACATTATGGCTTCGGGCGTCATTCCACAGATATCAGCTATTTTCGGGCCGTGTGCCGGTGGTGCAGTTTACTCTCCTGCCCTTACTGACTTTGTTGTCATGGCTGAAAAGACCAGTTACATGTTTGTCACCGGTCCGAAAGTTGTTAAAACTGTTACCGGCGAAACCATCACTGATGAAGATCTTGGCGGAGCACATGTTCATGCGACAAAATCAGGAGTCACCCATTTTGTAGGGGCTAATGAAACCGAAGGTATACTTCTGATAAAAAAACTGCTCAGTTACCTGCCCCAGAACAACCTTGAAGAACCACCACTGGCCGTCTGTAGCGACCCTGCCGACCGGTTGGATGATAAGCTGAATACTATCATACCTGACAAGCCATCCATTCCCTATGATGTCAAGGATATTATACATTCGATTGCTGACAATGGAGAGTTTCTCGAAGTGCAGCGGCAATATGCCCGAAACATCGTTGTGGGTTTTGTAACTTTTAATGGCATATCAACCGGCATTGTAGCAAATCAGCCGAACTACCTTGCAGGATGCCTTGACATTAACGCATCACGCAAAGCGGCCCGGTTTGTGAGATTCTGTGATGCCTTTAATATCCCTATCGTTACCCTTGTTGATGTCCCTGGATTCCTTCCTGGAAGTGCCCAGGAGTTTGAAGGTATTATCAGTAATGGGGCGAAACTGATATTTGCTTACGGAGAGGCCACCGTCCCGAAAATCACTATTATCCTGCGAAAGGCCTATGGAGGTGCTTACATTGTCATGAGTTCCAAACAGTTGCGCGGGGATGTCAATTATGCGTGGCCTACAGCAGAAATTGCGGTCATGGGGCCTATAGGCGCTATTGAGGTGCTGTATAATCGCGATCTTAATGCAATCGAAAACCCTGAAGAGCGTGCCAAGTTTGTGGCAGATAATGCGGCAGAGTATCGTGAGAAATTTTCCAACCCTTATGAAGCAGCAAAATACGGCTATATTGACGACATCATAGAGCCACGCAATACCCGGTTCAGGATAATCCGTGCTTTACAGACGCTGTCAACCAAGAAAGACGTCAACCCTCCAAAAAAGCACTCAACTCTGCCACTTTAACGTGAAAATACCACAATGACAACAATCGTTCATCTGTTACCGATTGATCTTTCCGCTATCGGGCATGAACATCTCACTCTTGCCCTCATCGGCTATAGCATTGTGTTTATTTCGCTTTTTCTGCTTTTTCTGGTGTTCAGCATGCTGCCGAAGTTTCTTACCCGCAACTTGAGAAGAAAATTTCAAAAAGAGGGTGGAGAAGAAAAAGCAGCACTTGCCGGCACTATGGTTCAGGGAGAGGTCAGTGCCGCTATCGCCACAGCTATATCGCTCTACCTTGAAGAGCTGCATGATGAGGAAACGGCAATTCTTACGATAAAGAAAGTTGGAAAATCCTATTCGCCATGGAATTCAAAAATCTATAACGTTATTAATTTTAACCGGTTTCAACGATGAGGCGATATAAATTTACAATAAGCGGAAACAAGTACAGTGTTGAAATCAAATCCCTTGAGGAGAATATTGCCGAGGTCGAGGTAAACGGGACATCGTACCAGATTGAACTGGGTAAGGAAGTCAAAACGCCACAAACCCCGAAACTTGTCCGCTACACTCCTCCAGCTGAACCAAAAGCGCCGGTGCTCAATTCGCCTGGCCTTTGTTTGATTAAGGCTCCCCTTCCCGGGACAATTATCGCAATTTCGGTACTGCCGGGCATGCAGATTAAACTTGATCAGCCAGTCATTGTTCTTGAAGCCATGAAAATGGAAAACAATGTTTTTGCAGAAAAAGCCGGTACTGTAAAATCAGTTAAAGTTGCTGTAGGTGATACCGTGATGCAGGGCGATGTTCTGATTGAAATTGAATAAACACAACTATGGAAGGGATTGTACGTTTTGTTGAGAATTCCGGTTTTGCCAATCTGACACCAGGACACCTGCTGATGATTCTGGTCGGACTGCTATTCATTTTTTTTGCCATCCGATATGAATATAAACCTCTTCTTCTCGTCCCGATAGGATTCGGGATACTGATCGGTAACATACCATTTGTTGAACATGCCGGCCTGCACCTTGGCATATATGAGGAAGGGAGTGTGATGAATTATCTTTATATGGGTGTGCTGAAAGGGATATTTCCGCCTCTGATTTTTCTCGGAATCGGTGCCATGACTGATTTTTCACCGCTGATTTCAAACCCCAAGCTTATGCTGCTCGGTGCGGCGGCACAGCTTGGCATTTTTTTAACCTATATCGGCGCTATTTCTCTGGGGTTTACTAATCCCGAAGCGGCATCTATCGGAATAATCGGCGGTGCTGACGGCCCAACGGCAATTTTTCTTTCTTCAAAGCTTGCACCACATCTCATCGGTCCTATCGCTATTGCGGCCTATTCATACATGGCCCTTCTTCCACTCATTCAGACTCCGATAATGCGTCTTTTGACCACAAAAAAAGAACGCAGAATAAAAATGAAACCTCCCCGGTCTGTAAGCAAACTGGAAAAAATACTCTTCCCTGTGGTTGCTCTTCTTCTTACAGGATTTATCGCACCGGGCTCGCTGCCGCTTCTCGGGATGCTTTTTTTAGGTAATCTGCTCAAAGAATCCATGGTGACACAACGTCTCGCAGATACAGCAAAAAATACCATGATCGATATAGTCACCATTATTCTTGGCCTTACCATCGGCGCCTCAACCCAGGCGACAACCTTTCTTACACAACAATCATTGCATATTTTTGTGCTCGGCGCAACTGCCTTTATGTTTTCAACGGCTGGCGGAGTGCTTTTTGCCAAAATCATGAACCTTTTTCTTTCAACAGAAAACAGGATCAATCCTCTGATTGGCGCGGCAGGAGTCTCGGCTGTGCCTGACAGTGCGCTTGTAGTGCAGATGGAAGGGCTGAAAGCTGATCCCGACAATCACCTGATCATGCATGCCATGGCTCCAAATGTTGCAGGTGTAATCGGTTCGGCCGTTGCTGCAGGTATTATGATGAGTTTTTTATTGTAACCGGCGCCGTTTTATTCGCTCATGAAGGGAGAGAATAACCAAAACCGGATATTGAAACGCTATAAGAACATTTAAATCAAAGAGACGACTTTTCTTAAAAGAATCATGTTGTCGATTGGTTTTACGAGGTAATCGTTCATGCCGTAGTGCTTCGCCTTCAAAACAGTTTCTTGACTTGAATCGCCACTCAGACCGATGATGGGAATGTTTCTATAGGTACATTTTTCCGAACGGATATGCTTTGTCGTTTCAAGACCATCCAGAACCGGCATTTGAATATCTGTAAGCATCAGGTCACAATGATGGTTATTCAAAATGTCGAGTGCTTCTTCTCCGTTTGATGCCTCCATCACTGTTAAGTCAAGCTGCTGAAGTAAACTTTTTACGAAAAGAAGGTTGACTGCCGAATCATCCACAATAAGGACAACCTTACCGGTAAAGGATCCCTTGAATATATCATTTGTCGCTTTTAGTGCTGTAGTCAGTCCCTGCAAAACCTCAGAAAGAACCAGCGGCATTGAAAGGAGTCCTTGAATGCCTGACTGTTCGCCTCTCGAACGCGCCATAAAGAGAGGCTCTTTTGTATATCCGACAATAGGCATAACTTTTCCGCTCTCCCTGATCCTGTAAGCAAGCTCATAACCATCGAAGCCAGGTAAGTCAAGGTTTGCAAAAAGAAGGTTATATCCACCTGAATCTATCATCGTCATTGCATGGGCACTACCGACTGCCTCGTCTGCCGTAACAGCAAGCGGGGCAAGAAAACGACGAATCAGTAAAAGATTCTCCGGGTCATCATCAACTAGCAAAAGCTTCTTCCCTGAAAAGAATTCTCTATGTTCAGCATAGAGTTGTGATTCATAGGAAGCAACTTCGGACACACTAAGCACGGGAAAACTCAAGATAAATTCGGTAAACTCTCCATACTCTGAATTGCATGTGATATCGCCTTTGCAGGAGTGCATAACACGCTTGCAGAAGGTAAGACCAAGACCCGTGCCTCCTTTCTTTCTTGAGGTAAAAAAAGGATCGAAAATTTTGCCCAGGATTTCCTTGGCAATACCCGGACCGTTATCCCTGATAATAACTCTGTTCCGGCTTTCACCACGCTGGAGACGAATATCAATACGACCGGCAGGATTTGAGCGGAGAAAATATAATGCATTCATTATCAGGTTGAAGAGAACAAAAATATAAATGCTCTCAGCACCTCGAAACGTAAAATCATCACCATAATGAAAATGAACCTTGTCACGTTCGATGTTCGATTCATAGCTGTATTCATCAATCGCTTTGCGAGTTAAGGCTGTTATGGAAAAACAGGTAAGGTCATTCTGCATTGAGTCTTCATCCTTGACCTCTTCAAGAATCATATCAATAATCTGTATACCCCGGTTGACTGCCATCTGACCCTGAAGCGCACTTTGACAAATTTTTTCAATACCATTCGTAGCAATTAGCGGGAACGCATTTTTTTCCTGTAATCGCTCAATGTCCTGCTGGATAGCATTAAAATTATTGCGTATCTGCCCCAGAGGATTACGCATCTCATGAGCGATGCCTCCTGCAAGAGCCTGTAATGCAGTGTTCCGTTCCATGGCTTTAAGACCAAGTCGATTACTGTAGCTGAAGAGGTAACCTGCAACAATGGTAAAGGTAAGTACTATGCTGTAGAGTGGAATATTGAAGGTCGGATGGAGTTCAACGTGAGGAACCGAAAGAAAATAAAACAAAACAGCTCCGAAAACTCCAATGGACAGATCAACAAGAAACATCAGCCAGTTGGGAACGTATGTAATCAGCACAAACAACATGAAAATTTCCCAGTACAGCCAGAGTTCATGAAAATTGTTCATGATAAGATTGACCGTAAAAATAAAGGGCAGAACAAAAATAAGGGACCCGTGCCAGTAAGAGGGGAAGTGGTGCCTGACAAAAGCGGGCAGCTTATCTTTAAGTATAATGGCCAGGCAGAGCAGGGTTGCTATAAGCCGAAGAACAAAATTTTCATATGGGAGATGAAATCCATACTTGAAGGTGAAATAAAAAAAGAAATGTGCCGGTGCGCCAAGTGCAGCTGCAGAAAGAGTATTGAAGCGGGTAACCTGTGTACCTTCCCTCATGCACTCCCGAATATAGGATAAGATTCTCTTCAACTCCCACTCCCGAGTAATTTGTCGACACACTCACCCGCAGCCCTGAAACATGCTTCAATAGATGCTCCCCGTCGGTAATCCCCTGTGGATCCAAAACCGGCAAAAGGTTTAAGCTTATTATCGACTTCCAGAAGCAGCCTGTGATGGAAAGGAGAATACGCGCACAATCCTTCGGTAATATACCGGTACGCGAAAGACTCTCTGGTATTGTCACTTATCGTGAAATACGATCCGGCAATCCGTTCTCCAAGAGCTATAACCTCTTCAGGAACTGAAGACTCCGAAATAACTGATCTCGAAGCCCTTCCACTGAACGTATAACGAACGAGATTGAGATCATTGATTCCATAAGCTCCGGCATTGCTTAAGGGAAATGAGTGATCGAACACCATTGCCCGCTGGGACTTCTGAAAAACATCCCGGCGATACTTCACAATGGCTACTGCTACAGGGTAATACTTTACTTGCCGCAGCAACTCTGAAGCCTCAGGAAGAACATCATTAAGCAATGCACTTAACCTGGCAGCGGACAGGGCTGAAATAACCTTATCATATACTGCCGATTCAGAAACACCCCTTTTCAGGAAATCTAGCTTGATCGAACCTGATACCGGATCGTTTGAAACTGAGGTGACCCTTTGTCCTGCAAGAATTCTGACCGAACCTGCTCCTGCAAAGAGGTGGAAAGCATCAAGCATTCCATGCATCCCTTTTTTCAACTGCTCATAACTATCGATGACAAGAGCAAGATTTGAGCCAAAATTTCCGAGATAGCATTCATCCGGTTCTGCGCCATTCATGCGGACAGTAACCGGCCTTACGACATGGCCTAAACAGGGCTCTTTCAAATAGCCGGCAAGAGAGAGGTGATCATACTGTTCAGAAAGAGTGTTGAAATAATCACTGTCGAGTACTCCCTGACTACGGTCTTTCATAATTACCCGGACATGAGGATAAAGCTTCCTTATACCGTCAATTCCACACATACCGATAAGCCGCAGGATATTAAGAAGTTTCGCTCCCTCCTTGTTGATTCTGACAACACGACCATTGATAATTTGCGATGTATTGAACCCGAAATACTCATAATCATTAACACCGCAAGCACTTACAAAGTCGCGAAACAGCCGGTAATTTTTACCAATATTTTTCCCTCCAAAATCAAGCCAACGACCTTGAAGCTCTTCACTTCCGATCCTTCCGCCGATCCTGTCTTCAGATTCATAGAGATCCACCTCAATATTTCGCTTCGAAAGGTAATATGCCGAAGCGATCCCTGAAATACCGCCACCAATGACTGCTACGCGCATCATAGTGATGGCTCCGCTTCAAGAATTCTGCTGACTTTTGCTGCAAACTGCATTTTGCATCTTGATGATATTTTTTCAATCCGCTCTTTCTGTTGCAGGTAGTGGTGCTCACTCATAAAAGCGAACGCTTTCAGCTCTGCTTCAGCGCACACCTTGCCCCACTGCATGACCTGAACAAAAACAGAGACCTCCCGGTCATCACCTGTCTTATCTGCTGAAAAACTACCGTATGCTCTGATGACAATGGGGGTATCACGCTCAAGATAATGAAAAAAATTTGTATTATAGCTCAAAAGCGCAAGTTTCCCGTCTAAAGATAACCCCAAAATATGTGTAATTGCGACAGCCGCCTGTCGGAGTGCTTCCAACATCAGCATTCCCTGAATATGGTCTGAAGCATGATCGAAGGTCAGCTCTTCAGTATCGTTGAACATATTGAAATAGAGGAGCTTACCAGCGGAATAAAACTCTGAAATCAGCACATTGGAATCACTTTTTTTATGCACAAATTTTTTATCCAGAGAGCATGGGGAACTGTCATCTGCTGTTATGGCCAGGGGGCTCTTCATCAGACTTTTCAGGTCGAAGGGCAGCTTGCGCATCAAATCGGCTGCAGTCTCTATACCAAAAGGAGGGTCTGTCTTAACCCCGGAATATGAAAAAGCTTTGACCTCCGCGTAAACCTCGGGATTCGACCTGCGATAATCAGGGGAAATATAGATTTCACATGTATCACGGAGCAGAAAAAGAAAACGGTTTGCCTCTTCAACTGAGGAAACATTAACTGCCTGCAAAACGCCAGCCTGAACAGGAAGTTTATCGCCATCGAAAATGAGCGTAAAAGCCTTTTTTCCAGGATTCAGGGTAAGAACGCCGTTATCTTTTTTAGGCAGTCTGAACGTTCTCTGTATTGGCAGTCGAGTTATCGGCGATGGCTGAAAGGTTGTTCGAAACTGGTGGGTAAGAGAGCGGCTAACGGATTGTTTTAACATGATAAACTCCAGTAATTATTTAAAAATGAACTGTTTCTTGCAAAAGCAGTAACCTTATTCCTAAAGGCTTCACTTTTGTCGTGAAAATATTTTTAAGTGTATATGAGGGTTACTGTTATTGTTTAATATACTTTTAATAGAAAATATTAATCCGATAAACATTCATTTTTTGACACGTTTATCACTTTTTTTTTGCTTTTTTTCATAAACTCAACACTTGGTCCGACGAATAGACGAAAGGTTATAACAAACTCAAGAGTCACCGTTGAAACTGACATCTACGATTGAGGATATTTGTTCCTGCAATACTTCCGGAAGTTTCGGGATTTTCGTATTTTTGGCTTTTTAAAACCCTAATTCGTCTGCCGCTATGAGCCAGCTCGATCTACTTAATATTGTCCAGCGTCCCAGAAGACTTCGCAAATCTGCAGCGATCAGAAACCTTGTGCAGGAAAACGTCCTGACGGTCAATGATCTTGTCTATCCCCTTTTTGTCTGCCCGGGAACCAACGTCGTTGAAGAGGTATCTTCAATGCCAGGCAGTTTCCGCTACTCCATCGACAACGCAGTAAAAGAGTGCAAAGAGCTCTGGGATCTTGGAATCCAGTCTATCGACCTGTTCGGTATTCCAGAGAAGAAAACTGAAGACGGCAGTGAAGCTTACAACGATAGCGGTATTATTCAGGAAGCCATCCGTGCCATCAAGGCCAAGGTGCCTGAGCTGTGCATCATGACCGATGTGGCACTCGATCCGTTTACACCGTTCGGCCATGACGGTCTGGTTAAAGACGGCATTATTCTCAATGATGAAACTGTGGAGGTGCTCTGTAAAATGGCAATTTCCCACGCCAACGCAGGCGCTGATTTTGTCTCTCCGAGCGACATGATGGACGGCCGTATCGGAGCCATTCGCGAATCACTTGACGATGCTGGCTTCTCTGATGTCGGTATTCTCTCCTACGCTGCCAAATATGCATCAAGCTTTTACGGCCCGTTCCGTGATGCACTCCACTCAGCACCGCAGTTCGGCGATAAAAAAACCTATCAGATGGATCCCGGCAATACCGACGAAGCCATGAAAGAGATCGAACTTGATATCATGGAAGGCGCCGATATTGTTATGGTAAAACCTGGTCTTGCCTATCTTGACATCGTCTATCGCACTAAAGAACGCTTTGATGTTCCTGTTGCGATCTATCACGTCTCCGGCGAATATTCCATGGTCAAGGCAGCAGCCCAGCGCGGATGGATTGATGAAGAACGCGTCATGATGGAATCACTGCTCTGCATGAAACGTGCCGGTGGAGACCTTATTTTTACATACTATGCAAAAGAAGCTGCGAAAATACTTCGCTGAACCTCTTTGAAAAAAGAATAACCTCTATAAAAAGCCCGGCTGTACATTCAAGACGCAGCCGGGCATTTTACTGTTTATAGCCATGATACGATACTTTACCGCAGGCGAGTCACATGGTCCGGCACTTTCGGCAATAGTGGAAGGGATGCCGGCTGGAGTTCCCATAAACTCCGATGAGATCAATGCCCAGTTAGCCCGACGTCAGCAGGGACATGGTCGGGGAGGCCGCATGAAAATCGAGACAGATAAGGCTGAAGTCTTATCAGGCATTCGCTTTGGAAAAACAATCGGCTCACCAATCGGACTGGTCATAAAAAACCGCGATTGGGAAAACTGGACAACCACCATGGCCCAGTTTGAAAAACCTGATGAGGAAATCACAAAAATCAGCATCCCGAGACCCGGCCATGCAGACCTCGCAGGACGGATAAAGTACGGCTTTGACGATATTCGTCCTGTTATCGAGCGCTCTTCTGCTCGAGAAACTGCCGCACGGGTGGCAGCCGGAACACTCTCGAAAGTATTTCTCAAAGCACTCGGCATTGAAATCGGCAGCTACATATCGGCTATCGGGCCGGCAACAGAAGCTGCTCCCGATCTTCGACTTGCTGAGCTTCTAAGCCAGGGAGCTGAAGCTGTTTCAAGACAGGCAGACCTTTCGCCTGTCCGTATGCTTGAAAAAACGACCGAAAAAGCAGCTCTTGCTGCCATTGACACCGCCAAAGAAAATGGGGACACTCTAGGGGGAATCATTGAAATATTTATCACCGGGGTACCACCTGGCTTCGGCAGCTATGTGCAGCACGATCGCAGGCTTGATGCCGCTCTTGCAGCTGCAGTCATTTCCATTCAGGCCATCAAGGGTGTTGAAATAGGAAGTGCCTTTGAGAATGCAAGAAAACCGGGCTCACAGGTACATGATGAATTTCACCTGGATAAGGAGAGTGGAGTTAGAAGAAAAACCAACAGGGCTGGCGGTCTTGAAGGGAGCATGTCGAGCGGACAGATCATTCATCTTCGGGCGGCTATGAAACCGATTTCCTCGCTGGTCTCTCCCCTGCTCTCGTTTGATGTTGAAACACTGCAGCCTACTCTTTCACGTTTCGAAAGGAGTGACACCTGTGCAGTTCCGGCAGCCGGTGTGGTCGCCGAAGCCGTAGTAGCCCCTGTAATTGCCAATGCACTGCTTGAAAAGCTTGGTGGTGATCATCTGGATGAAATTCTGCAAAGACTGAACCTTTATCGGGAAAACATCCGCAATACCTTTCGTGCCTAACCCTTCGTCTGGCCTTCTTTTCCGGTAGTAACCACTTGCTGGTTCATTTCAAGAGAAGGCTCAGGCTCCTCAGTTTTACATACAATCTGGGCAGGAACCCCGACAACAGTGTAATGAGGCGGAACATCGTCGAGTACCACACTTCCTGCTCCAACCTTCGCTCCTTCACCGATCTCGACATTGCCAAGAATTTTTGCTCCGGCACCAATCATCACCGACTTTCTCACCTTCGGATGACGATCACCGGTTTCCTTGCCTGTTCCGCCAAGCGTCACCTCATGCAGAATCGAAACATTATCCTCGACAACCGCCGTTTCACCAATAACAAGGCTGGTCGCATGATCGAGTAAAATACCCTTTCCAATAACCGCTGCCGGATGAATATCGACAGCAAACACCTCCGACATACGGTTCTGGATAAAATAGGCCATCGTTTTTCGCCCGTTTTCCCAAAGCCAATGTGAAAGGCGATAAGCCTGTAATGCCTGATAGCCTTTCATGAAAAGCATAATTTCGAAATAGTGAACAGCCGCAGGATCACGCTCTTTGGTTGCAACCAGATCAAAGACGGCATACTCAACAGCCGCAGGAAACTGACGGTAAAAATTATCAAACAAACCCTGCAGCACCAGTGGCGGAAAATGCTGTGACCCTAGTTTAACAGAGAGAAGCATGGCCAGAGATGAACTGAAATCATTTTGGCTTGTAATATGCTGCTCCAGAAAAATCCTGATATCAGGATCGCGGATACACTCATTTGCAGCTTCTCCCGTCATCATTGACCAGATGTTCTTGATATCTATCCCCATAGGTAAAAAAACGGCTCCGAACCGCACTGATAAAATTCCGGAAATATTAAGACTCTCTCTGGGATGCAATAAAAACAAAGCCTCTTTAACTGGTCATCTGCGAAACTAACGAATTTTTGAAAAACACCCTCATGTGATGCTCGATACCTCACTCCTACATCACAATTTCAAATTGCACTAGTCAAAAATGTGAACAATGTTACGCACTTTTCTTTGCGTTTGCGCAAATAATACGTATTTATACTGCAAATAATAGCGTAAAAAGTGTGAGCGGAATCCAAACCGTCATTTCAATGAACAAAGCGTATCGCTTTTGCAGGAACATGGCCAGGAACAACTGGGTCACCACTTCCATCGTGACTCTCACACTCCTTCTGGCGGGCAAAACTCATGCATTACCAATCAATGGTCAGACTGCAGCTGGAAAAGCCACCATCAGCAAGCCTTCTACCGCCGAAATGCATATCGTTCAGGGAAGCAGCCGGGCCATCATCAACTGGGACTCTTTCAGCATCGGCAAAGGTGAATCGGTCAACATTACCCAACCAACCAGTCAATCAACCCTGCTCAACCGGGTCCTGGGCAACAACCCTTCAGAAATTTTCGGGTCACTCTCGGCCAATGGACAACTCTTTCTGATCAACCCTGCCGGTGTGATTTTTGCACCTGGAGCATCTATAAACGCTGGAGGGCTGGTTGCGTCAACTCTCGGAATAAAGAACAGCGATTTCCTCTCAGAAAAATACACGTTTATTAAAACCGGGACTGCCGCCTCAGTAATCAACCAGGGCAACATAAATGCCGGCTTCGCTGCACTTCTCGGCAGCTCTGTCGAGAATTCAGGAACCATGATAACGTCGAAAGGTTTGGCCGGGATAGCTGTCGGGGAAGGAATCACGCTCAACATGGATCCTTATGGACTTGTTGCTATTAAGGTTGATGAGGCAACTTATAACGCCCAGATAATAAACAGCGGCGTTATTGAGGCCAATGGCGGCACAGTAGTGATGACAGCAACAGCAGCTGACGCACTGCTTTCCACAGTAGTCAACAACAGTGGAAAAGTACGGGCTGCCTCTATCACTGAAAACAACGGCAATGTCATAATTGAAGCCGGAACTGTCATCAACTCTGGAATTATCGAGGCAGGGAATAAGATCGATGCAAGCGCTGCCGGAGCGATGGTCAACACCGGAAAACTATGCGCAGAGAAAATCAAGGTCAGCGTTAATAACCTCATCGATGCAGGTTCCTGGGAAAGCGGCAATATCCTCATGCATGCTGCCGGGAGCATTGAACAAACTGCTGCCAGCACCATAAATGCCGATGGTGACAATGGCGGATATATCTCCATCAGTGCTGAAAAAAGCCTCTACCTCTCCGGAGCATTGAGCGCATGCGGAAGTGCGTACCAGGGAGGGGAAATACGGATCACTGCACCGGAAACAATCCTTGCCGGTACGAAAGTCAAGGCCGATGGAGTGAACGGGGGCGGCAGAATCTTCATAGGCGGTGGATGGCAGGGCAATGATGTTACCCTTGCTAACGCAGAAAGCACACTAATATCATCAAGCAGCAAGCTGACCGCAAGCGCCCTTGACAAAGGCAACGGGGGTACGGTAGTCGTCTGGTCAAACCAATGCACCTCATATTCAGGCACTATAGAGGCTGAAGGTGGAATAAACCTGGGAAACGGTGGGAATGTAGAGGTCTCCAGCCATGACAGGCTTACTTTTGAAGGTAATGTCGTCACCGCCTCTCCCAAAGGCGAAAACGGTCTGCTGCTGCTTGACCCACGAAACATAACGATTGACAATAATCCCACAGCTCAAACTTTCTCCCTCATTCCATTGCTCGATGCCAATCCCAACACCGGCGACCAGCATGGCTCCGGCAAAATAATTGAACTGGCAAACGGCAATATTATCGTTTCCAGTCCATCAGATGATTTTGTTGCCACTGATGCCGGGGCCGTCCGCCTTTTCAGACAGGACGGGACACTGCTCTCCATACTGACTGGTTCAACGGCCAATGATATGGTAGGCAATAATGTGACAGCCCTTACCGGCAATAACAATGCTGTCGAATCAACACCAAACTGGACCAACTCTGGCCAGGCAAACGCTGGAGCCGTTACTTGGATTGATGGCACAACAGGTATCAGCGGAAATGTGTCGGCAATAAACAGTCTGGTCGGTTCCTCTGCAAATGATTGTGCAGGAAGCGCAATAACAGTGTTAACGAACGGAAACTACGTTGTAAGCTCTCCTCACTGGAACAGCAACACCGGCGCTGCCTCGTGGGGTGATGGTGCAACAGCCGGCAGTCGATTGACTGGCCCGATATCCGATCTCAACAGTCTGGTAGGCTCTTCCCCGAGTGATGCTATTGGCACTAATGTTACCGTTTTGACAAATGGAAACTATGTGGTGAGTTCGGGAAAATGGGATAAAGTCAATGCCGACAATACCATTATTATTGATGCCGGGGCAGTTACATGGTGCAACGGGCTTGGAGGTACAATAGGTACTGTCTCTACCTTCAATAGTTTGTTTGGCTCAAATAAAAATGATTTCACAGGATCTAATGAAGCTAACTCAAATAACGTGACTGCCCTGACGAATGGAAGCTATGTGGTTTGTTCAGGATATTGGGATAATGGCAAAGCCGTCAATGCCGGAGCAGTTACCTGGGGGGACGGGAACGGAGGTACAGTTGGAGCGGTAAGCGCCGACAACAGTCTGGTAGGCTCTAAAACAGGTAATCAGGTAGGATATGGCAATGGAGCTGTTACTGTGCTGAGCAATGGGAATTATGTCGTGACCTCTGGGTTATGGGATAACGGGACAGCCACCAATGCAGGGGCAGTAACCTGGGGAAGCGGGAGCGGAGGCACTGTTGGCTTTGTCAGTGCCCTCAACAGTCTGGTGGGCTCAACAAAAAATGATTACTTAGGATCCGACGATGGTGCTTCAAATAACGTAACAGCACTGAGAAACGGAAATTATGTTGTCAGCTCAAAATACTGGGATAACGGGACCGTCGTCGATGTGGGGGCCGTTTGCTGGGGGAACGGATTTGGAGGCACAATCGGAACTATAAATGCCTCCAACAGTCTCCTGGGCTCTCTTCCCAATGATAGAATGGGCTCTGTGGTAACTGCTCTATCCAATGGCCACTATGTGGTTGGCTCACCAAACTGGAACAACGGTGCCGGCGCAGTGAGCTGGGGGAACGGCGAAGCAAACGGCACACGATTGAAGGGAGAAGTATCGGTAGATAACAGCCTGATCGGTTCGTCGGCAAATGACGGAATTGGCTCTTCGATTATAGCTCTGACCAACGGTCACTACGTGGTTGCTTCCCCCAACTGGAACAACGGTGCAGGTGCGGTGACCTGGGGAGACGGCGAAGAAGGCGGCGCAAGGTTGAAGGGAGAAATATCGGTTGATAACAGCCTGATTGGATCGAGTGCCAATGACGGTATTGGCCGGAGTATAACAGTCCTGACTAACGGTAACTATGTTGCCTCTTCCGGATATTGGGATAAGATCAATGCGGACAATAGTGTCGTTACCGATGCAGGTGCCGTCAGTTGGGGGAACGGCCTTGGTGGCACGACTGGAATAGTCAGTGGATCCAACAGCCTGATTGGATCAACAAAGAATGACTATGCTGGATCAGATGATTTGAAATCGAATAACGTGTTTGCTCTCCCGAACGGAAATTATGTGGTCAGTTCAAAATACTGGGATAATAACAGCGCTGTCAATGCTGGAGGGGTAACCTGGGGGAATGGGCTCGGTGGAACAGTTGGAGCAATCAGCACCGCAAACAGTCTGGCTGGATCAAGAACAGGCAATCAGGTTGGCAGCGTAACCGTTCTGCCAAACAGCAATTACGTCGTTACATCACTGCTCTGGGATAATGGGTCAGCCACCAATGCCGGAGCAGTCAGCTGGTGTAATGGAGTTGGAGGCAATGTCGGGGTTGTGAGCTCACTTAACAGTATGGCCGGTTCAGCAAAAGAGGACCAGGTTGGCTCTGGAGGCATTACGCCCCTCACTGTCGGGGATATGAAGGGTTGTTTTGTTGTGAGCTCTCCGGCATGGCTGAACAGCAGCGGTCGGGTTGATATTTTTGTGCCTCTCTCCATCACACAGAAATACACATCCAATCCCGACACGGATAACTCCTTCACGCCTTACGAAATCACCACTCTGCTTAATGCCGGCGAGAATGTGATCCTGAAAGCCAACAACGACATTACTGTCAATTCGGATATTTTCAGCAGCAATCCCGCTATAAATAGCGGTAATCTTGCACTGAATGCCGGGCGAAGCATTCTCATCAATGCCAGCATTTCCACCAGAAACGGCAACCTGACGCTCACAGCCAATGACTCCAAAGAGAGTTGCGTTGTGGATGCCTTCCGCGCTGATGGCAGGGCGGTGATCACCATGGGAGCTGGCTCAAGTATCAATACCGGAAGCGGGAGTGTTACCATGGAACTGCGCGATGGAGCCGGCAACACAAACCGCGAGAGCGGCAATATCACTCTGCGCGATATCACCGCAGGCACAATCAGCGCCTTGAACAATGGGCTCACAACAGGCTCCGGCATTACACTCGCTTCGGGAACTCTTGCGGCCAATGCGACCAGCGGCAACAGCATAATACTTGCGGGCAGTAATTTCGACAACAGCGCAGGCGGAATACTCTCCACGTCCGGCACTGCCCGATGGTTAGTCTATTCGGACAACCCCGGCGCTACCATCAAGGGTGGACTAACGTCTGACTTCCGGCACTATAACGCCAGCCACAGCAACTATGCTCCTAACGATGTAAGTGAATCCGGAAACGGCTTTATCTACACTTCTGCAGCAGGAGCTATATCAGTCTCCCCGACTCTCGTCAGTGGAAGTGCCGGCAGCATCTACGGAGCTACGCCAACAGCTGCGTTTGGTTATACACTGAGCGGCTCCGATAACGAAGATACGATAGGAAATATTAGCTTAACCGGCACCATGATATTGACCGGTGTTCCTACAGCAGCGTCAAATGCAGGTAGTTACACCATAAACTACGGAGGCGGTTTGTCAAGCAGCATCGGACTGACCTTTACTGCCGGAAACGGGCTCAGATACAGTGTAGATAAAAGGGCAATCAACATTTCTGCCAATGCAGTAAGTAAAACCTACGGGGATGCCGACAAGACACTTAACTGGCTGGCTGAAACCCAGACTGGGAATCGAGGACTCATAGCCGGTGACAGCTTCAGTGGCGCACTCGGGCGAACTGCAGGTGAAAATATCGGCACCTTCGCTATCAATCAGGGATCGCTTGCCAACAACAATTATACGATCAGCTATAACGGCAGCAACCTGACTATAAACCCGCGTCCGATTACTTTACAAGCTATAGCCACAAGCAGGATCTATGGTGAAACTGACACAAAACTGGCTGTAGCTATATCGAGCGGATCTTTAGGCAGCGTAACAGTAAATGACGCATTGAGCGACGTTACCGGCACCCTGACCCGGCAAACCGGCAGCGGTGTCGGCAGTTACGATATCTCCCTCGGTGCCGGCACAAAGGCTGGCAACTATGCCATCACATTTGCCAACGATAACAATGCTTTCTCAATCACCCAGCGACCGATTATCATTTCGGCCGATGCAAAGAGCAAGACCTACAGCATCACCGATCCAAAACTGACTTGGGTGGCAGAATCCAAAAGCAGCGGTCGAGGATTGATTTACGGTGACAGCGACAGTTTCAGCGGCACACTCGGGCGAGCAGACGGCGAGAATGTTGGAAGCTATGCAATTACTCAAGGCTCACTGAATAACAATAACTATCTCATTTCCCTGACCGCAGCAGATCTTACCATCACTGCGCGCCCTATTTCCCTGCATGCAACATTAAAAAGCAAGATCTACGGTGAGCCGGATCCAAACCTTGCGGTCAGCATCACCAGCGGCACTTTGGGCAACGTAACGGTGAGTGATGAGTTAAGCGATATTACAGGCACTCTAACCCGGCAGGCTGGCAACAGTGTCGGCAGTTATGATATCAGCCTCGGTTCAGGCACAAAAGCTGGTAACTATGCCGTCACGTTTGCCACCGATAACAATGCCTTTGCAATCACCCAGCGACCTATTATCATTTCTGCCGATGATAAAAGCAAGAGCTATGGGGAGAGTGATCCTACTCTCACCTGGCAATCCAACTCTTTAGGCACCGGACGCGGACTTATACCCTGTGACAGCTTCAGCGGCACACTCGAGCGGACAGATGGTGAAAACACTGGAACATATGTAATCAATCAAGGGACACTGGGAAACAGCAATTACAAGATCAGTTTTAATGATGCAAACCTGACCATTAACAAGAGCATGCTCCCGCTTTCAACCACTGTGCCTGCTACAAACTACTCCGTAAGTAAAATAACTGCCATGCAACAGCAAGCGAGTCATGATGCCGTCAATACCGGCAGAAGCAAAGAGTTTTTCATGACCCCAATAGCCATAACCACTGCACCGGCAATTACTACCCGCGACTTGCCGGTAATCGACAAGAGCAAATTGTCACCTAGAGAATCTTCTCAAACTCGAAAGCCAGACCAGACGTCGGCTGCTCATGACTTATCTGCCGTTTCAACCATTGAAGCGCATGAGCCAGCAATGGAATTTTTCATCCTCCCTATTCCACAAGAAACATTCAAAGACAACAATCCAGAGGCTGTAATCTCTATAAAGGTAGGCCTGGTCAACGGCTCTTCAATTCCTTCCTGGATGTCATTTGATCCAAAACAAAAAATCTTAAGCGGCACACCTCCTCCAGATGCAAAAGGAGAGTATAAGGTGGAACTTATCGCCAAGGACCAGTTTGGCGGTGAAGCACGGACAGTAGTGTTGGTGAAGGTTGGATAACAGACTGAATAACTTGATTTAATGGAGTCTTCCATGTCGGCATCATTGAAAATGCTGTTGTTCTTTTCACCATTGCTTGCAACTGCAGCTATTGCCGCTGATCTTCCTGACGCGGGACGACTCCTCAAAGAGAATACTCCACCTACCTCGATTACTCCAAGGCAGACAATCTCTCCACTGGAAAAAAAAGTTACGACTGAAAAGCAGGTACTGGATGGAACAAGGGTAATGGTGTCAGGTTTTAGGTTTACCGGGAACACCCTGTTTACGAGCAGCGAGCTTTCAGCAATCATGTCAGGTTCCATTGGAAAAGAGATGACTTTTACAGAACTGAATTCAGCAGCTGCGGCAATCACCAGCAAATACCGCAACAGAGGGTTTGTTCTTGCTTCTGTATTTTTCCCTCCTCAATCGATAAAGCCAGGAATGCCTTTGGTCATTGAAGTGGTTGAAGGCATTCTGGAAACCATAGAGATTAAAACCATTCCAGAGAAAACAAGAACACCGGTAAGAGTCCTGAAAAATTATGCCAGTCATCTACCTGCTGGCAGACCGGTAGAAGATGGAGCATTGACCTCAATGGTCATGAGAACCAACGAATTGCCGAATATCTCTTCGCGAATCATGCTGGAACCGGGATCAATACCCGGCACAACAAAAGCAACTCTTGAAGTGACCGAAGGCAATCCCTACAGCTTTGCGCTGGACATGGACAACTACGGAAACGATGCAACCGGAAATAATCGGGCAGGTGGCACCCTGGATCTTTACTCCCCTCTGCACCTCGGAGATCAGTTGAGCATGCATCTGCAGAGTTCGACAACCGGAGAGCTTAAGAATGCCCGTGCAAACTATACGATACCGGTGATGTCTTACGGCACAAAGATTGGAGTGGACTATAACTTTGTCACCTATAAGCTCGGTGGTTTATTTAAAACATTGAACGCTGATGGCGATGTCCACAACCTAAGCCTGTCAATTACCCATCCTCTCATACGCAGGAGAAACCTGATCCTGAATGCGACAGTCGCCGGGGAAGGCAAACTACTGGATGACAGGATTGAGAACCCGCAATCGAGAAATCAACGCCGTACAGCTTCCTGTCAAATCGGCCTTGCCGGCTTACAAATGGATAAAGTTTTTGGTGGTGGCTCCACATCATTCTCCCTAGGGCTTGTTAGAGGAAATTTAGATATCACTGACCAGGAAACTCTCTTGAGTGACCAGTCATCAAGCGGATTACACACCAACGGCAGTTATTCAAAGCTTAACCTGAGTATGGCCCGAACCCAGACCATACATAATAGGTTGTCACTATATATAAGTGGTTATGGACAATGGAGCGGTAAAAACCTGAACAGTTCAGAACAGCTCTCCCTTGGTGGCCCCGGTGCAATACGGGCATGGCAGATCGGTGAATCATACGCCGATAATGGTGTTATCGCAACTGCGGAATTTCGCTACCAGTTTGAAGGCATCGGAAAACTTCCCGGCAAAGTGCAGGCAATAGCTTTTGCTGACCATGGGTATGCTGAGCTTCATGCCAACCCCATCAACGATGCAGGCACAAACACCCGCAACCTGACAGGAGCGGGAATCGGAGTCACATGGCTGGATGCAAACAACTATTCCCTTCAGGCAACATGCGCATGGAAAGTTCAAGGTGAAACCACTCCCGAAAACAGCCCTATGATTTTTGTGCAGGCAGTGAAACGATTTTAATGGAAAGATAAAACCACCTTACTCCAGATGGCGTAAGGTGGTTTATAATGTGAAGTGATGTTTACTTTTTCGGGGCGATGGCTGATGAGATGCCTGTTGCAACTCCCTGGATAATCTGAATGGCGGTGTTTGCCGTGCTGGTTACGATCGTTCCGAAGAGATTGAGGAGGGTCTGGGCTATCGATGTGGCTGCGTTGAAACCGTCACCAACGAGGTCTGCAACATTCTGGATTGGAGTGCCGACCGCATTGAAGAGGTCTGAAAAAATGCCGTTGTTGTCTGCCATAGCTGATATGTTTTATGAATATTATTGGAAATATGTACGGAAGAATTTTATACAATAAACATACAGAAATAATTCAGGATTTGTATTCTCAATAAATCTCATCCCAGCTTATCATTTCCCGCCTCTGGACCAAAATCAAGTTACAAAGAGCTCCCACATTCGCGAAAAAGTAATTTTTTGTGTACACTTTGCAATCTATAGAGAGCCCGGTAAAGACAATACGATTGAACGTTATGCGCATTTCACGAAAAATAGAGATCGATTACGGCCATACACTGCCTAACAGCTTTTCGTTCTGCAATCAGCTGCACGGTCACCGTGGTGTTATTGTTGCGACGGTGGAGGGCCATACAATAACACGCAATGGGGATGGCGAGGAAGGAATGGTGATGGATTTCAAATTTTTGAAAGAGATCATGCTTGAGCATATCCACGACAAGCTTGACCACGGCTTTGCAGTATGGAAAAATGATTTTGAAGATCTTGACTTTATAACAAAGCGCAACTCCCGGGTACTTATTACCGATGAACCCCCTACCGCAGAGTACCTTGCCAAATGGGCTTTCAATCAGATTGAGCATCGTTTGCCTGAAGGAGTAACGCTGAAACAGCTCCGCTGGTATGAAACACCCAACAACTGGGCGGATTATGAAGGAGAAGGGTAATACACTTACAGCCACTCAGCCTGACATTGGCATTCCCCTTTAATCCAAGTTCTGGAAAATGTCTTTTCGGGAATTTTTCCTCTTAAAAAAAGGTTGATTATTTAGCCTTGTAAGGGATCATGTTTCATCTGTTAAACCTATAAAAAAAGGAGATGCAGCCATGGCAATGACACTTTACGGAAGAGACCCATTGAAGATGTTTGAAGATGTCTTTAATGACAAGGTATCGCCATTTTTCTCTTCAATGGTGGCGCCTTCTTTCAAGGTTGATATCAGCGAGGATGATACTGCCATATTCATCGAAGCCGACATGCCCGGGGTAAAAAAAGAGGACATCAAAGTTTCGATGGAAGATGATGTGCTGACCATCAGCGCAGAAAGAAACCAGCAGGAGGAGGAAAAGAAAAAAGGTTATCACCGAATCGAGCGCACCTGGGGAAGCCTGAGCAGAAGCTTTACTGTTGGTGAAAATGTTGATGCCGGGAACATTGAGGCAGCCTATGATAACGGTGTTCTTAAAATCAAGGCTCCAAAAATCGAACCAAAACCAAAAACGGGTAAGGAAATCACTGTCAAGTAACCTTTTTCTTTTTCAAGAATAAAACCCTCCATTGACGGAGGGTTTTATTCTTTCTAAACCGACCAGACTGATTATTCCTTGATTACCCAGTAAGGCTCGCCTTCGTGTTCGACAAGCTTGAACCTACCAGTTGCTAGCATATCCCGCATGATTGCGGTTACTTTATCGTTGTCTCCGGGAAAACAATCTGCAATGGCTTTCTGCAGTTCCCGCTGCTGAACAGGATGTCGCGAAACGATGTCGGACACAGCATGAAGCATATCTGTTGCACCCCGCAGATCCATAGTGCCTTTGACCGGATGAACAACCGTGGCCACTGTTGAAAGGATCCTGATAGCCTGCTCAATGCGTTCTTCGGAGGGAATGTGAACTTTCTGTTCCGGCGCCGGGCGGGTGGGAAGCACAAGGTGCACCATATCAGGATTGATCTTTTTCAGGACGGCAGCAAGATCATGAAGCGCTTCATCCGAGTCATTGATACCGCCTAGCAGCATCACCTCAATCCAGAGTCGCCCTTTATACTCCTTTCGAAAAGCCACCAGGCCATCAACATGCTGCCGAAAGGTCAAACCTGCGGCAGGACGGCCTATTTGCAGATGCAGGGCTTCCGATCCGGCATTAAGCGATGGAAGCACTGCGTCAGCCTGCAAGAGCTCCTCACGGACTTCCGGCAGATAAAGAAGAGATCCATTGGTAATCACTGCGACAGGCGTGGCGGTCAGCTTTTTAACTTCACCAATAAGCCATCCGATCCCCTTGTAAAGCATGGTCTCTCCTGAACCGACAAAGGTTATCCAGTCAAGAGAAGAATTTTCGGCAATAGCCTCTTTAATCTCTTTAAGAATTTCCTCACGAGGGAAAAACTCCTGCCTTTCGGTGACAAATGTTCTGGTTTTTCCCAACTGGCAGTAAACGCAGTTCCATGAGCAGCTTTTTGCAGGAAGCAGGTCAACACCAAGTGACTGGCCAAGACGTTTGGATGATACGGGACCAAAAATGTATTTCATAACTTCAGTGCGTTTTCGCGGGCAATCAGCCTTTTTTGGCCAGGGCAAGTTCAGCCATCTTTGCTTCGCTTTCAGCCTCAAACGCCTCTTTTGAAATATGCGGCAGCACCAGGCTTGCGATGGTGAAGGCGATAATTTCTATAGAAAAAATAGCGACATAGGCCCAGACATACTGGCCGGAAAGATGGTAGACCGTATCAATAATAATACCTGCTCCAAGATGACCTATAAAAATTGCAAGGCTTTGCGCTGTACCCCAGAGCCCGATGTAGACTCCGCTACGACCTGCAGTCATGGACATCATCATGGATATATTGGAGACACTGGATGCTCCAAGACCGATCCCTGTAACAACAAGAGCGATACGAAGAAACTGCACATCACGAATAAATGCTGAAACAATCAGCAGGCCAAAGCCGACAATACAAAACATATTTCCGATTAAAGCGCCACGCTTCTGCCCGATACGGTTAAGCAGAAAGCCGGTGATAAGCATAAAAATCAGCTGGGTGCCACCCATGGTGGGGCGGAACAGCTTGGTGGTCTCACCAACTTTCATCTTGAAAACATGGGCACCGAAAGGATCCATGACAATCTCGTTGGCAAAAAGCGCAAAAATCGAAATAAAGATATAGGATGCAAAAAGCAAGGTTTTTGGCGATAAAGAGAGTAGCTTGATAGACTGAGAAAAGGATATAGCATGCTTGCTCTTGTCCTCTTTTACTTCTGCGTTGCGCTTTTCGATTCCAAGCACTGCAAAAAGGCCGATACCAAGGGCAATCAAGCCACCGATCTCCGCCACTGTTATAAGGCGCTCAGGGGTAAAAACATCAAGATAAGATCCGACAATTCGGGTAGAAATAATGGTGGTGAGCACCATCAGAGTCCAGCTCGCTCCGGTAACCTTTCCGATATTCTCCTCGCCTACCGTATCAGCAAGCAGGGCATAGTACGCTGTTGTTGCAACCTGCAGACCAAAGCCGAATACAAGAAATATAATGGCAAGCTTCCATAGACCGATATCCTTCATCATGGCAGGAAGCATCTCGGAAAATACCACACCGGCAATTTTTACCTCATAGGCTGCAGCCGGTGCAAGTATGAAGGAAAAGACACAGCAGAAAAGTCCAAGCAGAACATAGGGTGTCCGCTTCAGACCGAAAATCTGTGAACGATCCGACAGGTTACCCGCCCAGACCTTGACGCCGAAAATCGCCAGCAGCTCCTTGAGACTTATCAGACCAAAAACAATAGTAGCGGAAATACGAAGCTCGGTGGTCATGACCCGGTTGAGAGTATCAAGCAGGAAGCCGAGCATGACGCCGAAGCCCATCTGAAAAAGGGAGAGGCGGACAAGATTGATTTTCTTCATAAAACGACACTCATGTTTACGGGAATATCGGGTATACTCAGCACATGGTTACACGCTTTCTGAAATACCTTTAAAGCATGGCACGAAATATAACAAAAAAGCGGGATGATCATTAGTGGAGGTTATCCTCTGTTTCACCTGAAATTCTGGCGGCGAGGCCCGTGAGTCTTTGGGATGAACGTCTGTTGCCAATAGCCATGGCAAGAGCTTTAGGATCGCCAATGATCATCACCAGCTTTTTAGCCCTTGTCACTGCGGTATAGATAAGGTTTCTTTCAAGAAGCGAATAGTGCTGCATGGAGAGCGGGATCACAACGGCAGGATATTCTGACCCCTGACTTTTATGAATAGTGATGGCATACGCCAGGGCAATTTCATCAAGTTCGCCAAACTCATAAACGACATCCCTGTCGTCATAAAGAACACTGAGTGCGCTCTCTTCCTCATTGACTCTGACAATACTGCCTATATCGCCGTTGAAGACCTCCTTGTCGTAGTTATTGACCATCTGAATCACCTTGTCCCCCTCGGCATAGGTAGTCCCGAACCGTTCCAGTTTTCTAATGGCTTTAGGATTGAGCGTTTCCTGTAACAGAGAATTCAGGGCTTTGGTGCCCAGCGGTCCTTTGTTCATAGGGGTCAGCACCTGAATATCCCGGAGCGGATCAAGTCCGAACCGCTTGGGAATCCGGTCAGCGACCACCTGAAGCAGCCTTCGCTGGATATCTTCAGTACTCCCGGACGGTACCACATAAAAATCCGAAAGCTCTTTACCGGGAAACTGAACTGGCTGCTCTCCACGATTGATACGGTGAGCGTTGACAATAATACTGGAGGTTTGAGCCTGACGGAATATCTCTGTCAGACGCACCACAGGCAGAACGCCGGATTGAATCATATCGGCAAGAACAAATCCCGGCCCCACCGGTGGAAGCTGGTCGACATCACCGGCAAACATCAGGGCCGAACGATCTGAAATAGCTGCAAGCAGGCGGTTCATCAGCACTACATCAATCATGGAGGCTTCGTCGACTATAACTACATCAGCCTCAAGCGGATATGATGATCCCCTTTTAAAGTCACGCGCAAAAGGGTCAAACTCGAGCAGCCGGTGAATGGTTTTGGCGTCCCTGCCGGTGGCTTCCGAGAGCCTTTTTGCAGCTCTGCCCGTAGGAGCACAGAGAACAAATTTCAGCATCCCTGTACCGAGGATTTTAAGGATGGTATTGATGATCGTGGTTTTACCAACTCCGGGGCCACCGGTGATGATCATCAGTTTGCTGGAGAGTGCCAGCGAAACTGCACTGCGCTGTGACTGGGAGAGTTCAATTTTTGATTGTTTTTCCGCCTTCGCAATAGCTGCTGCCGATTCAACAGTGCCCCAGGGAAGCTTGCCCTGCTGGATTCTGCCAATACTGCACGCTACACCCGTTTCGGCATTGAAAAGATGCCGGAGATAAAAGCTTCGTTCGCCCTGATCCTCAACCGCAACAAGAGTGCCGATGGAAAGTTCTGCCTTGACAGCATCATCAAGCACTGTTGCCGGTATATTCAGGAGCCTCATAAAGGCTTCAACAAGCTTCTTTTCAGGAACCCGGCAGTGCCCTTCAGAAGAGAGTTCCTGCAGTACATGAGCGATACCTGCCCTGGCCCTCATGGGTGAATCAGAGGGGATGCCGATATTGAGTGCAATCTGATCGGCTGTTTTGAAGCCGATCCCCGGTATGTCAAGCGTCAGGCGATATGGGTTATTACGCACTATGGCAACGGCATCTGCACCATACTCCCTGTAAATTCTGACCGCACGTGCAGTACCGACCCCATGAGAGTGCAGAAAGACAATAATCTCCTTTTCAGCCTTCTGCTCGGCCCATGCAGCAACGACCTGCTTCATGCGCTTTGTGCCGATACCGGGAAGCTCAAGAAGTCTTTCGGGATGATCCTCAATAACGCTGAAAACCTCCAGCCCAAAGGCGCTGATGAGCACCTTTGCCAGATGGGGACCAATGCCTTTCACCATCCCTGAAGAGAGATATTTGCTTATCCCTTCAAGAGTATCGGGAGAGATAACCGACAAATGGCGAGCCTTGAACTGCAGGCCCCAAGTTTTATCGTTTTGCCAGCCTCCAACAGCCTCAACATGCTGACCCGTTGTAACAGCAGCAACACATCCCACAACTGTGACAGGGTCACGCTCCCCTTTTACTATAAGACGCAAAACACTGAAGCCGGACGTTTCACTGAAAAAAGTCACCCTGTCCACCACACCGGTTACTCGTTCTTCTCCAGCATCGCCTCTCACACTATCATTCATGATTATCTTCCTTTCACTGAAATACCTACATAAAGGTACCAACCATGCGCCATCCCTGATTTGTAAAATATGGTGAATTTAAGTATTGTGCCGGTAGATTCTCATCTTGGGGGTGCTTAATCTTTGAAGAGCTAAAATGGCTGAAAAAAGAGAGAGCTGAGAATAAACCCTTGTAACTTGATGCAGGTAATGCTGACGCAAGAAAAGATGGACGCGGTTCACCTGCACTGCCTGCTTGTTTAAACATCTTCTATGACCCACGCTATTGACCTCAAGTCATGCCCGGAACAACGCATTTATGGGATTTCATCTGAAAAAACCTTTATCAAAGGCACCCTTTATCCCATAGAAGTCGGCATGAGAACCCTGAAACTCAGCAGAAGCTATATCTGCCGGGGGCAGGAGTTCTCTTCGTTTCCTCTGTACGATACCAGCGGACCATATTCTGATCCTTCAATTATTATTGACCCTGAAAAGGGGCTCCCCCCAATTCGTGACGCCTGGGGTTTTACTGAGAGAGAAACCGTGCCTTCGACATTTTCATCCATACCCGGAGCAAGAATCGCGCGCAAAGCAAAAGAGGGTTCCGGTATCACCCAGATGTATTTTGCCCGGAAAGGCATTGTAACCCCTGAAATGGAATATGTCGCCATACGGGAGAACCAACAACTGGAAGGTTGGATTACATCATTTTCAAAAGGCGGCAGCAAGAGTGTGCCGATAACTCCGGAATTTGTCAGAGACGAAATTGCCAGAGGCCGGGCCATTATTCCGGCAAACATCAATCACCCTGAACTTGAGCCGATGATTATCGGCAGGAATTTTCGCGTCAAGATCAATGCAAATATCGGCAACTCCGCGCTCGGTTCATCAATAGAGGAAGAGGTTGAAAAAGCGGTGTGGTCGTGCCACTGGGGAGCCGATACGGTGATGGACCTCAGTACAGGAAAGAACATCCATAAAACGCGCGAATGGATTCTTCGAAACTCCCCGGTACCGATCGGCACAGTGCCCATTTATCAGGCACTTGAAAAAGCAGGTGGACAGGCTGAAGACCTCACTTGGGAACTCTATCGCGACACGCTTATTGAACAGGCTGAACAGGGCGTCGATTACTTTACCATTCACTCAGGCATCCTGCGTGAGCATCTCCCCTTTGCCGAAAAACGTCTGACCGGAATTGTATCGCGAGGCGGCTCAATAATGGCGAAATGGTGCAAAGCACATAAGCAGGAGAACTTTCTCTATACTCATTTTGAAGATATCTGCAGGATACTGCAAGCCTACGATATCGGCGTTTCGCTCGGGGATGCCCTGCGTCCAGGCTCAATAGTCGATGCCAATGACGAGGCTCAATTCGGCGAACTCAAGGTACTCGGTCAGCTTACCAAAGTTGCATGGAAATACGATGTACAGGTGATGATTGAGGGCCCCGGCCATGTTCCACTTAACCTTGTTGAGGAAAACATGGAGAAACAGCTTGAATACTGCCATGAAGCCCCGTTCTATACGCTTGGACCGCTCATTACCGACATTGCCGCCGGATATGACCATATCAATTCAGCTATAGGCGGAGCCTTGATTGCAAGCAAAGGGTGTTCGATGCTCTGCTATGTGACCCCGAAAGAACATCTCGGCCTGCCTGACAGAAACGATGTCCGTGAAGGAGTTATTGCCCATAAAGTTGCCGCCCATGGCGCCGACCTTGCCAAAGGAAATGCTGTTGCGTGGCTTCATGATGAACTCATGAGCCGTGCGAGATATGCGTTTGCATGGGAAGACCAGTTCAACCTCTCGCTTGATCCGGCTAAAACCCGTGAAGTGCATTCACAAAGCATGGCTCAGAGCGGACATACTGAAAAGAATCCTGATTTCTGCACGATGTGCGGGCCGGATTTCTGTTCGATGAAAAAGTCGAAAGAAAGCGCCGGGCAGTAGGCTGAAGATAGGAAACAGTTGGCGGAGGACAGTGATCTGGGTCACTGTCCGTTACCAAAGAAAAAAGGATTAGACTGAGGCGGCCTGGATGATTGCGGCGAAATCTTCGGCGTTTAGGCTGGCTCCTCCGATTAGACCTCCATCAATATTCGGCATTGCAAAAAGTTCTGCTGCATTGGAAGGCTTGACGCTTCCACCGTACTGAATACGGACCAAACGGAAGGCTGGCTCGCCATAAAGCTCACCGATAAGTGTACGGATATGGAGATGCACCTCATCAGCCTGAGCTGAAGATGCTGTTTTTCCAGTACCGATAGCCCATACAGGCTCGTAGGCAATAACAATAGCTCCAATATGGCTGATACCTGCTAAACCTTCGCGGATCTGAGTGGAAATAACTGTTTCAGTCACTCCTGATTCGCGCTCGGCAAGCGTTTCACCGACACAAAGGATAACCTTCAACCCTTCACTCAACGCTTTTTTAATCCTGAGATTCACCGTTGCGTTGGTTTCGCCAAAGAACTGACGGCGTTCAGAATGACCGATAATCACATAGGAACATCCGATAGCATTAATCATTCTGGCCGATACCTCTCCGGTAAACGCTCCATCATTTTCATAATGGCAGTTCTGTGCGACAAGGTGAATATCACTTCCCTCAAGCAGCTGACCTACAGCATCCAATGCAAGATATGTCGGTGCCAGACCAACATCACATCCTGAAAACCCTTCACCAAGCGCTTCAATAACATCCGTAGCAAGCGTTACCGATTCAGCTACGGTATTATTCATTTTCCAGTTACCTACAACAATTTTTTTACGCATTTCTAATAATCCGTTATGACATCACAATATATCCGGTCAATCTGATCCAGACTGAACCGGTGTTTTCCCGAACGAGCATCCTTAAGCTCAACATCGTTACTGCCAACAGCAATAATGGTTCCATGCCATACTCTGTCTTCAGTGGTTACCAAGTTGATTTCACGATTCAACAGGCCCTGATTACCCCCGATCCTGTCCTTACGATATATAATTTGACGTTTTCCCATTTCAGAGCTGATTTGAGTTACCATTATGACCAAAAGTCAAAAGCGCCTTGTAACCTGTTTCACATCAATGACATACAAAATCATCGACCCACGTTGCATCATCCGTAAAACAAATCCCGCTTTTTTGCTGTCGGAAATATACGAATCACAGGGATAATTCAAGGCTGAATTATTTCCGGAAGAAGGAAATCATCAAGAGGAGACTGCTAGGGAAACTCATCAATTCGGCAGGAAAAAATAACTTTCAAGCGAAGGCATGGCCTGCAATAAGAGAACCCTTCTAATCCTGTAAGGTCTCACTTCGCAACACTTGCAGAATCAAGTGTTTCATAATTACACATCTGTAAAATGAGATCCATTACTAACGTGTTGAACCAAAACGAATAATAAAGCTTCAGCAACATCATAACCCTCATTAATCAGTTGGCTGTACAGGGCTTTCAGGTAGGGCCATGCGTCTGGTATATAAGGCAACCCACTCGACTCAGTAAGATCTGATATATTGACTGATTCAATCTCAAGCGTGTCATAATTATAGAATTCCATGAGTCCTTTAATAAATTTTTAGTATTTCGAATCTATATACTTCAATTACTATGCCAAATAGAAGACTCAACTGGGAAACCGGGCATACCTCAGCATATTCATTGAAAATCCATGAGTAACCCAAAGTCACTTATCAACAAAAATTTTATAATTACGAGGATTCACAGAGGCGGTACGTCAATCTTGCAGAATAGAGCTGAAATGACAAAGCCCCAGACTCCAAGGCAGGAGTGCGGGGCATAATCGAAAGCGGATACCAGCCGGTATCGCTTTATAAAAAGGGAAACGCCAAGGGGAATCTATTTGACGAAGATCTCCAGTATCTCAAAATGCAGCTCACCTTTAGGTACCAGGATCGAAACTTTCTCTCCGACACCTTTTCCTATCAGTGCCCTTCCGACTGGAGAACGGACAGAAATTTTACCTAAATCGGTATCTGCCTCTTCGGAAGAGACAAGCGTATACTCTATAATTTCATTAGGATCATCAAGATTGCGCAGCTTTACAGAGGTCAGTATATAGACCTTATCGGTCTTGATGTGCTTAGGGTCAAGAATCGTTGCTGCTGCAAGCTTATTTTCAAGATCGGCAATGCGAGCTTCTGTATGAGACTGTTCCTCTCGTGCCGCATCGTATTCAGCATTTTCGCTCAGATCACCATGGGCTCTTGCTTCTGCAATCTTTTCCAGAACTTCCCTTCTGGTTTCATGAACCAGCACATACAGCTCCTCTTTCAGCCGGTTATACCCATCATTGGTCAGGTAAATTCTGTCAGTCATCTCTTGTACTTTTTTTATTTAATAATAAGGACATAACCACAAATAGCGTGACTTTTTCGACAATCGGAGAGGATAGAATACAAAAAAAGTAAAGTCAGCTCGGCGCTGCTGACTTTACTTCAAAGTAATGTACAACTCTTAATCCGTCAGGCAAAAAAAACTTTACACATTAAACGCTAAATAGATTTTGCTCCCTTCCCTGTCAATAAGCAGGAACAAAAGGTCTCCACTTTTGACAGTGCTGACAAGGGTGCTGTACTGCGCAAACGAGGTGACACTCTGCCTGTTCACAGAAAGAATGATATCGCCACGTCTTACGCCAGCCTGGTAAGCATTTGAAGATTGCGAAATAGAGGTAACGATCACTTTACCGGCACCGGGCTTCCGGTTCAGCTTCTGAGCTGTCTCGGCAGTAAGCTCTTCAGCCTTGAAACCAAGCGCGGACGTTACTTTTTCTTCACCCTTTGAGCGAGATGAGACCTCCTTACCGGTCTGTTCTTCAAGACGTATGCTGAAAAGCCTTATAGCGCCATCCCTCTGCACCCTGATCTTCACTGTTGCTCCTGGTGACTGGCTGGCAATGGTATTACGAAGCGCAACGCTGCTCGTGACCTTTGCCCCATTAAAATCGAGGATGATGTCACCGGTTTTCACCCCGGCTTTGGCTGCAGGACTGCCGTCAACAACCGTTCCGACCAGCACGCCTTCAACCACCTTCAGATGCATGGCTTTTGCAAGATTATCATCAATATCCTGAATGCTGACACCGAGATAGCCACGGGAAACCTTGCCGGTAGTAATGAGTGAAGTGAGAACCTTTTTGGCCATATTTGAAGGAACGGCAAAACCAATGCCCTCAAATCCGCCGGTCCGGCTTGCTATAGCAGTATTGATGCCGACCAGCTCACCATTGATATTGACGAGGGCACCTCCGGAATTACCGGGATTGATAGCCGCATCGGTCTGTATAAAATCCTCATAGTCCGCAAGTCCTACATTTGCACGGCCTTTGGCGCTGACGATACCCTGCGTGACTGTTCGGGCAAAATTTTCACCAAGGGGGCTTCCTATGGCTATAACCCATTCAGCAACCCTGAGCTTGTCGCTGTCGCCGATGATAATAGGTTTAAGACCTTTGGCGTTAACCTTTATAACTGCAAGATCGGTTTTCGGATCCTTGCCGATAACCTTTGCATCAATTTTGCGGTTGTCAAAGGTGCGTATATAGACCACATCGGCATCATCAACGACATGATTATTGGTGAGAATATAACCGTCATCTGTGACGATAACCCCTGACCCGAGGCCACGCTGAACCTGTGATCGACCATTGCGGGAACCGCTCTCCGGTTTGTCGAAAAAGTCATCGAAGCCATGCCCGAAAAAACCGTCAAAAGAATGACCAAAAAAGTCCATCGGACTGATCCCTCTTTCGGCCACTTTCTTTTCGGTAAAAATCGTCACTACTGATGGAGTTGCAGACTCAGCGATCTGCACAAAAGCGTCGTTAAAGCTTTTGAGCGATTGTATTGGATAATTTTCAAACGTGTTCTTTGCTGTAGCAAAATTCGGCCTGCCGGAGATAGTCGGGCCATTGACAGAAAGGTTGAACTCAACGTTGGAGAACACAAGCGCCCCAACAGCTATGCCTGCAAAAACAAGAAGCAGGTATTTCAGTAACTTGTTATTCTTGCTCATCGGATCTATAAGGATTTATTACTGTTACGATAAAACCTCAATATTTTCAACGGCGGTTAACCCCGCCTTCATTTTATTCATGGTTTCCTGATACTCCGCCTCGGGTGTTGAATCAGCGACAATACCTCCCGCAGCCTGGAAGTAAATAGTAGCATCTTCAATAACCATGGTGCGGATGGCAATAGCGGTCTTGAGATTTCCTTTGAAATCAAGAAATCCTACAGCTCCGCCATACAATCCCCGTTTCTCTTTTTCAAGCTCGTAAATGATCTCCATGGCTCGAACCTTTGGAGCGCCGGTAAGTGTGCCGGCAGGGAAACATGACCAGAAGGCATCCATAGTGCCAAGATCATCACGAAGTTCACCGCGCACATTACTGACAATATGCATCACATGCGAATATTTTTCAACAATCATCATCTCATTGGTTTCGACCGTACCGATTTTAGCAATTCTGCCAATATCGTTCCGGCTTA
The DNA here is from genome assembly GCA_005843825.1 of Chlorobium sp. Classification (GTDB taxonomy): domain Bacteria; phylum Bacteroidota; class Chlorobiia; order Chlorobiales; family Chlorobiaceae; genus Chlorobium. The sequence goes on from SZXX01000040.1 coordinate 64,139, forward strand.
GATCAATAAGCATGAGGTGCTCGGCCAGCTCCTTTTCGTCTGTGAGCAGCTCTTGAGCAATGCGTTCATCTTCTTCAAAACTGCTGCCGCGATGGCGTGTACCGGCAATGGGGCGGGTATCTACAATACGCCGTCCGGAAGTGTCGCGTTCAACCTTTACAAGAAGTTCCGGAGAGGAACCGACAATTTCAAACTCCTTCAAGTCGAAATAGTAGAGATAAGGCGACGGGTTGATGGTTCGCAGCATCCTGTAGACATCAAACGCCCGGGTATTCAAGGGACGCCGGAGGCGCTGTGAAATCTGTACCTGAAAAATATCTCCGGCGAGAATATGCTCTTTAGCCGTTCTGACTTTCTGCAGGTACTCCTCTTTCGGAGTATTGGAAACCACCTCTTCAGGACGTTCAGGCTGGAACATAATCTCCTCACGCTCGAGAGGCCGGAACATCTGTTCGGCTATAAGATCTATTTTCTTTAAAGCATCCGGCTTGTCTGTATCATCAAGGTAATTGGTGACGATGAAGACCTTGCGGAGAATATTATCGAAGATGACCAGCGTATCACAGAAGAGAAGAAAAATGTCGGGCATCCCTGCCGGATCAGGAAGTTCCGGTTTTGGAATCCTTTCGACGAGATGCATTGAATCGTAACCGAAATAACCGAAAACACCCGATGTAATCATCTGGGGTGCGCCGTTCTTCTTCCTTGGTATCTCTTCAGTGTCAAATGCGGCAAGACAAAGGTCAATCTTTAAACGGAGATTTTTTTCCTCTCCTGCAATTTTTCCAAGATCCTGGAATTTTTCATCCAGAATTTCGATATCTCCGGGTCCGTCAACTGTTCCTCTAAGGATGGCAACCGGGTCGATGGCTATATAAGAAAACCTGGCAAGAAGCTCCTCTCCCTCAACCGATTCGAGCAGGCATGAAAAAGGACGCTTCAGTTTGAGATATACTGAAACAGGCGTTTCTGTATCAGCATGAACCTCCTTGAAAAGCGGCTTTAGAGTATAGGGCGCATGCCGTTGTTGTACTGGCATAAAAAGTGGAAACTGAATTGGTTATTGTTACAGCGTAATTAAAAAATATTTTGTATAGTAAAAAAGTAAACCGCAGTTACTCGCCGGAAACAGCCCGAAAGCAATCAGTAAGAATGCCCCTTTTAAGGTTCAGAAAAAAATTTGTTTTACACTGGCTTATGGCCTTTATGCTTTCCCCCGGCGTACTGTTTCCTGCCGCATATCTGTTTCTTTATCTCTCTACCAATATCTATCTGAATGCCGATTTCAAAACCAACCTTTCCAAATCGGTCGAGAGAGCAACCGGCAATACCTGGCAGACAAACATCTCGTCAATCAAACCCGGCTGGGGTTTTGATTCCATGACCCTCAATCATGTTGAACTCACAAAAGCAACAAACCGAGGAATCAGATCGAACGATGAGAACCGGACAATTACCATCAACAACCTCGAGATTCCAGTTCCCGATATTCAAAAGCTGCTTTTCAGCAACACCGATCGTATAGCGTCAACGAATGCCCTTTGCAAAATAATTATCGCACAGAAGGGGCTCGATCAATGAACTATCAACCCTGTACGCTGCAACCGGATTGAACTGATTTTGCTCACAAGATCGGTAAAAATTGACAAATCAGGATTCCATGACCAGTAGACCATGAGTGCCTGACCAACAATATCTTTTTCCGGCAAAAAACCCCAGAATCGGCTGTCAAGACTGTTATCGCGATTGTCGCCCATTGCGAAATAGTAGTTTGACTGAACGGTATAGTTCTGAACCGGAGAGCCATCTATAAAAACCGTTCTTCCCTGCAGGCTCACATCATGCCCTTCATCGGCAATAAGCGAACTGTAAAGAGGGTATGTTCCGAGGGTTAATCTTACGACATCTCCTTTGCGGGGAATGCGGAGAGGGCCGTAGTTATCCTTGTTGTAATCTGAATACTGGGGGAAAATCATGTAATCCCCATCTCTGGCAGCCATACGGCTTCCAATAAACTGGGCATGCGGCGGCAGAGGTGAGGGTTTTTTATTGATAGAGAGCTGTTGGCCATGAATTTCGAGGGTATCTCCAGGAACGGCAACACAGCGCTTGATATAGTTCAGAGAGCGATCTTTCGGAAACTTGAACACAATAATATCCCCACGGTCAACCGTTTTAACCCCTGGTAACCGAATATCGGTAAAGGGTATTTTTGGACCATAAACGTATTTATTTACAAAAAGAAAATCGCCAGCAAGCAGAGTGCTTTCCATCGAACCGGTTGGAATACGGTACGATTCAACGACAAAAACACGAAGAAGGGTTGCAAAGATGGCTGCAATAATAAGGGCTTCAAACCACTCCCTTGAATGTTTTTTTTCCGGTTTGCCTTGCTGAGTATTCAATGGTGTAGACTTTTGATTCGTTTAATAAAATTAATACCCATATGGAATCATAACGGGTTGGACGTCTTTCTTGGGCAATTCCTGCGCTATTCGTCAATATTCAACAGTGCCAGGAAGGCTTCCTGCGGAACCTCGACCCTGCCAACCTGTTTCATCCTTTTTTTACCCTCTTTCTGTTTTTCAAGCAGCTTGCGCTTTCTGGAGATATCGCCGCCATAGCATTTTGCAAGGACGTTTTTTCTCATCGCCGATATGGTTTCGCGCGAAATAATCTTGCTGCCGATAGCTGCCTGAATAGCGACTTCATACATCTGCTTGGGAATAATGCCTTTTAACTTCAGGCAAAGCTTTTTACCCCAGTCATAGGCTTTCGAGTGGTGAACAACTATTGAGAGTGCATCGACCGGATCGCCGTTCAACAGTACATCGAGTTTCACCAGATCGGATTCACGGTATCCGATGTACTCGTAATCCATCGAGGCATAGCCTTTTGAAATGGATTTGAGCCTGTCATGGAAATCAAAGACGATCTCTGCCAGTGGAAAATCAAAATGCATGATCACCCTGGTGGTATCGAGATAATCAGTAGTTTTGTAATCACCGCGCCGCTCCATGCCAAGCTTCATGATATTGCCGATATAGTCGGCCAGGGTAATAATCTGCATGCTTACGTAGGGCTCTTCAACAAGATTTATCCTTGTCGTATTGGGCATCTTGGAAGGGTTGTCGACAATAACCACTTCAGAGTTTGTCATGACAACACGATACTCCACGTTGGGAACCGTGGTAATGATATTAACCCCGTATTCACGCTCCAGACGCTCCTGAACAATTTCCATATGGAGAAGTCCGAGGAATCCGCATCTGAACCCGAAACCGAGAGCAACTGATGTTTCAGGAGTATAGACAAGGGAGGCGTCATTCAGGGTAAGCTTTTCAAGCGATTCGCGAAGGTCCTCAAATTCATTCGAATTAATCGGATAGAGTCCACTGAAAACCATTGGCTTGACCTCCTTGTAACCCATGAGTCGCTCTTTGGCCGGCGCATCGACAAGCGTAACCGTGTCGCCGACCTTGGCATCCTTGACATCCTTGATGGAACAGATCAGGTAGCCGACATCGCCTGATTCCAGAAGATTTTTGGGCTGACGCTTCATACCCATGACCCCTATTTCGTCAGCAAGAAAAACCTTGTCGCTGGCAAAAAAGCGGACCTTGTCGCCCTTTTTAAGCGATCCCTCAACAATACGAAGGTAGACCACCACACCTCGATAGGAATCGAAGACCGAATCAAAAATCAGGGCCCTCAGAGGAAGGTGATTGTTGTCGGCAGGAGCAGGAACCCGAGCAATGATGGCTTCCATGAGTTCAGTAATCCCAAGAGCCGCCTTAGCCGATACCTGAAGAATATCTTCACGTTTATTGCCGACAAGATCCATGATCTGGCGTGCCACACCCTCCACATCCGATGATGGAAGATCAATTTTATTGATGACCGGTATAATTTCAAGACCGGCTTCTATAGCAAGATAGAGATTGGCAATGGTCTGAGCCTCAACACCCTGGGTGGCATCAACGATAAGAAGCGCTCCTTCGCATGCAGCCAGGGAGCGGGAGACTTCATAGCTGAAGTCAACGTGACCGGGAGTATCGATGAGGTTTAAGGTATAATCTATACCATCAGCAGCTTTGTACTTCATCTGGATTGCATGGCTCTTGATGGTAATACCACGCTCACGTTCGAGGTCCATATCATCAAGGACCTGTGCGGAAGCCATCTGGGTACGGTCAAGGGTATGCGTTACTTCCAGCAGGCGGTCGGCCAGTGTGGATTTTCCATGATCAATATGTGCGATTATGCAGAAGTTCCTGAGGCGGCTGACTTCTGTACTGGACAATGCCATAAAATAAGCGTTAGATTCTGTTAAAAATTCAAGGTGAGGAATATAAGCAATTAATAGGATTGTGACATGGCAGAGTCGCTATACAAAGAGCTGCTGATGGCTGCCATGACGAAAGCCCCTGAGAAAATCAGCTACTTCCATAGGTTTGCGGCCTTCAAGCTGAAGCGAGAGCAGTTCAAGCCAGCCGTCGGAACATGATGCATAGAGCTTACCGCTGTCGACAAAAACCGCTCCAGGAGAGGCTGGCGATTTGTCAAGAATGGGTGCGCCGTGAGAAGCCTTGAATATCTTCATGGTTTTACCGTTGAAGGTTGTCCATGCCGTTGGCTTCGTGGCAAGACCCCTGATAAAATCATTGACCTTCCTGACCGGTTGCGACCACGTAATGCGGGTATTGTCGCGGGTAAGCTTGGGAGCTTTTGAAACGAGCGCTTCATCCTGAGCCGAGACAACCACCTGGCGGGAAGCAATCAAATGAAGGGTATCGGTAACAACGCAAGCACCAAGCACTGACAGACGAGAGGCAAGATCTGTGGCATTTTCAGCAGGATCAATGAGCATGTTCTCCTGAAGTATGATATTACCGGTATCAACACGCTTCTGGAGAAAGAATGTCGTCACACCTGTTTCCCTGTCTCCGTTGATAATGGACCAATTAATCGGGGCTGCCCCACGGTATGCAGGAAGAAGTGATGCATGAAGGTTAAAGGCGCCAAGGGCTGCAAGCTCAAACACTGCAGGCGGCAGAATACGGAAAGCCGCCACAACAATGACATCAGCTCTCTCGGCCGCTACAATTTCAGCAAATTCAAGACTGTTGACATCATCAGTTTCATAGACTGAAAGCCCGAGAGAGATCGCCGCCTGTTTGACAGGAGAGGGTTCAGCCTCGGCATGTTTACTTCTGCGGGGTTTATCGGATCCGGTAACGACAAGAACAAGCTCAAACTTATTATCGGCAGCAATAGCTTTCAACGAGGGAACAGCAAACTCCGGCGTTCCCATAAAAATAATGCGCATGGCACTCAAGAATATTAAGCTGTAAGAGGTTCACGCGCAATCGGGTACGCAGCATTCACATTGCCTGTAGAAAACGCATCAAGCTCTTTCTGGATTTTTCTACGGTCGCGTTTCTCCATCCGGTCAACAAAGAGAGTTCCGTTGAGGTGATCTATTTCATGCTGGAGAACTCTTGCATACATACCGGAAAAATCGCCGGTGATCTCTTCAAAATGTTCGTTGCGGAATTTTAAGGTAATCGCGGCCGGACGTTCCACATCACCATGAACACCGGGAAGGCTTAAACATCCCTCTTCCATTTCGTTGTATCCCCTGCCGGAAAGAATATGAGGGTTGATCACCACCATCGGCGCTGCATCGGCATAACTCTTCAGACCGGAAATATCCATCACAAGGAGCCGAAGCGAATGGCCGACCTGAGGAGCGGCCAGTCCGATGCCCGAAGCATTGTGCATGGTATCAAACATAAAGGCTATAAGATCTTCAACTCCACTGTCTATACCTTTCAGTGGCTTAGCTTTCTTTCGAAGTATATCGTCGGTATAGATATTGATCGGTAATATCATAAATCACACTACGTTTATTTAATGTGTCTTGAACCTTTCTAACTGGCTAAAAGTTGCCCGGCCAATGCCAGGGGAGCTTCACTTGATGAGCAAATAATATGAAGCCCTTCGAAATTTCCAAAGATCTAAATAGAAAATGATGGTCAGTCAGGACTCACTGGAAGAGTCGGATTTCTTTTTTTTGTACATTTTTTCAAGAAGCTTTCCAACGCCCTCAAACCGTAATAAGGTTTTTTTGACCGTCGAAACAGGTAAATTTTCAATGCTATCATCGTCTGTCCCTATCTGAACCGGATAGACAAGAATAAAACTGTTTTTCTGGAAATACCTGTTAAGATACAGTGGCATTTTAGCCATTTTACTATGATAGGAAAGGTTATTTTTCCTGCTCATCACCACAATGAGGTTATCATCATTTTTCAGTTCCCTCGATAGAACAAGAAAATCATCCCAGTCCTTGAAAACCTTATACTCTGCATTAAAAATGCTTTTGGTATAGACCTCCTTCAGATAAGCAAGGGTTTGTTTTGTTGCATAAAAAACAAGTGTTGATCCGGTATTTTTTATGACATTGATAATCTTCTGCATCCAATGGACAAACCCTATTTCATTTTCAGCTCCGGCCGGGATAACCACAATGGTCCGCTTGATGGTTGCAAGGGGCTGAACCGGTCTATAAATAAAGGTCGTGATGTTGCACCGGCCAAGAATGTTTGCGGATGCACGGCCGAGCAGAGTGTCAGTAAGGATGCTGTTCTGATGCAATCCTAAAATAAGGTCCGTGATTTTATGTTCTCTGATGACTCCGGTAATACCGTTAACCACATCGCTGTCATAACGAATCAACCGTGTCAAATTGAAGTCAATAGACGATGCTGCTACCGCCGCTTTTTCAAGAAGTTTGCCTGCATGCTTTTCGGCAGCATCGTCACTTGTGGTATTGTCAGCTACATGAAGGGCATAAATCCCATTCTTATCCTTATTCGATTTTACGGTTACGCTGAGATTGACCAGCTCGTCAACCGTGCTGATGTCGTTCATGGGAATCAGTATCCGTTCTTCAGTTCCCGAGACGCCGGATTCAGCTATTTCATCAACGGTATCAGCAAGAGCAATATTCTGCGCTCCTTTCTCGCCGACGATTGTTGCAAGCGTGCAGGTTATCAGAATAAACAGGATCGTACCGTTCAAAACGCTCTCATCAAGCAGCCTGACAGGATCACCTTTAAGAGTATAACCGGTAATAATATTATAACCGATCAATACCGTTGCAAGAGCGAGCGCCGCATGTGCGCTTATCAGTCCAAAAATCAGGCGGCGCTGATCAAGCGAAAACCCGAAAACTCTCTGGGTAATCCAGGCTGAAAGATATTTTGCAACCGTAGCGGCAAAGGTTATAACCGCTGCAACTTTGAGAGTGTTATAATCCTTGAACAATGCCCGGATATCGATAAGCATCCCGACACCGATCAGAAAAAACGGAATAAACAGGGCATTGCCGACAAACTTGACTCTGTTCATGAGCGGCGATGTCCGGGGAATCAGGCGGTTCAGGGCGAGACCACTGAAAAATGCCCCGATAATAGCCTCAACACCGGCGGCTTCGGCAAGAAAACCGCCAAAAAATACCATAGCCAGAACAAAGAGGTACTGGAGCACATTGTCGTCGAAGCGCTTGAAAAACCATCGGGCTATTACAGGAAAAAGCAGCAGAACAATAAGGCTGAACAGCGTTAACCCAATCACAAGCCTAATCCAGAATCCTGTCATCAACTCTCCTGACGAGATTCCGGCAATAACAGCCAGCACCAGCAAGGCAAGGGTATCGGTGATAATGGTGCCGCCAACAGCAATAGTGACAGCCTTGTTCGTGGAAACACCAAGCTTACTGACAATCGGATAGACTATGAGCGTATGGGAAGCAAATATACTGCCGATGAGAATCGATGAAAAGAGCGAAAAGTCAAGGATGTAGAGGCCGACAAGAATACCGAGAAGAATAGAGATGAAAAAGGTATAGAGACCGAAGAGGATACTGTTTCTGCTGTTTTTGCGGAAGTCCTCAACATCAATTTCCAATCCGGCAAGAAACATGATATAGAGCAGGCCAACCGTTCCAAAGAGGATGATACTGCTGTCGCGAAGCATCAGATTAAACCCATGGGGCCCAATCACCGCTCCGGCAATTATAAGACTGATCAGACTCGGAATTTTCAGGCGGTTAAGCAGCAGCGGGGCAAAAAGAATGATAAAGAGTATCAGTGAAAACTGTAACACCGGATTCTTCAACGGTAATGAAATATCAATCAGACTCATCAAGACCATCGCAATACAATCCAGTAGTTAATATCTGTACCTGCAGCAAGTATTAAATATGCCGTTGCAATACCTTCCACTACATCAGGCAATACTGTAAAAAGGGCTGAAAAAGAGGTTTGGAGTCAGAAAAAAACAACAAAAACGGACGCTCATATGTTCATCGGGAAAAATAACTTATCCGGCAATAAATATGCATATCTTTTCAGTTGAACCCAAAACTGCAGAATGGGTAGCAATCCGGATGGAAGGCTCCCAAGGGTCAAGCAACATGAAAATTTCCAACGTGTTCACTAAACTTGCGCCAACACTTTTTATTTTCTTTTTTTACAGGCTGAGATTTACCTTTCTTTCGTTAACGCTCAGGATAGTACCTGCCGGGTTGGCGGGATTGCATTTCAGTCAGGAACAGGTTCACTAACGCATGAAAAACCTACAACCTATTTATAGAAAAATAGTCGTAAAAGTCGGCTCGAATGTCATTACCGGTAAAAACGGAGAGCTTGACCTTGAAATTCTCCAGAGCCTGACCGCCCAGATTGCTCAACTGCAGAAAAAAGGCATTCAGGTCATTCTCGTTTCATCGGGTGCCGTCAGTGCCGGCCGGTCGGTAATAAAACCTTGCGGGACCCTGACACCGGTTGCGGCGCGCCAGATTCTTGCTTCTACGGGACAGATAAAGCTGATAAGCACCTATAATGAACTTTTTCTCCGGCATAACCTGATCACTGCACAGATTCTTGTCACAAAGGGCGATTTTCGGGACAGGCAGCACTATCTCAACATGCAGACATGCTTTACAGCCCTTCTGCAGCAGAGCATCATCCCCGTCGTTAATGAAAACGATGCCGTTTCAGTTACTGAGCTGATGTTTACCGATAATGATGAACTTTCAGGGCTCATTGCCTCGATGATGGATGTGGAGGGCTATATCATTCTTTCGCATGTTGACGGCCTGTTTGACCTTAAAACAGGTGATGGATCCATCATCCCGGTAATTGATCCATCAACAAAACATTTCCACCAGTATATCCATCCTGGAAAATCTGAATTCGGAAGAGGGGGCATGCTGACCAAATGCCATATAGCTCAGAAACTTTCAAGGCTGGGAATAACAGTACATATCGCCAACGGGCGAACTCCTGATATCCTGCTCTCGATTCTCGGCGGGAAACAGACCGGCACAAAATTTCTGCCGCAAAAACCAACTCATGGACCAAAACGCTGGATTGCTAACAGCGAAGGGCTGGAAAAGGGAGCTGTCACCATCAACAAAGGGGCCGAAGCTGCGCTGGTCAGCGATGAACAGGCAAACAGCCTTCTCCCGATAGGGATTGAATCGGTTGTAGGGATTTTCTTTAAGGGTGATATTATTAAAATCTGCTCAAGAGAGGGTCATGCGATCGGTTACGGGATGGCACAATACAGCTCTGAAAAAACACTTTCGATCATTGGACAGAAAGGGCATAAGCCTTTAATCCACTACGATTATCTTTATATAACACCCTGAAACGGAAAAAGGCACTATAGGAACTACAATGCAGGAAACCATCACCGAACAGCTCAAAGCTGTACAGCAGGCAAGCCGGGAGATTGTGACGCTCAGTGATGCCGCCATAAACACTCTGCTGCTTGATCTTGCCGACAGCATTCCTTCGCACCATGGACTCATTCTCAATGCAAACCGGAAAGATCTGGATCGTATGGATCAGGCTGATCCAATGTACGACCGGCTCCTCCTGAACGCTTCGCGGCTTGAAGCCATTGCCGGGGATATCCGCAATGTCGCAACCCTTCCCTCTCCTCTTGACCTGACCCTTGAAGAGCGGACCCTGCCGAATGGACTTGGCCTGAAAAAAGTGACCGTTCCGATAGGAGTGATCGGCATCATCTATGAAGCTCGTCCCAACGTGACCTTCGATGTCTTCGCGCTCTGCCTGAAATCAGGCAATGCCACTGTACTGAAGGGCGGAAGTGATGCCATGTATTCGAACATTGCCATTGTCGAACTCATCCATGCAGTGCTGAAGAAGCATTCCATCAATCCTGACGCACTCTACCTCCTGCCTTCTGAACGTGAGGCTGCGGCTGTCATGCTTAACGCTGTCGGGTTTATCGACATGATCATTCCCCGGGGCAGTCAGAAACTGATCGACTTTGTCCGTAATAACGCAAAGGTTCCGGTCATCGAAACCGGTGCGGGTATTGTGCACACCTATTTTGATAAAAGCGGCAATCTTGAGCTTGGTCAAAATATCGTCTTCAACGCAAAAACCCGACGTCCAAGCGTCTGCAATGCACTTGATACCCTGGTGATTCATCAGGAGCGACTTGATGATCTTGCTCGGCTTGTGAAGCCGCTCGAGGAAAAAGAGGTTGTACTTTTTGCTGATGACGCAGCTTATCAGACACTGAAAGGCTCTTACCCAGACGCTCTGCTGCACAGGGCTGAAGCGGAACATTTCGGCACAGAGTTTCTCTCTCTGAAAATGTCGGTAAAAACCGTTGCATCCCTTGAAGAGGCGCTTCGGCATATTGCACACTACAGCTCACGCCACAGTGAGGCAATTATTGCGGATGACCCTGCAGCAAAAGAGATCTTTTTAAAACGAGTCGATGCTGCCGTGGTCTATGCAAACACCTCAACGGCATTCACTGATGGCGCCCAGTTCGGACTTGGGGCGGAAATAGGCATCAGCACCCAGAAACTCCATGCAAGAGGTCCAATGGCCTTGAAAGAGCTCACCACCTACAAATGGATTATAGAGGGCAACGGCCAAACCAGACCTTAGGACAACATGCTCGAAGCAAAAAACATCAGTAAATCCTATACACTTCCAGGTCAGCGTACTATTCCAATCCTCCGCGGATTAAATCTTACGCTCGGTGAAGGTGAAATGGTGACGGTCATCGGAGCTTCGGGCAGCGGAAAAACGACACTGCTGAACATGCTCGGTACCCTCGATACACCAGACGGTGGCGACATTCTGTTTGACAGTGAGCTCCTGTTTGCGAATAAAAAATACACCCTTTCTCAAAAGGCACTGGCAAAATTCAGGAACCGCAAAATAGGCTTTGTCTTCCAGTTTCACCATCTGCTTTCTGACTTTAGCGCTATTGAAAATGTAGCTATGCCGGAGTTCATTGCCACAGGAAAGCTCCAGCCGGCAAAGAAACATGCCGGAGAACTGCTTGCCGGACTTGGCCTCAGTGAGCGGTTTGAGCACCTTCCCTCAGAGCTCTCTGGCGGTGAACAGCAACGGGTTGCCATTGCGCGTGCCCTGATGAATAACCCGAAACTTGTTCTGGCGGATGAACCGAGCGGCAACCTTGACAGCAGGAACAGCCATATGCTCTATGAGCTGATGGCAAAACTGAGCAAGGAGCGCCGAACCTCTTTTATCATCGTCACCCACAATGAAGAGTATGCCTCAATGTCCGACCGGTGCCTTCGCATGCAGGACGGGCTGTTGCAGAATTGCGGGGAGTGAAACTTGATAAAACAAAGCAATGATGACAGAAGAAACAGAGAGCCGCTTTATTGAGGTTAACGGGTTCAATGTTCATTACCGCCTGGCTGGCAGAGGAAAGACGCTTGTTGTACTGCTGCATGGAAGTTTTTTGAGTCTCAGATCGTGGCGTCTTGTTTTGGACGGGCTGGCTGAAACTGCAACAGTCATTGCATTCGACCGCCCTGCTTTTGGCTTGACTTCACGTCCTCTCCCTTCAAAAGCCACGAAGGTGAGTTACACTCCTGAAGCCCAGAGTGATCTGCTTATAGCACTGATACATAAACTAGGGTTCAACAAAGTAGTGCTTGTCGGTAATTCAACGGGCGGCACAATAGCGCTGCTGACTGCCTTGCGGCACCTGGAAAGTGTTGAGGGGCTGGTACTTGCGGACGCCATGATATACAGCGGCTATGCAACCAGTGAAGTGCCCGCAGTTATAAAGCCTGCGTTGAAAGCTATGAGCCCTCTTTTTGCAAGTTTGATGAAGTTCATGATCATCAGGCTTTATGACCGGCTTATACGTGCCATGTGGTACAACAAGGAAAGGCTGGGGAGTGATGTTCTTGCAGCGTTTCGCAGTGACCTGATGAATGGCGACTGGTCGAGAGCGTTCTGGGAGCTTTTCAGCGAGACGCATCATCTCAGACTGGATGAACGGCTGAAAACCATGTCGCGACCATCCCTCGTCATTACCGGTGAACACGATTCAATGGTAAAAAAAGAGGAGAGCATCCGACTTGCAAGTCAGCTTCCATGCGCTGAATTACTGGTTGTGCCCGATTGCGGACATCTTCCACAGGAAGAACAGCCGGAAGTGTTTGTTCTGGCGGTCAGGAAGTTTCTGAAAAGAATAGAGGAATAGGACTAATAGGACCTATAGGGCGTATGGGAGTTATAAAAAAGATGGATCCTTCGGGAATACCTCAGAATGACAATTTTTGGGGACGTTTGGATTAATCATTCAGGACACTAATTCTATCGAAGTGCCACTCTCCTTTTTGGAGAGATGGCACGGGGGATAGATTCCTCACGGGAGTTCGGAATGACAATGGGGGAAGATGCCGGACTTCAGGCGAGCAGGACTGCACAGATGTGCTCGATCTCTTCGTCTTTCAGGTAGGGGTGCATGGGCAAGGCAAATATCCTGCTGCTGAGATCTTCGGAAACCGGGAAGTCGCCTGGTTTATAGCCTAGAGATGCATATGCTTTCTGGAGATGGAGAGGGATTTTGTAATAGATCATCGATGGAATACCCTCGTTCTGCAATGCCTGCATGAGCTGCTCACGCTCTTCAAATGAAGCGGCAAGCACGGAGTATTGTGCCCATGCCGAGGTGTAGTGTTCCTGAATCCGGGGAACAACGACTCTATGCTGCAACCTGCTGCTGTAAAAATCGGCAACACGCTGACGTACCTCAAGCTCTTCGTCAAAGATGGCTAGCTTTTCAAGAAGCACAGCTGCCTGGATTGAATCGAGCCGGCCGTTTATCCCGATACGGTCATTACTGTACTTGTCGACGCCGCTTCCATGGACCCGGATAGACCTCAACACTATATCGAGCTCTTCATCGTCAGTAAATATCGCACCGCCATCACCATAACAGCCAAGGGGTTTTGCCGGAAAAAATGAGGTAGCTCCTACAAGACCGAAACCTCCCGCTTTATGACCATTGAAACTGCCGCCGAAACTCTGGGCCGCATCCTCAAGAATCCATAATCTGTATGCATCGGCTACCGCTACGATACTGGTGTAATCAGCCGGCTGACCGAAGAGATCAACTGGAATAATAGCTTTGGGCTTCAATCCCCTGGTCACAGCCTCTTCAACAGCCCGCCCTATGAGTTCCGGATTGATATTGAATGTTTCGGGGCAGACATCAACAAACACCGGAGTGGCTCCGGCAAGATTTATAACTTCAGCTGTTGCAACAAAGGTAAAGGGTGTTGTAATAACGGCATCCCCCGGCCCGATACCTTTTGCCATAAGAGGCATAAGCAGAGCGTCTGTTCCTGATGAGCAGGAGACACAGTAGCGCGAGCCGACATAGGAGGCAAGACGGGACTCAAGTTCAGTCACTTCCGGGCCCATAATAAAATGGCCACTGTCCAGAATGCTTTCGATGCGATGAAGCAGTGAAGTGCGAATCCGGTCTTTCTGGGAAAGGAGATCTATAAATTGCATAACTGTAATGTTTGAAATCTATTAAAACTGTTCTGGCTAAAATACAGATTCATTTTATTTCTTTTACTGTATGGCTCGTTTCTTTAGAGAAAAGAGCAATCATTCAAACTCTTTTTCTGTTCACCTGCAAGGTGGATCCAAGCAGTGTTGCAGTTGCGCTCCACTCAATTTTTATGTATATAAAGCCAGTACGCACCATCGTGCGCTCCCTTCAATCTGAAGACAATCTTTCTCAAGATGAGTTCCATCTACTTTATCGGTATAGGCGGTACAGCAATGGCTTCGGTAGCCGTAGCCCTTTCACATGCCGGCCATGCCATTACCGGCTCAGACACACAGCTCTACCCTCCGATGAGCACCTATCTCGAAGAGCATAATATCCGGTACTTCAATGGTTTTTCAGCTAAAAACATTAAGCATGCTACACCTGACGTGGTCGTGGTCGGTAATGCGATAAGCCGTGGGAATCCGGAACTCGAATATGCCCTCAATCACCATATTGAGCTCGCATCAATGCCGGACCTGGTTAGAGAGCATCTGATCGGCAACAATACTTCGTTAGTGGTAACAGGCACGCATGGCAAAACAACGACAACATCGCTCATTGCATGGCTGCTCGAACATGGCGGACTCAAGCCGGGGTTTCTGGTAGGTGGTATTCCTGAAAATTTCTCCATCGGGTGCAGGGCATCAGGACGCAGCGATGAGGGGTTTTTTGTTTCAGAAGGTGATGAATACGATACGTCATTTTTTGATAAGCGAAGCAAGTTCCTGCTCTACCGACCCGACATCGCCATTATCAATAATATTGAATTTGACCACGCCGACATTTTCGACTCTCTAGAGGATATCAAACGCAGTTTCAAACTGTTTGTGAACCTTATTCCTGAAAACGGCGCTCTCTTTGTCAATGGGGATGATCCTGTAGCCGTTGAAATTGCTGCAAAGGCGTTCTGCAAGGTGGAGCGGTTCGGACTGAATACAGATTCGGAATGGAGTGCCCGCAACATCTCTTTAGAAGGGGATGCATCGTCCTTTGAAGTTTTTTATAAAAACACACTTCTCGGTACTATTTCTGTTCCGCTTTTTGGGAATCATAATATCATGAATGCTCTTGCTGCTGTTGCTGCAGCGACCAATACCGGGCTCCCATTCGAGGCTATAAGGCAGGGCATGGCTCTCTTCAAACGTCCGAAACGCAGGATGGAAATTATTGGGACCTTCCCCGGAAACATAACCCTTATTGAAGATTTTGCTCACCACCCCACTGCGGTCAGGGTTACACTGGAGGCAATCGAACAGCTCTATGCCGGAAGACGAATTGTAACCTGTTTTGAACCACGGTCAAACACTACCACCCGAAACATCTTCCAGCAGGAACTTTCTGAATGTTTCGGGCCGGCTGCAATTGTCGTCATAGGCAAGGTTCACCGTCCAGACCGCTATCCGCCTGACCAGTCTCTTAATATATCTCGGTTAAAGGAGTTACTGGAAAAACAGGGGAAAACGGTTTTTCTTGGCGGGCAGAATTCTACCAATTACCCTGATGATATCGTTGCATTTCTTCAAAACAAGATATGTGATGGTGATGTTGTTATTCTTCTGAGCAATGGCAGCTTCAACAACCTGAAAACCCTTTTATCAGAATTTTTTCAAAAAAACTGCTGAATATTTCGAGTTTCATATTATATCTTGAGGAACAGTTTTTTGTTTTGAACAAAAGATTTTTATAAACAAGCAGCACGAACACTAATTTCCAATACAATACCAGG
>SZXX01000018.1 GCA_005843825.1 Chlorobium sp.
CTTGAGCGGAATGTGCTTTCCCGAAGTGCCAGAATGAGTTGCTTGGCCGTTCCTTGAGAAATATCTTTAAGAGAGATGGGTACGTAACGCTCATCGACCAATTGCTTCAATCGGTTAAGCATTGGTTCGGGGAGGCGGAGTGAGATGGTTTTGAGCGTTGGCTTCAGATTTGGAAAAATGGTTATTTCGGCTTTTTCCCAGTCCACAACGTTTTTGAAAAAATCAACCGGCAGGCAGGATGAGAACAATTGACTCGATACTCGCTAAAATCTGAGGTTTCTGGAGATTGTGAATGGCAAGACCACAAAAAATCCTGCAGAATCTCTATAGGATATATTCCCCGAAGCTTTGCTTCGTGAAAGAATCGATGAAAAATGAATTCATACCCCATAGCTCTGCTTTGGGGTATGAATTCATTAGAATTTTTACAATTCATTCTCTGTTACGGGGCGGGTTAACGGTTGTTTTCCGTGCGCTTTTTCTGCATCCGTTAGTATTCGTGTTACCATTCGTTCGGGATGCTGGCGTTGCTGCAATTGAGCGGCGGCTGCGATCAATCTGACGTCGAAGCCGTATTCAGCGGCATTGTCTTCCTTCAGGCACCTGACTTCACGGATGATCGAATCAGGTTTTTGGTCATGAATAGTCTGCATAATTATCTCCAATAAATTCTTCAGGTGTGCATATTACCGGCACTGTAATTTGATATCGAGCAAAACAGCGCTCAATGCGATGTCTGTTGTGAGGGTTGGCGATGTGGGTGCAGTTCCAAGTCAACAGAAAATCAACGTGATGAACACCGGCACACGCGATGTGAAATGCGTCATCTGCCGCCTTTTGTGGAACGACTCCATCGCGGAGTAATTCTTCTGCTATTTTTATCACTGGCTCGCTGATCACAAGTAAAGGAATATTTCCAAGCAGTTCCAGCCTTTTTTCAGCCATCTTTTGTTCTCCACGAGCCAACTCATCCAAAACGATTTGGGATGAAAGCAATTCATAGCGGGAACTATGGTTATCCCACCACTCAATCGTGAGTTCCTGCCTTGCTGCTTGTACAATGTCACGTGCCCGTCGAGCAACATAGTAGCTTGGAATTGTTGTTTCGATAAATACAGTTTCCATCACGATAACGTTTTATGTGTTCCGATGGCTATCGGAATGATCATTTGCATTTACGAAGCAATCATCAATTTTCAGTGACACTGTTTTTATCGCATAGCTAACCTTAATAGCATAATACGCAAATATCATATCTTGAAAAACTATCGTTCGACTTCGATACCACAAACCATATTACTGTATAAACCATGATGAAGCTGGCCACAATGAATTGTTTACTCATACCCCAGCTCCTTCAAACACCCTGACAGCTCAACACTCGCCGCATCGCGTTCTTTCAGAATGCTGTGCAATGGCTGATGATATTGTTCCCAGAGCTTTTCGAGGCGTGAACGGAATGTGCTTTCCCGAAGTGCCAGAATGCGTTGCTTGGTCGTTCCTTGAGAAATATCTTTAAGAGAGATGGGTACGTAACGCTCATCGACCAATTGCTTCAAGCGGTTAAGCATTGGTTCGGGGAGGCGGAGTGAGATGGTTTTGAGCGTTGGCCTGAGATTTGGAAAAATTGTTATTTCAGCTTTGTCCCAGTCCACATAGTCTGTGGAGTCTTGTGTCGACCAGAACTGCTGTTCTTCGACTTCAGTCTTGAATTCCGGTGTTGCTTTTTTCTCTTTTTTCATAAAATCGAATAGGAGTAGTCGCGAAGCACTCCCTTGGCGATAAACACAAGCAAAACTGTTTTCCTTCTTGTCCGAATACCGTCAGTCAGGGAGCTGATATCCCTTTTTCCGAATGAGGCGGAGCATCGCGTCAACCACTTCAATGTCGAATAAGGTGCCACGTTGTGCCTCAATCTCACTGATGGCAGCTTCAATGCCTAATGACGACCGGTAGGGTCGATGTGACGACATGGCTTCGAGGACGTCGGCGACGGCAAGAATGCGCGATTCGGGAAGAATCTCATTCCCCTTGAGTCCTTGAGGATAACCGCTGCCATCCATACGTTCGTGGTGCTCCAGGATGATTTGCGCAATTGGTATTGGAAACTCTATATCTTTGAGTATCCGGTAGCCCTGCTCAGCATGGGTTTTGACGAGTTCATACTCAATCGGAGATAACTGCCCGCTCTTGGAAAGGATCTCCGCAGGAATAGAGATTTTGCCGATGTCGTGCACCAGTCCGATTAAGTTCAGGTTTTTGCATTTCTCTTCAGGCCATCCCATTTCCATGGCAATATCCGATGCAATTATACCTACGTGCCTTTCGTGGCCTGCGGTATAAGGGTCATGAGCATCCACAATGTTTGCTATTGCATGCAGAGTCCCGTTCATCATGTGTTCCAACTGCATCAAAGAGTCATGCAGCTTCTTTTCCGACGCCTTTCGATTTGTAATATCCCGTAACAATCCGATAAATCCCTGATTCTCATAATATTGCACATGAAGCTCTGCGTAAAAGATTGTGCCGTCTTTTTTTCTGTAGCGGAATTCGAGCGTAGAATCCTTCTTGCTCTTCAAACCCTCCTGAAATGAACTGATAGCTCTCTCAATGTCCTCTTCAGCCAGAAATTCTATAAAGCGATGACCGATCACCTCATCTGGTTTATAGCCAGTCATTGCTTCAACAGCAGGTGAGGCATAGGTTGTAACTCCAGTTTGATTCGTAACGAAAATTATCTCGGAAATCTGTTCAGCAATGGAACGAAACATTATTTCATTCAACTCCAAAGCCCGCTCAACCTGCTTTCGCTTTGTGATGTCATGAATAACTGCATAAAGAAGCGTTTTACCCGCTATTTCAATCATGTTCGTGAATACCTCTACATCTCGCACAGAACCATCAGCGCGGCGTTCGGAAACAGAAAAGCGGTTTTGCGACGATGATCGACGGCTCTTTTCTATCTCTTTCAGGACATCTGGTGAAAAAAGATTGATCTGCTGAAGAGATTTCTGTTTGAGTTCCTCGACAGAGAAGCCATAAAAACTGGCTGCCGCCCGATTGGCATCGATGATGGTAGTCGTATCTGGATCAATAAGGAGCATTCCCGCGGAATGCTCCTCAAACAGTTTCCTGAACTTTTCCTCGCTGGCATGAAGGAGCTCACTGTTGCGAAGGGAGGCAGTCAGCTTTTCCTCATTCTCGTTCAGAAGTGCTTTCAGACGGGAATTTTCCTGCTGTAACAGTAATAATTGGTTGTCCACGTATTTGGCTATTATTTCTGCATTGTGGGGGTTATATCAGAAGAAGTTCTCCACCTGTTCCGTTCAGTACCATATCCCCCTTCAACGTATTGTCTATCACCCATGGGAACCAAAATGTTTTGTTTTCATCATTAACAAGATGGTTAGCAAAAAAAATCCCTGCCTCTCAGAAAAAAATAACAGCATAATAGAACCTCTCAATTCTTTAGTCGTATTCAGTTAAGCCAGATATGCAGGAGGGATAAGATTTCCGATGTTGAGGATTAGAGCTGGATCCAGGGATTTTTTTATCCGTACCATTTCCTGTATGCCTTGGTCATGGTACATCTCAACAAGGTATTCAGCCTTAAGCTTGCCTATGCCGTGCTCGGCTGAAATTGTACCTCCAAGCGAAAGAACTTTAGCGATAAATTCACGGTAGAGGGCTTTCCCGTTTACAAACTCTTCTCTGTTGCGGGGGAGGATGTTCAGGTGCACGTGGGAATTGCCGATATGGCCGAAAATGATATAGAAAAAACCGTGTTCCTCGCAGGAGTTACAATAATAATCGTACAGTTCACGGAACGCTCCATCCGGCACTGCCATGTCAGAGCTGATTTTGCTCTCTTGCTGCTTGCTGAGCCAGTCGTTAACGAGAAGAGGCAATGAATGGCGGAACTCGCGTAATCGAGCCTGTTCATCACGGTCAAGAGCCATCCACGATTCGTCGGTCATGGCGTTGCAGGTCTCCATTCGATCAAACAGGGTATCCAGGTTGTTCTCTTCAGTTTCCGGAGTTGTTTCCTGCTCTAAAAAAATCGCTCCGCAACTGTTCGAAGGTACTTCAGGATATTTTGAGGCGAGAAAGCTGAGTGATTGTTTGTCAAAAAACTCTATAGCCCTGGGAGTGACCGGGTTGTTGATATCTTTCAGCAGGCTGACAAATCTGAAGAGATCATCCATGGTACTGAAATAGACTAGGCAGGAGATGATTGCTGTCGGGAGTGGTATGAGCATGAGATCTGCTTCGGCAATAATGCCGAGCGTCCCTTCGGAACCGATAAAGAGGTCGATAAGATCCATTCCCTCCTCTGAAAAGTATCCTGCATTGTGCTTAGATGTATCAGGCATTGTGTATTGCGGTCTCTGGAATGCAATATTTCCGGCTATTGGCAGGCTGAGGTGGAACATTCCCTGTTTATCAGCTTGGCATGTTCCCCGTGAGAGATCAAGCCGGTCGCCTTCGGGGAGGACAACAAGGATTCTTGAAATATGCTTTCTTGTGGGGCCGTATTTGAATGATCTGGCTCCCGAAGAGTTGTTCGCTATGGTGCTGCCGATGAAGCACAGTTTTTCTGTCGGGTCAGGCGGGTAAAACCAGCCGCTCTGTTCGACTTTTTTCTGGATGTCGCCCAGGAGCGCCCCTGCCTGAACGGTAATACATGCCTTGTCATTGGAAAGCTCGACCGGTTCACCTATCCGGTCAAGCTTCTGCATGGAAATGACATAGTCCCCAAGAGGGATTCTGGCGCCGGTGGTGCCAGTTCCGTTTCCGGCTATGGTGAATCGCCGATGCTCTTTCGGCGCACCTTTGAGTAATGCGGAGAGGTCATCGGTTGTTTCCGGAAAAAAGACTCCCGGCGTATGGCCTGTTTTCAGATTACTCGTATCCTCAAGGAATCCCTGGATTGATGCAGGGTCATGCTTATAAATCATTTTGCTGCTGCTTTCCGCTGTTACTTTCAGGAGGTGCCCCGGTGGCAGGCTCCTTGCTATTGAGAGGTTTTTCAGGTTCAATCACCGGCAGATCGTTATCACTGCTCTCTGCGGCAGGCAAAGAGTTATCGGAGGCTTTTACTCCTTTTTGAGGAGCTGAACCGGGCATTTCGCGACCCTGTAGATAATACTTTATAAGCTCGCGGGCAATCGGAGCAGAAATGGACCCGCCGAAACCTGCATTTTCGACCAGCACCGCCATGGCTATTTTTGGATTTTCAACAGGCGCAAACGCGATAAACCAGGCATGGTCCTTTCCATGGGGGTTTTGTGCAGTTCCGGTTTTGCCGGCAACGTTGATGCCTGGCACTTTAGCAAGCGTTCCTGTCCCGCGCTGAACGACTCCAATCATACCGTCCTTGATCAGGCTGAATGTTGAGGCGGAAACTGGCAACTGCTTCTTTTCATAGGTCAAAGGATAATATTTGCCGTTTTCAGCATCCCTGTATCCGTTGACAATATGCGGTTGATAGAGTGTTCCGTTGTTTGCAATAGCTGCGGCGTAGGCAGCAAGCTGAACCGGCGTGGTCCCGAGTTCTCCCTGACCAATGGCAAGGCTGACCAGATACCCTTTTGTCCACTTGTCTTTACCGTACCGTTTATCGTAATATTTGGTTGATGGCAGAAGGCCCGCTCGCTCCCCTGTAAGGTCAATCCCGGTTTTATCTCCAAAGCCGAACATACTTCCATATTTTGTCCAATTGTCAAACCCTACATGAAAAATCAGATTATAGAAGTAAACATTCGATGAAACCGTAATCGCATTTCTCATATCCACCCATCCGTGTCCCTTGCCTTCGTTACTGAGAAAACGTCTGCCCCCGTACATGAAGACACCGCTGTCAAGGACTTTCTTATCCGGATCAAATTTTTTCTCTTCAAGTGCGGCCATGGCAAGAATCATCTTGTAGATGGAGCCTGGAGGGTAGACAGCCTGAATTGTTCTGTTAAAAAGGGGTTTCTGGGGAGACGTAATAATATCATTCCACCCTTTGCGATCGGTAGACCCGTTGAACGTATCAAGATCGTAGTCAGGAGCACTGGCAAGGGCAAGAATTCCCCCTGTCGAAGGGTCCATTGCAACAACAGCACCGGATTTCCCGGTTTTTTTCAGGAGTTGTTCGGCAAGCTCTTGCAGGCCGCCGTCAAGAGCAAGGTAAAGATCGTCGCCCCGCACGGATGGGATATCATTTTTTCCGCTATTGTATTTCCCTGCAAATTTACCGAGAGGTGTAATCATTTCATATCGGGCTCCTTTCTCACCCCTCAGCCACTCTTCATAATACTTTTCAAGACCGCTGAACCCGATTTTGTCATCCGGGGCATAACTGTCATCATCCAGTGCTTCAATCTGTTCTTTCGATATGGGACGGGAATATCCGAAAATATGTGCTCCGTGAAATGACTCAGGATACTTTCGCTTGTTGTCAGTATCAATAAGCACTCCCGGAAGCTGCCAGAGATTTTCACTCAGCCGGTCTATCGATCTGGCGTTAAGGTTACGACTTACGGTTAATGCGGCAAACTTGTTCAGTTCCGCTCCTTTAGTGATTTTTTCAGCCAGCTCGCTTTTATCCATTTCCAGTATCCATGCGAGGTAATCTGTTTTCGCTTTTTTGAATTCTGACGGAATCACTTTTACCGTATAGAGGGCCTGATTGTCAACCAGGACAACGCCGTTTTTATCAATCATGCGTCCTCTTGGCGGCTGAGACCAGATTCTGCGGATGCTGTTCGAGGTTGAAAGTGATCCGAGCTCCTGAAAATTAAGCACCTGCAGATAAAATAGCCGCCCGAACAGGACGGAAAAAACAGCTATTACAAAAAGCGGTATAACCCAGATGCTTCGCTGAAGTTTATCCATCGTTCAGTCTGCAAGTGATTGTCTCAAAAATAACCGGGTTACGATAACGGCGAGGATGAGGGTTAACACAGATTCAATGACTCCAAGAACAAATATCCGGTATACCGGCGAAATAGCGAGAGGATTGTACCCTGCGGCCAGAACCGAATTGGCACAAAAACCCGCCGTCACTATAGCTAAATAGATGCGTTTAGTTTTCTGTGTTGCAGTTGCATGGCTGCCGGCGGGGATATTGAAAAAGCCTGCGATAAACCCCTCAACTGTTCTTGCAAGCATATTGAGACCCATGTTTCCTGAAAGGATGCCCGAAAGCAGACCAGCCATAAACCCGAGGCTTGTGCCGCTCTTCTGGCCGACGGTTACAGAAATAACAGCAATAAAAATTGTGATGATATCGGGGGATACATCAAACAGGGTGAGGTGGGAGAACCCGAACTCCTGCAAGAGTGCGACAATAAAGAGAATGCCGATATAAAGAGGATATTTTTTTGTCACAAGTCAGTTTCTGCAATTAAGGGAATGTTTCACCGGAAGTATTCTCTCTGATCATCTCGATTTTTTCAGTTTCAATTTTAAGGGGCGCAATCAGTACATGGGTCAATGATGAAAAATCAACGGCAAGTTTCACTTCTACCGTATAGAAAAGTTTATCTGGCTGAATTCTTACCACTTTTCCGACAGGGATACCGCGGCTTGCAAATGTACTGAAGTCAGAGGTAAGTACCTGTTCATTCAGTTTGAGGTTGCTGCTTATGGGGATATGTTCAATCTGGGCGATGGACTCATTGCCGCCGTTCCAGCTGAGAAGTCCCATGCTGTTGCTTTTGCCGGATACGACGCTGACCTTGAAGTCTGAATTGATAACCGGCATCACCTTCGCAAAATGCTCAGAGACAGTGCTCACTCTTCCCACAAGTCCTTCCGGTGTCAGCACGGTCATATCCTTTTTAATTCCATCACTCGATCCCGCATTGATCAGCAGCATGTTTTCCCGATCACTGAATTTGCGGTTAACCACTCTGGCCATAAAAAACTTTGAAGCCTTCAAGGTCGTGTCAGCAAGTATTTTCTGGCGGGTTCGTTCATCAAAAGCTGCGGCTTCAGTGTTCA
This sequence comes from Chlorobium sp., assembly GCA_005843825.1. Taxonomy (GTDB): domain Bacteria; phylum Bacteroidota; class Chlorobiia; order Chlorobiales; family Chlorobiaceae; genus Chlorobium. Next base: position 7,993 of record SZXX01000018.1, read on the forward strand.
GTACCTTGCTAATGAGCTCGGTGTTGATGCGCATCAGCCGGTCATTTTCTTCTTTCAGATTAAGCACATAGCTAAAGCTCATCATTTTATCGGTTATGAAGGCACTGGCCTCCATGCCGTTATTATGCAGTTTGGTAAGCAGATCATCATCCTGAAACTTTATGAAAAGAAATGAGATGCCGCAGTAGACTACAAAAAGCAGATAGGTGTTATACTTGAAAAAAAGAGTGGAAAACTTCTGCACGTTTCAGGTTCCGGTTTTATAAGGTGTGACCTGTCGGTTACAGCCATGATCATAATGCTCATGATTCAGTACCGGCAGACTGCAGTCACGTTTATAAGGGAGTTTTCATTTTTTTAATACTTCTTCAGGGGGTATATGCCCCCCTATGCTCCTGACTGCCCAATCTCTCCCTGATTTGCCCGACACATAATTTTTGTTACATTTTCTTCAGTTCAATGCCATGGTAAGAACGGCCAATATGTCAAGAGAAATAACATGACTCAGAATATAAATATAACAGATAAATTTGTTGTTGTCGGCGATAGAGTATTAATCAGACCAAAATCTCTTGACGAAAGAACAAAATCCGGAATTTATCTTCCACCGGGTGTTCAGGAAAAAGAAAAAATCCAGTCCGGCTATGTTATAAAAACAGGACCGGGCTATCCAATTGGTCCACCGCCCGAATCAGACGAACCTTGGAAAGAGCGTGTTACCACAGCCCAGTATATACCATTACAGGCTAAAGTGGGTGATATGGCAATTTTTATCCAGAACAGTTCTTATGAAATTGAATATGAGGAAGAACGTTATATTATTGTTCCAAATGCCGCTATCCTGCTGCTGATCAGGGAAGACGATGATCTCGATTACTATTTGAAGTAATCCGTTTCATTGACTCCCCTTGACCCCTCACTTCCTTGTCAGTAACCGATTGTCATCACATTATGACCAGAGATATTGTTTCAACCACTCAGGCAAACAGCGTTTACGCTCATGAAGAGCTTTTCAGGCGAATAAGGGTATTGAAAAAAGAGATGAATGCCCTTATTCTTGCTCACTACTATACGGTCCCCGAGATCCAGCAAATCGCTGATGTAGTCGGCGACAGTCTGGCCCTGGCCAGAGCAGCAGAAAAAAATGATGCAGATGTCATTGTTTTTGCAGGGGTTTATTTCATGGCTGAAACTGCTAAAATTCTTAATCCAGGGAAACAGGTCTTGATGCCCGATACCTATGCGGGTTGTCCTCTTGCCGACAGCTGCCCTCCGGAAGAGTTTCGGAAATTTAAATTACAGTACCCGGGTGCCGTTGTCGTAACCTATATCAACTCGACTGCTGATATCAAAGCACTTTCCGATATCACCTGTACTTCCTCCAATGCCGAACAGATCATCCGTCAGATTCCGGCAGAAAAGCAGATTATTTTTGCTCCCGACAAAAACCTTGGCGGCTATATTTCAAGGAAGCTGAATCGGAAGATGATTCTTTGGCAGGGCTGTTGTTACGTTCATGATGCTTTTTCCGAGTCCATTATTCTCAATGTGTGCCGTGAGCATCCGGAGGCCGAGCTTATAGCCCATCCCGAATGCAGGGAGGAGGTGCTGCGTCATGCTGCGTTTACAGGTTCAACAAAAGCACTGCTTGACTATACCGTTTCAAGTTCCCGAGAGCAGTTTATAGTAGCGACAGAACCCGGTATTCTCTATGAAATGCAGAGGCGTTCTCCCTTGAAAACCTTCATTCCGGCGCCAAAAGATCCTGAAAATCCATTCAGTGTCTGTACACAGATGAAGCAGAATACTCTTGAAAAGCTCTATCAGTGCATGCTTTCACGCAAACCTGAGATTGTCATCGACGAAACACTTCGTCTTGCCTCATTGGGCTCTATCAGAAAAATGCTTGAAATGTCACCAGGTTGAGCGCAATGAACATGGACCATCGTTTTTTTCTGAGCCGCCTGTCAAGCGGTTATCCCATCACTAAAACCTGAGAGGCCGTCATGCGAACCCTATCAAAAGGAGTTGCTTCGCTTTCCGTTATTTTGTCCTTTATGCTCTCATCGTTACAGGCCTGGGCTTGGCACGACAAGACCCATTTGTCAATTGCGGAGGCTGCAGGATTTGAGCTCTGGTACAGCGCTGCAGCGCCCGACGTAGCGAAGTCAAAAAGTGAATTCCGGCCGATAGAAGAAAAAAACCACTACTTCAACAACAGTGCACAGAAAGAAGTTGATGAAGCGATGGTTCTTGACCAGGTTTCCCGGTACAATAAAGCAGGCGATGAAGAGGGGCACCTCTACGGAGCGATTATAGGAGCAGTGAGAGCGTATAAGGCAGAGAGTGCTGCCGGCAAATATGCCGAATATCCACTGGTATTCTGTGCGCATTATATCGGCGACCTTTCTATGCCTCTGCATAACACTGAGTATGACGATTTCAATAAAAAACGTCACACTGTCAATGACGGAATCATTGAAGGCAGTGTCAGAACCAACATTGGTTATATTCAGCGCAACATCCGGCAGATCACCATTGACAGTGAGTCCGATCTTGCCCGTGAAATAGCAAAAGTTGCCAACGCAGCCCGGAAACTCGGAGCTAAAATAAGAAAGGAGAACAGGGATATGACTCAGGACGAGGCCTATACACAGGTTATCCAGAGCTCCTCACTGCTGAGAGCCGTACTGAAGTATGTTGGAAAAAAGCCCTTATGAGTCCTGATTCTGAACATCTGAACCGGCTTAAAGAGGGCGTTGCCGTCTGGAACCTCTGGCGCCAGGAGCATGCGGATATCCGCCCGGATCTGCACGATCTCTCCCTTTCTGCTCTTGATCTGAGGGGTGTGGACTTTGCCGGAGCAAATCTCAGGGGCGCAAACCTTTCCAAGGCGAATCTCGTCGGTGCAAATTTTACTGATGCTGATCTAAGCGGAGCGGACCTGCGAGGTGCAGACCTCAGCAGAACAAACCTCACTGGTGTAAATTTCAGTAAAAGCGCTATTGACATTTTTACAGCCTATCGCGATGTTCAAGGCTGCGATATTGGAGTCAACGGTCTCTACTCGTCTCTTACTGACTCTGCAGCGCTCCTGAGAATTGATCCCCCGGGGAACTCCATGCAGGGTGCCAATGCGGATGCTGTTATCGAAAGCCTTAAACATGCCCGCAAGCTCCAGACATTTTCGCTCCTGCTTGCAGGTATCGCTCTTCTTTTTATTGTCATTAAACCAAAGACCATTTCCCTGCCCTACCTTGCAGGGTCGTTCAAATTTGATGATTTCAGCTACTCTTTTCTTGCAACGATCCTCTCAACAGTACTCTTAAGCCAGGTTTCCTCCTTTATTGATTCCGCCCTTCAGGGGGCACACTATCTCAACGACCGGCGGTCGGCCATGCTTGTCGGACATTTTCCCTGGTTGCTCTCCAAATATGAAAGTGAACCTGCAAACCGGCGGCAATCAAAGATCATGCGCTTCTTTCTTGTTTTTCATCCGGTTATCTACATCTATTTTTTCATAAAATGGGATCTGCTTTTCACTGGCGACTGGCAAGGGCTTTTGCAGCATTATCAGGAGATGCCGGTTATCTTTGGAGAATACCTGCTTCCAGTCTTGTATGTTATCCTTATCAAGCTCTGTATTCATATTTTCAAGCTCTCCGAAGGGTTTCAGAAACCTATCCTGTTTGATACGGAAACCGAACGAGGCCGGCATAGTGAAATGGAACGCCTGGCCGAAGCTCTGGAAAAACAGGCATCACGAACTGCCGAGCTTGTAGAGCTCATGCGTAAAAGGGAAGGGTAATAGTTATGCAAGTCAACCTTCCCCTCAAGATTATCGGTCTTGGCCGATATCTGCCCTCTTGTATAGTTCCAAGTTCTGAACTTGAAATGCTGTTCAACCTTCCTTCCGGCTGGGTTGAGCATCGCAACGGTGTTCACCAGCGTCGTCGGGTTACCGATGAGACCTCGTCATTCATGGCCGCCCAGGCCGCACGCGAGGCTCTGGAAGAAGCCGGGCTGGAACCGGGCGAACTCAGCCTTATTATCAATGCTTCGGGGACCGGCGAACAGGCCATCCCCGATACAGGGGCGTTGATCCAGCGCCATCTCGGTCTTGGCCGGTCGGGCATCCCTTCCATGAGCGTCAGTACTACCTGCCTGAGTTTTATCACTGCTATGGATGTAGCAGCAACCTACCTCAATTCCGGACGCTACCGCAATATTCTCATCGCCAGTTCAGACATTTCCTCCTGCGGTATCAACCCCAAAGAGCCTGAATCAGCTTCGCTGGTGGGCGATGCTGCTGCCGCTGTTGTTGTTACCCGTTCCAGTGAGGGTGACAGATCCGCAATCCATCAGGCGCATTTCAAGACCTATGGCGACGGAGCGTATCTCACAACCATTATGGGAGGTGGTTCGGCTCGTCACCCTTCAAAACCGGGGCACAACTCTGACGATGATCTTTTCCACATGGATGGGTCAGCAGTGTTACGCATGGTGCGCGGCATTGATGTACAGTTTCTTGAAGAACTTTACCCCGGTCTTTCAAAAAGCCTGCTCGATATTGATATCGTGGTTCCTCATCAGGCGAGCAAGGTCGGTCTGCTTATGCTTCAGCGATTCGGCTGGCCCGAACCGAGTATCATGCAGACGCTCCAATGGCTGGGTAATTGTGTCGCAGCCTCAATTCCTGCGACACTCTACCAGGCTGTAAGGGACGGTAACCTTCAGAGAGGACAGAAAGCACTGCTTGTCGGCACCGGAGCCGGCCTTTCGATAGGCGGTCTGGTCATGACATATTGATTGAGAAATGTCGTATATGACTCTCTCAAGGCGTGGAATTCACTCAAGAAATGGGGCCTGTAAATGGTACGTTTTTTTATTCAAATCTTAGGAAAAAAACGTTACAAGGTGCCTTACAACTTCAGAAAATTATTATAACTTGTTGATAACGTTTTCGCATAAACGATCGTTTACAGTCCATAAGCTTGTGGCTGTTTTGATGGCTAAGTTTATGAAAGAAAACAATTTAAATCTCATATTCCATATTTGACCCCCCGGAGAGTTCCTATGAAAATTTCTCGTCTATTCACCTCATCCGGTGAAAATGTTTACGACCGTTTTGAATACACGACAAGAGCTTCGGTACTGCGCAATACTGACGGCTCGAAGGTCTTTGAAATGACCGATATTGAAGTGCCGCAACAGTGGTCTCAGGTTGCTGCGGATATTCTTGCCCAGAAGTATTTCCGGAAAACAGGAATTCCCCAACGCGACGAAAAAGGCAACGTTCTCACCGATTCCGAAGGCAATCCGGTGACCGGCAGCGAACACTCGATTAAGCAAGTGGTCCATCGTATGGCGGGGTGCTGGAGAGATTGGGGCGAAAAAAACAATTATTTCGATACCCCGGATGATGCTCAGGCTTTTTATGATGAGGTGGCGTTTATGATCATTAAGCAGATGGGTGCTCCAAACTCGCCGCAATGGTTTAATACGGGACTGAATTTTGCTTATGGCACTACCGGTCCTGCTCAGGGGCATTTTTATGTTGATCAGAAAAGCGGGGAAGTCAGGGAGTCGGAAGATGCTTACGGAAGGCCTCAGGCTCATGCATGTTTTATCCAGTCAGTCAGTGACGATCTTGTTAATGAAGGTGGTATTTTCGATCTGGCAATCCGTGAGGCCAGGGTGTTTAAATTTGGCAGCGGTTCGGGCACGAATTACTCAAACCTTCGTTCTGGCGGAGAGAAGCTGAGTGGAGGAGGAAGTTCTTCCGGTCTGATGAGTTTTCTGAAAATTTTTGATTCAGCCGCAGGTGCTATAAAATCCGGTGGGACAACACGCAGGGCCGCAAAAATGGTGATTGTTGATATTGACCATCCGGATGTCGAAAAGTTTATAGAGTGGAAGGCGAAGGAAGAGGACAAGGTTGCTTCCCTGGTAGCCGGTTCGAGAATCTGTTCCCGTTTCCTCCAGGCTATTGTAGAAGAAGCCATTGCAAACGGAGCTGACCGTAAGGCTAACCCGAGATTGCAGAACCTGATACAGAATGCGTTAAGCCGCGCTGTGCCGATGAGCTACATCGTTCGTGTGCTTGCTTTGGTCGAACAGGGGTATACTTCGCTTGATTTTGAAGAGTACAACTCTAATTACGAATCGGAAGCCTACCATACGGTAGGAGGTCAGAATTCGAACAATACCGTCCGTGTGACCAACGAGTTCATGAAGGCGGTTGAAAACAACGACGTGTGGCAGTTGCGTGAGCGCACATCAGGCAAAATTGCAAAAGCAGTCAACGCCCGCGACCTTTGGGAAAAAATTCTGCTCAGCGCCTGGAAATGTGCTGATCCCGGCCTCCAGTTCGATACTACCATCAACGAATGGCATACCTGCCCTGAGAGCGGTCGTATCAATGCAAGTAATCCATGTTCTGAGTACATGTTTCTTGACGATACGGCCTGTAATCTCGCCAGTCTTAACCTGATTCATTTTATTGATGAGGCTTCAGGCCGGGTTAAGGTCAGGGAACTGCAGCACGCATCCAATCTCTGGACAATTGTTCTTGAAATATCAGTACTGATGGCCCATTTCCCTTCCAGGGATATAGCCCGTCTGAGCTACGAGTTCAGAACACTTGGTCTCGGTTTTGCAAATATGGGCACGGTGCTGATGGTGCTCGGCATTCCTTATGATTCACCAAAAGCGCTCGCTTTAGCTGGCGCCATATCAGCGATAATGACCGGTCAGGCATATTTGACTTCCGCTGAAATGGCTCATGATCTTGGCACGTTTGCCGGATACAGTGCAAACGCCAAGGATATGCTTCGCGTTATCCGCAACCACCGCAGGGCTGCCAGGAACCTCTCTGAAGAGGAATACGAAGGACTCTCGGTCAAACCGCGGGGTATTGATGCAGAGTATTGCTCCAAGGAGCTTTTTGATGCAGCAGGAAAGGTATGGGATGAAGCGCTTCAAAAAGGAAAGAAATACGGATACCGTAATGCACAGGTCAGTGTTATTGCCCCTACCGGAACGATCGGGTTGGTTATGGATTGCGATACCACCGGTATCGAACCCGAGTTCGCCATTGTTAAATTCAAAAAACTTGCAGGTGGAGGCTATTTCAAGATTGTCAACCAGTCAGTGCATAAAGCTCTTGAACGCCTCGGTTACACCGCATCTCAGATTGATGATATCGAACACTACTGCAAGGGACATGGAACACTCGCAGGCTCTCCCTCCATAAATCGCCAATGGCTGAAAAGTTGTGGCTTTACCGACGACAAGATCGAAGTGGTGGAGTCACAGCTTGACACTGTTTTTGATATCCGTTTTGCTTTCAACAAATGGATTCTCGGTGAGGATTTCTGTGCTGCACTCGGATTTACAGATGAGCAGCTCAATGATCCCGATTTTGATATGCTTCTGGCACTTGGTGCTACGCTTGAGGATGCTGAAGCAGCAAATGACTTTGTCTGCGGCACTATGACCATTGAGGGAGCTCCTCATCTGAAGCTTGAACATCTTCCGGTATTCGACTGTGCCAGCAAGTGCGGTAAAAAAGGACTCCGTTATATCAAGCATATGGCGCACATCCGCATGATGTCAGCGGTACAGCCCTTTATTTCAGGTGCGATTTCCAAAACAGTCAATATGCCCGGAACAGCTACGACCGCTGAAATCGGCGAAGTATATCAGTCTGCATGGCAGCACATGGTCAAGGCTGTCACTGTCTATCGTGATGGTTCCAAACTCTCCCAGCCGCTCAATATATCGAGCTATCAGGATCTCGACGAGGTCATCATGCTTGGAACCGAGGAGAGTCTTGATGAAACCAAGGGGCCTAAAGAGGTTCAGGAGCGCATTGTCGAGCGGGTCTATCACCGTTCAGAACGTCGCCACCTGCCGAAGCGCAGAAAAGGGTATATCCGTGAAGCCTATGTCGGTGGACACAAGGTATTTCTCCGGACAGGGGAGTATGATGACGGTTCCCTGGGAGAAGTTTTTATCGACATGTATAAAGAGGGTGCCTCCTTCAAAGGGCTTTTGAACTGTTTTGCTGTACTAGCCTCCAAGGCCCTGCAATACGGCATGCCGCTCGAGGAGCTCGTCGACAGCTTTACCTTTACCCGGTTTGAACCTGCGGGTACGGTACAGGGTCACAACGTTATAAAAAATTCCACATCCATTCTCGATTATGTCTTCCGCTCAATCGGATACGACTATCTTGGCCGCAAGGATTTTGTGCATGTAAAAGCCGTTGACGAGCTGGTGGATGGGGACGAGGGAAAGCAGAAAAGCAACGGCACGTCATCGGGCACCCAGGTTGCAGAACCGGCACTGGTGGTTCATGCTGAGCCATCGCACGCCTCAGCACTCCAGAGTCAGGCATATCAGGCTAAAGTCCAGGGCTATACCGGCGAACAGTGTGAAAATTGCGGCTCCATGCGCGTCAAGCAGAATGGTACCTGCAAAGTGTGCGAAGATTGCGGAATGACAACCGGCTGCTCCTAAAGGGCAGCCGCCGGTCGGAACCCGGTCGCAGCAAGACATTTGCCATTTGTGAAATTTATTCCACAAAGGTTAAAGTTATTGAGTAAATAGAAAAAATTTATCATCAAGTGTGAGACAGACAGCATCCTTTGTGATGTTTTTTGCCCGCAAAAGTTTAGATTTTATGATACTCAAAAACACCAATGGAGGTATCTATGAGTTTAATAGAGACAATTATTAAAGATGTACATGCATTGTCAGAATCTAAACAGGTAGAAGTCCTTGATTTCGTGCAATATCTTCGCTTAAAGGCAGAAAAACAGGAGATAAACGATTGGGCAGAATTTTCTTTGTCTTCTGCGATGCGAGGGATGGAGGACGAACAAGTTCCGTATTCGCTCAATGATATTAAGGAATCATTTTCATGATTGCCGAAGCCCGGATTGTTCTATTCAGATTTCCTCAAACCGATCAATCAGAAGCAAAGCTTCGTCCAGCCCTCTTACTTCGTCGATTACCTGGTCAATATAACGATTGGATCATCTGCATGATATCGTCACAACTCCATCGAGAAATTCCTGACTTTGATGAAGTTATCACTCCCACTGATTCCGATTTCCAGCACTCTGGTTTGAAGTCAGCAAGCGTTATCAGAATTAGCAGACTTGCTGTAGTTAATAGTGATCAGTAGTGTCCGGTTAAAAA
>SZXX01000054.1 GCA_005843825.1 Chlorobium sp.
GGTTCTTAATTTCCGTTTACAAGGGGGTGATAATCTGAAAAATCGGCATGAATATACCGTTTTTGCCGACAAACTTTACCAGGTTATCCATGTCTTCGAAACTGTCAAGTTCCGGATTGATCAAAAAATTACCCTGAACATTCAAGCCTGCCTGACGGCACTCCTCAATCAATCGGGAATATTTCTCCGCTGAATTGACATGGCCTTTATTGTACGCTTCCAGCGTACTTTGATTGATGGACTCGAAACCGACAAGCACCATGATGCATCCTGCATCAACAAGCTTCTTGACCGTCACCTTGTCTTCAAGAAAATTGATGCTGAAAAAAACGCTGAAGTTGATATTGCATTCCTTGATCAGGTCAAGAGACTCCCATAACTTCTTTTTACTGACACCAAGGTTTTCATCAGTAAGCATGAACCAGGGTTTCGACGACTTTCGGGTAGGCTTGAAAAATACCTTTTTAGCGATTTCAATCTGTTTTTTGAGCTCTTCGGGTTTTTGTGACCTGTAGAGTTTTCCTGTATAATTCGGGGTAACACAGAATGAGCATTCAAAAGGACATCCGCGGGTTACATAGATAGGTATGGATTTTGTTCCATCAACCTTTTCCCGTTTGGAAGCCGTGGCAATACGCTCATAATCAATGGGAATGATCTCTTTTACAGGGGGGAAGTCTTTGGAGTCGTAGCTGGGTTTTAAACGGTTATTAGCCACGTCTTCAAGCACGGTCAGCCAGAGGTTTTCTGCCTCTCCGCAAACGATACAGTCCGCATGTGGCCGGGCTTCTTCAGTATTAAACGATACATGCAATCCTCCAAGCATGACTTTTGTCCCTTTTTTCCTGAACTTGTCGGCAACTTCATACCCTCGAGTCGCATCAATGGTACGCGACGTTATACCGACAAAATCATACTTCCCGTCGTAATTGATTTCATCGCCGAAATGTTCATCGACAATCTCTATATGATGTTCCGGAGGAGTCAGGCTTACAAGTACACCTACAGCCATATTAAACAATGGCTTCTGGTTGGATTTAGAGTCTTTTTTCCCTTTCGGGGCTATGAGGAGAATTTTGAGTGGTTTAATACGAGGAAGTTCAAGGTTGCTCATGCGTTACTTCTTTGTTTAAAACGGTTGTGGTCAATAAATAAAAATGCAACATCACAGTTTACTCATGCTTTCTATACATGGATGAGCTCATAGTTTCAACGGATTGATTGATGATGTATTGATAACCGAAATAAACAGGCAATACAGGTGCTCTTTCATGCTTAACCAGCTTTAATACTGTGAAACAAAATTCACTTGAAAGAACACTTGACAGCTTAAAAAAATCGTTTAATTAAGAACCTTCTCATGATTCTTGCTCTTGTGGTTCAGATCATGCTGGTTAAGATCAAAAGGAATATGAAGCCACTTGTCCTTGAAGAATGCATCCCCGGGCTCAAGGCCAGTCAGGCTGATAGGCAGGGTAATGATCTTACGCTGGTTGCCGATATGGATGTAAAGTTCATCACCAGTCACCCAAACGTCGATGTCAACAGGATTGGCAAACATCAGCTTCAGCTGTACCTCATAGACGTTGCCGTTGCGGATAAACTTGATCGGTGGCTCATCGTACATCATATCTGACGGATCAGTATCGCCGTACATATCTTTAGCAAACATCTCAAGTGACTCAAGACCGACAATCTCTTTTTCATACATCCTGAGCTTTTTAACCGGAAGGGGAGAGAAGCCCTCTTCGATCTCACCAAGGTATTTCTGCTGGATAGTTTTCCACTTCTCAAGATATCCGCTGTTCTCTTTGGTATCAAGAAGCCTGTTAACAAGCACCATATCCACCTTGAATCCGTAAAGGTTCAGATAGGTCAAGGCACGCATGGTCTCCTTGATCGACATTTTCTCTGCGTTCATTACAAGTCGAACCGTAGATTTTACATTATCCGTAAGGATTTCGCGGATATCGACCAGCTCATCAAATACCTGATCAACTGAATCAACGGCATCGGCAGGGGGAATGTAGAATGCAATTTTATCACCCATCTTTGAAAGAGGCTTGCTGAGCGGCTTGATAATATATTTTGTGACATTTTTTACCGCCTTCATGCCCCATGCAAGGGTATCGGGAAGAGAGAGAAGCCTTAAGGTTTCGCCTGTCGGTGCGGTATCAAGCACAAGGACATCATAGAGACCGGATGCTTTATAGCGTTTGATTCTCAAGAGCAAAAAGAGCTCCTCCATGCCTGGAAGAATGGTCATTTCATCGGCCATAACCCCTGAAACGCCCTGACCCATAAAGATTTTTGTGTAGAATTTCTGTACCGACTGCCAATTCTCTTTAAGATCAACATAGGGGTTAACCTCAATAGCATGAAGGTTTTCCTTGATCCTGGTCGGTTCTGAGCCGAGAGTCAGATTAAACGAATCGGAGAGGCTGTGTGCCGGGTCGGTTGAAAGAACAAGAGTACGATAGCCCAGCTGAGACAAGCGGACAGCCGTAGCCGCAGAGACACTTGTTTTACCTACTCCGCCTTTACCTGTGAATGTTAAAATACGCATAAATACGGCATTGGATGAGTTAGGAATACAAAGATAAATTCAAAAATCTTACGAAACTTAGAGCCAACTCCATTGCATCTGGTGCTTTATGTGATGACGGCTAAATTTAGGAAATAAATCAAAAAAAATAGAGCCTATTTGTAACAAAATCGGCCTTATGACATTTAATAATTCCCTAAACCTCCAAGTTAATCTCTGTGAGTAAAAAAAACAACTCCATTTCCTGGATGAGTTGAATATTGTAATTCTTAAGACACCCCAAAAAATTGCCGCCATGAAGCTAAGAAATTCTCAAAAATTTCTTAGCTTCATGGCAGTTCTTATGTACAGTGAAAAGAAGAGCGCGATAAACTTGCACTATATTACCAACATCAGTAAATCACAATAATCCTGAAACTACTGTTCCATAATCTCCATATATGCCAGAAATACTCAAATACACGACAGTGTTTGCACCTGTAGTTTTTTTTGTCGGAGGTGTCTTTATTGTCATGCTTCTCAACAAGTTTATTGGAAAGAAATCATCCAGTAAATAATCCGGGTGATATAAGCTATCAGAGTCAGGACACCCATCCCGGCAAAAAGCGCTCCTTCAGTAACAAGGCTGATTTGTGCAGCATAAGGTCGGTAAAGCCCATTGCCAAAGCAAGTTCAACTAGCATAAACGGGGTCAGCGCAGTGTTGCTGCAGAGTACGACTGGACGCCATTCAGGCTTGAACTTGTTTTTAAAGTGATATAACCCTTCAAAATCATAGGCCGGCTTCCAGAGTGATGCCATCGAAACGATGAGGCGCTCCAGCGACGTAAGTTGTTGAGGTGAACTCTGCAACAGCATCCTGAATGGAACCTCTCCAAGACTCCACTCCTTTATCCCTTCCCGGCGAAGTATCTCAAAAATTCCTGCAATAAGTCCCTCCATAACATCCGCAGAAGCCTTGTGGCGTTTCAGCATTACCTCAGTATGTACCTCCAGCTTTCCTCTTTCCGAAATAGTTATTGCTGCGAGCCATTCGCCGGTATGTGCCTGAAAAACAAAGCAACGGCAGGCAGCTGAGGGTTTATCCCTGAAAACATGCTGCAATTGCGGTTTGCCTGCATGTCGGGTTTCCTTGCGAAATGATTCAAGCATCTGTATGTTTGCTGCATGCATCTCAACCTCAATTACAGCGCCGCGTTTTAATGCTCGACCGGCAGGACCCGCCACCGATGGATTTTCAAGATGCTGTCCATGCAGATCGAGTACGGCTTCTGCACCCGTTTTAACGGTCTGGCAGTTATCGGCCGCAAAATACTCAGCCATGGTAACGCTGCAGCCACGAATGACAAAGCCATCAGGGTACGATAACTTCAGGTGATCATATACTGCCTGCAGTGAGTAATCATGAGGAATATCAGCCAAGGTAATCCAGCGAATGCGGGAAAAGGGCAGTTCAATGTCACGGTAATCCGGCTGGGCCAGATATGCCCGTGCCCAGCTCAAGGGCAGCAATGCCTGCATGCAGAATAAATTATTAAAGTAATTGTTTGAAATATTTTAACTTACGGAAAATCGACAGTGACTGTCGAAATAATGTTCATCCATTTCGCATCATTAATCATCACAATCAAAAAACAATTACCAACATGTCAAGCCTAACAAACAACGAATTCACCGTAGCTCTCAACAATTATTTTCAGACACTTGGAACACTTGCCCAGCAGCTGGTTGAACTTGCCGGAGCTGTCATAAATACAGCTGGATCACTTATTGCGCCAATCACCAAAACAGCAACCGGTCTTGTCGGTAACGCATCAAACACTGTTGCTCAGGTTTATCAGGGTGCAGCTGCAGCTATTGCCCCTAAGAAGTAATCTATCGGTTTAGTACAGCCGTCTTTTCGAAAAAAAAGCACTTTATGCAAACACATGAAGTGCTTTTTTTTGATCCATTCAAAAGAGAACTCTTTCGGTCAACAAAAGCTTTTCCTCTCAAATGGTACGTTTAACCCAAAAAAAGGGTTGAAATGGCTGAAAGGTTTTCACCTGATTGCTGTTTTCTGCTGGGTAGGAGGCTTGGCCTTGAAAAAAAAGCACCCTGAGCTTTAGCTGCAGGGTGCTTTTTTAAATACATGCACTTACTTTTTTGGGGCAATAGCTGATGCGACGGTCTGTACGGCCGAACCAATCGTGTTGATTGCACTGCCAAGAAGATCAATAACTGTCTTGCCAAGGGGTTCAATCACTTGTGCGGCACCTTTGAGCCCACCGCTTACGAGTTCCAGAGATTCCTGCACAATTGTGCTGCCGGTATTCACAAGATTAGAGAGTGCCAGAGAGAGATCGTTGTTTGTTTCGCTTGACATGATTGTAAATATTTAGGGTTTTGGAATGCTGCTGAACAGTTTTGTCTTCAAAAGAGGAAAGATGGTGTGCTTTTTTTTGAAAGTATTTGAAGAAATGTGAGGGGCCAAGAGCTATGCAGAGCAAATGTCAGGTACTCTACTTGAAGCGCTTTTCAATTGCTTTGGATGGATGGGCATAACCGCATGATTGAGGAGAAGAGCCTTTTAACCCTATTGCGGCCATAGCATCAAAACCCTTATCCATTTCGCTTTCAACACTATCGAAACCGGGTTGATTCATTTCTTCCAGTGCGCAGCATAACATTTCAGAAATAATAAGCTCCATGCGCTCAGCAACATCCTCTTTCGCCATCAATTCAGTGCGAAACACAGAATCAGCTTTCATTCTCTCAAGAATGGCTTCCAGGGGCTCATAAGGCATAACAGGCGGGTTTGTTTTAATCCTTGAATCGTGAATCAATATCTTCCACACGTTTCTCCCCGGCTGGAAAAAACGACTGAAATTTTACCGATGACACGTTGTTTTGTTGTTTACTTACCAGTCTTTAGCTAATTTACCGGAAATATGGATATACAAAAAATAATTATTGAATAAGTGGCCGAAAATTACTCATATTTCCGCTTTAAGAGGAAAAAACCCGCTTCTTGTCTTTGGTCGTAACATGAGATTCGCGTGTTCCTTATTCAGCCGATGAGGCCGATAGTCTGATAGATCCGGCTACCCTTAAAATTTCAGGATTTCAATTACGTAGTTTCATTAATCAAATAATCAAAACAAACACCATCATGGCAGACTTGACAAACAACGAAATCACCGTAGCTCTCGGCAATATTTTTCAGACTGTAGGAACACTTGCACAGCAGGTTCTTCAACTGCCAGGTGCAGTTATAAATACAGTCGGATCAATTATTGAGCCGGTCACAAAAACAGTAGGCGGTCTACTCTGTAATTGTACTTCCTCAGCCCCTGCTGCATCAGCCCCCGTTGCAAAGGTATACCAGGGTTCAGCTGCACCATCAGCACCAGTTGCCCCTAAAAAGTAAGCTCTTGTCGTATTAAAAAAAAGCACCTTATACTTCACGGTATAAGGTGCTTTTTTCATTCCCTCCAGTTAACATTCTTCCTCACACCATCTTGTCATCTTGAGCCGCAGGCGAAGGGTCCATTTCATTGTTAAGTGAAGTCGCACTTAATAGTAAAGGAAACCTCAATAACTGCAAACACTCTCTAGCTCAAGGCTTTACATCCGAAGCGACCTTCATACGAACTATTTTGGTAGGATTGGAAACAGCACCATTGTTGTATTGCGAACCGGCCTTAACCTTGTCGACAAATTCCATTCCAGATACCACCCGTCCCCATACTGTGTATTGCCCATCGAGGAATGGGGAGGGTGCGAAGCAGATGAAAAACTGGCTGTCGCCACTGTTGGGGTCAGATGCGCGTGCCATTGAGACGGTGCCCCGGATATGCTGTTCACGCGAAAATTCGGCTTTAAGCTGTTGGCCGGAACCACCGGAGCCATTGCCGAGCGGATCGCCTGTCTGGGCCATAAATCCAGGGATAACCCGGTGGAAGGGAAGTCCGTCATAAAAACCTTTGCGGGTCAACTCTTTGATGCGCGCCACATGGCGGGGAGCGATAGCCGGAAGCATCTGGATGACAACTCGTCCCGATGGAAGATCGAGATATATAGTGTTTTCGGGATCGAGTGCTGGTGTGGCAGAAACAGACAACGGAAGCAGGGCAGCCAAAAGCCCAAACACGACGACTAAAATTCTAAATGGTTTTTTCAGCATGGGAAAAATGGTTTCGGTTGGATGAATCTTGTTGAATTATAGCAAGAATGAAGAGAGATAGCAACGGGAGATGGCGGGAAGTTACCGATTTTTTTTGATGACAAGATGACATTCATGGGGTTACCAAGGTACAAATACATTCAACAAGTGTAATGAAACTAATTAATCTCAGAAGCAGGTTGTATACTTATTATATATACTTATTAATCATTTTTATCCGAAGTCTTCGGGTTATCAAATAACTCTATTGAAACAGTTACCGCTATGAAACATTCTACAAATAAACGATTTACCCGATTATGGGCAGTTTTGCTATTTGCTGGACTGAGTATGGTTTCAGTTACAGTACAATCATATGCTGTTACGTACAAGATCGGCGATACTTACGGAGGAGGAAAGGTGGCCTACATTTTTCAGTCTGGTGACGCTGGTTATGTTGAAGGCCAGCAACACGGCCTGATTGCTGCTGAAGCTGATGTCAACACCACCTATAAAGATGCCTGGGATGGCGTTTCATATACGGGAACCTATGTCTGGAGTACCAGCCAGTCCAAGATTAAAACCAACGCTGATTATGCTTACCAGGAAATTAGAACTACAGGTAAAGCTATTGGTGACGGTGCTGGTAATACAAAAAAGATATTGGCTAAATATCCAGCTGCCCTCTATCCAAACAGCGCTGCGGCAGTTGCACATGAATATCTGGGAGGCGGCTTTAACGATTGGTTCCTGCCAAGCATGGACGAACTGAAACAGCTCTATGTAAGCAAAGGCCTTGTTGGTGGTTATGCGGATTTCCTCTACTGGAGCTCTTCGGAAATGAGTCCAAGTGTAGCATGGTACAAGATTTTCATCAATGGCCTCCTTGGTGACAGCATTAAGAGCTACTTCAAACGTGTTCGGCCAGTGAGAGCTTTTTAAGTTTATGCGATGCGTAAGCTACTTCAATGAATCCTGAAAATTAAGCTGTTGATTTTTTTGAAGGCGAAAAAGTAATGTGAGGTTGTAATAATTCGAGGAAGAGAAGATGAGTTTTATGAAACAAAACAGGAGATACTAATGATTAACTGGGATCAGATAGAAGGTAACTGGAAACAACTCAAGGGTAGAGTGCAGGAGCAGTGGGGTAAGCTTACTGATGATGATTTTGATGTTGTTGCAGGGAAAAGAGAGCACTTTCGCGGCAAGATCCAGGAGCGGTATGGCATTGCTCAGGAAGAGGCTGAAAAAATGGTTGACAAATGGGAGAAGAGTGCCGACGACTCATGGTTTAAAAAATGAAGCATTAAGAGGCTGATTTTTTGGTAGCTACATGATTTGGGGTTGGGGTGATTTGTGCAAACAATAGCCTCTGCCCCAATTTTATTATCCCCTTTCGAGCAGAACCAAATACAATATTTTGATATACATAAATGCAGTTTTTGAGGGTTCAAGATTTTCTTTCGTTACACTTTACTATATTTTATATATATTTTATTTGTGATGTGGCGCATTTTTATCTCGTTGAGTCCGGGTTATTCTTGTTGCTTTTTTATCATGTATCAGGCGTGTGTTATCTCCGCCGTTGTTTATCCGGAATGTTGTAGCAGAAGAGTGAGATGAGGGTGCGGCATTTTTATTTCGATGATGAGCAGATCAATAACAAAACGGAGAACGCAATGCCAACTAACACTCTTGACTGGGGAATCAGAATCGGCATTCCTGCCGATTTCTGGGTGCTTAAGGAAAAAATGGTAGACGAATTTATTAAGGCAAACAAGCTGTCAGCTGTTACTCATGAAGCAATGCGCGTTGATGCACACCCAATTTCCGAAAAGCTGGCTACTACAAAGAATAAATCCATCACTGTCGATTACATCCTCAACATCCGCGGAGGACGCAGAACTCCACATCTGCACTATAAGGGAGATTTGTATATCCTGGATGCAAAACAATGGCAGTCGTTTTCAGGGCCGCTGTTGAAAGAGTTCGGCAAGCATCTTGCTGGAGCAAATACTATAGGGTTTGAAAACTTTATGGAAATCGGCGAGTCGATCAGCGCTATCAGTCATCTGTGAACTTCAGCAAAGGAGGCGTGACTCCACACGCCTCCTTTGCATTGATTTTATGCAAGAATGAAATTTACACTTGCTCTTACTCTTCAGTGCAATCTGGCGTGCAGGTATTGCTACATTGACAAGGGTCAGAAGCGGATGAGCCCTGAAACTGCAGCCCGTATTGTTGATTTCATATTTCAAGCTACTCCGCCTGGCGAGAAAATTGATATCGGCTTTTTTGGTGGTGAGCCTCTCCTTGAGGTTGAGCTTATGAAAACAATTGTTGGAATGATAACAGGCCACATGCTTTATGAGAGCCAAAGAGTGCTGTTTTCGGTGATAACGAATGGTACACTTTTTTCTGATGAGATTGCGGCATCCCTGAAACAGTCTAACATCACCCTTGGGATAAGTTGTGACGGCCCACCACAGATACATGACTATTCAAGGGTTTTTGCTGATGGAAGCGGCAGCTCCTGGATTGTTGAGGCGAACATCAGGAAAGCATTGCGTTTTTTTCCGTTTATGCCTGTTAATGCGGTTTACAGGCCGGAAACGCTGCGTTTTCTACCTGAAGTTATTGATTATTTTGCCGGACTAGGCGTCAGGAACATTTACCTTAACCCTGATATTTCTGCTCGATGGACCAGAGAGGATGTTGCAATGCTTCCAGAGCTTTATGGGAGTATCGGCAAGAAGTACATTGAGTTCTACCGGGCTGGAGTACCCTGCCATATCAGTCTTATTGACAGCAAAATCGTGGTGATACTCCGGGGAGGTTACCAACCTATGGAGAAATGCCGGATGGGTAAGGGGGAATATGCGTTTGCTCCTTCCGGAAATGTCTATCCGTGTGAAAGACTTATCGGTTTGGATGATGGCGGTAAGCACTGCCTGGGGAGTATCAATCAAGGGGCATCAATGCTGAAAAGTTGCTGCCATGATGCCGAGCATTCAGTCAATGAAGTGTGCAGCAGTTGCGGGTTGCATGATTATTGCATGCACTGGTGTGGTTGCACGAACTTTTTTTCGACTGGTGACTATAATACTCCAGGTCCTTTTCTTTGCGGATCTGAAAAAGCAGCAATTGAAACAGCTTATGGCATTATTGAGCAGCTTGGCCGTGAAGGTATTACTTTTTCCGATCATCTTGCAGGAACGCCATTGATGAGTATTCTCGGCGAGGTCGGTGCCTTATCAGCACCATAACGTTTATTTGTCAAAACGATTGGCCAGTCATACTTCACTCCGTTACTCTTTTCCTCCTCTTTTGTAACCCTTAATGGGTATGCCCATGCCCATTTACCGGCAGCATCGCCTTCACCACCAGCACGACCAGTACCACTGCCGAAACGACAGACAATGGACCCCCATCATCGTGTGCCGATGCCGAAAGCCAGCCGGTGATGCTGATGCCGAGTGAAGCGTAAAGCGCATTGACTCCGATGCCTGCCAGGAATGACATTACAACGATCACTGCAACATAGACGACGGTGGCGCGCCTGCCGAGCAGCTTTGCGATAACCGTTATAGCAGCTGCGTTGGTTGCCGGCCCTGCAAGCAGGAACACCAGCGCCGCTCCCGGCGAAATACCTTTCAGGGCAAGCGCAGCCGCAATCGGCGTTGATGCCGTGGCGCAGACATAAAGCGGCACTGAAATGGCCAGCATGAGCAGCATGGCGAGATATTCGTTCGAAAGGTAACGGCTCACAATTTCAGGAGAGAGGAACACGGATATCACTCCTGAAAGCAGAATGCCGAAAAAAAGCCATCCGCCGATATCCTTCAGCAGATCACCGAAAGCGAAGCGCATCCCTTTCATGAATTTGTTGCCCAGCCCATCCGGTTCAGGTTCATGGTGGCTGCAGCAGCATTTGGACGTACATGCGTCCTCGTGCTCCATCACCGAATCCGGTTCAGCATCAGGAATCCCTGACACTGAAAGCTTTTCAGTAAAAGAAACAGCTATACCTGCCGCTACAGCAGTAAAAAACGCGACAACAGGCCGGATAATGGTCATGAGGGGATCGAGCAGTGCATAGGATACCGCGATGGAGTCCACTCCTGTCTCCGGTGTCGATATGAGAAACGAAGTGACTGCACCTTTTCCTGCACCCTGCTTCTTCAGACCTGCAGCTGCCGGCAGAACCCCGCAACTGCAGAGGGGAATAGGTATACCCATTGCCGCTGCCTTGAAAATGGACGCAGTGCTGCTTCCGCCGAGATGGCGGGCTACAAAATCGTCCGGAAGAAACGCTTTCAAAATGCCGGCGACAAAAAAGCCGAGCAGCACAAAGGGAGCTGATTCCAGAAGCACATTCCACGAAGCAAGAAGCACAGAAATTAAAGCGTCAACAATGGTATTCATACACTGAGTATTAATTCGTTACATATTCTCATATGATAATACGTTCATATATAAGGCAAAAAAAAAACAGAGCTATTTTTTCAGCTCACGAACATGCTCTGAACCCATGCGTACGAGGCCTGATATATGCTCGTCATCCAGACTGTAGAGTACCTTTTTGCCATACTTTCTCGATTTCACGATTCTGGCATCGCGCAGCACCCTCAGCTGATGCGACACCGCCGACTGGTTCATGCAGAGCAAAGCGGTCAGGTCGCACACGCAGAGCTCCGACCGGTAGAGGGCGTCGAGTATTCTTATCCTCGTATTGTCACCAAGCACCTTGAACAGTTGTGCAAGTTCATCAGCCGGAACGCTGCCAAGCATATCACGCCGAACCGATTCGACCACCTCCGGATGAAAACACTGCTCCAGACAACCGTCATCTATATTCTCAAGCATATTATCCTTCCTTATATATGAACTGCTGCTCATATGATAACAAATATAACATGCATCTCAAATTATTCCTCCTCTCACCGCAAGGATTATGATGCTATGTCGTCCTATAGATACAATTTAAACAACACCTTAAACCAAAACCGCCGATAAATGAGCACCTCAATGAAATCATGGGCCACTCCGCTTGCCACAGCAACCTTCCTCATTCTTGCCGTTACCGGCACACTGATGTTTTTTAAAGTGGAAGCGGGAGTCATCAAACCGGTTCATGAATGGCTGAGCTGGGCAATGACCGCCGGAGTTGTCCTGCATATCATCGCCAACTGGAAATCCTTTACCGGATACTTTTCACGAAAACCAGCACTCGCCATTATCGGTACAGGCATTGTGGTCACCCTGCTTGCTGTTTTTGCTCCCGCTGGAGAACACCCGAATCCAAGAATGAACATGACCAAAGCGCTGGCATCGGCAAGGCTGGAAACGGTGGCTGAAGTTGCCGGTCAAAAGAGCTCAACACTGATCGAGAAACTCGGCAGCAAGGGCATCTCGGTTAGCCTGGCATCAATGAGTATTCGTGAAATAGCAAAGCAAAACAACAAAAAAGATATGGAAGTGCTTGCATTGATCTTTGACCAGCCCTCAAAAGGTCATTGACAAAAGAAAGGGTATAAAAGGGAGGAATCCGTTCTTCTGTCATTTCGAGCAACGATATCATTCCCCCGAAGATGTTAAGTTCAATTTGAAATACTTGAAAGAAATGCTGATTTTCTAAAGTTAAACGCCTGAGAAAAAAGCAATTATTCTTTTCGCTTTCTACTATGCATCAGACAGAAAAAGGACTTTGCAGTTCCTGCGGTCTTTGCTCAGTTAAGAGTTGGCCGGTTGAAGAGAGTATGCAGAGCTGTGTATTTAAAAACGGCTGGCTAGGTGAACGGGAGAAAAAACTCTTTGGACGGGAACGAAGCCTTGATGACCAGGTGGAAATGCGTTTCGGTATTGCTGCTGAGCGGTTTACTGCCCAACTGAAAAGTCCTGTATCAGGTGCTCAGTGGAGCGGCATCATTACCCGGATGGCCATGAGGGCTCTTGAGGAGAAGCTCGTTGAAGGAGTCCTGTCGCTCAACCGCTCAACTGACAATCATTTTTTCTCTGTTTCTGTGCTAGCAGCCTGTCGGATT
>SZXX01000005.1 GCA_005843825.1 Chlorobium sp.
AATTCCGACAGGCTGCTAGAAACAGTGAATAATGAAGGCGGCTTAACAGTGGCAGCAGATTCGTTCTTGACAGCACAAATTGTGTTGTATTGCGCTGTCCAAGGATCTGTCCGGTATAAGGATTGACCATCACCTGATCAAACCTTGTTGAGCTTTGCATTCCTGTTTGTGGCTTTTGCCTGCCAGGGGCTTCCTGCTTTGGTCGTAACGATACCAGTAAAGCATCATCACTCTTTTTTGGCAGCCTCAACATGCCTGCAACTGCATCAGGAAAGTGCGATTCAACGGTGGTTATAATTTCAGCATAAGGGCGCGCCTTGGCACTAGGCTCAACCACAAAAAGATGTGGATTGATAATGCGCTCCAGTTCACCGCGAAAAGAGATCGCCGCACCGGTAAATCCTGCTATAAAAAGGAAAGCAAGGAGCAGTAATCCTGTCCATCGATGCAATTTTATAAACACCTTCCTCGGTGTTTTTTTAACAGCAGGCACACTCATCGTAACAGGTGTTCGTTTATCGTTATAAAAAACAGATCAAAGTGGGGCGGGAGCGCTGTATGGAATATTATGAAGTGAGGCTATCCAATTGTATGGACGTTTTCTGTTGGGTTTTCCTGCGAAGAAATCTGTTAGAGGCTGATCAGGGTAACAATTGATTGCACTCGAAATATCAAGGTTTTGCCCTGTCAGTTTCTATTTCTCAAGGGGGGCCCACTGTTGTGCACCATGCAAGAGTCGGAGAAGTTCTATCCGGTCATTTTTTATCCGGTAGACAAGAATAAAGTGAGTGCGGCTTATAACCAGCTCGCGAGTCCCTTCGATGCGGCCTTGACGTCCAATTTCGGGGTGTTCTATCAGTTGAACAACCTGACGGGCTATTCGGTCACCCTGTTCAATAGCCGCCCGAACATTATCCTTGGCGATATATTCCAACTGTGAATCACGATTTGCTATCGCTGCAGGTAGCCAAACCAGATTCAATTGGCGCCCCCTTCTGCCTTATGGAGAAGTTCATCCCTTTTTTTACCCCAACTGGCGTTAGCTTCATAGTTCGATATCCATGATGTATCAGGGGCATCAGCTTCTGCAACTCCCTCTTCAACCTGTTGACGAAACCATTTGTCGTGAGCGGCTGCTTCGTGGGCATTGCGTAACCTTAACGAAGCATCTATTCGGGATTTACCACCCTTTGTCGCATTGTTGCCGGACTGGCTTGCATCCAGAAGTTCAAACCGGACTATGTGCAACTCTTTTTTCAGATATTCAACGCAACGGTCCAAACTCCTCCATACCCTGGGCTTATCAGTGCGTTGTGTGCCAAGTGGTTTTTCTGTTAACCCAAGCTTTAACATCGCAAACCAGCCGTCTGGAGTACTGATGATAGAGACACTATTGATAGCGGCCACCTCAATCATTTGCTTTGCCAGTACTGTGCTTATAGTGTTTGTGCCCATGATCTCCTTGCTCATAGTATTCTGATAATTACTAACTGAATAGTGCGCATTATTTATAAAAAAACAAAATCCTGTAAGAGCTTTGATTTATTTATTAATAGAATAGTCGGAATGTCCTGAAGAGTTATTGCTGGGGCGCAAAGCGGGGGTGAAGGGAAAGGAGTCTGAAAAGCTGCAGACTCTTTAGAGTATGGAGTTCAAGCGGTTAGAGGGAATTTAACCGGGGATTTTGCATCTTTGAGGTAAAATATTTCGCTTATGCAGGAGTGGTTCGCTCGTATACCAAGCCTTGAGCTTGCGGAGCCTTGGTGGCTGCTCCTTTTGCCTGTGCTTCTTCTGGCAGCATGGTTCAAGGAGAGGCATGAACGGCGAGGCAAAGGTCCGGCTATACTCTTTCCCGGTCTTGAGTCCCTGCGTGACTTGGGATTTGGAGCTGGCCGCATCTTGCGTTTACTTCCCCAATGGCTGCGCTGGAGCGCTCTTTTTCTCTCCGTTATCGCTCTTGCCGGTCCTCATCTCCTGTACCGTCAGACTGAAGCCGAAGCGAAGGGTATCGATGTCATGCTGGTGCTCGACATTTCAGACTCAATGCTCCAGAAGGATTTTGCCGGTGAAAGCCGTCTTGATGCTGCGAAGGACGTTGCCCGGAACTTTGTACTGAATCGGTCGAACGACAGGATCGGGCTTGTGGTGTTTCGAGGAAAGGGATATACACAGTGCCCGCTGACGATTGATCATGATGTCCTTGCAATGTTGATCGACCGCCTTACGCCAGCTGTGATACAGGATGAAGGGACAGCCATTGGTACTGCGATTCTCATAGCAGTCAACAGGCTTAAGGCATCGGAATCATCAAATAAGGCTATCATTCTTGTTACCGATGGTGAGAATAATACCGGAGAGGTCGGGCCGGCAACCGCAGCAGGGTTCGCCCTGCAGAGCGGGATCAGGATATATGCCATTAACGCCGGAGTTATCAGCCAGGGTAATCGTCTTGATCTGTCAGGGGAAAAAGGCAATCATGCTGAGATGGATGAAGAGTCGCTTCGTGGTATCGTCCGCACCACTGGGGGCAGGTATTTTTCGGTGAAAGATCCGGCGGCATTTGCTGAAACAATGAAAGCCATTGACCGGCTTGAGAAAAAACGGACGTCAGGGGCTATTATGGAGCACCGTTCAGGATTGTTTACCCGATTGGTGTTGACTGTTCTCGCGCTCTTTTTTCTTGAAATCATATTGTCAAATACCCGACTCTTGCGGATACCGTAGCCTCTTGAAGTTGTTTTTTATGTTAAATCGATGTAAACGAAATGCCCACAGGATGAAGTTACACGTATGAGTTTTGCCTGGCCTGAAAATATCGGCTACCTGCTTCTTCTGATTCCTCTTGCTGTGATACTGGGCTATGGAGTTATGAGGCAGCTTCAGGCTCGCGAAGCGCTTGCAAGCCCACTTATGTCTGGCGCAATAATGCCCGGACCACGGTTTTGGCTACTCATTCTGAAAAAAGTCATGCAGTTTTGCGGCATCGGCCTCGTGTTGTTCTCTTTGAGTGGTCCACGTCTTACCAGTGGGGGGCGACCGGTAATGCGAAAAGGGGCTGATCTTGTTTTTGTGCTTGATATTTCCCGCAGTATGAAGGCCAGGGATGTGCAGCCGGATCGTCTTGGTCAGGCTAAACAGGAAATTCTCAGCATCAGTCATGCTGTCAAGGGAGGCCGAAGAGCTATTCTCCTTTTTGCGGCGGCTCCCCTCGTGCAGTGTCCTCTTACCACTGATCAGGAGGCTTTTGATGCGCTGCTTGGAATGGCGTCAACCGATCTGATCGAAGAGCAGGGAACCGTGTTTCGCTCGGCACTTGAGCTTTCCAGAAAACTCCTGAAACCGGAAACGGAAAATCATATGGAATCAGGCAGTAAAGGAGAGAAAATTGTTGTGTTGCTGAGTGATGGTGAGGATCATACCGGTGATTTTCTGGCTGAAGCTAAACGGATGAAACAGGATGGTATCCATGTTTTCGTTTTGGGAGTGGGCATGAGTTCGCCTGTTGTGATTCCGTTGGGAGCTCCAGCAGAAGGAGTCAAACGTGATGAACAAGGGCGGGCCATAGCGACGAGTTTCCATGGTGAAACATTGCAGAAGCTGGCTCATGAGGCTGGCGGATTCTATTTCCGCAGTAAGACTGATAATACAGTGAACAGTGAAATATCTGAAAGGATTAACCAAATCGAGGATGCATCCCGCTGGGTGATGGAGCCTGTTGAGCGTGTGCCGCTTTCTCAGTATTTTCTTGCTGCCGGTCTTTTTTTTCTGCTTGCTGAAACCATGATTGGAAGAGGCGGAGGGAAGCCCCGGTAAAGGGTATGTCGTGACGGTTACTTTCCTGTAGTTGTTGAAAAACATTGTTATATTTCCGTTATTATCAGGTGATCGGGTCATTTATTCTATAGACGAAAAAACAGAAATGTTATGGAGCAGCAGAACACTGGTCTGAAAGTTCTTGACTCTCTTGAGAGAGCGAAGCTTGGTTTCAGGGTTTTTAACTTGCCTTTTGATGAGGCCGAAGAGGTAATTGATGCTTACGTCAGTCAGGGAAATTATGATCCGGCGAGTGTTGAGCTTTTCAAGGATCAGCTCGATACACAGAGGAATATTCAGGAAAAAGGTGCTGAGCTGCTCTCTACCAGCGCCCAGATTCTCCGTCAGGTTGTTAGTTCTGTCATCAAGAATTGGCCGAAACCGCCAGAGGACAATCCTTCTCATTCCGGATAACGGACAGGGAAGTCATGGGGAGTTAAAAACCTCGTGTTAACAGCTTTTAAAAGGTTGCGGCAGTTTGTAGTGCCGTAGCCTTTTTTCTTTTCCGGTATAGCGTGAATTTGAAAAGTATGCGTTAACTTTTTTCCTATATGCATTGTTATAACAGTATGTAGTTTCTATGGATTACGGTACTTATCCAAAAAAAAATCACAACCATGCAGTTTGATCCTAACAAATTTACGGTAAAAGCCCAGGAGGCATTGCAGGCGGCTTCCACGCTTGCCAGCACCAGGCAGCATCAGCAGATAGAGCCGGAACATCTGCTGTTGGCCATGCTGGAAGATAACAGCAGTATTGCTGTGCAGATAGCGCAGAAGCTTGAGGCCCCGGCAGAAACCCTGCTTGCAGCGCTTGATCGTGAAATAGAGCGAATTCCCAAGGTAACCGGCGCTTCGGCAACGGGGCAGTATCTTTCACAAAATCTTGGCAAGGTCTTTGACGTAGCCTTGAAAGAGGCTGAAAAGCTGAAAGATGACTATATCAGCTCAGAGCATCTGCTTATTGCCATGAGTGAAGCAGGGCTCAACGTTTCGCGCATGCTGAAGGATTCGGGTATTAACCGCGATGCAATTCTCAAGGTGCTGACCACCATAAGGGGGACGCAGCGCGTGACCAGTCAGAGTGCTGAGGAGACCTATAATTCACTGAAAAAATATTCGCGTAACCTGAACGACCAGGCACGCAAAGGAAAACTCGATCCGGTTATCGGTCGTGATGAAGAAATTCGCAGGGTGTTGCAGATTCTCAGCCGACGCACCAAGAATAATCCGGTGTTGATTGGTGAGCCGGGGGTTGGTAAAACCGCTATTGTGGAGGGAATCGCACAGCGCATTGTTGCGGGTGATGTGCCTGAAAACCTGAAGAGCAAACAGATAGCTGCACTTGATATTGCCCAGCTGGTTGCAGGTGCAAAGTTTCGCGGTGAGTTTGAGGAGCGACTGAAGGCGGTCGTTCGTGAAGTGCAGGCCTCTGATGGAGAGATTATTCTCTTTATTGATGAAATCCATCTGCTTGTAGGAGCGGGTTCTGCCGAAGGCTCAATGGATGCCGCAAATATCCTCAAGCCCGCGCTTGCCCGTGGAGAGCTTCGCTGTATAGGTGCAACAACACTTGATGAGTATCGCAAGCACATTGAAAAAGATGCCGCTCTTGAGCGCCGCTTTCAGACCGTTGTGGTCGATCAGCCGAGCGTGGATGACACCGTCTCCATTCTGCGTGGTCTCAAGGAGAAATATGAAATTCATCATGGGGTAAGAATCAAGGATGCAGCAATTGTTGCAGCCGCCGAACTCTCGAACCGCTATATTGCAGACCGTTTTCTACCCGACAAGGCAATCGATCTGATTGACGAAGCCTCATCCCGATTGAGGCTCGAAATAGACAGCAGCCCTGAAGAACTCGACCGCATCAACCGCGAGATTCGCCGTCTCGAAATTGAACGCGAAGCCCTGAAGCGCGAACTCGAAGCCGGAGGATAGTTGCTCAGAAGGGGCGATGTGTGATTTATTGGCGTGAAAATTGTACATTAGCGGTTGCATATCATTGGATGTTTTCTATACCGGGATTTTATTAAACACGTAACTATGCCCAAATGATGAAGAATATGAAGATGATGAGAATTGGCATGCTGGCATTTCTGCTTGCAGGATTGGTTTTTTCAACTGCTCATGCCGGCTGGGATCCTGCTGATGGTGATCGTGCGAAAGCCGGGGTTGAGTTTTTCAGGAAGAATGCACCTGCGCTTGATCGTTTTTTTGATAAAGCCTATGGTTATGTTGTTTTTCCTGATGTTTTCAAGGGGGGATATTTTATTGTCGGAGGGGGACATGGTAATGGTTATGTCTATGAGCTTAATACTCTTGTCGGACATTCATCGATTACACAGTTCAATGTCGGCCCCCAGCTTGGCGGACAGTCTTTTTCCGAAATCATATTTTTTAAGGACAAGGCAGAGCTTGATAATTTCAAAAGGGGAAATTATGAGTTGAATGCTCAGGTAGCGGGAATCGTTGCCAATACAGGGGCAGCTACCTCTATTGATTATTCTCATGGCGTTGCTGTTTTTGTGCTTCCGAAGGCCGGGATTATGGCTGAAGCGACCGTGGGCGGCCAGAAGTTTTCTTATCGGCAATACTGAAAAGTTTTTTATAAGCAGGAGAGGCCCCGGTCTTAAAGAACTGGTGTTTTTCAATAACGTTATTTTTGCAATGAAGTATGAATTAGTAGTGGGCCTTGAGGTCCATTGTCAGCTTAATACAGCAAGCAAGGCTTTCTGCGGTTGTTCTGCTCTTTTTGGAAAACCGGCCAACAGCAATGTCTGTCCCGTTTGTCTTGCTCTTCCAGGAGCATTGCCTGTCCTTAACCGTCGTGTCGTTGAGGATGCGGTTAAACTTGGGCTTGCAATGGGCTGCACTATTGCACCAAGTTCGGTTCTTGCCCGTAAAAACTATTTTTATCCCGATCTCCCGAAAGGGTACCAGATTTCGCAGTTTGAAGAGCCTATCTGCAGTGAAGGAATTCTCAAAATTGAGGCCGGTGAAGGCGAAAAGGTTATCAGACTGATCAGAATTCATATTGAAGAGGATGCAGGCAAGTCGATTCATGATATCGGTGAGGAAACCTACATCGATCTGAACCGAAGCGGTGTACCATTGCTTGAGATCGTCAGTTACCCTGATATGCGTACTCCAAAAGAGGCGTCCGCATATCTGCAGAAAGTCCGGCAGATTGTTAAATATCTTGGTATTTCTGATGGGAACATGGAGGAGGGAAGCCTGCGCTGTGATGCCAACGTTTCCCTGCGTCCTGTCGGGTCAACGGAGTATGGCACCCGTACCGAGATCAAGAATATGAACTCGTTCAAGAATGTTGAAAAAGCCATTGAGTTTGAGGCTGATCGCCATAAGGAAATTCTGGAAAGCGGCGGCGTCATCATTCAGGAAACCAGGCTTTGGGATGCTGACAAGGGAGAGACCCGTTCAATGAGGGGCAAGGAGTTTGCGCATGATTATCGTTACTTTCCTGATCCTGATCTGATTCCGGTGCTTGTTGATCAGGATATGCTTGATCGTATGCAGCGTGAGCTGCCAGAGTTTCCTGAAGTTCGTGCAAGCCGTTTTGTAGCGGAGTATGCCATTCCGGCCTATGATGCAGGGGTTCTTACTGTTGAGAGAGAGGTTGCCGATTATTTTGAGGCAACCGTCAAGGTCTCGGGTGATACAAAAGCTTCCTCAAACTGGGTGATGGGTGAGGTGCTGCGCACTCTTAAAGAAAAGTATCTTGATATTTCCGAGTTTTCGATTGCACCTGACCGTCTTGGTGGCCTGGTTCGTCTCATTGGCGATGGGGTGATCAGTAATACCATTGCCAAACAGGTGTTCGAACTTATGCAGGATAACGGTTCCACTGCATTGGAAATTGTTCAGCGTGATGGTCTTGCCCAGGTATCAGACAGTGGCGCCATTGAGAGTGTTATCGATGAAATTCTCGCGGCTAATCCAGGTCAGCTTGCTGCTTATCGCGGCGGAAAGAGTCAGCTGCTGGGATTTTTTGTGGGACAGTGCATGAGCCGTATGAAAGGAAAGGCTAATCCCAAAATGGTCAATGAAGTTCTTCTGAAGAAGCTTGAAGTTTGAATGGTTTTCAGGCTTCGCTGTCGAAGAGGTCTTTGATGCGAGGTGAATCAGGCCAGGTTTTGGCAAGTTCCGGATTGATGACCTCTATTTTTTTTCTGGCTTCCTGCAGCCTTTTTTTGCAGTTGTCGGCAATGGTAAGTCCCTCTTCGTAGAGTGATATAGATTTTTCGAGGCCGGTTTCTGGATTTTCAATGTTCCGGGTTATTTCCTCAAGCCTCGATATGAGTTCTTCGATAGCGGGTTTTCCGGAATTGTGTGCTGTCATGTGGTGTAGGAGTTTAGATATTGTGTTATGAAAATAGGTAAAGCGAAAGATTATTCAAAAGGCAGGTGTGTGAGTGAAGTTTGTTGATAGTGCGTCGATTTATATTCAGGCTGGAGACGGCGGAAAAGGCTGTGTGAGTTTTCGTAGGGAAAAGTTTGTTCCCAAGGGGGGACCTGATGGCGGCGATGGAGGCCGTGGAGGGCATATATGGCTGAGAACCAACCGCCAGCTGACAACTCTTCTTGATTTCAAATATAAAAAGAAGTATCTGGCAGTTCGCGGCGTCCATGGTCAAGGTGCCCGCAAAACAGGCAAAGATGGTGGTGATGTCACTATAGATGTACCATGCGGGACCATTGTCAGAAACGCTGAAACCCATGAAATTATTGCTGATCTGACAGGTGTGGATCAGGAGATTTTAATTGCAAGAGGTGGAAAAGGCGGCAGGGGTAACCAGCATTTTGCTACTCCGACGCGTCAGGCACCGCGGTATGCCGAGCCTGGTCAGAAGGGTGAAGAGTTTACGCTCGAAATGGAGCTGAAGCTTATGGCCGATGTCGGTCTTGTTGGTTTTCCAAATGCGGGAAAGTCCACGCTTATCTCTGTGATCAGTGCGGCTAAACCAAAAATTGCTGATTATCCGTTTACCACGCTGGTGCCGAATCTTGGCATCGTGCGTTATGAGGAGTACAAGTCGTTTGTGATGGCTGATATTCCCGGAATCATTGAGGGTGCGGCAGAGGGTAAGGGTCTTGGTATTCAGTTCCTGCGTCATATCGAACGCACTAAAATACTTGCTGTTCTTGTTTCGGCGGATTCTCCTGACATAGCCGAAGAGTACCGGACGCTTCTCGGAGAGCTTGGGAAATTTAACACGGGGCTTCTTGACAAGCCGCGGATAGTGGTTATTACAAAAATGGATATTGCGGCCGAAGATCTTGAAATTCCCGCTTTTGAAGAAGGTATTAAGGTTCTTCCCATTTCCAGTGTTTCCGGTCACGGGCTCAAGGAGCTCAAGGATGAACTCTGGAAAGAGGTATCTGTTCGCACGAGGGCTGACGAACCGTTGGAAGAGGGTCTCGAGTAGTCATGCAGCAGAGTGAGCTCTATGTCAGGTACGCGCGTCTTGCTGATGCGACGGCAATTTCCGCGATTACTGTGGAGTATGCCCGCCAGGGAATTATGCTGGAGCGTTCCGATGAGAGTATTGTTGAAAATATCCGTAATTTTTTTGTTGCTGAATATAACGGTGAAGTCATAGGATGCTGTGCTATTGCATTTTATACCTCGAAGCTTGCTGAAATTCGCTCTCTTGCTGTCTTTAACCGCTATAAAATGAAGGGAATCGGACGCCTGCTGGTTGAAAAGGCAGAGACCGTTCTCCGTGAGGAAGGAGTCAGTGAGGTTTTTGTCCTGACCTTGAGCAGTGAGTTTTTCAGGCGCCTTGGATACCGGGAAATTCAAAAAGAGTATTTTCCGCAAAAAATATGGAGGGATTGCACCCATTGCCCTAAACTTATGGCGTGTGATGAGATTGCCATGGTGAAAACGCTCTGAAGTAAAGAATAACCAAGGTGGGTAGTGGGTTAATCAACCAAAAAGGTAACACACATACGTGATTGTAAAGGAAGTTGTAGTTAAAAACAAGGCCGGGCTCCATACCAGGCCCGCAGCGTCAGTCGTGAAACTTGCATCTCGTTTTAAATCGGATTTTTATATCGAAATGCAGGGTGTTGAGATCAACGCAAAGTCAATTATTGGTGTTATGAGCCTTGCCGCTCCTAAAGGAACCAGGTTGACGCTCAAACTTGACGGTGAAGATGCTGATGAGGCTGCCCGTCAGCTGGTAGAGTTTTTTGAACAGGGATTTGGAGAACAATAGTTTGAAAACTGTCCAAGAGCGTTATTGAAACCGTTGCGGATTGCATTCATCACTCCCTTTTTCCCACTGAAAGGCGGTATCGCCCGATTCAGCGGACTTTTGAGTGATGCCCTTCTTCACAGGGGCTATGATGTTGTTCCCGTTTCATTTAAGGCTCTCTACCCTGAATTTTTATCAAAGGGCGCGCTTGTCAGTGCCCGGATTGCAGATGCTGTTGTTCCCGACAATGTTCATCTCGTTCTCTATAACCCCTTTTCCTGGTTTGGAGCAATTCGATCAGTAAGGGTATTGAAACCCGATATCCTGCTTGCAGCTTACTGGACCGGTCTGTTAGCTCCTTTCTATTATCTGTTGCGCAGTTTAACCGGTATCAGGATTATTGTGTTGCTCCATAATTTTTCCTCGCATGAATCATTTTTTTTTGACTCCTTCATGCGTCGGTTGCTTCGGGCCTTTGCTGACGGCTTTGTGACACTTTCACACGCTGTTTCAGAGGAGGTGAGAGTTGCCATGCCCGAAATTCCAGTGCTACCGCTGTTTCATCCTCTCTATGAACCGGAAGGGGAAGCTTGTTCAATGCCTGATGCACGCCGGGCTCTTCACCTTGCCGACGACTCTCCTGTTCTGCTTTTTTTTGGTTATGTGCGTCGCTATAAAGGGCTTGATATGCTGCTCCATGCCATGCCGGATATTCTGCAAAAAAACCCGGCACTCAGGCTTGTTGTTGCCGGACAGTTTTTTCAGCCCCTGAAAATATACAAGGAAATGATCGAGCAGCTTGGCATTGGAGGCAGTGTCGATCTCTATCCGGAGTATGTTTCCCCGGAACGCACAGCCCTTTTTTTTGCTGCTGCTGACGCTGTCGTGCTTCCTTATCGCAGTGCAACCCAGTCGGGTGTGTTGCAGCTTGCCTACGGTCATGGATTGCCTGTTATTGTTACTCCTGCAGGCGCACTCCCTGAGATGGTGCGTCAAGGTGAAACCGGTTTTGTTGCCAGTGATTGTTCGTCTGAAGGGATTTCGGAAGCTGTCGGGGAGTTTCTCGACAGGAGGAAAAATCTGACCGGGGTGCGTTCAGCTATTGCATTGTTGTGCAACGATTTTTCCTGGGACTCTTTTGCAGCTTCAACAGGTGCTTTTCTCGAAGCAGAAGCTTCCGGGAGGTGATGTCATGCATCCTGTGACATGGATTGTGGTCTTGAACTGGAATGGGGCGGATGACACTCTCGCCTGTCTCAGCTCTCTTGCAGGGGTCACGCTGCCTTCATGCAGGGTGCTTGTTGTCGATAACGGTTCGACTGATGGATCGCCCAGGCGTATCAGGGATGCATTCGCGGATATTGAGCTGCTTCTGTTGCCTGTCAATTGCGGTTATGCGGCTGGAAACAATGCCGGGTTCAGGCGGGTTAGGGAGCTGCAAGCTGACTATGTGATATTTTTGAACAATGATACAGTTGTCGATGCGGGATTTTGTCTCCCGCTTGTCGAAACCCTCCAGAGGAATCCTGCTGCTGGAATTGCAGTACCGAAAATATTTTTTTTTGACCGTCCCGATACTCTCTGGTATGCCGGTGGAATTGTCAGACTATCGACCGGGCTTATCAGTCATGTCGGGCTCCGGAAAAAAGACGCACCGGAATTTGATCGTTCCGGCTCTACCGGGTATGCAACAGGATGCTGTTTGGCTGTGCGAACCAGGGATTTTTCAGCAGTCGGGGGTTTTGATGAAACGTTCAGGATGTACGGCGAAGATGTTGATCTCTCACTTCGGGTTTCTGCTTTGGGTTTGAGCATAGAGTATGTACCATCTTCAAGGATATGGCATAAGGTATCGGCATCGCTGCATGGCAATGCAGTATTGAAGGTGATAAAGAAAGTGATAAAAAAAAGCCTCGGCGTGCTTCATCTTCTCAGAAAGCATCGGGCATGGAGAGGTATGGTCTGTTATCTTCTCATGCTTCCTCTGCGTCTTGCCGCGAGTTTCCGGGATGTAATGAAAAAGAGGATTTCAGGGGTCAACAAAACAGGAAGGGGGCAGGATGCAGAGCACATTCAGAACCGTCATTGACAAACAATATCTAAGTGATCCGGCCCACAGCATCCGGTGGCAGCATACCATCGACTTTATCAGGCGATCTTCTTTTTCAGGCACGGTTACTGCCAATGGGCTTGATCTGGGCGACCGAACCCCTTTAACAGCTTCCCTTGAGCAGCTTTTCAGCTGTACCTTCGACAATACGACTGCTGATCTTGACGTTGCATCGCTTGAAGGATCTTTTGATGTGGTTACTGCTTTTGAGGTGCTTGAACATCTCTATAACCCACTCCATGCCCTGCTTGAGGTCAAGCGGCTTTTACATGGAAAGAACGGCCGGCTTTTTCTCTCCATGCCACTCCGGAAACCGGCATCTCTGGCAAGCCCCGATCATTTTCATGAAATGAGCCGTCAATCGGCGCTCGCTCTCTTTGCCCGAGCGGGGTTCAGTGTTGTCAGAAGCGAGGAGTTTCGTATACGCCCCCTCTTGTTTTATCTTACGGGATTGAAGCCGCTTTTGCGGGCAGTGTTTGAAAAAGTACAGATTTATGAACTTACCGTATGAGCTTGCCGTCCGAAACTAGAGTCCCAGGCACTCCATACAGGCTTGTCTGGTTTTCTGAGATACAGTGGGACTTTCTCTCCACACGGAAACAGCGTATCCTTGGGCGTTTTCCGGAAAACTGGAGAATTCTCTTTATTGAACCCTTTGCTCTTGGGCGCCACCATCACTGGTTTCCAGTCAAAAGAGGCCGGGTGTGGGTTGTCAGCGTGCCGTTTTTAAAAAGCGTCCCTTTCAAAATCGGGCGCCTGCTTGATAACCGGCTCCTGCGTTTGCTGGTATCCTTGCCCGGCATTGTGCTGATGCTCTTCTGGGTAACTCTTCTCGGATTTTCTTCCAGTGAAAGAATCATCGGGTTGAGCAATGTCTATTGGGGCAGGGTTGCTGCTTTTTTGCCCTGCCGTCTCCGTTTTTATGATGCCAATGACGATCATCTTGCTTTCCCGGGAAGTCCCCATTGGCTGAAAGGGTATCTCAACACCTATCTTTCAAGCGTGCAGCTGATGTTCAGTGTGAGCCCGGAGTTGACCGCCCGCCTCCGGGTGCCATCCGGCGTACGGTGTATTGAACTTGGCAACGGAGTTGAGTTCACTCATTTCGCCACTCCATCTGACCTCGTACCGGCCGGACTAACTGGATTGAATCAGCCGATTCTCGGCTACGCGGGAGCGATGGACTGGATTGATACAGCACTTGTCGCGGCTGTTGCCCGGGCATGGCCTGATTACTCGATTCTCCTGATTGGTCCGGCGTATGAACATGATTGGTGGAAAAAGCAGGGTATTATTAATACAATGCCGAATGTGCACTACATTGGCAAGGTGGAGTATGCCGAACTGCCCGACTGGGTTCAGCACTTTGATCTTGCTCTGATGCCGCTATGCCGTAATGAGCTGAAAGGCGTTTCTCATCCCAATAAACTCTATGAATATAGTGCCTCGGGTGTACCGGTGCTTTCGATTGACTATTGCAGCGCCGTCCAGAGGGCGAGGGATGTACTCCATGTTGCCGCTTCGCCGGAAGAATTTGTACGCATGATACCCGAAGCCCTTGCCGACAGCAGAAGGGAGGCGCGGCAGGCATTTGCCCGAGAGCATAGCTGGGATGCGCTTGCAGCAACTATGGTGCAGGAGCTGCAGAATGCTTACGAGGAGCAGTCAATTTGAATCGCAATAGCGTCATAGCCGGTCAGGCAGGTTTTTCCTTTGCCGGATTTCTTTTCGGCCAGGCTTCCCGGTTTGGTTTTAACCTGCTTGTTGCAAGAGTGCTTGATCCTGATGCGCTCGGCACTTACGCTCTAGCTGTTGCTGTTATCCAGATTTCAGAGGTCTTTGCCATAGCTGGGCTTGATTCGGGGTTGTTGCGCTTTGTGAGCAGTAACAGCAGCGATCCTCTCCGTCAAAAGGCAGTGATTGGTTCAGCCCTCAAAACGAGTCTCTTTCTTTCACTCGCTGTAGCACTTCTTCTGCTTCTTTTTTCAGGAAACATAGCTTCGATGCTCCACGGAAGCCATCTTCTGCAGCTTACACTCTGCTGCTATGCGGCAGCAATTCCCTTCAATGTGGCCACAATGCTTTATGGTCATGCAATTCAGGGGTTCAGGAAGCTGCAGCCGAAAATAATTGCTACCCAGATGGTGAGCCCTCTTTTGCTGCTCCTTTTAACCCTGCTCTTTCGCTACACGGCTGGTCAGAAAGCAGCTCTTTTTTTCCCTTTCGGCCTGTCTGCCGTCATCGCATTTTTCTGGATTCGCCCATATTTATCGAAAATCAGCGGCGTTCTTCCACTGGACATTGTTCGTGCCGGTTCCGACAGTAGCATGATGCGTTACGCATTGCCGTTCATGGTGGTCTCGCTCTTGAGTATGATGACACACTGGCTCGATGTCGTCATGCTTGGCATGCTCACTGATACGGCAACTGTAGGTCTTTATCATCCTGCAGCCAGAACCGCGGGCCTAATTCGTGCAGTGCTTCTTGCTTTTGCCGGCATAGCTGCACCGATGATTGCTGCATTGCATACAGGGCAGGAGAGTGCAGAGATAGGAAGGATCTATAAAATGGTGACTCGCTGGATTCTCGGGCTTGTTGTTCCTCCGGTTATTCTGTTTATGCTGCTTCCCGAGCCGGTGCTCGGAGTATTCGGTGCAAGGTTTACCGCAGGCAGTAACGCCCTCATTCTGTTGACAGCAGCCTCTTTTCTGCAGGTCTGTTTCGGGCTGTCATCAACAGTACTGGCTATGACCGGGTATGCGAGGCTCAGTCTTTATAACGCTCTCGGAGCCCTTGGGCTGCAGGTTCTCCTGAACCTTCTTCTGATACCGCGGTTTGGAATAACCGGTGCAGCGTTAGCATCATTGCTGGTATTTTTTCTCCTCTCAGCTCTCCGTATTTCCGAGGTCTTTATTCTGTTAAAGATTCATCCATTCGCTTATGCGTTGTGGAAACCTCTTGCTTCAGGGCTCTTTGCAGCCGTTCTCCTTCTCCTTGCTCGTCCCTGGCTGCTCACTCTACCGGTGTTTGCCGGATTTTTGACGGGTGCTTTACTCTCCCTTTGCAGTTATATCGCATTGATGCTGCTCCTCAAGTTGGAACAGGAGGAAAGAGAGATTATTTTTAAGGCCATTCCCTTTATTAACAAGGAAACAAAGTGATAACGCTTGTGAAGAAATCCATCCTGCTGTTTCTTACTGTTTTTGCCAGCTATACGGTTCTGGCAGTGTTACTTTTTTACCCGCTTGTTTTCCAGTCGAATATCCTTGTTGCTCCCGACAGTCTCGTACCCCTGGCTTCAACGATTGCCCTCGACCGGGTTCATGAGGCAACCGGGAGCTATCCGCTCTGGCAGCCCTGGATTTTTTCAGGTATGCCGACCGTGGAGGCATTCAGTTATCTGAGTGGGCTCTACTACCCCAACCTCTTTTTCAACCTCTTTCATACCAGCGGTATTTTCCTGCAGCTGCTTCATCTTGCATTTGCGGGGTTCGGACTCTTTCTTTTTTTGCGGGACTGCAGACTTTCAACAATTGCTGCGTTTTTCGGCGGAGCTGTTTTCATGCTCAACCCATACAATACGGCTATGCTGGTTCATGGTCATGGCAGTCAGCTTATGACATTGGCATACACGCCATGGATGCTCTGGGCGATGAGGCGGCTTGTTGAGCGGGGAGGGCTCACTGAAGCAGGTATTCTTGCTCTTGTTGCCGGCTTTCAGCTGCAGCGTTCTCATGTCCAGATTGCATACTATTCGTGGATGCTTGCGCTGCTGTTTCTCCTGTTTCTTCTCATTTCCCGCAGGGATTCTCTGCAGAAAAACTTCAAACTTACTGTACTCATTCTGCTGGCGCTTGTCTGCGGTCTCGGTATGTCAGCTTCGATTTATATACCGGCATCCCAGTATGCCGCCTATTCAGTCAGGGGAATGGCGGCCGCTGGTGGATGTGCTTCATGGGACTATGCCACACTCTGGTCTATGCACCCAATGGAACTTCTGACCTTTCTCTGTCCTGGAATTTTTGGTTTTGGAGGGGTTACCTACTGGGGATTTATGCCGTTTACCGACTTTCCGCATTATGCGGGCATTGTTGTGCTTCTGCTTGCAATTGGAGGTGCTGCATCGCGCAGAAAGGAGCCGATGACCTGGTTTTTGATGTTCGGAATGCTGCTTTTCCTGCTCTTGTCGTTCGGGAGTTTTTTTACTCCTGTTTTTAATCTCTTCTATTATGCAGCCCCCTTATTCAGCAAGTTCAGGGTGCCATCGATGGCCCTTATCATGGTTTATCTTATTCTGGCCCTTTTTGCTGCAGCTGGAGTTCAGGAACTGCTTCAGTGCCAGTCGGATCGCCTGAAGAAACCTCTTTACAAAGGAGCTCTTGCTCTGGCGGCTCTGCTGCTTCTTTTTCTTGTGTTTGAACAAAGTATTGAGGGATTTTTCCGTTCACTCTATCCTGATCCAGCCGTTGGAAGTTTCAATATGGCCTTTATGGTCAATAAAGTGCGGTGGGAGCAACTGAAGGAAAGTTTTCTTGTCGTTATGCTGGCAGTAACTCTCTCCTTCGGAGTGCTCTGGCTTATTCTTAAAAATATCCTCTCCAGGAAGTTGTCGGTTGTGCTGCTGCTTCTCATCGCACTGGGCGACATACTCTCGGTTGATCTGCAGATAGTTAATCCATCGGAAGCCTCTCTACGCCCCCCGGTTTTTACAGACAGCTCTATTGAGGATCGTGCTTTCCGCCCTGATGACATTACCAGCTATCTTGCGTCAAGGAAAGGACTGTTCAGGGTCTATCCTGCCGGACCGCTGTTTGCTGAAAACAAGTTCGCTCTTTTCGGTATCGAATCGGCAGGCGGCTACCATCCGGCCAAACTCAAGCTCTATGAAGAGTATCTTGCAAAAACTGGAAACCTTGCCAGTCTGAATATTCTTAGAATGCTCAATGTTCTCTATATCATCACTCCGGAACCTGTTGAAAATCCGGCACTCGAACTGGTAAAGAGCGGTTCACTCCAGCTGGCAGGCGGTCCCCTCATGGTCTATGTCTACAGGCTTCAGGGGGCGCTCCCCAGAGCATGGTTTGCCACTCGCTTGACAGCGCTAAAAGCAGACGAAGATGTGTTTCCGAGGCTTCTTGATAATCAAGCTGTTTCCGGGGAGGCCTATGTTGATGGAGTTGGCTGGACGGGAAACAGGACGTTTTCGGCAGCTGAAGTGACATCCGTCACGGTAAAGCCTGAGGTGATGGATCTGCAGGTTTCAGTCCAGGGAGATGCATTTCTTGTTGTCAGTGAACTCTATTATCCCTTGCGCTGGAAGGTGAAGGTTGACGGTCGTGATGCTTCAATGATAAAGGTGAACGGATTGCTTCGGGGAGTCATCATTCCAGCTGGAAGCCAGCGTGTCCATTTCTATTATGACAGAAGCGGCTTTGAAACAGGCCGAAGCATATCTCTCGGCGCATTCGCTGCAGCGCTGCTCCTCATTGCGGGGGGTGTAGTAGAGGGCCGGTTTCGGCAGAAATCCGGGATATAATAATCAAGAGACAATGATTGGAATCAGTCTGCAATCATGGACATTCAATCCATGGTCTGCAGGGTTATTCTCTTTCGGCAGGGATTTCAGAATTAAACGTCCAGGCTGAATTTTTGCATTAAGCACTGATAATGCGGTTCATGATTTGATGATCAGAAAGTAAGTTCAAACATTGGTTCAGGCTCGATTGGAGAAGTTTAATGGTATGTGTTTGCTGGCGTTAAGCCCGATTAAAGCCGGGCTGAATAAGGTGACTGAAGATTTTTTGTCAAGAGAACAAAAATGATGAAATAGGTTTTGTTATTTTTCATAATTCTCTTACATTGGTTGTCCTTATGGAATTTTTAGGATTGCGTCTTTTGTAATCAGAGGTTTTTAAATAGAAAGAGAGTTTCAGTATGCCGACGATTCAGCAGCTCATCAGGCTCGGAAGAAGTGTAAAAGTAGTAAAGACGGCGTCACCGGCGCTTGATAAGTGCCCGCAAAAGCGTGGTGTTTGTACTCGCGTTTACACGACTACACCAAAAAAACCTAACTCAGCGTTGCGGAAAGTTGCGCGTGTAAGGTTGTCTAATAAAATTGAGGTTACAGCATATATCCCGGGAGAGGGTCACAACCTGCAGGAGCACTCGATCGTTTTGATTAGAGGCGGCAGGGTGAAGGATCTTCCTGGTGTGCGTTATCATATTGTTCGTGGTTCGCTGGATACGTCCGGTGTTGCTGATCGTAAGCAGAGTCGTTCTAAGTATGGGGCCAAGCAGCCGAAAGCCGGTGCAGCTGCTCCTGTCAAGGGTAAAGGCAGATAGGTCCAATCATAAATTTATAGAAGAATATGCCGAAAAAAGGTGGCTATAAAAGAATAGGTGTTGATTTCCGTTACGGGGATGAGAGTGTTGCCCGTTTTATCAATGCTGTGATGCTTGATGGTAAGAAAGCAGTTGCTACGAAGATTGTTTACGATGCTTTTGCTATTATCGGCGAGAAAATGGCTGGTGAAGATCCTCTTGAGGTCTACCGCAAGGCTATGTCGCATATTGCGCCGGTTGTTGAGGTTCGCAGTAAGAGAGTTGGTGGTGCGACCTACCAGATCCCAATGGAAGTTAAAGCTTCAAGAAGAGGTGCGCTTGCGTTCCGCTGGTTGAAGATGTATGCTGCCAAGCGTGGTGGAAAATCAATGGCTGAGAAGCTTGCTGCTGAGTTGATGGATGCTGCTAACGAGCAGGGTGCGTCGGTGAAAAAGCGCGATGAGGTTCACAGGATGGCGGATGCTAACAAGGCGTTTGCGCATTTCAGGTTCTAAGTAGTTGTTTAAGTGTAGGTAAAAGGTCAAAAATTTTGTTATGGCAAGGCT
Organism: Chlorobium sp.; assembly: GCA_005843825.1. GTDB lineage: Bacteria > Bacteroidota > Chlorobiia > Chlorobiales > Chlorobiaceae > Chlorobium. The sequence continues at coordinate 19,034 of SZXX01000005.1, forward strand.
GGTTGATTTAGATAAAGTACGCAACATCGGCATCATGGCTCACATTGATGCCGGAAAGACGACAACGACAGAGAGGATTTTGTTTTACACTGGTCGGTTGCATCGGATGGGTGAGGTGCACGACGGTGGTGCGACGATGGACTGGATGGATCAGGAGAAAGAGCGTGGCATTACAATCACCTCTGCCGCAACAACCTGTTTTTGGACTCCGAAGTTTGGCAACTATACCGGTATTAATCACAGGATTAATATTATAGATACGCCTGGTCACGTGGATTTCACTGTTGAGGTTGAGCGTTCACTTCGAGTACTTGATGGTGCTGTTGCACTTTTCTGTGCTGTTGGTGGTGTTGAGCCGCAGTCTGAAACTGTCTGGCGTCAGGCTAACAAGTATGGCGTACCGAGGATTGCCTATGTCAATAAAATGGACAGGACCGGCGCTAACTTTTTTGATACTGTCAAGGCTATAAGAGAGAGACTGGGTGCAAATCCGGTTCCTCTGCAGATACCGATCGGTGAGGGTGAGATTTTTGCTGGATTCGTCGATCTTATCAGAATGAAAGGTATCATTTATGATAAGGAAGATGGAAGTACCTATGAAGAGGTCGAGATTCCTCATGACTTGCAGAACGAAGCACGTACATGGCGGATTAACATGCTTGAGGCTGTTTCCGAGCATGATGACACTCTGCTGGAGAAATATTTGAATGGTGAGGATATTACTGAGGAAGAGGTAAGAAACGTTCTTCGTCAGGCAACGCTTAAGGTTACCATTATACCGGTGCTTTGCGGTTCATCCTTCAAGAATAAGGGTGTTCAGTTCATGCTGGATGCAGTTGTCGAGTATCTTGCTTCTCCTGTTGATGTCGGTGCTGTCGAAGGTCACCACCCGCGTACTGAGGAGTCGATAACTCGTGAGCCAAAGGATGATGAGCCTTTTGCTGCTCTTGCCTTTAAGATTGCTACAGACCCTTTTGTCGGCAAACTGACGTTTATCAGGGTTTATTCCGGTGTTCTCAAGGCAGGCAGTTATGTGTTGAATACCATGACCGGCAAGAAAGAGCGTATTGGTCGAATCCTTCAGATGCACTCCAACAAGAGAGAGGATATAGATTTTGTCTATTGCGGTGACATTGCGGCTGCTGTAGGATTGAAGGATGTAAGAACCGGTGATACACTCTGTGAAGAAAACAATCCGGTTGTTCTCGAAAAAATGATTTTTCCAGAACCGGTTATTGAAATCGCTATTGAACCTAAAACCAAGGCAGATTCCGATAAACTCGGTATGTCGCTTGCAAAGCTTGCTGAAGAGGACCCTACTTTTAAAGTAAAGACTGATGGTGAAACCGGTCAGACGTTGATTGCCGGTATGGGTGAACTCCATCTTGAGATTCTGGTTGACAGGCTTCGCCGTGAGTTTAAGGTTGAGGCAAATGTTGGTCAGCCGCAGGTTGCTTACCGCGAAACTATCAGGAAGAAAGTTGATTTTGAAGGTAAGTTTGTTCGTCAGTCAGGCGGTAAAGGTCAGTTTGGTCTGGTCAATATTACTGTTGAGCCGCTTGAGGAAGGAAAAGGATATGAATTTGTTGATGCTGTCAAAGGCGGAGTTATTCCCAGAGAGTATATCCCTGCGGTTAATGCCGGTGTGCAGCAGGCCATGAAGAGTGGTGTTGTTGCAGGCTTTCCGATGCAGGATATCAAGGTGACTCTCTATGATGGTAAGTACCATGAAGTTGACTCTTCAGAAATGGCATTCAAGATTGCCGGTTCTATAGGTTTCAAAGGTGCGGCCAAAAAGGCTGACCCGGTACTCCTTGAGCCAATCATGAAGGTTGAAGTCGTAACACCTGACGAGTATCTTGGTGATGTTATGGGTGATCTCTCCAGTCGCCGTGGTCATATTGAAGGTATGGGACAGAGAGCAGGTGCCCAGTTTGTCAATGCCAAGGTTCCTCTTTCAGCGATGTTCGGATATTCAACCGATCTTCGTTCAATGAGTCAGGGAAGGGCAAATTATTCTATGGAGTTTGACTGTTATCGCGAAGTTCCCCGCAATATTGCGGAAGCTTTGCAGGAGAAGAGAGTAAGCAAGGATTCGGACTAAGCGAGCAACAGAGACTATCAGTTTTAATTATTACAATCAATAAAAGATAACCGTCACGGAGATAAGTTATGGCAAAAGAGTCCTACAAGAGGGATAAACCCCACGTCAATATAGGAACCATTGGTCACGTTGACCATGGCAAGACAACCTTGACAGCTGCAATTACTTCGGTTCTTGCAAAGCAGGGTCTTGCACTTCAGCGCGACTTCGGAAGTATCGATAAAGCTCCGGAAGAGAGAGAACGCGGTATTACCATTTCAACTGCACACGTTGAGTACCAGACAAAAAAGCGTCACTATGCGCACATTGACTGTCCTGGCCACGCTGACTACATTAAAAACATGATCACCGGTGCTGCCCAGATGGATGGCGCTATTCTTGTAGTAGCAGGTACTGACGGTCCTATGCCTCAGACTCGTGAGCACATTCTGCTTGCCCGTCAGGTTAACGTTCCTGCACTTGTTGTATTTCTTAATAAAGTTGACATTGCTGATCCGGAACTCATCGAGCTTGTCGAGCTTGAGCTCAGAGAGCTTTTAAGCCAGTACGATTTCCCTGGTGATGACATTCCGATCATTAAAGGTTCAGCACTTAAGGCACTTGAAGGCGATCCAGAGGGCGAAAAAGCTATCATGGAGCTTATGGATGCTGTTGATGAATTTATTCCAGAGCCGGTTCGCGACGTTGACAAGCCATTCCTGATGCCGGTTGAAGATGTATTCTCTATTTCAGGTCGTGGAACAGTAGGAACCGGAAGAATAGAAAGAGGTGTTATAAAGATCAACGAAGAGGTCGAAATTGTTGGTATCAGACCTACCCGTAAATCTGTTGTTACCGGAATTGAAATGTTCCAGAAGCTTCTTGATACAGGACAGGCTGGCGATAACGCAGGTCTTCTTCTCAGAGGCGTCGACAAGACTGAACTTGAGCGTGGAATGGTTATTGCAAAACCAGGTACTATCAAGCCGCACACCAAGTTTACTGCAGAGGTTTATATCCTCAAAAAGGAAGAGGGTGGACGTCATACACCGTTCTTTAACGGTTACCGTCCGCAGTTCTATTTCCGTACTACAGATGTGACTGGTTCAGTTACATTGCCCGAAGGTGTTGAGATGGTTATGCCTGGCGATAACCTTCAGGTTAATGTTGAGTTGCTTGCTCCTATCGCGATGGATGAGGCTCTTCGTTTCGCTATCCGTGAGGGCGGTCGTACCGTCGGTGCAGGTTCCGTAACAAAGATTATTGAGTAATAGATTGTATGGCGTCTCGGGACGGGGCCAGAGATCCCGTCCTTTTTTTATTGATAACACGAAACAGGGTTGACAAGTGGCTGTACAGCAAAAGATCAGAATAAAGCTCAAGTCTTATGACCATAGTCTGGTTGATAAGTGGGCGTTAAGGATTATTGATGTAGTCAAGCAGACAGATGCTATCATCTTTGGTCCAATACCGCTGCCTACAAAATCTCATGTGTATACCGTAAACCGGTCTCCGCATGTTGACAAGAAGTCACGTGAGCAGTTTTCTTTCTCCTCTCACAAGAGGTTGATTGAAATAATAAACCCGACATCCAGAACCATAGATATGCTGATGAAGCTGGAGCTTCCAAGTGGTGTTGATGTTGAAATTAAGTCTTAAAGAATTAGAATAGTTAATTCAATATGGGTGCGATTCTTGGAAAGAAAATCGGCATGACCCGTTTATTCAATGATAAACGCGAAGCAGT
>SZXX01000016.1 GCA_005843825.1 Chlorobium sp.
CTGCCTATCCGGCAGTGAACGGACCTCCGTCACCTGCTTATCCGCACCACTTTTTCTAAGCTGCCTATCCGGCAGTGAACGGCCGCGATCAAAGCATCTCTCAACTCTTGATTTTCTAAGCTGCCTATCCGGCAGTGAACAAGATCATCAAGATCAAGGAAGAGATGTTTAGTTTCTAAGCTGCCTATCCGGCAGTGAACACTTTTCGCATCAGCTCTATCTGAGCGGGTGATTTCTAAGCTGCCTATCCGGCAGTGAACATAATGATACCGAAAATAGTTCTCCGGAGCCGTTTCTAAGCTGCCTATCCGGCAGTGAACAATCGTTGTTTTTACATAAAAATTTTATTTTAAAAGAGTTAAAAGATTTTTTTAAAAAAAACCTTCTTTGAGAAGTAGATTTCAAACCATTAACTATCAATGGCTTCTTCGTGAAAAGAAAAAAAGGGTTAAAACATAGGAACTGTTGCCTGGTTGCTTAATGCATAGAGATTAAATATTCCAGGTACTTGATTTATTGTCACCTCTTGGCGTATAAACAACTGAAAAGATTGTCCTGTGCTTACGCTTTTTAGTGTTAGATAGGGAAGGTTTAAATGTTTTTGAACGGAATCAGGTATAATTGCCAAGGCCTCTTCCTCAGTTATTTTTTTTCTTTTTATGAGTCTACGCCTCATTCGCTCAGCATTGCTTTTACATTGCACCCGCTGTACCTTGATATAACTAGTTCCAGCGGGCACCTCCTGAATATTTCCTATCCACAAGTGATCCCGTAGACCAGTCAGAGGAACATTTGGCATCAAACACATTAAACCTTCCTCAGTTCCATGAAGCCTCAATCTCATCCCAAGCTGTTTTCTTTTAAGGTTGAAGTCAGGGAAACTCAGACCAATATCGGAGCGTCCTGTCTTTACCAGTGCACTATGTAGCTTGCTATACAATACATTCATAATGATGCTGGGAATAAATTCCGGATCAGGAAGAATTTGAATCTCTAAATAATGGTTCATGATTTTACTCCTTGCCACTTTCACCGAATACGCCACCTCGTATCAGTGTTGCCATAACAAAATGCTGTGACCCTTTTTCGGCTGGGATCTTATCACGAGTTACCCAGGAATCAAGTAATGAATAGAAATCTGCCTTTTCTTTTGGTTGGCGGTATGCTTTGCCCATTGAAGTCACCGAACCATAAGGTTCGACGGCAATAGGTCCAACATTCTCTGTATCGTTTTCATTGGGATACCAGTCATCGATAGTACGAAGTGCATTACCGATTTTTTGTGAGTGAATAGCAGCATTTTCAGCTACGGAATAGAGTGTCTTGCTCTTTTGGCCTTTGCCAGCACTGCTTTTGTCTAAAATCAATTCCTGGCTTGGGTAGACTTCCTGTCCTTCACCGATACGAACAAAAGCCACGACATCCAGCAGTACATATCCATCGTCTTTAAGCCCGGCTTCAATCACGTTGCTTAACGCACCCATTGAGTCATGTGATTCAGACGGCACATTAAAGTCGCGCAGTGAAAACGTCAGCGCATCGAATTTCCATGTTTGTACGCTGTCGCCAGTACGGGAGCTTACCTGCACCTCAATATTCTCGGCACCCAACCGGTTGCGCCACAAAAAACGGCCATTGGCAAGGTTGCAAGCATATCGCTTTGAGAGTTCACCAAATCCATTTTGACTCACATAGGACTGCACTATCTTACTGAGCTTTTCTCTATATGCCGAGTTATTACAGGCCGATGGACTGCCCGCTCCACCTAATACCCTCAGGGTAAAGCGAATTTTCAGCGTGTCGCAATTATTTGGGAGTGTGGCTACATCAACTCGCTGAAGATTCGGGTTTTCAATGGCTGCATCCAATTTTGCAGGATCAGCAGCATCTTTAGCTTTAAGTCGATTAGAAATAGTGCCACGCACAGCTTTTTCACGAACAATTATTGGCGACCAATTCTTAGCATCGGATCTTTTATCCCAATTGCCAGCAAAAAACAGGGCATCTGAGGGATCAAGTTTACGTTCAAAAGCCAAAACAGAGGCTGTTTTAATGTCAGGGTTTGCCATGGTTAAATTCCTTTAAATTATAGTTATTGTTGAGGATAAAGTTATGAACAAATACATCTGTAAAGACCTTTTTCAACATCTGCATCGTGTTGCCAGAAAATATTCCCGGTACCAGTTAAACGATGAGGGCTTATCCATTGGCCCAATGAATACAGACATTCTACAAAGCAAAATGGGGTCTCATTATCTCGAGCATTGAGCACCTGCCCAGCTTCGTAGCATTGAGCAATTGATCGGTAACCTACAGGTATGGGTACAATCCATCCTGGTTTTTTACGTATTTCCCATTCAACAGTTTCTGATTCAGGTTCGGCGGCAACAGGCTCATAATTCAGACTTGATAAATCAAGCAAGGCATCAAGGGATGTGGCTTCCGGGTTGGTTCTTTGCAATTCAGTGGTACGCTCATACAGCAAATCTTCTCGGCTGGTCAACAAAAAGCCGGGTAATAGACGACGAAGCTCTGTATTAAGTGCCTCGCCCGTAATATCCCAATCCATCAAGCGCGTCTTTCCCTTTTTTGTAAAAGAAGAAAGGATGCTGCCGCCGGCAAAACGAAGGCAAAGAGCCGTATCGTTTATAGTGGCGGCCATTTGCTCCACTTCCGAAGGGTTCATTTGTAAATAACTATCGCTTTGTATCTGTATCAAGAGACTCAGTGTGATATGCGCTCGTCCTTCTTCAGCAAAAGAAGGTGAGTCACCGTCTTTGTTGAGTGGGTTCCGAGTTAAACAAAAAACTTTATCCCCTCTTTCTGGAGAAAATATCTGAGGTTCAAAACGATGGCAAACAACAGCTACGCCACAAAAACTCAGGTCACTATAGCGTGATTTGAGTTTACGCTCCAGAGCATGCGCAAAGCCAAGAATTGCGGTTATTGAAGGGAATCCCCAAGTCAGTGGACTGGAAATACAGTTGACATTTTGTATGCGCAACCAGGGTAACACCAATAATGCGTCAGGGTTCTGGATCATAGGTCTATCTCCGGAGTGAGCCATGCAAGCTCTTTTTGTAAAAGTTTTTTCCATTCAAGGCGCTCAGCATCGCCAAAACGGAGATGATCAGTTTGTAAGGTTGCGTTAAGCCAGTTGGCAAACTCATGGCATATCCGGCTCTCCCAGTCTGTAGTTTCCCTTTGTTTTTGCCAGTCGTCATCAGCTCGCTCTGGATCTAACCAGAACGCCTGAGCCTGGTTAAGCCGGCACTCCGGGTTTTGTGTCCAACCGGGCAGTAACCCTTGTATCTCTGAGGAGTACTGTAATAACCTGTCTATAATTTCAGAGACTAATTCGGCTCTTCTTTGACGAATCTCTGCATTACTCTCGCGGTCTTGCACCTTGATCAAAAAGTTTTTAAGCTCGTTGATAAGGCGCTTGGCTTTCCCTGCAAATATTTTCGGGAATATGGTATCAACCCCAAGAGGTGGACGAACTGCTGAAGAATGCCATGATGGGGGAAGTGATGGTAGCAAGTAAGCCATCCCTCTGCGTTCGCTGTTTAACTGGGAAATATTTTGCGGCTTGGTTCCCCCAAAATTTTGAACAGCCAAGTTCGGGTAATCCCTATAACCGTGAGGATGATAGTTCTCCTCCCGCCTTGCTTTACGAGCGGCTTTAGTATCATCTTCATACCTGGTCTGAACCTGCTTATAAACTTCATGGACTAGAGCAGTCGGAAAGAGTGGTGCCAAAAGGTGGTATTTTCTATCTGGCAGGGGGAAGTAGATTTGCTTTGCAAGAGTGTCTGAAGATGCACTGCTCTTCATTTCTTTGATAGCACCAAACAGCTGAAACCATCTGTCTTTTTTTTCTTCTGATGCTGGTAATGAAAGCCGAAATGCATTATCATTACGCAACATCCGAGATAACAGAGTCTCTTCTTGATGCTTTAATTGCAGGAACTTGTAAATATCCAATGCGGCAGCATTACCGACAACATCATGGAGAGGCAGTTTGATACTTGCTGTTGAGACACAGAATGCATCATGATTATCATCTTTTGATGCATACAGAGAACTACCTCTCGCGTCAGGATTTTGATATTTTATTGCATGAGTGACCAATGTTAATTCTTTAACACGCAGGGATTTATTATCCAGCCATGCTTCCAGTTGATACTCCTTCCTCAGGGCCGTATCTTTTTCATCATCCAACTCGTTTAGTTTCTTCAGCTTATCTTCTAAGCGATCATAAAGGAATTTCTCCATGATCTCCTTTAATGCCGTCGCCTCGGCCATAACCTCAGTGTTTGGTTGCATTCTACAGCTTATTTAGTGTTCTTGGTTAAGTTCCATATTACTGTGTCATGTTGCTCATTCGTTATATCGTCGGATACCTAAAACATGATGATAACGCCATCCCTGTTCAGCGCCTCTTTTTGGGAGCTCCACCCATCCAAAGCGCCGGGCACACTCTCTTCGATCCATTGAGAATCGAACGGCTAAAGAGTCTACCATCGACAGATAATCATTTTCGATAAACGGATGGATGCGTTCACCGACGCTCAGATTTATTCGTTGAAACAGGCCGTCAGTCGCCTTTGGTTCATCACATTCCAGATCATAAAAACAAGCGGAGTCTTCGTACTCATCAAGCAAAAGCCCAAAGCGCTGTCTCCCTAAAGGATCATATCGAAATGGTGTTTCCCTTTGCCATTCGCCAGCCAATATCGCCTGAGTTTCCCACCATATTTGGATAGGTTCAGTCATGGCCCCTTGACCAAGCATCAGTGCCTGTAATCTGGCATGTTCCAGGTCAGCCAGATTATCTTTTGGCGAAAGAGTCACTCCCGACACAATTCTTGGCGAGGCATTGATCTCTTTATATTGCTCTGGTTTTAATAGCTGTTCAAGTTCGTGAGTGTTGAGAGGATAAAGTTTTGTCTCAAACCCAGGGTGGCAAAAAGTCGGGTTGCTATGTGTCTGTTCCAGACTTTTAATATTGGTACCCAAAAGAAAAATATTAGGTGTATCACAGGGTTCAGTTCGGTGGCGTTTAACGCGGCCTGCCAGCTGAATGATTGAGCGCATTGATGATGGTTCCACAATAGCCCAATCGTAGTCATGGTCTCGCCCCACTTCAGCCACGGGTGTCGCCAACACCACAATCAGAAGATTTTCTTCCTCGGTCTTATCAATCATGTTGCGGAGGAATGGATCAAGAAAAACCTTTTCCGGATCTTTACGATCAAGGAGCCGATCAAGCTTTGATTCAATTTCCGAACGAACCAGCAAGGGGTGATGGGAGTGATAACAACAGAGCCTGATCTGATGATTTTGCCCTGCACCAAGAGAAAAAAGGGTTTGGGCAATATCAATGAGTGGATCAATATTGGCCAGTCGTATCAGTCCAAAACTTACCTGTTTCCTTGTCTGAGGGTCGATACTGTGATGGCTTTTATGCAGCTGGTGAAGCAATGTATGAAGCTCCTTGGCGACGTCGCTTCGAATGTCTTTCTTTTGCTGGCTCTTGCTTGTTATTGGTACAATCACTGCGCGCCGTCGGACTGCTGCTCCCTCCAGCTTTTTCAATCGTGCGGCCACGACTTCATCATGTGCTTGACGATAACTCGATGATTCGTGATGGTAACTTGCTGTGGCGCTGTTGTTATGTTCATCGAACCAGGCACAACAGATATTTACAGGCTGCCCGGGAATTCCTCTTGCTTTTTGGAATTGTGCTCGCCCTGCACTATACGCCTGAAATAACCCTTCAACCAGTGATGGGGGAAGGGTTGCCGATGAAAGCAGAATTTTGCAACCCAACAATCCAGCCCAATGAACCAGTCGGGTTAAGGCGGGTAGATCTGCTATATCGAAATCATCAGGTTCGTCCAGCACCAGATCTGAAGTCAGCAGCCGAAGCATCGGCGCAATTTGCCTGCCCCCTTTTGTCGCTTCTGTAGCTCCAATAAGATGATCGATGGTACAGGTAAGAATTGGTGCGGCAATCAAAGATTGTGCATGAGGTGTATTTTGAATCCACTGACCTAATGGCCCGATATCCAAAGTGCCATCAAAATGGACATAACTATAGTCAGTCGGTAAAAGCGATTCCGATGATTCTGAACCACATGCTTGAATGTGGAGTTCTTCTTTTGTGTCAGATTCCAGGTTGAACAATGCTTTAACAGCTGTTGAACCTATCATGACAGCCAAATCATCCGATTCCAAGCCAAGTCTTGTTCGATACGCTTCACCTGTTTGCAGGGTTAACGTACGCAACCCCAACGCTATGGTAAAACGCGCACCTTTCACCGGGTCTGCCAAGCCATACATAATTCTGGCATTGGCAAAGGTTTTGCCACAACCGGTAGACGCCATATTGACACCAAAAAAGCCATTTGCAGCGGCCTGTCCGCGTATGGAACATGCAAGATCATAGGCATTATCCTGCCAGCGATACCGCGCATCTACGGAACGTTGTTTAAATCCTTTGTGTCGGGCAATCCGTGGTAAAGAACGTTCGAGCGTTGGTAATGTTTGTAGAATCCTTCTGGCATTACTTTCCACTCCAAGCAAATGCTCGTCAAGCCGTTGTTTCTGTTTGCCGGTAAGGTGGTCAGTATTGGCGAACAAAGGAAATCCGGTATCACCGAGTTCAGGATGTACCGGTAAACTGGAATAGTAATGATCGGCAAGCATCAGACCCAAACGGGCAAGATGCAAAGTATAGATGCTTTCCAGCCAGGGAGTTGAAAGCAGGTTCGGTCGTTTCAACGCAACATCAGCAAGGTATCGTGCACGTACTTGCCAATGAGTGCTGTTTATGGGTAGTTGTTTGAATTCCCAACAAGGCATCTTCTCTTGTTTCGATGCCTCGGTACGAGATGAGTTCCATTCGGGACCTAATTGCATCAGTAACGAATTGAGCCGTTTAGAGTTAAACCGAGGTTTCTGAGATTGTCCGTCAGTTTTAATCCACTGCTGCTTTGGAAGTTGATGATGGGTTACCATCAACCATGCAATAGTTTGGGCAAATGGTGGTAATGTTTTAAAAGGGCTTTCAGCTGATTGATCTTCTCTTCCATCTGTAATTAAAATGTCAAAATAGGAACGGATGTCGAGAGCGGATTCTCCCTTACCGATATTGGATAAACATGTTAGCCAGGCAGTGTCTTTTGCCGTATTATCCTCAGCTATACCAAGAGTCGCTTTGGTGACAAATGCCTCAAAAAGACGCAATGAAACCCACTCATGCCGGTAAGCATCAGCAACAGCTTTTTTGTTGTCGGTAAGTTTTTTCTGGAAACCAAGACTTGCCTTGCCAAAATCGTGAAACAGCGCACCGATAGAAGCCAAAATCCGTATATCCTGTAGGGTATGCCAATCATTTTCATCTTTTCTTCGTAAGACATCAGTTGTTGTACTGTTTGTAGGAACCATCCCGCGCTCATTGAATTGACTGGCATTTCCGACAATCCAAAGAAGGTCCGTACGATCCTTGCCTCGAATCCAGTGGCAAGCTATTGCGCTGTTTCGTCTTGCTGTGCGTTTCAGGAGCTTTTTGATGGTATAAAGACCCTGCTGAGTGATGTGCGTCTGCCATGTCCGGCTTCCAAACCGTTCAGCGAATTGATCAAGGATCCGCCTTGTTTCTGGAAGGGCATTTTTAGAGCATTCCGATACGAATAAAACATTCAATGTGCTTCTCCGGTAGTCAAGGCAATCTCTTTCAAGGAATCAATAATAAAGTCAAGGGCTTCATGTTTGGTAAAACTCCTTATGCAGGCTTGACGGAAGTCGCTTTCATCATCGCCGCGTACAGCAGCAACAAAAGCTAAAGGCAGTACCAAAGCGTCTTTTATAAGATCAGCAGCATCAAAAACAAGACCTCCACGGCGTGTTTTGCCATGTAATACCGCCAACCCGTGGGGCAGACCTAACACCCATGTTGCAGAAGCGCCCAAGCCGTATGCTAGATAATTCCCATGATCAAGAAACTTGTTTGCAGGATCAGTGCCTTGCCCTTTTTTTGATCGTGAAAAGTCACCATAGTGCACAGCCTTTGCCGCAAATTTGAACAGGAGTTTGCTGAGCCGGGCCTCCATCGTAAGCAACTGCATAGTGTCTTGCGCTAACGGTAGATCATCACAAAACTTATCCAACACATGCTGCAACTCCACAAGATCAATCAGAAAACCTTCATCACACAAAACCTTCTTTGCCCAATGATGACGAATGAAATTCAGCCGTTTCAGCTGTAAGGTTTTTGCTGCATCAAGTCGTTGCTTATCATCGAACCAAAACTGAACCCAGGCTTGCAGGTATTCCGTAGGGCGATATTCACATTGGGGAGAAAACCAGGACACTTCAAAATCAAATTCATTGGCGCTGAATAATGGGGTTCCGCCGCCCCCACAAAATCCAACCAAAACGCCAGCTTTTGCCAATCCACGCATAGCAGACTGAGTAATCGAAGTGCCTGTTCCTAGGAGTATTGTTGTCGTATTGGCAATCGGTATATTCCAATAAAGTGAATCTTTCCCAGCATCAGTCAGGTACTCCACCCTACCACCATTGGTTAACACTCGACAATGCTCCAAATAATAAATATTGGCACGCTTCGAATGGAGTATCGTTTTTAAGTCAGAGGATGATATGTCCTGCATTTTCTGTTTTGTTGCTTGGGGGAGGATAAGAATAATAAACCACGATCTGGATATCCCGTTATTACTTCATTTAATTACAAATTATTACACTCACAATAAAGTGAAATTGAATAAATTCTTACACAAAAAAGATAACTCAACATGTAGGTCAAAAGCTGTCCTAGGTTATCCTAAGTTTCAATTTTTTTACCTTACAGATAATCAGTCCGGCAGTAAGAAGAGTCAACCTTCAACGTTATGGATGCATACCAATTGGGGAAACTCTTTCCCCATGAAGAATACTGTACTGGCCGGGAAATGAATGTGGCGATACCGACAGAAGGTTTTTTCCATATCCTGATGTCTCTCAAAAAGATTTCACGCAAAGAAAGAACACTTTTTACAAGAGGGTCAATCACCGCGTCACTCTTTGAGCAGCGTGACATTCCTTTTCTGGGTTTAGATTTTGGAGAGAATTTCAGTATTGATATCTCTTTTGATATCTCAAAATTTGATAATGAAACCCGCAGAGTCTGGTTGGCATCAGAGACAAATGCAATTGCACTGTTTCTTGTGGAAGCAACAACAGGTATCATTGAAGGCATGCGCCTTATTGGCGTAGGGTTTGCTCCCGAGTTGCGTGCAATCTGTGCCAGGCAAAAAGGCCAGAAGGGCATCGCAGAGCGTGTTCTCCTCATTCATTCAGCGTTTACAGCAAAGGATATGGTCCGACATGCTATCGCAAAAACAGTCTTCAAACAGCATTCTTAGCTTTCCATCGCCAGCTGAGGAGTTCTTCGGGATGAAGCTCGACCTGAATGAAGAGCTTATCAAGCACCCTGAAGCCACGTTCTACGCTAGGGTAAGAGGCCATTCAATGAAAAATGGAGGCATTCAAGATGGCGACCTGCTGTTTATTGATAAGGCACAGGAGCCAAAAGATGGCTGCGTTGCTGTGTGCGCAATTGACGGTGAGTTCACGTTGAAGCGCCTTGCAGTCGAGAAAGAAGGCCTTTAGCTCATGCCCGCCAATGCTAAATTCAAGCCGATCAAGATTACCGAAGAAAACGACTTTTTGGTGTGGGGTGTTGTTGCCTATGTGGTGCACAAGGTGCGGTAATTCACATATTAGATTCTACAAGCATTGCAGTTAAAACTCCTTCCATGTGCGGTCGATTCGTCTTCTTTGAGCTCAAGGATTTCATCAGGCAGCTCCACCAGTACGAACTCCCTTTTGTCGAGGAGCAGGAGATAGACTTTTCAGCAAACTACAACATTGCCCCCGATACCGATATTGTAGCTCTCCTGGGAGACCAGAGCAAGTATACCCTCACGCTTGCTCACTGGGGCGTTATCCCGCACTGGGCAAAGGCAATGCCGAAAGTCAGGCCTATCAATGCACGCGCCGAAACCCTTGCCATAAAGCCATACTTTCGCCACATGCTGCATCGGACGCACTGCATAATCCCTGCCAGCGGTTTCTATGAATGGAAGCAAACGGCACAGAGCAAAAAGCAGCCTTACTACCTTCACCGGGTTGACGGCAAACCCATGGCATTCGCAGGATTGTGGGACATCTGGAAAGAGGATGCCAGTGCAGCACCTGTTGTGTCGTGCACCATTATTACCACCGATGCTAACAGCGAAATGAAGTTCGTTCATGATCGTATGCCGGTTATCCTTGAGCCGGAACAGTGGAAAGAGTGGCTCGATGCCAGCAAGCCAGAAGCAGGGAAGCTGCTGCAGCCAGCCACAGACGGTGCACTTGCTCTCTCCCCGGTCTCAACAAAAGTCAACAACCAAAAGAACAGCCAGCACGACTGCATTGTCCCTTATAACGAAAGCAATGAGATCGGAGAGCTGTTTATAGTTGCTTTTTTAGTAAAATATTCAAGCTTTATGCCGTCTCCCTTAAGCTCCTCATAATAAAGCTGCTGTTATTTGACCTTGGCAAGGTTTTCCAGTGTTTTTTTGCCTGCGTTTTTGAGTGTTTCATCCTTGTCGATATTGGCGGAGGATATCAGGATGTAGTAGCCATCTTTGAACATGTGAAGGCCACCTATAGCTGTGAATGCTTCATTACCGAACTCTTTGACATCTGTTTTTGAGTCGCCAATCAATTTTTTGGTTTCGCGGTAAATTGTTTCTGAACCGACTCCGGTTGGAGGCATAAAGGAGTCCTGTGTAAGTGATATCTGAAGATACTTTTTTGAAGATGTATTCACTGGTTTGTAAAAGCAGATTTTTTGGCCGACAGCTTTTGTTTCTCTTTTTTCTCCCTTTTCAACCGCTTCTCCAAGGATCTCTGCAGCCTCATTTTGATTGATGAGAAGCTCAGGCTCGATGATTTTTCCCTTCGTTGCGCTTGCTTGGGCAGGAGTTGCGTTTTCTTTCGGTTTGTCATTACCGTTGCAGGCTCCGAGGGCAAGCGTAACGCTTAGTAATAGAATGAATCCTTTTCCGTTTTTCATAGTCTGAATCTGGTTAGTTTGTTTCGAGATCGTGTGTCGAAAAACAAAAAGCGCAGCCGAGGCTGCGCTTTTTGTTTTGAATTGCTTCTTCAGGATGTAAGCGGGGCTTAATCGTCTTCGTTTGAGCGAAGGTTTTCAAGAACGCCGAAATCCTCAAGCGTGGTGACGTCTCCCTTGATCTCGTTGCTTGTGGCAAGTTCGCGGAGGAGGCGGCGCATGATTTTTCCGCTGCGTGTTTTCGGCAAGCCTTTTGCCCATCTGATTTCATCAGGTTTGGCAATTGGTCCGATCTCTTTTGCAACGTGGTTGCGAAGCTCTTCACGCATTTTCATGTCACCGACATATTCATCCTTCAGCGTTACGAAGGCTACAAGGGCATTACCCTTAAGCTCATCGGGACGGCTGACAACAGCTGCTTCTGCAACGGCCTCAAAGGATACAAGGGCGCTTTCGACTTCACTGGTGCCAAGGCGGTGACCTGATACGTTGACCACATCATCCACACGTCCCATAATCCAGATATAGCCGTCATCATCCTTGCGGGCTCCGTCGCCGGTGAAGTACATGCCTGGGAATTCTGACCAGTAGGTTGATTCATAGCGCTTGTTGTCGCCATAGATGGTACGGAGCATTGACGGCCATGGTTTTTTAATGACCAGGTATCCGCCTTCGTTGGCTTTGCACGGGGTTCCATCTTTGTGAACCACGTCGACGGCAATGCCTGGCAGTGGTCGTGTTGCCGTGCCTGGTTTTGTAGGGGTCGCACCAGGAAGTGGAGAGACCATGATGCCGCCGGTTTCCGTCTGCCACCAGGTATCAACGATAGGACATCTTTCCTGTCCTACAACCTTGTGATACCACATCCATGCTTCAGGGTTGATTGGTTCTCCAACCGTTCCAAGCAGGCGGAGCGAGCTGAGGTTGTGTTTTGTGACCCATTCGTTTCCTGCGCGTATAAATGCGCGGATAGCAGTCGGGGCTGTATAGAGGATTGTAACCTTGTGGCGGTTGATGATATCCCAGAACCTGTCCCACTGAGGGTAGTTCGGAGCACCTTCGTACATGAGAAGTGTTGCGCCGTTAAGCAGAGGCCCGTATACCATGTAGCTGTGTCCGGTAATCCAGCCTACATCGGCTGTACACCAGTAGATGTCTTCATCCTTGATATCAAAAACATATTTGAACGAGCTTGCTGCATGCACCATATATCCGGCAGTGGTGTGCAGGATACCTTTTGGTTTTCCGGTTGAACCGCTTGTATAGAGAACGAAAAGGGGATGTTCTGATTCCACCTCGACCGGATCGCATTCATCAACGGCCAGACCCATAAGATCATGCCACCAATGGTCCATGCCGTTATGCATGTTGACCTCTTCATTGGTCACTTTCAGGACGATGACGCTTCTGATTGACGGGGTATTGACAATTGCTTCATCAACGATAGTTTTCAGGTTGATGGAGCCTCCACGGCGTCTTGTTCCGTCTGCACAGATAACCATCTTTGCACGTGAATCATTGACACGTTCGGTGATTGCATGAGCTGAGAATCCGGCAAAAATAACATTGTGTACAGCGCCTACACGAGCACAGGCAAGAACGGCGATGACAAGCTCAGGAACCATGCCCATATAGAGAGCAACGCGGTCTCCCGGCTTGATGCCTGCGATTTTCAGGACATTTGCAAATTTGCTGACCTGACGGTGAAGTTCACCATAGGTCAGAACCCGCTCATTGCCTTCTTCACCTTCCCAGATAATAGCAGCCTTGTTTTTTCTCCAGCTGTTCACATGGACATCAAGGGCGTTGTAACAGATATTTGTTTTTCCGCCATTAAACCACTTGGCATAGGGGGTATTCCACTCCAGCACGGAATCATACTTTTTAAACCAGTGGAACTGGTCTGCAATCCCGCCCCAATAGGCTTCAGGATCAGCATCTGCTGAAGCATAAAGCTTCTCATATTGCTCCATTGAGGAGACATAGGCGTTTTTCGAAAATTCTGCCGGGGGTGGAAATTTCCGTTTTTCAGACAGAACCGAGCTGATCGAATCGTTGTCAGAAGATGTTGCGACTGGCTGAGTGCTGGATGTTGTTTCGTCTGTAGCCATTGATAACAGATTTTATGTGTTTAATAAATAGAGACTACCCCCGTCACAGGTATTTGAGAACAAAAAATCAGCGGTCGAAGCGGAAAAAACGAGAAGCAAGACCAATATTTTACAAAAGAAATAGGCAAAAAAAAAATCTTAGCAACTATTTAAGTATGCATCAATTTTCCAGCGATTATTTTACCGCAAAACTTACCAGTTTGTCCGGGATAACTATTTCGCGGACAATAGTTTGTCCTTCAAGAAATTTCAGCACTGATTCAACTTTTTTTGCCTCTGCAAGCAACAATTCTTTCGGACTTTTTGCCGGAGCAAGGAAGGTGCCTCTCAGTTTTCCATTGATCTGTACGGCAATGGTTAAAACCGTGTCTTCGACTAATTGAGGATCATAAGAGGGAAAATGTTCAGAGCTGATCGATACGCTGTGTCCGATGGCTTCCCAGAGCTCTTCCGAAATGTGGGGTGCATAGGGAGCAAGCAGCAGCAGCAGTGTTTCAACGGCCTCTCTGTTCTTGCATCCGGCCTTTTGCAGCTCGTTGACAAAAACCATCATTTCGGCGATAGCGGTATTGAATTTGAGATTTTCAGTATCTTCGCTGACCTTTTTGATCGTTTTATGCATGCGTCTCAGCAGTTCATCAGGCATGGCCTCCATAGTAAGTGATGCTGCCGGCCCTTCATGCTCAGGATAAATCAGGCGCCACACTTTCGACAGAAAACGGCTTACCCCTTCAATTCCATTGGTGTTCCATGGCTTTACCTGTTCCAGAGGGCCGAGAAACATTTCATACAGACGAACAGCATCGGCGCCGTAACGTTCCAGAACGTGGTCGGCAGGGATTACATTGCCGCGCGATTTCGACATTTTTTCATTGTCTTCACCGAGAATCATTCCCTGGTTGAAGAGTCTCTTGAACGGCTCTTTTGAACTGACGACGCCGATATCAAAAAGAACCTTGTGCCAGAACCTTGCATAGAGCAGGTGAAGAACGGCGTGTTCTGCCCCTCCGATATAGAGGTCAACATTCATCCAGTACCGTTCCTTTTCAGGATCAATAAGCTGCATGGTATTGTCAGGATCGATAAAACGGAGATAGTACCAGCAGCTTCCGGCCCATTGGGGCATGGTGTTTGTCTCTCTCCTGAAAGAGCCGTGTTCATCGGAACCGTAGAGCCAGTCCGGAATATTTGCAAGCGGTGATTCTCCGGTGGATGAAGGCTGATATGCCTCAACCTCGGGCAGAACAAGTGGAAGGTTTGTTTCCGTTCGAAGTGTTCCGTCCTCGTAATGCTTGATCGGGATAGGCTCTCCCCAGTAACGCTGGCGGCTGAATATCCAGTCGCGGAGTTTATAGTTAACCTTTCTTTCGCCAACTTTTTTCCTTTCAAGCCATGATGCCATGCGCTCAAAAGATTCGCTGAAGCTGAGCCCGTCGAGGGTTATTTCGCTGTTGGATGAATTGACACAGGTGCTGTCCTTGTCTTCAAAAACTTTTTCCTGAACATCATGGGGGCTTTTGATGACCTCAATGATCGGAAGGTTGTATTGTTTGGCAAATTCCCAGTCTCTCGAGTCATGTGCGGGAACCGACATGATGGCTCCGGTACCGTAACTGGTCAGCACAAAGTCTGAAATCCATACGGGAAGAGGTTCATTTGTCGCAGGATTAATGGCATAGGAGCCGGTAAAAACGCCTGTTTTTTCTTTCTGAAGTCCGGTGCGTTCAAGTTCGGTTTTCAGTTTTGCCTGACCGATATAATGTTTTACCTCAACAAGCTGTTGTGCGGTTGCTAGCTTTTCAGCAAGCGGATGTTCAGGTGAAATAACCAGGTAGGTTGCACCGAAAAGGGTATCGGGCCGGGTTGTATAGACTCTCAGTTTCTCTTTGTGGCAGGGGAGCTCAAAATCAATGTTTACGCCTTCAGAACGTCCAATCCAGTTGCGCTGCATCTGTTTGACATTTTCGGGCCATTCAAGCTCTTCGAGATCAGCAATCAGTCGATCTGCATAAGCGGTTATTTTCAGTACCCACTGGCGCAGAGGACGGCGGATAACGGTATAGCCTTCTGCAATTTTTTCTTCTACCTCTTCATTCGCCAGTACAGTCTTCAGCTCTTCACACCAGTTGACGTCCACCTCCGACATATAGGCCAGCCCCATATCATAGAGCTTGAGAAAAATCCACTGTGTCCACTTGAAATATCCCGGATCGGTGGTATTGATCTCCCTCTCCCAGTCGTAAGAAAAACCCATAGCCTGCAGGGTTTCCTTAAAGCTTCTGATATTATTTTCAGTAGTGGTTTTCGGGTGGGTTCCTGTTTTAATGGCAAACTGTTCAGCAGGAAGACCGAAGGCATCCCATCCCATCGGGTGCAGTACATTATAGCCACAGCTTCTTTTGTATCGTGCGGTGATATCTGAAGCAGTATATCCTTCAAGATGTCCGACATGGAGACCTGTACCGCTTGGGTAGGGAAACATGTCGAGCACATAGTATTTCGGTTTATCAGCCTCTTTGCCTGTTGCAAAGGTATTATGCTTCTGCCAGCTGGCCTGCCATTTCTTCTCTATTGTTGAAAATTCGTACTTCATGGTGTTTTGATGAATTGCGCTGTCTCCCCCGAAACAACTACCAGCGGGGTAACACAACGAGCCTTACTGTACGAGAACCTGGTAGTAAAAAAAAAGGCAGTGCAGGGTTAACTGCACTGCCTTTTCCGATTGTCGAGGTTAATTGTTTTCTGTGACGGGTTCTGTTGCCGTCTCATGTTCCTGTGCCTCGGCAACAGCTTTTATTGAAAGAGCAAAACGCATTTTTCCGGTACGGGGATCTTTGCGGACTTCAACAAGTTTAACCCTCACCTTGTCACCGACTTTCAGGTGATCGCTGGCTTTATTGACTCTTTCCTTTGAAATTTCAGAGATGTGCACCAAGCCGTCGGTTTTTGGAAGAAACTCTACAAAAGCACCAAGTTCATCACGAACGTCTTTAACCTTTCCGTTGTAGATCATGCCGACTTCAGGTTTTGCTGTAAGGCCTTTTATAATGGCAAGAGCAGCGTTGGTTCCTTCAGTGGTTGAGCAGGCAATGGTGACGGTTCCATCGTCTTCAATGTTGATTTCAGCTCCGGTTTCCTCTGTGATACTGCGGATAGTCTCTCCACCCTTGCCGATAATCATGCCGATGCAGTCAACCGGTACCTTGATGGATGTGAGTTTCGGTGCAAAGTTTGCCAGATCCTGGCGGGATTCGGGGATCGCTTCTTCCATTTTGTCGAGAATGTGAAGTCGTCCTCTGCGGGCCTGCTCAAGAGCTGTTTCGAGAATGTGATAGTCAAGTCCGTCGATCTTGATGTCCATCTGGCAGGCTGTAATGCCATCCCTGGTGCCGGATACTTTAAAATCCATATCACCAAGATGATCCTCATTGCCGAGAATATCAGAAAGCACAGCGTATGCTGCTCCTTCCTTGATCAGTCCCATGGCAATTCCTGATACCGGCTTTCTGATTGGAACACCTCCATCCATCAAGGCAAGCGTTCCGCCGCAAACTGAGGCCATTGAGGAAGAACCGTTCGATTCAAGAATGTCCGAAACAATACGGATGGTGTAGGGGAACTCAGCGTCGGTAGGAGCTACCATTTTAATGGAGCGCTCGGCAAGATTGCCGTGCCCGATTTCTCTGCGTCCGATGCTGCCGAGTCTTCCAACTTCACCAACGGAAAATGGAGGGAAGTTGTAGTGAAGGAAGAATTTTTTATCGGCATTGTTTGTCAGGTTATCTACTGACTGTGCATCTTTACTGGTTCCGAGGGTAACGGTTACAAGAGCCTGGGTTTCACCTCTGGTGAAGAGTGCCGAGCCGTGTGCTCTCGGGATGACTCCAAGTTCAATGCTGATTGGTCTTACCTGGTCAAGGGCTCTGCCGTCAAGTCGTTTTGAGTCATCAAGAATCATGTGGCGCATCACCTTCTTTTCGACCGAATGAATCTGTTCTTCAATGATATGCGGGTTCACAAAGAGAGCTTTTGAGGAATCGGCAGCAATATCCTCAGCGCTGATAGCGGCTTTGAAATGCTCAACGATTGACGCTATGGATTCTTTGTAGATGAGGGCTGTCTGGTCGGCGCGTTCTTCTTTCTGGAGCGGAGTATAAGCAAGCTCTTTGAGACGGGATTCACAACATCCACGAATGAATTCGGTCAACTCTGCTGGGATTACTGTCGGCGCAAATGGTCGGCCTGGTTTTCCAACCTCTTTCGCAATCTCGTTCTGGAGTGCTGAGAGTTTGCGGATAGCATCGTGACCGAACTTGATGGCTTCAAGCATCTCGGCTTCTGAAATTTCTTTCATTTCACCTTCCAGCATACAGATGGTATCAATTGTGCCACCGATACAGATATCAATATCGCTCTCCAGGAGCTCGTTGACATCAGGATTAATGACAAACAGACCGTTGATTCTGCCAACCCGGACTTCTGACATCGGATTATGGAAGGGAATGTCGGAGACCATGATTGCTGTTGATGCAGCCAGGCCGCCGAGCACGTCGGCATCATTGATCTGGTCTGAAGATATAACCGTTACAATAATCTGTGTTTCATAAAGGTAGCCGTCAGGAAAGAGCGGTCTGAGTGCACGATCGATCAGTCTTGCTGAAAGGATTTCTTTTTCTGAAGGGCGGCTTTCACGCTTGAAAAATCCACCGGGGAATTTGCCTGCAGCCGAATATTTTTCGCGGTATTCAACCTGAAGCGGAAAGTAGTCCTGATTCGGTGGAGGTGTTTTTTTGCTTGACACAACGGTTGCAAGTACCATAGTGTCGCCAAGACGGACTACTACAGCGCCATCAGCCTGTTTTGCCATTTTGCCGGTTTCGATAGAAATTATCTTCCCCTGGCCGAGATCAATTTTCTTGTTAATAATCATGGATATCTTTAATAGTGTGAGAAAAATGCTGTCCGGTATTGTTTATGCATACGTTTCCATTTCCCGGCCATACTCAGTGTCTACTTCAGTGTTTTGCCCTATGCCAAAAACAATGAACGCGTTTTCAAATATAATACAAAAAAGTCTCTTCCGGTAACCTTGATCACTCCCGCGGTATTCTCATGCCCTGATCTTTGCGTTGTCAATCAGCCGGACTGTTCCTGAGTACATGGCAAGAAGCAGGCGGTACTCTTTTCCTGTTTCTGCAGTCTCAACCTGTTCAAACGTTGCTTCGTCAACAAAACCGGCGTAATCGGAGCGGCATCCCGGTGTTGCGTTGATCATCAGTGTAATCTCTTCTGCAATTGCCGCAAGGTTATAGTCATGTTCAGCAACCCTTTTTTCGGCATGGCCGATTGCCTTGTAAAGAATGGCCGCAGCATCACGCTCCTCGATTGAGAGGTAGATATTTCTTGAACTTACCGCCAAGCCGCTTTGTTCTCTGACAATGGGTGCCTCAATAATTTTTATATCCATATTCAGATCCTGGACTACCCTGCGGATAACGGCGAGCTGCTGGGCATCCTTTTCGCCGAAGACGGCTATATGAGGTTTTGTAATATTTAACAGTTTGGTAACAATGGTTGCAACACCTTTAAAATGGTCAGGCCTCTTCTCTCCTTCGAACCCTTTTGTTACTTCGCTGCATTCAACTGTAGTCTGATAGTGTTCAGGGTAGATGCTTTCAGTTTCAGGTGCAAAAAGGAAATCGACTCCGGCCGCTTTTGCCATGGCAACATCTTTCTCGAAAGGCCGGGGATATTGATGGAGGTCTTCGTTCAGTCCGAACTGGGTCGGGTTTACAAATATTGTGAGAATAATTGTGCCTGCGGTCTGCTGCGCAAGTTTTATCAGGCTCAGGTGCCCTTCGTGCAGTGCGCCCATAGTCATGACGACGCCAATACACTGCCGGTTAAGTCGTAGTTTTTCGGCAATGGCCTGCATCTGTCCGGGTTCAGTGATGATCTGCATAGTCACGCTTCTGATTTGATGGTTTTTTTTCCGGCAGTGTGGACAACGACAACAAACTCTCCTCTTGTTTTTCCATCTGCAAGTCGTTGACGGATCTCTTCAATGGTTCCGGTAATATACTCTTCATGAATTTTGGTCATCTCCCGACCGATGAAAATCTGTGCTTCAGGCAGGACCCTCTCGAGTTCGTCGAGAAGCTTCATAATCCTGAATGGCGACTCATACACGATAAAAGTGGCCTGCAGTGCGGCGAGAAATTCGAGTCTGGTTTTACGCCCTTTTTTATGGGGAAGAAACCCCGCGAAAAAAAAATTGTTGACCGGAAGCGGGCAGGCTGACAGTGCGGCTGTAAGAGCGCATGCTCCTGGAATCGGAATAACCTGCAGGTTTCGTTCATGCAGGGTGTGCAGAAGCGCATATCCTGGATCGCTGATAATCGGGGTTCCTGCATCAGTAATGAGGGAGACGTCAGTGCCATCTTCAAGCAAAGCGACAATTTGCCCTATTGCTCTTGGTTCATTGTAGTTGTGGTAACTGATGAGTTTTTTGCCGGTAATATCAAGATGTTTAAGCAGAATTGATGCGCGGCGCGTATCTTCACAGGCGATTGCTCCCGACTCGGCAAGAGTTTTTATTGCTCGCAGTGTAATGTCTTCGAGATTACCGAGCGGCGTGGCAACAACGTAAAGTGTTCCGCTATGTGAAGGTGGAGTTTGCAACAGATAAAAGACGGACTTGAACGAAGGGTTTGTTATGGTAAATTCATAATGGTATTTAGTATAATAATAAAAATACGATAAACAGCGTCCAGTCAAAGATGAAGGATCAAAGGCGATTACTGTCGGTCAGGGACTTACGGGTACATTTTTCTGAGAGAAAGAACGGTGGTTTTGGAAAACCAGTGCCGATAAACGTCGTCAACGGGGTTTCGTTTGACGTTTTTCAGGGAGAGACACTTGGCCTGGTAGGAGAGTCAGGCTGCGGCAAAACTACTCTTGGCCGGGCATTGATACGCCTTGGCCATTCAGTTGTGACCGGACATATTGAGTTTGAAGGTCATGATATTACCTGTCTTGGCAATCGTGAATTCCGCTCTCTTCGCAAACAGATACAGATGATATTTCAGGATCCATTCGGATCGTTGAACCCCCGGTTGACTGTAGGGCAGATGCTTGAGGAGGTATTGCTTGTTCATGGTATTGCCCGCGGGAGTGCTGCACGCAAGAGGATTGAAGAACTGCTTGATCTCGTTGGTTTGAATAGGGAGTATTTCAACCGTTACCCCCATGAGTTTTCAGGAGGGCAGCGTCAGCGGATCGGTATTGCAAGGGCACTGGCCGTTAACCCGAAATTCATTATATGCGATGAGCCTGTTTCCGCCCTTGACGTTTCGATACAGTCGCAAATCATTAATCTGCTCAAGGATCTTCAAAGGGATCTTGGATTGACCTATCTTTTCATAGCTCATGATCTTTCAGTAGTTGAATATATTTCTGACAGGGTTGCCGTCATGTATCTTGGCAAAATTGTTGAGATTGCTGATTCCGCTGAGCTCTATGCCAACCCTAAGCATCCTTATACGAAAGCCCTGCTGTCAGCAATTCCCAATCCTGAACCTGGAGCAAAGAGCGGACGGATTCTCTTGAAAGGGGATTTGCCGGGGCCTATGAATATCCCTGCAGGATGCGGGTTTCATCCTCGATGCCCGGTTGCGATGGATGAGTGCAGGCTCGTGGAACCGCAGCTCAAAAACTTTGATAATAATAGACACGAGGTAAGCTGTCTTCTTTATAAATAATCCGACTATGCTAAATAACAAGCGGGGATGTTTCCGCAACAGTTGTCTTGGTCTCATCATCATTGTTGTGCTGCTTGCTGGCGCCGTGTTCTGGGCTGTTCGTTCTTCACATACCCTGCCTGACCGCTTTGTGCTCTCCATTCCGCTGAGCGGAAAGATCACTGAAATTCACCATGATAGCTCCTCGCTTCCGTTTGTCTCTTCCCGCGAGTCACTTTCTATGCAGGAGCTGTTGTTTATATTCGATAATGCGGCCACTGACGATCGGGTAAAGGAAGTGCTGCTTGATATCGGAGGGCTGCAGGCAACTCCGGCAAAAATAGCTGAACTCAGGCAGTCTATTGAAAAAGTTCGCCGAGGCGGTAAAAAAGTTACTGCATTCCTTCACTCTGCCGAGGATAAAGATTATCTCCTCGCTACGGCATGTGACTCAATTATTCTTGAACGAGGCGGATTTCTTCTGCTCGATGGGTTGAAGGCGGAAACGCTCTTTTATACCTCTCCACTCAAAAAATTAGGCATTGCTTTCCAGGCTGCTCAATGGAAAAAGTACAAGAGTGGTATTGAGCCTTTTATGTTGACAGAGTCAAGCAAGGAATCGCTGGAAGAGATTAATACCATGCTTGACGAGGTGTTTGATGATTATCTCGCTTATGTATCGAAAAGGCGTGGAATCACTCGAGATGCTTTAACCACAGTCATGAACAATGAACCGCTTTTGTCGGCAAAGAGAGCTAAAGCGCTCAAGCTTATTGACGGCATAGCCTCTTCCTGGGAACTGCAGCGATCCTTGACGAAAAAAATATCAGGGCATGAGCTGACGAGTGATAACGATGTTTTTGTCCGTGCCGGTCAGTACCGTTCAGCAGTTCAATGGCCTCTTAAAGCTGACAGTGATGACAGGATTGCGGTGATTACGCTTTCCGGCATGATTGTTCGTTCTGCAGTGGGAGGTGCTTCTGAAATGAGTGAAGGTGTTGATGTTGAGACGCTGAAAAACTCCCTTGATGCTGCTCTTGAGAATAAAAAGGTTAAAGCCCTTGTTCTGCGTATCGACAGTCCTGGTGGTGATGCCCTTGCGTCAGCCGACATGCTGCAGATGCTCGATTCGGCTGCGGTAAAAAAACCTCTCGTTGTTTCCATGTCAGGGGTTGCGGCCTCCGGTGGTTATATGGCGGCTCTTGCCGGAAAAACCATCTATGCCCAGCCGCTGACCATAACAGGATCAATAGGCGTCTATTCCTTGAAACCAAACATTCAGGGGCTTGCTGAAAAAGCAGGACTGGGCCGTACGGTCGTGACCCGAGGCAGGTATGCAGATGCCAACACGCTCTTCAAACCGCTTGAAGGCGATGCATATAACAAATTTGTTGCGGCCTCGGGGGAGATTTATTACGATTTTATTGGACAAGTCGCTGCTTCACGAAAAATGAGTCTCGATCAGGTTGACTCTGTTGCTGGTGGAAGGGTATGGACAGGAAGCCGTGCGCTGAAAGCTGGCCTTGTTGACAGGGCAGGAGGACTTTTTGATGCTATTCATGCAGCACAGCTTCTCGCAAAGATCGATCCGGCAAAACACCCCGGGCTGCTGCTTTACCCGGCGCAGAAAACCTGGTGGGAATTTCTTTTGCAGGGAAGTGATACCGGGTTGGCTGAAAGGATCAGTGTCGCTATAAGAAAACAGCTGATGCATGAGATCATTCCAGAGCCTCAGTTCAGTTCCCTGGAGGCTTATTATGAAATGCTGATGGTCTCCGGCCAGCTTCATATGCTTGCCGTTATGCCATGCGAGATTATTATCCGCTGAATCGCACGCCTCTCCCCCGCCGGGGCAATTTACAGATTACCTCCGGCGGGGAAACCTCTATCCTCATACCATTAAAACTTGTAGGTCAATGAACTTTGCATCCTGATTGCATTGCTTTCGGGAGCATTGTTGTAGTCGGTTTTCCACTCTGAAAGCTGCAATCCCAGGATGAAATTCCGGGTTATTTTCTTTACAAAAGTTGCGAAAATGGTCTGATTGAGTGTTCTTCCGCCAAGAGGGAGGTCGTTATCATTCGGGTTGTCAATACCGGCTCCGATACTGAGACTGGTTGAAGGGGAGAGGGTATATCTGAGTGCAGTCCATCCGCCTTTGGAACGAATATCGTTGAGTGTGACTGTATTAACGCCCTGACCAATTCCTCCCCAGTAGTCGTCAAGATTCGCTCCGGTAAAGAATTCGCCGGCAAATGTGAGCTTTTCACTGAGTGGCATCGAAAGTTCCATATTGCATGACCATGAGTCAAGCGTTTTATGATTTCCTGTTTTATCGGTATCCCATTCCTCCTGGCCGTAATGGCCAGACACAGCAAGTGTTGCCGGCTGGTTTTCGACCAGAAGTGGTTCGGAAAAAGCAATTCTTCCCTGGATGGTTGGCATGTTGGCGTCTTTGCCGGGATCGGTGTTCCATGTATCAGCCAGGGTGTTTGTTTCGCCGATGGTTCTGGAAGCTGCTGCAGCCAGTTCAATGCGACTGTTATTACCAGTTGAAAAGCCTTTTGTAAGACGAAGCTGGGGATGACGTGACCCTATATTGCCGGCAGCCCACATAATGGCCGGATCGTCAACAAAGGGGATCAACGATGAGATTACATCCCAGGTTTGACCTGCGATAATGCTGAAATCGGAAGCGGGCCAGTAAGCTTTAAGATAAGCATGACGCATTCTCGGGTTCATGTTGTTTTCAGTGCCGCCTCCGAGAAAGTCAATCTCAATGTTGCCGGAAAGTTTTATGGTGTCAGTATCAGGGCCGCTCAGGTTCAGACCAAGCCTGGTGGCGGTTCCGGTAAGATCCCATTCGTTATCATGATTATTCAGACCTTCAGGACGAACCCACAAGGCAATATTTCCGGGGTTTATTTTTCCGGTATCGTATGATGCGTCAAGGCGGGCAAAGCCATAAAGTTGAACTTTTACACCGGAATCGGGCGATACAGTTACGGCATTCAGTGGTTCAATGTTTTTGGGAGGAGCTGGTTGTACTGGAATCTCTAAAGGTTTTGAAGCAGAAGAATTTGTTTTAACCAGCGCTTTCAGTTCGGCAAGTTCCTGTTCGAGTCGGCTGATGCGAGCATCAACGGTTTCTGCGGTTTGGGCTGCATGAGAGGGCGCAGCGGTGAAAAGTGTGCCTGCAATCAGCAGGGCATAACTGAACTTTCCCCTTGCATTCATGTATGGGCTCCGTAGGATTGTTTATAATAATTGTAACACTGTTGTAAATATAGGTATACCTGCTGCAATTTTTTTACAGTTTTTGGTCTCGGCCTTCTATGGCTTTACAATCAAAAGCTCCAGAAATCGCGATCGAGGTTACGGTATTGAATGCCCTGGATAAGATGCTTCATTGCAATGTGTTCGGAACCGTCAAGATCGGCAATGGTCCGGCTTACCTTAAGGATGCGGTCATGTGCCCTTGCCGAAAGGTTCATGTGGTTCATGGCATCCATGAGTTTTTGTGAGCTCTCTTTGTCAAGCTTGCAGAACATCTTGATCAGTTTTGTATTCATCTGGGCATTGGTATAGATTTTTGGTGATGCAAGTTCAGCAAACCGCTCCAGCTGGATTTTTCTTGCCGTTATAACCCGCTTGCGGATGCTCCTTGAGCTTTCAGATGTTATTGTCGAAAACAGGTCGATATTTTCAACTTTTGGAACATCGATATGTATATCAATGCGGTCAAGCATCGGTCCGGAAATTTTGGCAAGATAACGCTGGATCTGCTGCGGCGGGGCGGTCAGGTTGCCGTCGGGGTCTTTCAATGCGCCTGCAGGACTCGGGTTCATTGCAGCTATGAGCATAAAGCCGGCAGGATACCTTGCAGTGACAGAGATTCTCGAAACGGTAACTTCGCGGTCTTCAAGGGGTTGGCGCAGTACCTCAAGAGCATTTCGGGTAAATTCGGGCAGCTCGTCAAGAAACAGAATACCGTTGTGCGCAAGGCTTACTTCTCCGGGTTTTGCTGTTGCACCTCCCCCGATAAGAGCGACGTTACTCGTTGTATGGTGGGGGTTGCGGAATGGCCTTGTCACCATAAGTGGCCGGTCTTTTTCAAGCAGGTTGGCTACCGAATAGATTTTTGTGGTTTCAAGTGACTCTTCAAAGGAGAGGGGAGGCAGAATACCCGGCAACCCTTTTGCCAGCATGGTTTTTCCGCTGCCCGGAGGGCCGATCATAATAACATTATGCCCCCCGGCTGCAGCGATTTCGAGGGCTTTTTTTGCTGCACCCTGCCCCTTGATATCAGAAAAATCAACGGGATATTCCTCTTCGGTGTTAAAGAGTTCTGCGATATTGACAGTTACAGGGGCGCGCTCTGTCTGTCCTGTAAGCAACGCGATGGTCTCGTTAAGACTTTCTACGCCGAAAACTTCAATACCTGAATGTGATGCACAGACAGCCACAGCAGCTTCAGCAGCATTTGAGAGCGGTACTATCAGGCGTTTAATCTGTTCTTTTCCTGCCATGATTGCCACTGGGAGTGCACCGTTAATTTTTCTTACCGAACCGTCAAGGGCAAGCTCCCCCATGATCAGTAAATCATCATATCTGATAGTGATAAGTTGAAGCGATCCCAGCAGTCCGATGGCTATAGGGAGATCGAATGCTGTTCCTTCTTTTTTTATATCAGCAGGAGCAAGGTTGACGGTGATTTTTTTTGGAGGGATAGTAAATCCTGAATTTCGGATTGCCGTAAGAATTCGTTCCCTGCTTTCCCGGATAGCATTGTCCGGAAGGCCGACAACCGTAAATGAGGGGATGCCGCCGGAGACGTTGGTTTCAACCGTAACCTTGATAGCGTCAATACCGATCAGGGCGGAGGCGTTGAGAGTAGAGAGCATGACGAAATAGTTGAATAATTTCGGTATTTATACACTTTTTATAATAGCATATAATACGCCAATATCTCGTCTATATTTTGATGGTGTGAGAAATAGGTGAGTCCAATGGAAAGGCGGCACAATTTTAGTATTCAAAGAGGGCACTGGAATACCAAAAGATGACCTTGAAACAGAGCGACGGCTCAGGTTGCTCCAGAACGGAGGGCATTATAAGGGGTAAAAAAATTGAGGCCCTGTTACAAGCCTCAATAGAATCAAAACTAGACATTATTGCGCTGTACGGGCAACCCTTGTGGTCGCCCTCCGTTGTAGCTGTGAAGCAAATTCTGAATGATTTCAGAAAATCTTACGGAGTTACTTATTGCAGATCGCCTAATTTCAAATGGATTTATTCCTGCACTCTGTATTGTTCTATACTTTCGCCTCTTTTTTCAACATCCTTAACCCAACCCGGCTTCGGGCCTCTGCCTACCCAATACTCATGTTCATTTTTTCTGAACTTTATAACAGCTGGGCTTTTTACTCCGGATTTGGCTGTTTTTCCCTTCCTCTGAAGTTCTTCAACCGTAATATTGTAAGCGTCGAGTTTATCCTTAATCTCTTTAATTATGGCAATACGCTCGTTCTTGATAATATCATCTGCTTCTTTTTGAAGCTGAGCTATTTTCGATTTAAGTTCTGAAAGTTTTGTTGAAGACATAATTTATTGATTTTTAATTATTTAAAGTTATTCTTCCTTATGGGGAAAATTAATGATAAATGTAATAAAAAAATATTTAATTAAAAGTGGATTATTTTAAGGAAGAAAATCCTGGTCTCAATTATGCTGAATTATTATTGAGTCAACTTCAGAAGGATAAAGTTAATGTATCGATCCATTTCACTATTTCGTCTTTTGCATTATCAGGCGCACTGAGATGAGTTGCATTCAAGATCAGATATCTATTAAGCGGATTGGACGGCCATTTTTCAAAGACATACTCTTTTCCCGCGTTATATAAAACATCTTCCGGACCGGCAACTATCCAAAACAGAGGAATTCGCTGAGTCACCTTAGATGCGGAAATCGGCATGGAAGCCATTCCGCACGGGTCATTGAAACTGTAATACGTAGCGGCAGTCATGTTGATGCTTTCGTACCTGCCGCCATTGAGATCAATAAATGACTCCCTCTCTCCCCCTTGACCGGCTTTGATCATTTCATTTGCCTTATTGAGACTTGACTCAACGTTCATATGATACTTATGCAGATCAGGAGTATGGCCAGGGGCTACAGCAATAATGGCATCAATTTTTTCATGTCCATAGGCAGCATAGGCGATAGAAGCATTGGCACCCATACTATGTCCTGCAAGAACAATGATTTTTGCGCCTTTTTTTCGTAATTCCTGAATATTATTTTCAACAATCCCCAATGCTGCCGGATAATCAACATCATATCCTCTTGATTTGCTCCAGGGCATTAATGGTGTAAGGACAATATACCCCTTCTCCTTTAATGATGTCGCCAGAGTATTGATATGCTGGGATGGATTTCCCCATTTGCCGTGAAGCAGTACAACTCCGACCGTATTTTTGGTTGCAGCATGTACATCACAGGCAAAAACAGAAAAGAGTATCAGAACCTTTAATACAAGAATATGAATTTTCGCCATTTTGTCGTGTCCTCAAAGTAAAAATTATATGCGATTACAATGTTCTGTATCTAAAGTAATGCATACAACATTGTGTTTTGTTATTGAATAATTCTTTAAAGTAATTACCAATAGAAGTTAACGCTTTGTTATTGCATAATTAATCATTTCAAGCCAGACAAACTACGTTCAATATATTTACAGCAGGTAACCAAAAAGGCCTTCAATCTAAAAAAGGGCCGTTTTGGTTGCGAAGTGTATTGCCGTTACTGCATGAATGCAAAAGGAGCCGGATTATCTCCAGCTCCCTTTTGAACCTATCGGCTATACATCAATTACTTTTCTGTGTCTGTTGGCTGCAGTTAGCTATCGATTGCGATCATGGCGTTCGTCACGGTTCTCTTCACGGCGTTGATTCCTGTCATCCCTGCGGTCGTGTTCGTTATGCTGATCTCTGCCTTCCCAGTACTGGTGGTCATGCTTGCGATACTCTCTGTCACGCAGTCTCCCGATCTCGTCCCAGCGGTGCGCTCTTACTGCATGGGGAAGCCTGTCAAAGCTGACCACATCCCAAGGACCTCTGTAATTCGAAGAACGGTACCAGCGGCCATCACGGTTTATAAAATAGCTGCCATCAATGAAAATGAAGTTATAAGGACTTCTTACTGCTACTGAATATCCAAGTTCAGGGACATAGATAAATGTAGGTCTTGTATCGATAACAAAATGAGGTCTATCTCCAACATTGACGTGGATGCCGCCTATTCTTACGCCAACTTCTGCATGGGTATCGGCTGGATGATATGCAAAAAACAGACCGGCAACTCCTGCTGCCATCAACATGGTTTTCTTCATGATTACTTGCGTCTTAAAATGTTATTAAAAAGTAAGAACACTTTTCTGTTAAGGCTTAATTTTAACAGTCAATCTCAGTAGTGTCCGGTTAAAAATGAAAAAGGTCTGAAAACGCTTGAGAAACGGCGATATTAAAAGTGACTAAACAATTGATATCAGCCCTATACACAAGGAGTTCCAGACCATGAAACAAGTTACAACGATGCTCGGTGAGTTGCTAAAGATTTTTCCGAGATACGAATTCGAGAAACTCGAAAAGCAGCACCAAAGCAACCACTACACAAAGTATTTCACGGGCTGGCAACAACTAATTACTCTATTCTATGCACAGATTGTCGGTCATGACAGTCTGCGAGGCATTCAAACAAGCCTTGGAGTCCATGCTCAAAAATGGTACCACCTCGGACTGGAAAACATCAAGAGAAGCACCTTGTCGGATTCGATGAAAAACCGCCCACACCAAATCTATGAAGGACTGTTTTACAAGTTGCTCGACAAATGCCGGTCAGTTACTCCTGACCATAAGTTCAGATTCAAAAACCCTCTCTTTTCAATGGATGCCACGGTCATTGATCTCTGCCTAAGCGTTTTTCCATGGGCAGAATTCCGTCAACGCAAGGGGGCCATCAAATTGCACTACCTTTTTGACCACCGGGGCTCGCTGCCAGCATTCATGGTCATGACGGACGCTAAACACCATGATGTCCGGGTTGCAAGAAGCGAAGAGAAACTTGATTTTCACCTGTTGCCGGACAGCATCATTTCGTTTGACCGAGCCTATATCGATTTCCAGTGGCTGTATACCCTTGATCAGCGTAAGGTCTGGTTTGTAACACGCTCAAAAACAAACATCCAGTACCGAATCATCGGACAGCATCAACCGATAACGAATAAACAGGTAACTCGGGATGAAAAAATTGAATTGGTCATTGATGGTACAAGAGCAAAATACCCGAAAGCGTTTCGTCTGGTCTGTTATACTGACCCGGATACCGGCAAGGAATATGAGTTCATCACCAATAATATGAAACTCGCAGCCTCAACGATAGCAGCCATTTACAAATCTCGCTGGCAGATTGAAACATTTTTCAGGTGGATCAAACAAAACCTGAAAATCAAGTCATTCCTTGGTACCAGTCAGAACGCTGTATTGACGCAGATTTGGATAGCCATGTGCTATTATCTGCTCTTGTCCTACATCAAGTTCCAGACGAAATACCGACATTCATTGCAGGAATTGACCAGAATGATCGCTGCAGTCGTCATGGAGCAGCGCTTATTGATCGATATTTTATCTCTCAAAGAACAATCTCTCAAAAAGGCGAGGGAGCCGGTACTTCAACTGGCTTTATTTTAACCGGACACTACTGAGTCAATCTATCTCTTTCAAGATTGTTGCTGATAATAACATAAGAGACGATTTTTCTTATTGTTTCCAGCGCAATAATATCCAAAGGCTTTATTTTTTTATCCTGTTGTGCGCAATCCTCCTGATATGGCGTTGACGGTCAAAAAGAGTTCCAACAGCAGGGTGTCGGACTTTTCCTGTTTATCAGAATCCTGCAGTTCCCTCCATTGCTTCAAGAGCTTTATCTGCTGATGGTGCAGCAGGTCAAGTCCTTCGTGACGCAGGACGATAAATTTATTGACATTAAGCCGTTGAGTCTCAAGAGGCCCGGCAAAGAGGATTTCGATATACTTTTTTGTTCGATGGTATTCTGTTTCGATCATACCGAGAATGTGTTCCCTGATAGTGCTGTCAGTGACAAGTGTCGCATACTTGCGCATGATGTTCACGTCAGCAGATGCAATGCTGGTATCGGCATTGCTGATAATGTAGCGAAGGGGAGGCCAGACGTGGCTGCGGTTCCGGATATCCTCAAATATCTCCGGGGAGCTGTTCTCCAGATATTCAAGTGCAGAGCCCACACCGTACCAGCCCGAAAGTGAAAAACGCGCCTGGTTCCAGCTGAATACCCAGGGAATGGCGCGCAGGTCTTCAAGACTGGTTTTTCCGCTTCTTCGAGAAGGTCTGGAACCTATTCTTGTTGATTCAATAATGTCAATAGGTGTGGCTTCACGGAAAAATGTGAGAAATCCTTCTTCGCCGATCAGCTTCCGGTAAGCCTGATTGCTTTTATCCGAAAGAAGATCCATTATCTGCTCAAGGGGATGCTCTCTTTTTGGCCCCACTCTCTGCCTGATAAGAACTTCGGCTGCTCCAGCCATGAAAAGTTCGAGATTATAGACTGCACTGATGCGGTTGGCATACTTTTGGGCAATGGTTTCGCCCTGTTCTGTAAAACACATACCGGCATTAAAGGATCCCCAGGGTTGCGCCCTGATAAAACGGTGAGTCGGGCCTGCTCCACGACTGATACTCCCGCCCCTTCCATGAAAAAACAGGATCTCAGTATCAGCAATTTCACCTGCTTCAAGCAGAGATTCCTGGGCGCGATAAAGTGTCCAGGTGCTTGAAAAAATTCCCCCGTCTTTGTTACTGTCGCTGTACCCGATCATAACCTCCTGGAGCCTTCTTTTCTTTCCAGTCGAATTTCTTCGGTAATCGAGACTTCGTTGTGTAACCGGGTGGCGGAGAAATTCCTTAAGGATTGCAGGGCTTCTTTTCAGATCTTCAATGGTTTCAAAGAGCGGGACGACAGGGAGCAAACAGGCGTCTCCATCTTCGGAAGTTGTCATCAATCCTACTTCCCTTGCGAAAATGTAGACGATAAGAAGGTCAGAGACGTTTCTCGTCATGCTGACAATGAGTGAGCCAAGAGCGCCTGTACCGTACTGTTTGGTATGTTGTACTAAAACCCTGTAGCAGGCAAGCACGGTGTCCGCTTCAGGACCCGCCGTCATATCGGGATGGGTAAACGGCCGTGGTGACAGCAGTTCCCGATCAAGAAATGCTCTTCTTTCCGCTTCATCCCATTCCAGAAAATCACTGCCATTCATACCTGCAGCGGTCATCAACTGCGAGAGGGCCAGTTCATGAACACGGCTGTTTTGTCGGATATCAAGGGTTCCGAGATGGAAACCGAACGTCTGAACGATTCTATAAACAGGGGTAACTTCCATATCGGCAATATGTTGAGCTCCTACAGCAAGGAGGGACTCACGTAAAAGCGAGAGATCCTCCAAAAGTTCTTCCGAACCGATATAATGGCTTCGTTCAGAGGATACAGCACTAGTCTCAGATGTATCAGTTTCAAGGGGAAGCGAAGCGATCATAAGGTTCAGAAACTGCCGCCAGGGTTCATGCCGGTTTCTGTGTAAAGCTTCATATCCAGCTTCTCCAAGCTTGCTGCTGAGGCTGTCGATGCGATGGATGAGCCCGTCACCTGGAGACTGAAGTCTTTCTGAAAGACTTAATTTTGATGCCAGGTCTATGAGATTATGCAGGACAAGCGTGAGAGCCTTCTTGCGCATTTCAGCAAGAGTCTCTTCAGTGACCGTAGCTGTTACAAGCGGATGGCCGTCACGGTCACCGCCAACCCAGCTGCCGAAGGTAATGCGAGGCAGATTTCTTGGGTCAGATAGTCTGCGACTATCAAATCCTGCCTCATGCCACGCCTGCAGAAGGCGTTTATCAAGCATGGGTAAGACTTCAGAGAAAATATTATAGAGATAGTGAATCACATTTCTCCTTTCAGCCGATACCTGGGGTTTTTCGAAAAGTATTTCTCCCGTTCTCCAGAGCCTTTCCATGACCACCTTAATCTCATTTCGGATTTCAAGCTGTTCAAGCGGGGTCCACATCTGGTTTTCACGTTTTACCAGCAGCAGATAAAGCTGACGATGCTGCTCAAGCACTGTTTTTCGTTTTGCTTCCGTCGGATGTGCTGTCAGAACAGGCTCAATAGAAACCTCCGGCAGCAGTGAAGAGATGGTTGTTTCAGGGATTCCAAGTTTTTTGAAACGTGACAATGTTTTACCCCATAGACCGGTCAGATGTGATAATCCGTGTTCAGCTTCCAGCGAACGCCGATTTTGTGCGGCGGAGTTTTCTTCCGCCATGTTGAGAAGTTGGAAAAAAATTGAAAACGCCTGGAGGGCACGCTCCGAATTAGGATAGTTTTCAAGGGGGATGCCGGCGTTCTGCCAAGGCAGGTGGTCTGCGAGTTCATTATCTCCAAGGTCACGGAGTACCTCCTGAAAGCATTGAAGAAGAAACAGAAAATCGCGTTCTGCTTTTGCGAAATCAATAATGCTGCTTGTGGTCGTTATCATAAGGCAAAACAATTCTCTGGTTAGTGCGGCACTTTGTGCAGTATTCTAAAAAATTAAATGAGTTACAAATTATCTTGCCTTTCCTTGAAAGCCTTGACTCAAGGATAGGGTATGCTCCTCAAGTTTCAGCAGATAGTGAGGTATAAAGACAACCTTTTTAAGCTTTCTGTTTGCCGCCTTTACTATTTATGCTTATCTTACTGCATAATTTTTTGGGTAAGCCACTAACACCTAATTCATTACCACTCATGGACAACAAATCAAATGGTAAGCTTATTGCAGTTGCATTAGGCGGGGCTGTCTTAATGGGGTCTCTGTTTTTCGGTTTGTCATTTTTAACCGGATACAAGGTGCCGGCTGAAAACATTTCAGTAATACTCACTCCTCTGCGCTCCTTTGCCGGATGGCTATCGTTAATTTGTGGAGCCTCTCTTATTATTATGGGGCTTGGCAAAATGTCGTCGAGAATCAGTGACAAGTGGTTTTTGAGTTTTCCTCTCAGTATTATTGCCATTGTTGCCGTCATGTTTGCGCTCCTGTGGCTAAGGCCCTCGGGAATTTTATTGTCAACCACGGGTCGTACCACGACTGAGGATGGCAAATACATTCGTTCGGTCAAAGAGCTCACTGCATTTCTGGAAAAACCTTCCGCCACCGCCAAAAATCATCCAGTTCCTGCCGGTTTTGATTTTGCGGCCAGCAAGACTCTTACTGATGGAAGGTGTAACAAATGTCATACGCTTGCATCTGTTCAGGATGCTTTCAGGACCAAGTACAAGAAGACAGGCAAAGTTGATGTCGTAGTCAATCGCATGCAGACTAATGCCGGTTCAGGTATAACCCCGGATGAAGCTAAAACAATCGTTATCTATCTGGAGAACAAGTTCTGATTGCCCTGAGCTTCTTTTCTGTATCCAACGTTTATAAAAAAAGCCTCTGAGAGATACTCTGAGGCTTTTTTTATCTCTTTTTTTTCAATGTGAGCTCTTATAGTTGACGCTGACAGTTTCGGTTATTCCTCCTCTTGCTTTCCACTCTGTGATCACGCTTAGTGACCTTGGCTGAAGAGCGTCGACAAGATCATCAAGAATCTTGTTCGTGATATTCTCATAAAAAATACCGGCATTGCGGAACTCGAAAAAATAATATTTCAGTGATTTCAACTCGATACAGGTTTTATCAGGGACATAACGGACAGTTATGGTTCCAAAATCAGGAAGACCCGTTATTGGGCAGACAGAAGTAAACTCAGGGTTGACGATCTCAATAGTGTAGTCTCTGTCGGGATACGTATTGTCAAAGATTTCAAGGAGCTCTTTTTTCATAGGATAGCAGATGTTGATTGACTTTTTAAGGAAAGTTTTTCCAGATACGTTAGCGTCTTTTCGATGCAAAATAGAAATCCATGGCGATTTATCGGTAAATTCAATTGATTTTTTTGTTCGTTAAAAGCTGAAATCGCACTCTATTTCGGAGGGGCAGCGTCGTTGTGTCAGAAAAATAAATGGCAGGGTCTTGTTATGCATGAATCCATTGACGGAGACGGTCAGGAGTTATCTCTTCTTTATAAAACGTTGGCTGCTGAATATGATCTTACAGAAACATCGTATACCTTCGGAGGGCACTCTTTCAGCTTTTTGAGTGTTCTTGACAGTTATGCTCTTCTTGACCGGATATCGCCTGAAGAGTTTGTTAAAGATGAACAAATGCCTTACTGGGCGGAAATATGGCCTTCTGCAATAACCCTTTCGTCATTTATTGCCGATGAACTTCCGCTTAAGGGTTTGCGAGTCATTGAAATAGGCTCCGGTGTTGGTATGGCTTCGACTGTTGCAGCATGGAAAGGTGCCAGTGTTCTCGCTACAGACTATTCTGTGGAAGCTCTTCGTTTTGTGAAGTATAATGCCTTGAAAAACAAGCTCTCTTTTGATATTGAACGACTTGACTGGCGGCTGGTGAAGTGCAGTGAAAAGTTTGACATTCTGTTTGCTGCAGATGTGCTTTATGAAAGGGTAAACCTGCTGCCGATTGTTACCGCGATTGATAAACTTCTGAAAGCCGACGGCGCGGCATACCTCGCAGATCCGCGAAGAAGAATGGCGGAACAGTTTCTTGAACTTGCTGCAGAAAACAATTTTTCCATAACTCCTTTTCCCCGGAAGTATACTGGAGGCTCTAAAGATGTTGCCGTCAATATCTACAAAATGACCAGGCAAAAAAACACTCCATGAAGAGCACCCAAAAGCAGCTTTCTCTTCGCTGGTGTTATCATGCCGGTCATGGCGCGCTGATATGGCAGCTCATGTTTACTGAAACCGGTGATCTTATAGGCCAGAAGCGCTTTACTGCTGACCGACGGGCCCTTTTTTTCTCTATCGATATACTTACCGGCAAGGTTCTTTGTGATGATTACCTGCTGATGGATCACCATCATCCTGTTCCTGCTGGAGACGGCTGGTTTGTCGGACTTGAAACAACTCTCGGAAATCTTGTCTATTGCTACGCCTATCAGTCCGAAAGCCCTGAACATAAAGGGATCTGGGCGCTTGATCTCCGGGATAACAGGGTAGTCTGGTCACGACCTGATATTGTTTTTGCCGCCAATCTTGACCATGAGTTTCTCGTCTATCAGCTTTCGACTTTTGGGGGGTTCCCTGAGCGTCATTTTCTCCTCATCGATCCCTTTACCGGAGCGCTCATCCGTACCCTTGGTCTCGATAGTCCTGCAGTCAATGCAATAAGGCAGGTGGTTGTTCCTGAGGAGGATCGGCAGCAGGTTATGCTTTCAGACTTTGTGACCATGGAAATGACTGAAGAGCGTAGGGCCTTGCAGCGGGTCGGCATCACTGAATCCACCCGCTGCGAATGTATTCTCAAGGGTACATTCACCGTTGCCGCTGTACATGAACAGTCTGAGTCGACAGGCTTGTGGCACTCTGTTCTTAACGTATGGGCAATGGACTCTCTGGTCTATGCAGACACGATGGAAGAGAGTGTCGAAAAGCCATGCCTCAACAATTTTCTCATACGGAGCGAAAATTTGTATTACCTTAGAAATAAAGAGGAACTGGTTTGTGTTGCACTTACATGAAAAATTCATCCTCCTCCCCTTCACCTGATTTATTGCCTGAAGGCTCACTTCCAATAGATGACTTTCTTGATACACTCAGGAGCCGTAAAAATCTTTCACCGAATACTGTTATTGCATACAGAACAGATCTTGTTCAGTTTTTTTCCTTTCTTGCCAGGCATTTTCAGCTCAACGATTTAAGCGGCTTTAACCATGAGCAGCTTACAGCAATTGATGTTCGCCTTTTTTTTGTGTCATTGATCGAACGTGGTATTCAGCAGCGATCAATTGCCAGAAAACTGGCAGCAGTCAAAAGCTATTACCGGTATCTGCAGGAGATCGGAGAGATTAAGAGCTCCGTTTTTTCCTATATCACCACCCCAAAGTTTCCTCGGCGGGTACCTGGCTTTTTAACAGAGCAACAGACTGAAAAGCTTTTTAACGAAGTGCTTCCGACTGCTGGTGACGATTCTGTCAATTCTGAAAAACACTGTCTGGAAGCATCTTTTGTCCAGGAACGTGATCGAAGCATCCTTGAGTTGCTTTATGGAAGCGGGCTTCGTATCTCAGAGCTTACCAGTCTGACAATGGAAAGCCTTGATCTCAAGAGTGGATATGTCAAGCTGACAGGAAAAGGCAGAAAGCAGAGAATTGTTCCGGTGGGCAAGGCGTGCATGGACGCACTTAAAAAATATTTTGAAGTACGAAGAAACTTCTTTAGAATAAATACAAATGGGGAAGCTGGAGCCTTACGGTATGTTTTTTTAACCAATAAAGGTAAAAAGCTTTATCCCATGCTTGTCCAGAGATTGACCCGGAAATACCTCTTTGCTGTCACTGAACAAAAACAGAAGAATCCACATATTCTGCGCCACAGTTTTGCCACACACCTGCTGAACAGTGGAGCAGATCTTAACAGTGTCAGTGAAATGCTTGGACACAGTAACCTGTCAACTACCGAAATATATACTCACGTTACTTTTGAGCGCTTAAAGGAGGTTTACCGGAAAGCGCATCCAAACGCATAGATCTACAGTGCGGCTCCCCGTTACCATATTCACCGCGGGAGCCTTGTTCTTTCTTTACGTTCAACTTATTATAACGGAGGTTATTATGACGAAAGCAGTCGTTAGTGATGTTGTCAATGTTAAGGTTACCTTGCGCCACTCCAATAATCATACAGACATAGAAGAGTATGCCCGCAACGCCGTAATTCCACTGTTAAAAATCTTCCCGGGTATTATCAGTTGCCATATCATTCTGGATCATCAGAAAAATGACTTTGAAAAAAACAAGCTTGCCGAGATAACGGTGCATGTTCCACAGAATGTTCTTGTCGCAAAGGAATCCGGCGCAGTTTATGAACAGACAATCGACAACTGCGTTGAGGCATTGAGCCGGCAGCTCAAGAAATACAAGGAAAAACTACAATAACAGTATCCTGGCACAAAGTCTGCAGGGCATATTCCTGACGCCCTGCAGCTTTTCAGGAAGGGTTTTATCACTTCGAAAGCGAGATACCATGAAACTTGATCAAAAAGGATTAAAAAAGCGATCCATAACGGTCGCCTATTTTTTTAATACCATTGGTACGAAGCATGATATCAAATTGCGGCGTCTGAACAATGTTGACGAACAGAAGCGAAGGATTTTTGAGCGTGATCTTCACCGTCCCGGACTGGCCTTGGCCGGCTTTACCAATCTGTTTACCTACAAACGGGTTCAGATTCTTGGAAATACCGAAACCAGGTTTTTAAATCATCTTGATGAAGATGAACGAAACAGGGTGTTTGAAAATCTTGTTCGATTCAAAATACCTTGCATTATCCTTACCAGCAATAACAAACTCCCGCAGACGCTGCTTGATATGGCTACCAAAGCGGGCATTCCTGTCTATATTACCCGCCTCTCTTCAACTAAAACCATCTATTTTGTCACTGGTTTTCTTGACGACCAGTTTTCGTTATACCAGCAGTATCATGGCTCAATGGTCGATGTTTATGGTGTTGGAGTGATGATTATCGGTAAAAGCGGTCTCGGAAAATCTGAAATTGCACTTGATCTTGTTGAAAGGGGGCACGGCCTTGTAGCTGATGATGTCGTTGTTATTCAACGGAAAGGCGAGTCAATGATGCTTAATGCCAAAAGAAACACTATCATTGACCATTTTATGGAAATCCGTGGACTTGGCGTTGTTGATGTGCGTGCAACTTTTGGTATCCGGGCAATTCGTGATGTCAAGGAGGTACAGGTGGTTGTAGAGCTTCTTGAATGGGATAAAGAGATGGTCTATGAGCGGCTTGGCCTCGATACCAAATACATAAAGATTCTCGGTGTTGACGTTCCATTGGTGCAATTGCCTATATTCCCCGGTAAAAATATCACCGTTATCATTGAAGTGGTTGGCCTTAATTTCCTTTTGAAACGATACTCTAATTATGTTGCCGCCGAGGCGCTTACCGACAGGATAAAAAACGTGATCAACAGTGAAAAACAAGAGGATGATAGTGATGATTGAAAAAAGTGCCGAGAGGGTTTCTTCTCTGTCCATCAGGCTGGCAGGTTATCTGCTGGTCCTTTTTACTCTGTTTACCCTATCTTCCTGCAATCGACATAATGACAGTAAAGGAAATGGCAGCAAGAGTCGTGCAGCTATGGACACTACTCTTGTTATCTCAATGCTCGGTGATGCTGATTATCTTAATCCGGTTATCGGTGCAACCGTTACCTCAAGCAATATTTTTGGTCTTATCTATCCCTCTCTGCTGCAAAGCGAGTTTGATACCACGACAGGCCTGATGAATTACATGGCTCTGGAGAAAAAACTGAGAGCAGTAACACCGGGTCAGGGCAAAAAAGCACCAAAAGGAGCTATCGCCAGGAGCTGGCGTCTATCGGATGATCATAAATCGCTTACCTACATTCTCCGGAGTGATGCGTTCTGGGATGACGGAAAGCCTATTGTCTCTGCAGATTTCAAGTTTTCCTATCAGCTCTATGGCAACCCGGTGATTGCCAGTGCCCGGCAGCAGTACCTTGCAGAGCTGGTTGGTGCCGACAAGGGCAAAGTTGATTTTGATAAAGCCATCGAAACGCCAAATGATACAACACTGATTTTCAGGTTTTACAAGCCGGTTCCCGAGCAGCTGGCACTTTTTCATACCTCGCTTACCCCTCTTCCAGCTCACCGTTGGAAAGATGTTAAGCCCGATGAGTTTCGTCACTCTCCGCTCAATCTTACTCCCCTTGGAGCAGGCCCATACAAGCTGAAAAGCTGGCAGCAGCAGCAGGAAATTTTACTTGTATCAAGCAGAAAGTCAAATCTTCCTAAGCCAGGGAACATTCCGGCAATTTCTTTCAAGGTCGTTCCTGATTACACGGTCAGGGTGACGCAGCTTCAGACCGGCACGGTTGATGTTGTGGAAAATATCAAACCGGAAGATTTTACTGCCCTGTTGAAAGCAAATCGTCAGATTGATATTAAAACAGTCGGTCTTCGAGTGTACGACTATGTCGGCTGGTCAAATATAGACCAGGCAGAGTATCGCAAAAACGGCACATTCAAACCTCATCCGTTGTTCGGTTCGGCCAGAGTCAGAGTTGCCCTTACGAATGCTATTGATCGTCAGGCGATCATCGATGGATATCTGAAGCAGTATGGCGTTATCTGCAATAATGATATTTCACCCTCTCTGAAATGGGCATATAATAACCGGATAACCCCTCATCCATACGATCCTGCAAAAGCATCAGCTCTGCTCAAGTCTGAAGGCTGGCTTCCGGGTCCGGACGGTATTCTGCAAAAAAACGGCAAAAAATTCAGTTTTGTTCTCTATACCAATGCCGGTAATGCGAGAAGGAACTATGCCAGTGTTATTATTCAGCAAAACCTTCGTGCAATAGGTATCGATTGCAAGCTTGATGTTCAGGAATCCAATGTTTTTTTTGAAAGCCTTCAGTCTGGAAAACTTGATGCCTGGATGGCAGGCTGGTCTATCGGTCTGGAAATTGATCCCCTTGATGTATGGGGTTCAGATCTCAAAAAGAGCCGGTTTAATTTTCCCGGTTACCGCAACCCGAGAGTTGACGAACTGTGTGAGCTGGCCAAGCAAAAAATGGACCCTGTGGAAGCAAAGCCTTACTGGCTTGAATATCAGGAAATCCTTCATCGTGATCAACCAATAACCTTTCTTTACTGGATCAAGGAAACACAGGGATTCAATAAGCGTATTGAGGGTGCGGAACTCAATATTTCTGGAACTTTTTATAATGTTGACGACTGGAGGCTCAGGCCTTCCGCGAATATTGCTCAATAGCTTGTTATGCTGATTTATATCTTTAAACGGCTTTTGATAGCCATTCCGTTGATTTTCGGGGTATTGACCCTTACATTTTTCATTATCAGACTTGCTCCCGGTGATCCTGCAGCTTTTTTCATCCAGCCGGGGATAAGCCCGAATGTTGCAGAGCAGATCAGGGCGCAGTATGGGCTGAACGACCCTTTGCCTGTGCAGTATTTCAAATGGCTTGCCAATGTTCTGCAGGGTGATTTCGGTCGCAGTTTCAGTCGTGCCCAGCAGCCGGTTTTCGATGTTATTG
The DNA here is from genome assembly GCA_005843825.1 of Chlorobium sp. GTDB lineage: Bacteria > Bacteroidota > Chlorobiia > Chlorobiales > Chlorobiaceae > Chlorobium. Next base: position 40,274 of record SZXX01000016.1, read on the forward strand.
CCGAAGCGCTGCCGATCACATTGACTATAGCTATACTGACCCTTATTGCAAATTTTACCTTTGGCATTCTCATCGGGATTATTTCTGCAGTTCGACAGAACACTTTTCTCGACAGGTTCCTGACTGTTACAGCATTGTTTTTTTATTCGATGCCGGAGTTCTGGTTTGCCCTGATGATGATTATTCTTTTAGCCCTTAAATTTCCTTTTTTCCCCGTGTCAGGCCTTAACGAGATTGGTGCTGAAAGTTACGGGCCTCTGGGTTTTCTGCTTGACCGGGCATGGCATCTTGTGCTGCCGGTTACCGTACTCAGCATTAATGGTGCTGCAGGTATTGCCCGTTACGTCAGGGGAAGCATGCTGGAGGTTATCCGGCAGGACTATATCCGCACCGCAAGGGCCAAGGGGTTGTCGGAAAATGTGGTTATTTTCAAGCATGCACTTCGCAATGCACTTCTTCCGGTAATAACCCTGATGGGAAGTGCATTGCCTTTTATATTCAGCGGAGCTTTGTTTATTGAGGTGATTTTTGCTTTTCCGGGTATGGGACGGGTGACGGTCGAAGCGATTTTTGCAAGGGATTATCCACTGATTATTGCCAATACCTTTATTTCCGGCTCTCTTATAGTGATGGGCAATCTTTTTGCCGATGTTCTCTATGCTGTTGCGGATCCGAGGATAAAGCTCTGAATGCTATGCTGATAAACCTGTAATGTTTTTTGTTTGAGAATAGAACTCCTCAATACGCCACCTGATGCCGTTGAGACCAGGATCGAAGAACAGATTCGACCAATCTCAATGGATGATTTTGCCGGGCAGCAGCGGCTGACCGATAATCTGAAAGTTTTTATTTCAGCAGCAAAAATGCGCGGTGATGCACTGGACCATGTCCTCTTATCCGGTCCACCAGGGCTCGGAAAGACGACGCTTGCCTATATTATTGCATCCGAAATGGGAAGCAGCATCAAGTCAACGTCCGGTCCTTTGCTTGACAAGGCAGGTAATCTCGCAGGACTTCTGACTGGTCTTCAAAAGGGGGATGTGCTTTTTATTGACGAAATTCACCGTATGCCCCCGGCTGTTGAGGAGTATCTCTATTCAGCCATGGAGGATTTCCGCATTGATATCATGCTCGACAGCGGGCCTTCGGCAAGGGCGGTGCAGTTGCGAATCGAACCCTTCACCCTTGTTGGCGCAACGACTCGTTCCGGTCTTCTGACCTCACCACTCAGGGCAAGGTTCGGCATTAACAGCCGCTTTGATTACTATGCACCGGATATTCTCGAAGGAATTATAATAAGAGCTTCAGGGATTCTCGGTATAGGAATTGATGACGAGGCTGCCTCCGAAATTGCCGGGCGTTCCAGGGGTACCCCCCGCATTGCAAACAGACTGCTTCGGCGTGCCCGGGATTTTGCTCAGGTAGACGGTGTAGAGCTTATAACCCGCTCTATTGCCATGAAGACCCTTGAGTGTCTTGAAATTGATGAGGAAGGACTGGATGATATGGATAAAAAAATCATGGACACCATTGTCAACAAATTCAGTGGTGGACCAGTCGGGATAGCCTCTCTCGCCGTATCGGTAGGTGAAGAGCGGGATACCATTGAAGAGGTTTACGAGCCTTATCTTATCCAGGCAGGTTACCTCACAAGGACAACAAGGGGACGGGTTGCAACGCGTCAGGCATTTTTACGGTTCTCAACCGGAAGTGACAGCAATGAATACCCTTTGTTTGATGGACAGCAGGACCGGTAAATTACCAGCACACCGATTTGACCGGTTGAGGCTCATCTTTTTTGTGCTTGGCGGTGCAATGTTCTCAATTATTTCCCTTTCATCATGTTCTTCCCGGCCCGTTCTTTCCGGGATGCCCGTTTCCGACTCTCTCTTTGAAGCCTCAAAAAGGGAGTTTGTAGCAGCATCGCTTTTGAGTGCTAAAGAAGATTATCAGGGTGCCGCTGACGGTTATAAGAAGCTTCTGATACTCCAGCCATCGAATGCAGCGATTCATTATGCGCTCTCAAAAGCCTACGTTGGTCTTGGCCTTATTGACTCAGCCCGCCAGCATAGCGAAAAAAGTGTTGTGCTTGATTCCGCAAATAAATATTACCTGAGGTTTCTTGCCGGCCTGTCTCATCAGATGCACGATTACCCCCGGGCCTCCGATCTCTACCGCCAGCTTGTTGCTCTTGAACCTGGCAGTCCTGAACCGCTCACCTATCTGGCTCTGGCATATCTTGCTGCTGAACAGCCCGAAAAAGCCCTTGCTGTTTTTAACGAACTGCTTGCTTTAGACCCAAAGGATAAAACGCTCCAGGCACAGGTATTGCTGATGCAGATAAAACTCCTTCATTATAATGATGCTATAAGTACAGTAATGGATCTGATTGAGAAGGGCAATGGCAAAGAGAAGCTAAGCCTCACTCTCGGAGAACTCTACATGCAGACAGAGCAGCATGATCTTGCTTCCAGAACATTCAGGGGTGTGATTCAGGAAAATCCCGGATTTATTCCAGCATGGCTAGCCCTGTTCGAGGTCTCTGTAAAAACAAAAAACCGTCCTGTTTTTCTTGAAGATCTTAACCGCTTTTATGATTCCAATCAGGTAAGTCTCCAGCAGCAGATTGATCTTGCCAAACTCTTTATTGTCCGATCAAACAAGGACAGCACCTTTGTTGATCCATCTTTTATCATGATCGAGGCAATCAACAAGCGTCATCCAAACAACAGCAAGGTCTATGCGCTTAGAGCTAATGTCAAGCTGTTACATAACCAGGAAGCCGAATCCATACATGATTTTAAAAAGGCACTGACACTCGACTCCGGCAATATTTCAATATGGGAGGATCTTGTAGCCGCGTATCTCACGCTGAAGGAGAACCGGCAGGCTGAAAAAACGGTTGCCATCATTAAAAAGCGATTTCCGGTTCGCCCGCTCAGGTTTCGGGCTATGGAAGGTGAAGTCTGTTTTCGAACTGGTAACGTTAAAAAAGCGGCGCTGCTGCTGGAAAAAGTGGTGCAGCCAAACGTGGCCCATAAGGATAAACAGCTTTATCTCCAGGCTGGCAGCACCCTTGCTGTATGCTATGATAAACTTGGCTTTTCCGATAAAAGCATTCGCCTCTATGAGAGCATTCTTGACATTGATGCCGGTAATATTTTTATGATGAACAATCTTGCCTATGTTCTTGCTGAACGAGGGAAAGAACTCTCAAGAGCCAAAGAACTCGCGCTGAAGGCCGTTACTGCAGAACCCGAAAATGCCAGCTACCTCGATACGCTTGGCTGGGTACTCTTCAAATTGGCAGAATATGACAAATCGCGAGAACACCTTGAAAAAGCATCGGCACTTGATACGCGTGAGCCTGAAATACTTGATCACCTTGCCCAGGTATACCAAAAGCTCGGAAACCCTGAGAAGGCGCAGGAACTGATGGCGAAGATGCAAAAGCTGCAGAAGAAGTAGTCTCCACCTGTCTTTCGGAGCCCCTCGACTTTTTTATAACAACTCCTCAACATAAAAGGGACATACCATGTCAAAAATGTATACAACTCCAGGAGTGTATATCGAAGAAATCAACAAATTCCCACCTTCAATTACAGGAGTAGAAACGGCGGTTCCGGCATTCATAGGCTACACCGAAAAGGCCACTCTGACAGATATTGACGATTTACATCTCAAACCCGTCAGGATAGATTCTATGATAGAATATATGCAACATTTCGGAGGGGCTCAGAAAGAAGAGAACATTAAGGTATCCATCGACGAACAGAAAGATGAGACAGATAAAACCATCTCGCTGAAACAGAGTACCTGTTTTATTGACTCAGGTCGATCAAAACATATCATGTATTATGCATTGCAACTGTTTTTCAATAATGGTGGCGGTCCATGCTACATCGTATCGGTGAGTCCGTATGAAAGTTTGGGAACTGATCTGAACATTGAGAAGTTGAAAGATGGTTTGAAAAAATTAGAAAACAGAGAGGAGCCAACACTCATTATCTTTCCTGAAGCGCAATATCTTACGACAATCAACGATTTCCAGGTACTTTACAATTTAGCGCTCGAACAATGTGAAGCATTGAAAAACCGTTTTGTGGTAATGGATGTGTATGGCTGCGACGAACAATCACTTTTAAAAAAAGGTGTCACACTGTTGGACACCATCAGAAATTTCAGAGATAATGGTATTGGCAACGACAATCTGAAATATGGGGCAGCTTATGCGCCCAACATCAATACAACACTGGATTTTGTCGTCGATGAGACAAAAATCAAGGTAAAGTACACTGTAACACCCGCCCCTGTTAACCCTGCTCAGCCGGGTGTGGTAACCCTTGATTCTTTAAAGATTACTGACAACAATACATACGAAAAGGCAAAAAAGGCACTCAGAGATATGCACTGTCCAATGCCGCCAAGCGCTGCCATAGCAGGCATTTATGCTTCTGTCGACAAGAGTCGGGGTGTATGGACGGCACCGGCAAACGTGACTCTCAAAGCCGTAATCAAGCCGGTAACCGATTGCTCTAAAAATGAACAGGATTTTATGAACATTGATGCGAAAGCTGGCAAATCCGTCAATGCTATCCGTTCATTCATCGGCAAAGGGACTATGGTCTGGGGTGCTCGCACGCTTGCCGGAAACGATAATGAATGGCGTTATATCAACGTCCGCCGTTTTATCAACTTTGTGGAAGAGTCCACAAAAAAGGGTGCCATGCAGTTTGTCTTTGAGCCAAACACTGTCAATACATGGGTGAAGGTTCAGGCCTCGATTGAAAATTTTCTCACAACACTCTGGCGTCAGGGAGCGTTACAAGGCGATAAATCTGAGCATGCGTTTTATGTGGCTGTTGGATTAGGAAAAACCATGACACCCCTTGATATTGTTGAAGGAAACCTCATTTTAGAAATAGGAATGGCCGTTGTCAGACCGGCGGAATTTATCATTCTTCAATTCTCGCAAAAAATGGCAGCATCTTGATGCCTTAACAATGAATCAGGGCGTGTCATCTCCTGTTTTCCGGGACAATATTTCAGAAAAGAAAAAAGGCGAGGAGATTATCCTCGCCTTTTTTTATGTCGATTTCAATGTGAGTCCTTATTTCTCATTACCGAAGGTGGTGCGTGCCGCCAGGTATTCGTAATGAGCCCAGCGTGTATCAACCTCTTTCTGGATGGCCGCATAATACTCATCGGCAAGAGCGGGATGGCTCTTTTTGAGCATTCTGAAGCGGTTTTCCATATTGAGGAAATTTGCAACCGGAATTTTAGGCTTTTTCGAATCGAGAATAAGCGGATTCTTTCCTTCCAGCAAGCGGGCAGGATTGTAGCGGTAGAGTATCCAGTGTCCGGAATCCACTGCAGCTTTCTGATTCTCAAGTGCGGTTGACATATTGATGCCGTGAGCAATACAGTGAGAATAGGCTATGATGATCGACGGGCCATCATAAGCTTCGGCTTCGAGGAATGCTTTCAATGTCTGTTCGTCACGGGCTCCCAAGGCAACAGAGGCAACGTAGGCAGTTCCGTAGGACATTGAGATCATACCGAGATCCTTTTTGGTCGCTGTACGTCCTGCAGCTGCAAATTTAGCCACAGCGGCTTTCGGTGTCGCTTTTGATGCCTGTCCACCAGTATTGGAATAAACCTCGGTATCGAGAACAAGCAGGTTGATATTTTTGTTTCCTGCAGTAATATGGTCAACACCGCCGTAGCCGATGTCATAAGCCCAGCCATCACCACCGACGCCCCATACGCTCTTTTTTACAAGCATATCAGCCACGGAGAGAAGATTTCTTGCATCGGCAGAATCGATTGTACGAAGCTTATCTTTCAGGATGGCCACCCTTGTTCTCTGTTCAAAGATTTCAGGTTCGCTGAGCTCTCGCGCCTCAAGTATCTCTCGAGTAAGCGTGTCTCCGATTTCAGCAGAAACTCTTTTCAACAGTTCGCGTGCATATTCCCGCTGTTTGTCAATGGAGATTCTGAAACCAAGGGCAAATTCTGCTGTATCTTCAAAAAGTGAGTTTGACCACGTTGGCCCGCGACCATCTGAATTGGTGGTATAAGGAGTTGTCGGGAGGTTTCCGCCGTAGATCGATGAACAACCGGTGGCATTGCCGACAACAAGACGGTCGCCGAAGAGCTGCGTCATGAGTTTGACATACGGAGTTTCGCCGCAGCCGGAACATGCTCCTGAAAACTCAAACAGGGGAACCTGAAGCTGCTGTTCCTTGATCAGCTTGGTATTGATTTTGTTCCGGTCAAATTCCGGAATGTTTAGAAAGAAGTTCCAGTTGTCAACCTCTGTTTCACGAAGTGGTTTTTGCAACTTCATATTCAAAGCTTTTCTTTCCGGGTTGGTTTTATCCCTTCCAGGACAGACATGCGCACAGAGTTCGCATCCGGTACAGTCCTCTGGAGCTACCTGGATGGTGTACTTCATCCCTTCCCAGCTTGCGCCCTTTGCTTCAGTGGATTTGAAGGTGCGTGGTGCGTTTGCAAGGTATTTAGCATCATAGACCTTCGCCCGGATTACGGCATGAGGACAAACCATGGAGCATTTAGCGCACTGTATGCATAGATCGGGTTCCCAGACCGGAATTTCGTCGGCAAGGTTACGTTTTTCAAATTTTGAGGTTCCAGTCGGGTAGGTCCCGTCAGCTGGCATATCGCTGACTGGAATATCGTCGCCATCACCGGAAATTACTTTTGCAAGAACGTTACAGACAAAGTCGGATGCCTCGCCGCTAATAGGCTGACGGAGTGTTTTTTTGCTGTCAGCAATGGAGCCGATGGTGACCTGATGCAGGTTGGAGAGTGTATTATCTACAGCCTGAATATTCTGTTTGACTACCTCATCTCCCTTTTTGCCATAGGTCTGTCGAATGGAGTTCTTGATTTGTTCAATGGCCTCTTCACGTGGCAGTACACCTGATATGGCAAAAAAGCATGCCTGCATAATCGTGTTGATGCGCTGACCCATTCCGCTGTTATGAGCTACTGGATAGGCATCAATAGTGTAGAGCTTAGCCTCTTTCTGAATCAGATGTTCCTGAACAACTTTCGGCAGTTTATCCCAGAGTTCATCCGGAGCATAAGGAGAGTTAAGAAGTAGCGTTCCTCCTTTCTTGAGATTTTTCACGAGATCGATCATCTCAAGGAAAATCCAGTGGTGGCAGCCGATAAACTGAGCCTGTGTGATCAGATAGGTTGAACGAATCTCATGCGGTCCGAAACGCAGGTGAGACATGGTAATTGACCCGGCTTTTTTGGAGTCGTATACAAAATAGCCCTGGGCAAAGTTTTCGGTGTTTTCACCGATAATCTTGATGCTGTTCTTATTGGCTCCGACTGTTCCGTCTGAACCAAGGCCGTAAAAGAGAGCCCTGAACATCTCGTCAGGTTCTATAGAGAACGTACGGTCATAATCGAGGCTTGTATGGGTAACATCGTCATTGATGCCGATTGTAAAATGGTTTTTCGGTTTCCCCAGTGCCATGTTGTCATAGACAGCCTTGATCATTGCAGGGGTAAACTCCTTTGATGAAAGACCATATCTGCCGCCGGTAATGCCTGGCATGGTTTTCAGCAGTCCATTCTGCAGGCCTTCAAGAAGGGCATTGACTATATCGAGATAGAGTGGTTCTCCTGCACTTCCTGGTTCCTTGATACGGTCAAGAATGGAAACGGATTTTACAGTTGGCGGCAGTGCAGCAATAAAGCGTTCAATATCAAACGGGCGGAACATGCGCGCATGGATGACGCCGACTTTTTCACCCTGTTTGTTAAGATATTCAGCCGTTTCACGGGCGGCCTCAACTCCGGATCCCATCAGCACAATAACCCTGTCAGCATCCGCTGCACCGTAGTACTGGTAAAGTTTATAGTACCGTCCGGTCAGCTCGCCGAATTTATCCATCAATCGTTGAGTGATTTCGGGGCAGGCATTGTAATAGCTGTTGACGGTTTCCCGTCCCTGAAAATAGACGTCAGGATTCTGCGATGTTCCGCGAATAATGGGAGCATCAGGGCTCATGCGGCGGTTGCGATGCGCGATGACAAGCTCATCGGGTACCATTGCTTTTATAACATCATCAGAAACAACCTCAATTTTAGCAATCTCATGAGAGGTTCTGAATCCGTCGAAGAAGTGAAGAAATGGTATTCTTGATTCAAGTGTTGCCGCAGCTGAAATAAGGCCAAGATCCATCACTTCCTGAACAGAACTGGATGCCAGAAGTGCAAAGCCTGTTCCTCGAACCGACATGACATCACCATGGTCACCAAATATTGAAAGTGCCTGTCCCGCCAGTGCGCGGGCTGAAACGTGTATGACGCATGGAGTCAGCTCACCGGCAATTTTATACATATTCGGAATCATCAGCAACAGACCCTGTGATGCGGTAAACGTGGTTGTCAACGCACCGGTCTGCAACGCACCGTGAACTGCGGCTGCAGCTCCGGCCTCGCTCTGTAATTCATCAATCTTGGGAACTGTTCCCCAAATATTTTTTTTCCCTTCAGCAGCCCATGCATCGGAATATTCACCCATCGGCGAAGCCGGAGTAATCGGGTAGATACAGATAACTTCGCTTGTACGATAAGAGACATGAGCCAAGGCTTCATTTCCCTCCATTGTTTTAAAGATCCGGGTCATACTGGCAGTCCCACTTGATTTGTATTGATGAATTAGATTCGTGCAGAGCACTGAAGTGAATACCACGACGGAAATAAAATAATCGTAGCATGCGTAATCAAATCGAGGCGACCAGAAAGATATTAAAAAAAATGATTTTTGATAAATTTAATTAGATTTCGGCATTGCTTTAGAAGAGTCAGCAGACAGGCCGTATTTCAAGCCCTGTTGCAACTCTATTCTTTGCTTATCGTTAACATTCAGATCAGAAAAGGAAAAGAGGTTTTATGGACGCGGAACATTCTGAAAACATAGTGTATGGCAGAAATGCTGTTCTTGAGCTTCTCCAGCAAAAACCTGAGACCATCGAGAAGATTTATTTTCAGTTTAACACCTCTCACCCGAAGCTCAAGGAAATAATCATCAGCGCAAGAAGGCTGAAGCTTGTGACCGGCAAGGCACGGCTTGAAAAGCTTTCCCTGATTGCAGGAACAACAAAGCATCAGGGCGTTTGTGCTTTGATCAGCTCAGTTACCTATTACTCGCTTGAGGAGGTGCTGCAGAGCCCTCGAAATACATTTCCCCTTTTTGTTGTGCTGCAGGGCCTCGATGATCCTCACAATATCGGAGCTATTATCAGAACTGCTGAAGCTGTTGCCGCTGATGCCGTTGTGCTTGTCGAGGGAAAGGGTTCACCCGTTAACGCCGTTGTTAACAAGGCATCTGCCGGTGCGCTTTCACATATGAGGGTCTGCAAGGTTAAAAGTCTTGTGCGCGCCCTGGAATTTCTGCATCTGCAGAACGTTCAGATTATAGCTGCCGATATGGATGCAGAGCTGAATTATACCGATGCTGACATGAAAAAATCAACGGCAATTGTGCTCGGTATGGAGGGAAGCGGCCTTGCTCCTGAAGCGTTGGAGTTCTGTGATCATGTTGTCCGTATTCCCATGGCCGGCTGTGTGGAATCCCTGAATGTGAGCGTGACGGCAGGGGTGCTGCTCTATGAAGCAATGAGGCAGCGGCTTGCATAACGCCCTATTGCATCAATGAGTTGAAAGGAATTTTATTCTCTCTTTTTTCAGCTCTTTGAAAAAAAATATTACCTTGTTTCTCACTCTTTCAGTTACTGACTTCGGAACTCAAATAACACATCTTCTCTCTGCCATGACTATTCTTGAAAATCTTCGTTATACCAAAGACCATGAATGGATTAAACTGCTGGAAGATGGCAGTTCTGCACTGGTCGGCATTACTGACTTTGCCCAGTCAGAGCTTGGCGATATTGTTTTTGTAGAGCTCAAATCTGTCGGAACAAAGCTCAAAGAGCATGAGGTTTTCGGTACAGTTGAGGCCGTAAAAACAGTCGCCGATCTTTTTGCACCGGTTGCCGGTGAAATAGTTGAGGTGAATGACTCGCTCGACAATGCTGAAATTGTTAATCAGGAGCCTTACAATAATGGCTGGCTGGTCAAGATCAAGGTTGACAATCCTGCCGCCCTCAATGCTCTCCTCGATGCTTCAGCATATCGTCAGCTGATAGGGGAGTAATTATGCCATTCATTGTTAATACAGCAAGTGAACGTGAGGAAATGCTTCGGGCAATTGGTGCAGCCTCTTTTGATGAACTTATTGTCGACATCCCGGAAGAGATCCGCCTGAAAAAAGCTCTTGATGTTTTTCCTGCCTTGGATGAACTCCAGGTTCGGAAACTGCTTGAAGGTCTCGCTTCTGCCAACAGGAGTACCTCCGATTATGTAAGCTTTCTCGGGGGAGGCGCATACGACCATTTTATTCCTGTAGCCATCAAAACCATTGCTTCCCGCAGTGAGTTCTACACGGCATATACCCCTTACCAGGCGGAGGTATCCCAGGGAACCCTTCAGGCTATTTATGAGTACCAGAGCCTTATATGCCGTCTTTACGAGATGGATGTAACCAATGCGTCAATGTATGACGGGGCAACAGCTCTCGCCGAAGCGGTATTGATGGCCATGAACGTCACAGGCCGTGGTCAGGTTGTTGTGGCAGGAAAGCTTCATCCATACAACAGCTCTGTTCTCAAAACCTATCTTGAGGCTTCAGGTCATACAGCAGTCATTCAGAATACCCTTGAAGATGGTGTCGGGAGTATCTCTTCCTTGAAAGGACTTGTTACCGACAGCGTGGCTGCAATCGTCGTTCAGCAACCGAATTTTTACGGTTGTCTTGAAGATGTTGAGGCCATACGCGATATAGCTCATGCAAACGGAGCACTTTTTATTGTTTCAGCTGATCCGGTCTCTCTTGGTGTTCTGGCTGCTCCGGGAAGTTACGGGGCTGATATTGCGGTTGGCGAAGGCCAGCCCCTTGGTAATCCGCAGAGTTTCGGCGGTCCATATCTCGGAATATTTACGGTGAAACAGCAGCTTGTCCGCAAGATTCCCGGCCGTCTGGTCGGAATGACCAAAGACCGGGATGGCGAGGATGGGTTTATTCTCACCCTGCAGACCCGCGAGCAGCATATACGTCGCGAAAAAGCAACGTCGAACATCTGCAGTAACCAGGCACTTAACGCTCTTCAGGCAGCGGTCTATCTTTCATTGCTTGGCAAAGAGGGTATCAGGGAGGTTGCTGCTCAGTCAGCCTGTAAGGCGCACTACCTGGCAGGAAAAATTGCTGCAATTCCTGGATTTTCCCTGAAGTACACGTCGCCTTATTTCCGTGAATTTGTTGTGGAGACTCCAATCCCAGCTGCCGCTGTTATTGCGGCGATGCTGGAAAAGAAGGTATTTGCAGGTTACGATCTGGCTGCTCACGATGAAACCGGACTGCTTATTGCCGTCACTGAAAAACGGACAAAAGAGGAACTTGACAGTTTTGCTGAAAACCTTGGGGCTCTTATATAAGCCCCAGGGACGTCAGTTCCTTGTCAATGATAGCCTTGCTTTCTGACGACAGGGGTACAAGAGGCAACCTGTAGTTCTCCTCAATCATTCCCATCCGTGCAAGAATATATTTTACCGGCACCGGATTGCTTTCTATAAAGTTCAGTCTGAACAGATTGCGATAGGTGCTGTTTATTGCTTGAGCCTCTGCAAGATCTCCACGCCTGACAGCCTCGACCAGCCCCTTGACTTGCGAAGGCACCTCATTTGCTGCTACGGAAATAACCCCATCACCACCCATAGCGATAAACGGCAGAATAAGCGAATCCTCACCGGTCAGCACAGAGAAGTTGTCCGGACGCTCTGCAAGAAGCTCTGCGATTTGAGTGAAGTTGTCCGAAGCTTCCTTTACAGCCGCAATATTTTCAAAATCACGGGCGAGTCTTAGAATTGTCGACGCAGTAACATTGCAACCGGTTCTTCCTGGAACATTGTAAATAATAATCGGCACCGACACAGCTTCCGCGATATGCTTGTAGTGCTGGTAGATTCCTTCCTGCGAAGGCTTGTTGTAATAAGGCGCAACGGAAAGAATAGCTGAAGCCCCGGCTTTTTCAGCGTTTTTTGCCAACTCTACAGCATGCAGCGTAGCATTCGTTCCTGCACCTGCAGCTATTTTTATTTTCCCGCCCGCCTCTTCCTTTACAGTACGGATAATTTCAAACTGTTCTTCTCCGGAAAGGGTTGGAGACTCGCCGGTCGTGCCGCAGGGGATGATCATATCTGTTCCAGCTTCGATATGAAACTGTACCAGTCTCCTTAAAGCATCCGTATCGATCGATCTTTCCTGGCTGAAAGGGGTGACCAGTGCGACAGCTGATCCTGAAATGTATCGTCTAGACATACGTTTTATCACTGATTAATGGTATTCGTTATCGTGAAGATACTGAAAGGGAAAAGAAAAACAGGGCACGGAAAACTGAAAAGTAAAAAATTTCACTTCAGAGGCCTTTTTTGGATCCATCTTTTGTGGACTTTTTTTGTTTAGGCAATGGCAATTCTCCGGCAGAAATTCTTATAAGATCAGCTAACCACTGCCTGTCGTCCCATTTCTCGCCAGAAATAAGAAAGTGTGGCTTTGCCCCGGAATACGGGGGTGCCTCAACAACTGCTCCAATAAACGCCCTGCCGGCATGAGTAGGCTTGACAAACAACTGATCGTCACAAACCAGGGCTACCACCTTGGTGTCGCAATAAAGAGCATACTCGCCGAACATTTTCCTGGCGAAAACTGTACCCGACTTGGCTATTTGCTCAAGGATGTAGTCAACTGTGCTTTGACGAGATGCCATTCTTTTCTATTTACGGAGATTTTGCGGTCCAAATTTATTGTTTTCTAAACGGATTGAGCGGCAGCAACAAGTTCAGCGGCGTGATTGAGGGATGAGGATGAAATTTCTTTTCCGCTGATAAGTCCGGCAATGGCCTGCAGGCGGCTTTCATGGTCGAGAGCGCTCACTTCAGTTACAGTCCTGTCGTTCTGCAGGGATTTTTGAACCTGAAGGTGCAATTCGGCCATTGCAGCGATTTGAGGCAGGTGGGTAATGGCTATTATCTGATGCAGACGCGAAAGTTTTTTAAGACTTTTACCAACGGCTTCGGCAACACGGCCGCTGATGCCTGTATCGATCTCATCAAATATAAGGATCGGGAGCTTTGAAGATTCAGCCAGTGCGCTTTTCATGGCTAGCATGATCCTTGAAATTTCTCCACCGGATGCAACTTTAATGAGGGGCCTTGGTTTTTCACCGGGATTGGTGGAAATGAGAAATTCAGTACGGTCGTAACCGCTGTTGAATGCAGAGAATTTCTTTCCTTCGATAGTGATTTCACCCTCACCATCCTCCTCATGGGTTATGCTGACAATAAAGGTGGCATTTGGTATGCCGAGCTCTGCCAGCTGCTTTTGAATCTCCCGTTCAAGCAGTCTGGAGGCATCCAGCCGCTTGCCGGAAAGCGTGCAGGCAAGTATTGAAAGCTCTGTTCTCTGCAGGGTGATTTGCTGCTGGAGATGGTTGACCTCTTCTTCGAGGTTGCCTTCAAGCGCTATCTTCGTATCCAACTCATTCTGCAGTTCGATCAGTCCGGAAAGTGTTAGACCATACTTCTTAGAGATGCGCTGGATTTTGAGCTGGCGTTCCCGCAGTGAGTCAAGCCTCGCGGGATTAAAATCAATATCTGCTGAGTAGCTTCTCGTGAAACGGGCGAGTTCATCGATTATACTTTTTGCTGTGCGGGTTTCCTCGATATGGATATCGAAGCGTTTGTCAATCACAGCAAGCTTTTCAACTAGATGCAATGCCGCAGCTACAGATGAATAAACGGAGTGTTCGCTGTCGTAAAGAAGTTCGTTAAGGGAAGAGCTCAGGCTGAAAAGGGTTTCAGCATTTTCAAGCAGCATTATCTCGGTTTCAATACCCTCATCTTCGCCGTTTTTCAGGTCAAGTGCGTGAAGCTCGTTCAACTGGAAATCCAGTATCTCTTTTTTGTCATGAATCTCAGCTGCTTCTTTTTTTAGCGTGACCAGCTGCTTATGCAATTCCTGAAGCGTAGCGCGGGCGGCTTTGTAGGCGCTGACTTCGGCTGTGGTTTGTGCAAAATCGTCAAGCATGGTTTCATGTGTGTCGGCATGCAGCAGAAGCTGGTGTTCATGCTGACCGTGGAGGTCAATAAGTATCTCTCCTGCCTGTTTAAGGAGAGCAGCTGTGCTCGGTGTGTCGTTGATGAAACAGCGGGATTGACCGCTTGAAGAGAGTTCCCGGCGGAGAATAAGCTCCGTTGTTGTTTCTATCTCTGCCGCATTCAGAAGGGTATCAAGCTTTTCAGAATGAACCTCTTTGAGAACCGCCTCAATGACAGCCTTGGTTGAGCCGGTTCTTACAAGATCACTGCTTGCCCTCTCACCAAGAACCAGGTTGAGTGCTCCGATAAGAATGGATTTACCGGCACCGGTTTCACCGGTGATAATGGTCAATCCAGGTGTGAACTCAATCGATAGCTCCTGGATCAGTGCGTAATTTTTTATATAAAGGCTGAAAAGCATGGCCGGGTATCTGGTTGTGCACTTTCAGTAAAAAGCTAAAACTCTAAGAAAAGGAATACACTGGTAACATTACTTGTGGAGCACAGACAAAAAGCCCTCTTGAGGGCTTTTTCGCAAAGTTTATCCATTATCAGAAAAGGGTTCGGCTCATTTTTTCGGCTTTTCATCGGCCTTGTTGCTATCCTCATCCTCGTCTTCACTCTGGGATTTTTTAAACTCCTTTATCCCTTTTCCCATTCCTCTTGCAAGCTCTGGAATTTTTTTTGCCCCAAACAACAGCAGGACTATAACCAGAATAAGCAAAAGTTCCTGTCCACCTATTCCAAACATAGGAGTGCCTCCGGGAAATTACGATAATAAAGAGTATGCTTCATGACTCTTATATAAGCAATCTGTTTTCTTAAACCAACTCTTCCAGGCAGACCGGCGGCTGAATTCATTGCTCAATATCGAGCAAGAATTGTTTCACCTGCACAAGTTATCTGGCCCGGCTTAACCTCTACTGAGGCAGAAGGCGGCAGGAAGAGATCGACCCTTGAACCGAACTTGATCATGCCGAACCGGTTTCCAGACATGACTGTTTCGCCTTTATTGAGCGGGCAGACAATTCTTCTCGCTAAAAAACCTGATACCTGGTTGAAGAATACCTCTATCTCACCATTGTCAATACCGATCTCCATTTTTTCATTACTTTCCATGCTTTCGGGGTCGAAGGCCATCAGGAATTTACCGGGACAGTATCGAAGATGTGTTACTTTTCCACTGAGGGGTATGCGGTTGACATGAACGTTGAATGGCGACATAAAAATACTCACCAGCGTTGAGGATTTGCCGGTAACCTTGTTGACATGCGGCTGAACAAGCAGAATTTTGCCATCGGCCGGAGCCAGAACTGTCCGGTTTTCACCGGGAATGTTCCGGTTTGGATCACGGAAAAAATAGAGGGTAAACACTATAGCAATGCCGACAATAAGGATGATGGTTATCTTGGCCCAAAAAGGAAAAAAGAGGGCGGCAGCGCTCATGAGTATGCACATGAGAAAAACTTTTGTCATGGTGCTGTTGCCGTATGAAGTGAACATCTCTTGAAGTCTATGATCAGTTTTTTATGATAACCCACCTTATGATAATTATTTATCTTGTACATGAGAAGAATGGGTGATTATTTTTCATTTTTTTTATTATTCCGATTGGAATTATCTCTTTGAACTCTATTTCCTGTATCAAAGGAGAGTGGCGAGCCAATGAATGCGCTAGAAAAAAAGTTTCTTGAGCAGATCAGAACAAGGCGACTGGTCGAAGAGGGTGACAGGGTACTTGTCGCTGTTTCCGGAGGGCCGGATTCGATGGCAATGCTTTCACTGTTCGGAGCAGTAAAGGCTGTACTGCATTGTGACCTTGCAGTTGCTCACTGCAATTTTCAGCTTCGGGGTTCAGAAAGTAATATGGATGAATGTTTTGTTAAAGATCAATGCATATCACTTGGCCTCGAGTGTTTTGTGGAACAGTTTGGTACTCTGCGTTTTGCCGCAGAGTGCAGGAAGTCCGTCGAGGAGACCGCCAGGATTCTGAGATATGGTTTTTTTGAAAAGGTGATAGCTGAGAAAGGGTTCACAAAGATAGCAACAGGTCATCATGTCAATGATAATGCCGAGACGATTCTTTTCAATTTATTCAGGGGTGTTTCTCTTCCGGGGTTAAAAGGCATCAGGGCTCAAAATGGTAAAATCATCAGACCGATGCTTCTGTTTCATAAATCCGATATTATCTCGTATCTGAAGGAGAAAGGTATTGCCAGCAGAACCGATACCAGTAACCTTGTCAACGACTATGACAGAAATTTTATCAGGAATCGTATTATTCCTGTGATTGAAGAGCGCTTTCCTTATAAACTCATGCCATCGCTTCAAAGACTGTCGGAACAGGCGGGGGAGCTGGAGGAGTTTCTTGAACTATATTTTGAGAATCTTGTTGAGCGTGAGCCGGGTCTCTCTCTTACAGACGGGATGCTTGATGTTCCGGCACTGCAACGGCTTATGATTTTTGAGCAGAAAGAGGTTTTCAAACGCGCTTTACAGGATATGGAAGCTCCTGTTGACACTCAAACGCTTCAGAAACTGGTCGATCTTCTCCATACCCAGCCGGGAAAAATGGTCATGACCGGCGGTCAATTGCGGGTGCTATGGAAAGGATCATCGCTTTATTTTGTACGCGATACTCATTAAGCTGTAAAGCGGTTACTCTTTTTGCTTCGCGCGTTGGAAGAGTTCAATCGGCAGATTGGTATGAATGATCACTGATTCGAGGTTCTGCTGGATCTCGATTTTATTAAGCAGTTGTTTTGTCTGCCCGCCTGTTCTCGTTCCTGAAAGTTCAGACAGTTTAAGTGCTCCCCAAAGGAATGTTGAGGCAAAATAAGCGCCTTTTCGACTTGCATATACCCATTCGCTCTGCCCTTCCAGACCATTGTTTAACTTTACAGAGAGTGCCAGATTCTGGATACGGTTCAGGTTTCCCAGGGTTTGTATATCCCCGTTTGCCGAGGTGAGGCTTTGGAGAGCCCCTATGGTCCAGGCAACAGATGGCAGCGCAAACCAGAGATGTGATTTGTAGACGGCCTTATTGATGAGTGTTGTGGATAGAGAGTCTCTCTGATAAAAGCTCCCGGTTGGTATGAGGAACTCCTTCAGCATTTTTCTGTTGCTTGCCAGTGCAATTTTCCTCGAACTGAGAGGGCAGAGCCAGAGGGTGCTGTCCATGGAGTAGCATTGGCGGCCGCCAATTATTTCAGAAGTTGTGCTGTTTTTTCTGAGAAACGATTCAGGGAGTTTTTCGGAAACCGGCCCCCAGGCAATTCCAAGAAACTCCTGCTCTTTATACCCATGGCGTTTGAAACTGATCAACAGTGTGTCAACGTCCAGAGATGGATTGATATTCGCTGTTTTCAAAAGGGTGTTTAGGCTGCCTTTCGCCTCGAACAGCGGAGCCTTTTTAAGGGAGTCAGGAATGATTTTCTGCCACAGAGAGCTTAGGCGGATATCTTTAAGGCCGATGTAAATCAGGGCATCACTCTTTCCCGGAATGTGCTCTACAATAGTTTTAAGCTCAGGGCTTAAGGGCTCAGGCTGAAGCCGCTGTTTCGGATAGTTGATCCAGAGAACAACAGCAAGAAAGCAGAGAAAACCGATAACGCTTATTGACATGAGGAGTCCCGGTCCTTTTTTCAGGGAGCGCTTTTCGGGTGTTGCTTCAGGTTCGGCATTCCTTGGCATACTTCAAAAGAGATTAGGAATTGGTTTTGATAGCTTGACGGGCAAGTTCATCACAGCGGTTGTTGTACGGGTTGTCGCTGTGGCCCTTTACTTTATGGAAGGTAACGTCCTGTAATCTAATTAACGTCAGTATTTTTTGCCAAAGATCAACGTTTTCCACATTTTTTTTTGCCGCTGTTTTCCAGTTATTCGCTGTCCATCGTTTCAGCCACCCTTCATTGATGGCGTTGACGAGATAGCTGGAGTCGCTGTACAGGTGAACCTCGCAAGGCTCCTTGAGTGCTTGGAGCGCTTCAATGGCTGCGCTGAGCTCCATGCGGTTATTGGTTGTGGCGGGTGAGAACCCTGAGATTTCACGGATTGAAGCGCCATACATCAGGAGAGCTCCCCATCCGCCTTTTCCGGGATTGCCGCTGCAGGCGCCGTCGGTGTATATGATTATTTTTTTTTTCATCGACAAAAAAAGGCTCAACCTTGAATGGTTGAGCCTTTATAAGATAGTGAAAAATCTTGTATGACCGGTTGTCGCCGAGGACTTACTTTAACAGTTTAGCAAGTTCAGCTGTTCCGGTTTTAGCGATAATTTTCATGGCTTTTGCTGAAAGCTTAACCTTTACAAAGCGCTTTTCTTCTTCAATCCAGATTCTTTTTGTATGGAGGTTCGGCTCAAAACGGGTACGGACGTGGTTGTTCGCATGGGAAACCGTATTGCCGTACTTAGGTCTTTTACCGGTCAGTAAACAAACTTTAGACATGGTGCTATCAATTGGTGTTAAAAAAACGTCACGGAATATAACAATAGTTTTACAAACCGGAAACGTATTGTTTCAAGGCCGGATACCGACAGCGCAAACCATCATTGATATGACATAGAGCAGTGTGCCGAAGGAGTTATACCATACTGCTTTTTCCCTTGGATTTGCAATCAGGATTTTCTGCATCGGCAGCTGAGCGACCAGAAGAATCAGGGCAATCACGGTCGTGGTCATTGATCCTTTCAGCAGAAGAATGGATATGGCTGCAAGCTGGGCTGCATCCATTACAACAGAGGCAAGTATCGCAGCTTTCTTCTCACCGAGCTGCACCGGAATTGAGGCAACCTTGCGGATATTGTCGCCAACAACTGATTTAAAGTCGTTCAGCGTCATTATACCGTGTGCTCCGAGTGAAAAAATAATGGCTAAAGCAATGGTTTCCCTTGAAGGGATGCCTTGTGTAATGGAAAAACTGCCAGTCAGCCATGAGACTCCTTCATAGGCAAGGCCGACAATAAGATTGCCGAACCATCCGTTTCTTTTAGCCCTGATAGGCGGGCCGGAGTATGCGTGCGACATGAGCACACCGACAAAAGCAATGACGACCACATAGGGGTGAATGGAGAGCGCAACAAGAAAGCCTGTAATGATCAGGCCGAAGGTAATAAGCCAGCTGGCAGATTTTGATATTTTACCTGCAGGGATTGGACGGTCAGGTTCATTGATGGCGTCAACTTCACGGTCAAAGTAGTCGTTCATGGTCTGCGACATAGCGCACATGAGCGGTCCGGCAAGAAGAATGCCTCGAAGAAGAATAGACCAGTTTGCGGTAATGCCTTCACCGGTTGAAACGACACCACAGGCAAACGCCCACATGGGCGGGAACCAGGTGACCGGTTTCATGAGCGGAAGGATAGCGGAAGGCTCAATGCGGAATCCTGGCTTGTTGACGTTATCCAGAGCCTTCTGGATGGCCTTTTGCCTGGCATCGCTTACTCCTGACAGGCGAAGCTTGTCGGAGATGTTCTGATGCATTTCAGGGTTTAGCGTGTCGCGTCCGTTCATGGGCAATAATGATTCTCACTTCGGCTCGAAAACAAGGCAGTTAGTATACAAGTTTTTTGATAAAAAGATAAGGATTTAGTTCATGCCCGCAGAGTATCGTCGAGAGAGTTCAGCATTTATTTGCAGAATCGTAGTAAACCTTTTTTCGGTTTGACCACTTTCCAGAGCCTCTTTTGCTAAAATAAAGCCTTCCTTGATGCAGGGTACTTTTCCCGAAACATAACAGGCCATTGCAGTGGTGTAAAGGGATGCATCCATGTGTGCTGCAGGTGCACTCCCGTCAAGGATACGGCGGATAATAAGTGCGTTTTCGTCCCGGTCTCCACCCTGGATCTCCGATAATGCATGTCTGGTCAATCCGAAGTCTTCAGGATGAACTGTATGCCGGGTGACAGAGCCGTTTTCGATTTCTATAATATAGGTTGGGCCGTTAAGGCTTGGTTCATCAAGCGCTACGCCTTCTTCAGTCATGGAATGAACAACCATTGCGTGGCGGGTGCCTGTCTGTAACAGCACTTCAGTATAGAGTTCCATAAGTTCAGGTTTGAAAACACCCACAAGCTGCCGTTTTGACCGGGCTGGATTAATGAGAGGCCCCAGAATGTTGAAAATCGTTCTTATGGCCAGTTCGCGGCGTATATGGGCTACCTTTTTCATTGAAGGGTGGTAGAGGGGAGCAAAAAGGAAGGCGAATCCTGTTCGTTCAAACAGCTCTTTTGTTGCTTCCGGCGGAAGATCGATAACGAAGCCGAGTGCTTCAAGAACATCAGCGCTGCCGCAATTGCTTGTTACTGAACGGTTACCATGCTTGGCAATGCTGACACCGGCACTGTTTGCAATAATTGATGCGGTCGTTGAAATATTAAAAGTGCCGGCATGATCACCTCCTGTGCCGCAGGTATCGACAGCGTCATCATCAAGCACAATCGTGTCTGCCTTCTCGATAAGGCTGTAATATGCGCCTGTGACTTCCCCGGGAGTAACCCCTTTTTGTTGAAGGAGTGCGAGCAATGCGGCTATGACAATTTCGGAAAACCGGCCATCCATAATGCTGTTCATGCAGAATGTCATTTCTTCCTGCGAAAAATTGTCGCCTTCAAGAAGCTTTTGCAGTAACTTTTTTTGAGGCATGAAGCAGATTGGTTGGCAAATAAGTGCGAATATTCGTAAATGTAAATAATAAGAAGAATTGCTTGTATTGTAAAAGACTCATTACAGATGCTCCGTAATTTCCAAGAATATATTGCAACTTATGGATATTAAACAGATAACCCCATACAGCGAAAAAGCTCTCGGGATGGTTCTTGCGAAAATGATGAGTCGGGCACTTGACTCCTGTATTGTTACCGATCTTTCTGTTATCCGCTGGCTTACCGGTTTCAGCGGTTCAAATGCAAGGCTGGTTGTTACCCCTGAAAAAAGCTGGTTGTTTACGGATTTCAGATATAAAGAGCAGGCCAGTCGTGAGGTTGAATATGCCGAAGTGGTTATTGCAGCTGACGGATTTTCGGCAGAGCTTGCATCAGGTCGATATCCCCTTGGAGAAACGGTTGGGCTCCAGTCTGATAAAATCACATGGCACGAAGCCTCTCAGCTTATTGAACAGCTTCATGGTAAACAGCTGGTAATACCTGTTGATTCTTTTTTCGATGAGTTCAGGATGATCAAGCATGAGATTGAGCTTGTGAAGATGCGTCGAGCTGCTGAAATCAGCGAACTGGTATTGGCAGAAGTGCTTACCATGATTTCACCATCTGTAACGGAACTTGATATTGCTGCTGAAATTTCTTTTCAGCATAAAAAGCTTGGGGCAGATAAAGACTCTTTTGAGCCTATAGTGGCCGGTGGTCCCCGATCTGCCATGCCTCATGCCCGGCCGTCAAGGGCTGTTTTCAAGTCAGGAGAGCTGATTGTTATCGATATGGGATGTGTCTATGAAGGATATGCATCCGACATGACCAGGACTGTTGCGCTTGGTCATGTATCAACCGAAGCCCGTAATGTCTATCGAATCGTGAAAGAGGCTCAGGCTCTCGGCCTGGCTTCGACAAAGTGCGGCATGAAGGCTCAGGAGCTTGATGGCGAGGTGCGACGGTTTATTACTGCTCATGGGTACGGTAATGAGTTTGGCCACGGACTTGGTCATGGTGTAGGTCTTGAGGTGCATGAGGAACCAAGGATCAGCCTGAAAGGGGAGTGCATACTGAAGGAGAATATGGTTTTTACTATTGAGCCTGGGATCTATCTGCCGGGAAAATTCGGGGTTCGTATAGAGGATACGGTGGTGATGGGGCCGAATGGTGTTACTCCGTTTCAGAGCTTCAGTAAAGAGCTTATAGAATTATGATTGTTTAATTTTCTTCTGAGAGCATGGAGAGTAAGTATTGCATGGTTATTACCACTGCTCCTGATCGGGAGGAAGCTGAAAACCTGGCGGACGGTATTCTTGGCAATCGTCTCGCGGCCTGCGTGCAGTTGAGTGATATCAGGAGTTTTTTTCTATGGGAAGGAACAACGCAGAAAGAGAGTGAAGTTGCTCTCTATATCAAAACCACAGAAGCGTGTTACAGTGATCTTGAAGCCTATATTCTTGAACACCACTCCTACGATGTGCCTGAAATTATAAAGCTGCCCGTAACCGGCGGATTGCCCGCTTATCTGAACTGGCTCGACTCAACTACCGCTTCGCCGAAAGCCTGAACATTCAGGATGGCAATCAACCACAATATTTCAGCCTGTCAGCTTCGCTGAAGCAAAGCTCTGATGTCAGCGGTGAAGGATGCCATGACGAGCAAGGGGCTGGCGTTGCGTTCGATGGCGCGGATTGCATCTTCGGTGATGGTTGATATCTGGAAGAAATCAGGATTGGGAAAGTTATGAGCAAAACGGTCAATAGCATCGCTGATGTCCGGATTGTTCAGTTCCTGAAAGTCGGGTTTGATCCGGCGGTGGTTGACATCCTGAAAGAAGAGCAGGAGAGCGGCAAGAAAAAGTGAGAGTTCACTCCGCGAAAGGTTTTTTGCGTTTTGTTCGCATGCAGTGATGGCTTCATGGAAGCGGCTTGGTGTCAGCACCAGACGAAGGTAGTCGAGCGCCTGGTTGCGAAGCATAATGGTTGCTGTTTCCGACTCTGTGCTGTCGCGGCTGTTGATAAGCTCCCATGCAAGGCGAAGGTTTCCTCTTGAAAAACTTACAATAAAGCTCAGTTCAGGCTCCTTGATTTCCGGACGGTTTTCCTGCAGCCAGAGCTTAAGTTCTCCTGCTGTAACCCGTGAAAATTTGATGGCCTGGCATCGTGAGCGGATTGTGGGCAGCAGGGCTTCAGGTCTTGATGAAACTAGAATAAACAGAACGTGGGGAGGCGGTTCTTCAAGGAGTTTCAATATCTTGTTGGCGGCCGAAGGGTGAAGGCGCTCTGCCTGCGAAATAATAAAAATCTTTTTACTCCCCTCTCTTGGCATAAAAGACGCCTTATGCTGAAGGGTGATAATCTGTTCTGTCAGAATTCCCATGGAGCGCTCCATGGCAGGGGAAAAATAGGGGTTCAGCTTCTTTTGTTCGATCAGTGCATCGTACCGCTCTTTTGCTTCTGTAAAGCGCTTATTCTCTTTTTTGGCTGAGTCACCCGGATCGAGCAGGGCCGATTCTACCGGGAAAATATACTCAACATTCGGATGCATGAACGACTGAATTTGCATACAGTCAGGGCATGTTCCGCAAGCTCCTTCACTTTCAGAAGCATCAGCTGATCGACAGTTGAATATGGAGGCAATTTCAAAGGCTGCTGATTCCTTCCCCGACCCTTCCGGGCCGGTGAAAAGGTAAGCATGTGCGAATCTCTCTGTTTCAAGCGCTTTCCGAAGGGTTCGGATTTGCTGTTTCTGACCAATAATGTTTTTCCAGCTCATGCCTCTCTTGCCGGCCTCAGATAAAGGTCAGCCAGTTGTATGGGTCTTCACCGGTCTGAACGATTTTCAGGTACGCATGCTGCAGTGCTTCGGTAATAGGGCCGCGTTTTTCATTACCGATCGGGTACTTGTCGATACTTCTGACCGGGGTTATCTCTGCTGCTGTTCCGGTGAGAAAAACTTCATCGGCAATATAGAGCGCTTCACGGGGAATAAGCGTTTCGCGAACTTCATAACCAAGCTCTTTTGCTATATGCATGACGGCGTAACGGGTAAAACCCGGTAAAATCGATTGTCCTGACATTGGGGTATAAATGATGCCATCACGAACAACAAAAATGTTTTCACCGCTTCCTTCGGAAACATAGCCATTGACATCGAGAGCGAGTCCTTCGGCGTAGTCGTCCATGACGGCTTCCATTTTGATGAGCTGCGAATTCAGATAGTTCCCCCCTGCTTTTGCCCATGCAGGCAGCGTGTTTGGAGCGGGCCTGCTCCATGATGATACACGGACATCGACGCCATTTTCAAGAACATCATCTCCAAGGTATGCCCCCCATTCCCATGTGGCGATGGCGACTTCGATAGATGCCCGGTGTGGATTTACTCCGACAGCTCCTTGCCCACGGTATACCAGCGGACGGATATAACAGGCTTTGTGACTGTTGGCGTGAATGATATTGATGACTGCGTCTTTAAGCTCCTGTTTGGAGTAGGGGATTTCGATGCGGTATATTTTCGAAGAATCTCTAAGACGTTTAATGTGTTCGTCCAGAAAAAGCACTGCAGAACCCTTCAGGGTATCATAGCAGCGTATTCCTTCAAAGGTCGATGAACCGTAGTGGACAACATGAGACAGAATGTGGATTTTTGCATCAATCCAGTCAATCAGTTCTCCATTCATCCAGATTTTAGCGGTCTTGTTCATAGTGCAGGCGTTGGGTGTTAAAACTTAAGCAGTATTACCTCTCAAAGATAGCTTGTTTTGAGTTTTTTAAAAGGCAATGCAGGCGTTTTTCTTCAGTTTCAGGGCTTTTGAACCTTTGAAACTGAGAAATATAAAAAGCCCCCGCAGATTCTTTGCAGGGGCTTTCTTACTAAGATAAACCGTTTAGTAAATTCGCTCGTAAACCCCTTCAACTTCACGGAGAATCGGTTCGTAGGCTACTGGCTTGCGCCCGAAACAGATGCCGAGTGACTCGTACATGGCTACATGTTCAAGGTCGACATGGCGTTGCACGATGGCTTTGCTCGATTCTATGAACTCAACCTTGCGGCCCCTGACCTTGGAGATCGTAACGCCGGATTTTCCATCAAGAAGCAGGAGTATGGCTGCAGCACCGGCTTCAAAACCGAAGTTGATGTCGTATGCTGAAGAGTTCCCCGAGCGGACAAGGTGACCGGGCTGGATGACTCGTACTTCTGGGATTTCGTAAATTCCCTCTACAAACATGCCGGTCTCTTTCATGAAAATCGGTATGGCCGGATCAGCTTTCAGTTGTTTCTGGATTTGCTGGGCGGTGAATTTTCCGGCTCCGGCAAGTTTTTTGTGTCCAAAGGCATCAATCCCTGCGGATTCATCAACAATATCGCTGCCATCAGCGTTTTTAAGGCCTTCTGCCACAACAATGGTGTAGGTTCCGCTATGGACATCACTTTCTCTGATTCTTCTGGTAAAGCGCTCGGCGAGGTGTTCGTAAACAACATTCCAGTCAGCAGGAATTTCAGGTATAAGAATACAGTCGGCTTCTGCTGCTATACCACTGCGAAAAGCAGTATGACCGGCATAACGGCCGAATACTTCTGTGACCAGCACCCGGTTGTGAGTTTTGCCCGTTGTTTTCAAGTCGTGTACAAACTGCGCTATGCGGTTGATGGTGGAGTCACCGCCGACTGAGTAGGTCTGGAGGTCAAGATCCATGGTTTTCGGCGCGTGGATACACTGAATCCCTTTCTGGTTGAGATCAACCATGACACTGCCTGAATCGTCACCACCGCTGATAATCAGTGCGTCAAGGTCGAATTTTTTCATCCCGGCCTTGATACGGTTGTACTTGTCTGGGTTGCTTATCGCTTTGATTTTAACTCGGGAATGTCCAGCCTCAGAACCGGCAAAACTGGCGTCGAAACGATCGAGACGTTCCTGGTCAAGCCTGACAATTTTATCCTGGTCGATAAGGTTGTATAATCCGGCGTATCCGTTAGGAATGATATAAAGCTCAAGGTCTTTCGACAGAGCCATCATTGCTGCGCCTTTCAGTACAGCATTGAGTCCTCCACAATCTCCACCGCTGGTAAGTATGCCAATTTTTTTCACAGGTATGCTCTCCTATTCAAAGCTAATGTTAGTAATTAACGGCCAAATTTATTTATTTTTCGGGAAATGATCTCTCCTGATTATGGCTTTTAAAATAGATTATTTTTACTTGATTTTTCAACAATAAGCCTCAAAATTATCGAACAACCGATTTTCCAGGAAAAACCAGAAATGCATATTTCGTAATGAATTACCTGGATCAGGCAAGGATTGCCTTTGTTCATCTGAGAGAAAGAAAGCGACAAACTATTCTTACTGCTCTTGGGGTTGCTGTAGGCTCTGCAATGCTGGTAACTACCATTTCTGTTGCAAGGGGGTCGTCATCGAATGTTATTGCTAAAGTTATTGATACTGCCCCCCATGTGCTTATAAGCGCTGAAAGGGTTGTTCCGCTTATCCCGGAAAATCTTGTCAGGCAGAATGCTGCTCTGGTTGCAATGGTGACCAAAAATATTACTCTGAATCAACAGGAAGTCATCAAAAATTATACCGGAGTTGTCGAGAGCATTCGGCCAGTGGAAGAGCTTCGAAGCATTTCTCCCTTTGTACTCAGCAAGCTGTTGGCACGCAATAAAACCCGATTTACTGCCTGTGTTGCCCGGGGCGTTGTTCCTCGTCTTGAAGCAGATATTGCCGGCCTGCAAAAGAATCTGATTGAAAAAAACTCTCTTGAAGAGCTCGCCTATACTCCGAATGGTATCCTTCTCGGTGATCTCCTTGCTAAAAAACTTAATGCCGGCTACCGTGACCGTATCGTCCTTGTGACAAAAAACAGCGAGGAGTTTCCTGTAACGATAGTGGGGCGCTTCAGCAGCGGGTTTAATGTTAAGGATGAGCGTGAGGCGTATGTCAATCTCTCACTTGCGCAGAGAATGGAGGGGATTGCTTCGAATTCGGTGACAGGTATCGGGCTGAGAACAGCGCATGTTGATCGTGCAGCCCGGACGGCAGCTCAAGTGCAGGAGTTGAGCGGATACAAAAGCGAGAGCTGGGATGAGACCAACAGGAACGTCATTGAGTTTTACAACCGTAATGCAGTGATCACCCTTGTACTTGTGGGTTTTGTTTTTGTTGTTGCCGGGCTTGGTGTCTCATCTGTCATGACCACGGTGATTCTGCAAAAGGTTAAGGATATAGCTATTTTACGTTCGATGGGAATGCAGGCAGGAAGCATCACCCGGATTTTTATGCTCGAAGGGTTTATGATCGGCGTTCTCGGCGTGGCCATAGGAAGCCCGATCGGGCATGTGATTTGTCATCTTGTTGACTCAATCCGTTTCGAGGCAAGTACTGCAGGAGTCTTGAAGAGTGACAGGATTAACATCATTGAACAGCCTGAAGCTCACATCATTGTAATCGTATTTGGCATACTTATAGCTGTGCTCTCATCCTGGAACCCGGCAAGAAAGGCTACACGCTATTTGCCGGTCAGGATTCTCAGGGGTGAAGTCGGTGCTTAGACGGAGCGGATAATGCATACAGCATGAGCTGCAGCTCCCTCTTCACGTCCTATATAGCCGAGTTTTTCGTTTGTGGTGGCTTTGACCGATACTGTTCCGATTTCAACACCAAGACAGCGTGCAATGTTTTTGCGCATTTCAGTAATGTAGGGAGCGATTTTTGGTGCTTCAAGAAGCAGCATGGCATCGATGTTCATAATCTGGTAACCATTTTTTTCAAGAAGCTTTCCAACATGTTTCAAGAGAATCATGCTGTCGATATCCTTGAATTCCTGGCTTGTGTTGGGGAAGTGAAGGCCAATGTCGCCCAGTGCAGCCGCACCAAGCAGAGCATCGCTGACAGCATGAAGCAGCACATCGGCATCGCTGTGCCCGTCAAGTCCTTTGCTTCCGGGGATATGAACACCACCGATCACAAGTTTTCGGCCTTCAGCAAAAGGGTGTACATCAATACCAATTCCAATGCGCATGGTTTCAAGGTTTTAAGGGTTATTACAGCCGGGTTTCAAAGATAGAATAAATCGGGAAAAATCAGAACCTCGATAGATGAAGTGCATCAGAAAAACCTTAAAATTAAATGTGGATTTTTTAGAGACAGAGCGAAAGGAGGAACTCTATGATCTTTTCACAAGTGCAGCGTTTTTTTTGGATGTGTTCCGGAACTCCGGTTACAATCATTGAAAAATATCCAACTGAACACAGCAAATATTTCGGCATAGGGGCAACAATCTTCTTTACAGCGCTCTTTGCAGCGTTGTCTGGAGGATATGCGCTCTATTTTGTTTTTGCCGGAAGTGTTTTGGGGGAGCTGTGGGCACTGGTTTTTGGCCTTATATGGGGGGTGGCGATCTTGAATCTTGATCGTTCAATTGTTTCAGGGATCAATAAGACCTCCAAGGGGATGAAACAGTTTCTTCAAGCCTCTCCCAGGCTGGTGTTTGCTCTGCTGATTGCCATTGTCATAGCACGTCCTCTTGAGTTGAAAATTTTTGACAAGGAGATTCATGAACAGCTTCGGGCTCGCTATCTTTCAGAGCAGAAGGAACGGATTGTTAAAGTCCAGCAGTCATTTACTGAGAAATATTCCCTTGAACTGACTCAGATCAAAACCTATCAGGAAGAGTACGATAAACTCAGCAGTGAGGTCAGCCGGTTACGCGAGGAGCTGAAGCAGGAGGTCTTCGGCTCCCGGACTTCAACCACGTCCGGAGTGGAGGGATACGGTACCTATGCAAAAAACAAGGAACAGGTTGTAACGGCCAAGCAGGTGCGGCTTGAATTTCTTGCTTCTCAGCTTGCCGGGCTTCGTGAATATATGAATCGCCAGAAAACAGCTGAGGGGATTAACAATCAGATGATGCTGACTGATAACAGGCTTGATGCCAGAGCCGCGCAAGCTGGTTTTGCCGACAGAAACTGGGCACTTGGCGAGTTGACTCATTCGTCGAGTGATGTGAGCCGCTCTTCCGCTAATGCGATTTTATTTATCACTCTGCTCTTTGTTGTCTTTGAATGTGCGCCTCTTATTGTCAAGCTGCTTGCTGATGCAGGGCCCTCAGATATTGAAATAAAAGAATCAGAGTCGCGAATCATCTCGCAGTTGACCAATAGATCATTTCTATCACGTAACAGACCCATTCGTGAGTACCGGTTCATGGGTTCGAAAATCGGCGGTCGGCGTCTCAGAAAATATGTTTCCAATAAACGGGGATGGGGGCGATGATTCTACTCTGTTATCAGGCTTCCCCTGTATTCGCTCAGCGTTGTCGCACCGGGAGTTGAGAAGTATTGTTCAATTGCAGTGGCGACCTGTTCGCCGATATCAGGGTAGACAAAGTTCATGGTGCCGATCTGCACCGCCGTCGATCCTGCAAGGATAAACTCCATGGCATCCTCAAATCCTGCAATGCCGCCCATGCCGACAATCGGTATGGAGACTGCCTTGAAGACTTCCCATACTTTTGCAAGGGCAATCGGTTTTATAGCCGGGCCTGAGAGTCCGCCTGTAATGTTTTTCAACAGTGGGCGGCGGGTTTTGTAGTTAACCGCCATGCCGACAACAGTGTTGATGAGTGAAACCGAATCGGCACCGGCTTCCTGGGCGGCAAGGGCAATGGTGCTGATGGAGGTGACGTTCGGCGTCAGCTTTATCATCAAGTGGCGAGGAGTAATTTTACGCAGTTCCGAGACAATTTCAAACGTCGCATCCCGGCTGACACCCATAATCATGCATTCGCCTTTCACATTAGGGCACGAGAGATTGATCTCATAGCCGCTGAGGCCTTCGACGCCGTCAAGCCTCGATACTACTTCCAGGTAGTCATCAATAGAGCGTCCGGCTATATTGACAATAACGGCAGTATCAAGTGTGCGGAGAAACGGCACTTTCTCAGAAATGAACCTTTCAACCCCGACATTGGCCAGTCCGATGGCATTGATCATTCCTGATGGAGTCTCAGCAATACGACGGGGGGGATTGCCTGTTCTCGGTTCAAGGGAAATAGCCTTGGTTACAATCCCGCCGATTTTGGAGAGGTCGCAGAGCTGACTGAGTTCTTCCCCGTATGAAACTGTTCCCGATGCAAGGAGTACCGGTGATTTTAATTCAAGTCCACGGCCGAGTGATACTGCCGCGCGGGTTACAGGTTTGGCGGTTCCGTGTTGGCTCATGGTATTTCGGTGCTTACATTTCCCTGACCGGTATTGTTCCAGTCAGGGATTAAAAGAGCTGCGGCTGTTTGTGGCGTATCGTCCGGTTATCTGTTCAGATAATACTTGGTTGCATAGTCCCTGACCATCCTGTGTGTATTGTATTCAGGTGCAATTGTTGCTATGGCACTACGGATTTTATTGATCCATTTTACAGGGATGTTCTTTTCGTTGCGTTCGTAATATGCCGGAATAATCTGGTTTTCAAGAACCGAGTACAACTGTTCCGCATCAAAACTATCCTGTTCTTCATGGTTTTCAAACGATTCACCGTTGCCGATAGCAAAGCCGTTCTCGCCGTTATAGGCTTCAGGCCACCAGCCATCGAGAACGCTGAAATTCAGTCCGCCATGCAGAACAGTTTTTTCGCCTGATGTACCGCTTGCTTCCATAGGTCTTACCGGAGTGTTCAGCCAGACGTCAACACCCGATACCATCCGTTTTGCAACACCTAGATTATAGTTTTCAAGGAAAACAATCTTGCCGCTGAACTCTGGCCGGCGTGAGTGGTGTACAATCTGGCGGATGTAGTCTTTTCCTGCATCGTCATGCGGATGTGCCTTTCCGGCAAAGACTATCTGCAGTGGTCTTGAAGAGTGATTAATGATTTTGTCAAGACGTTCAAGATCTCTGAACACAAGAGGAGCGCGCTTGTAGGTAGCAAAACGTCGTGCAAATCCTATAGTGAGATAATCAGGAGAGAAGGTGTTTGTGCTCGCACGCAAGGCATCGTATTCGCTGTAGATTGAATTTCTATGCTGGTGAAAAAGCTGGTTGGTCAGATACTTGTCCATGAAGTCGATCAGATTACGCTTCAGGCTGTAGCGTAAAGACCAAAGCTCCTCATCGGTGACTTTTGCGAGCACGGCTTCAGCAGCCTCGCGTGAAAGACTCATCTCATCAACGCTGCCTGTGAATTTTTTCCAGAAAATGTCAGTCAATCCACTGGTCCAGCTGCTGGCGTGGACACCATTGGTGATATGTCCGATAGGAACCTCTGCAACCGTTTTGCCGGGAAAGAGGTGCTGCCACATAACGCGGGAAACTTCTCCGTGAAGTTTCGAAACACCGTTTGCAGATCGCGACAGATTCAGAGCCAGCACTGTCATGGTGAACAGCCCGTATATATTACTCAGGTCTTCTGCTCCAAGTCTCATCAGATCATCAAAGTTCAAGCCGATCGTCGTAAGGTACTTGTCGAAGGTGTAATGCATCATGTCGCTTGAAAAGCGGTCATGGCCGGCAGGTACGGGAGTGTGTGTTGTGAAAACGCAGAGTGAGCGGACTGTATCTATTGCTTCTTGTTTCGTAACTCCTTTTCTCAGCTCCTGGGCGAGCAGTTCAAGCGTGAGAAATGCCGAGTGGCCTTCGTTCATATGATAGACTGTCGGTTGTGTGCCGAGCTGCTCAAGAAGCTTTACGCCGCCAATTCCGAGAATAATTTCCTGGTTGATGCGCATGTTCTG
This sequence comes from Chlorobium sp., assembly GCA_005843825.1. Taxonomy (GTDB): domain Bacteria; phylum Bacteroidota; class Chlorobiia; order Chlorobiales; family Chlorobiaceae; genus Chlorobium. Next base: position 71,846 of record SZXX01000016.1, read on the forward strand.
GTCGCCGCCATAGACTCTGCAGCAGATATCACGATAGTGGGGCTCATTGGCCGCAATATTGGTATCAAGCAGGTAGAGAGTTGCTCTGCCGACCTGCAGTTTCCATGCCTGGGCATATACTTCACTCTGCGCTATATTGACCGTTATGATAAGGTCAGAGCCATCCGGAGCAGTCACTTTCTCTATAGGCAGGTTTTCAGGGTGCTGGAGCGGATAATCCTCTTTCTGCCATCCGTCCTGATTGAGGCTCTGACGAAAATATCCTTCTTTATAAAACAAGGTGATGCCGATAAAGTTGATGCCCAGATCGCTGGCCGATTTCAGATGGTCACCTGACAGGACACCGAGTCCGCCTGAATAAATTCTTACGCTTTCATGAATACCGAATTCCGCACTGAAATAAGCGACAGGTTTCTCTGTAATTTCCCTGGCATTGTTCGCCGCCCAGGTATTCTTGTCGTTCATGTAGGCTGTAAACCGTGCATAGACGCGATCGATTTTATCGCCGAATTCACCGGTACAGCGGGCTACCAGTTCATCATTTGATATATGACGTAACAGTTCAACCGGATTATGATTATTTCTTTCCCAGAGAAGTGGTGAGAGTTCTTCAAAAATCTGTTTTGCTTCCGTATCCCAGGACCACCATAAATTTCTTGTCAGTGCTTTAAGGGAAGTTATTTTATTTTGCATAATTGAAACGTGGTAATGATTGTGCTACTGCGTCAAGTGGATGAAAGACAGTATCAAAGAAAATTATGGCATCTTTTTCATTTTACATGAATAGGCGCCAGATGTAAAAAAGCATTGGCCAATTTACAGTTTTAGAATTAAAAACCGCAAGTCTCATAAAAATTGATTAAAGACGCAGTAAAAATAGCGCACATATCGGATCTTCATATTTCCGGCATGCAGGATCGCCGTCAGCTTGAAAGCCTTGATTATCTGTTCGATCATTTCAACACCACAGGGTATGATCATCTTGTCATTTCAGGCGATCTCAGCAATAGCGCCAATCAGGGCGATTGGAAGATAATCCGCCAGAAACTGGAGAATCACGGACTTTATCACTGGGACAAAACCACCGTTATTCCGGGAAATCATGATCTGATTCATCTTGAAGAGGAGATGCGGTTTTATAATGCGCTGAATCCTCTTCCCCGAGTGAGAAAAAAAGCTTTTGACCGCCGGGTTTTAGAATTCTGCATCTTTTTTCAAGAGCTGATTACCGGTGAAGAGCGGGGAGATAACGCATTTCCATTTCTTAAGATAATAAACTATTCATCGGTCAGGATTGCTCTTGCAGCTCTCAACTCGGTCTATCCATGGTACCCTGCCGATAATCCACTTGGAGCCAGAGGTTATATTAGCCCAGGTCAGCTTAGAGCCATCAGCGCTCAAAGTGTTCTTAAGTCTTTGGAAGATTGTGTTGTTATCGGGCTTTGCCATCATGCGTATAAAGTTTACGGCACTGATTCTCCCATTGACCAGGCTTTTGACTGGACCATGGAGTTGAAAAACCGTGATGAATTTCTTTCAGTCATGAAGGTCATCCATGCAAAACTGGTTCTGCATGGCCATTTTCATCGCTTTCAGAATTACGAGGTTAACGGTATAACCTTTATAAATGGAGGAAGTTTTCGATACAATCCACACTGCTACAGTGAACTGGTAATCGATGGCGAGGGGGGACGCACTCAGAGGTTTGTCACGCTTTCGCCCTGAACAAAATAACAGTAACAATTCAGCTCTTGTTCAAGGGAGCCAAATTGTTACTGTTCTTTCCTTTTGATCGGTATATCTCAGCTCTGGCCTCTTCGTGCAAGCTGGCGATCCATCATAATCAGGGCATGTCCCTTTTCACCTGCCATTTTCAGGGTTTCAAGGATTGCTGATGCTGACGCCTCTTCCTCAACCTGTTCTCCGATAAATTCATGGAGCAGCACTTGTGCGGGATAGTCTTTCTCCTTCAGCGCCAATTCATAAAGTTTGTTGATGAGCGCTGTTATTTTCCGTTCATGTTTGAGCACTTCTTCGAAGAGGGCAGTAGGTGACTTGAATTCCAAAGGAGGCTGTTCAATTTTTTGAAGCTCAACACGACCGCCTCTTTCGTTGACGAATTTGTAGAGTTTCATGGCATGGCCTGATTCCTCTTTGGTCTGGATTTTCATCCAGTTTGCAAATCCTGGAAGGTTTTGCGACTCTGAAAAAGCCGCCATTGAAAGGTAGAGATATGAAGACGACAGCTCGTGATTGATCTGATCGTTGAATGCTTTCTGAAGTGTTTTGCTTAGCATGGAAGCTTCTCCTCAAGATTGAATTTGTTTTTGTTCCAGTTTATTAACAAATCAACGAGGGTAAAGCTGTATTAGTTTCTCGTATTCTATCGGTTCTCTTTCATGTAACTGCGGATTCTTTCGGCATGATCGCAGTCTTCCTGATTGAGCTGTTTGAAAATAGTTGAGGATAAGGAGTTTGTCGGGCTGTCAAGAAACTGCTGAAAATGGGATTCACCTGCTGCCAGTTCAAGATCCAGTGCGATTTGTAATGCTTCATTTTTTGATGGCGGTGTATCCGAAAACGTATTGATCAGAGCAGTAATCTTTACGTTGGTATCGATAAGGGATTGCAGATCTGTTGATAACAGGTTGTCAGGAAAAAATTCCAGAGGCTGAGGTTGCTTTTTCTCCTGCAGAAGCAGTGACGCGTGTCCTTGTTCCTCCATTGCCAGTTCCCACCAGAAATCTTCATCCTCAAAAAAAGAGTCATGAAAAACGGTGTAGAGTTTTGCAAGGTTCAGTTCCAGCTTTATGGACTCGTCAAGATGTTTTTGCAGTGTTGCAGGCATGGCCGGTACATTTGTTTAAAGCGTTACTTGTTGCGGTAGGAAGCGTATTCCTGCAGACTTTTAACACCGAACTCCTGATGGCGGATACAATCAATCGCCTGTACTGATGCCTCGGCCGCTTCGATGGTGGTTACAAAGGGGACATTGCTCAGAACCGATGCAGCGCCGATAGCCTCTTCATCATGCAGGGCTTTTTCGCCTCTTGGGGTGTTAATGACAAAGTTGATCTTACCATGCTTGATAATATCAAAAATGTTCGGTCGTCCTTCCTCACCCACCTTGTAGACTTTTTTGCACTCAATGCCGTTATCTATAAGAAACTGGTGCGTGCCAGCTGTGGCAATCAAATCGAAGTCCATGCGGTAAAGTGCTTTTGCAATGGCAAGGATGCGCTGGTTTTTATCCTGATCGTTGACACTGATGAACACCGATCCGGAAAGAGGGAGCTGCATGCTTGCTGCCTGATAAGCCTTGGCAAAAGCCTCAGGGAACTCATCGGCAAGGCTCATTGCTTCACCGGTCGAGCGCATTTCAGGGCCGAGATAGACACCTGATTTAACAAACTTGGAGAATGGGAATACCGGTTCCTTGATGGCCATGTGCTTCATGCCAAGTTCATCGCAATCTTTCAGGTCGTACTCTTTACGCAGGTCACTGAGTTTCTCACCAAGCATGACCCTGGTTGCAATCTTTACAACAGGTATTGCAGTTGCCTTGCCCACAAAAGGTACTGTCCGGCTGGCTCTTGGATTAACTTCAATAACATAGACACTCTCGTTCTGCACAGCATATTGTATGTTCATCAGTCCTACCACCTTCAGGTTTGTCGCCAGGATGCGGGTATAGGCCTTCATTGTGGCAATGACATTCGAGCTGATGTTGTGATAGGGCAGAATGGAGGTTGAGTCACCGCTGTGGATGCCTGCTGCCTCAACATGCTGCATGATGCCGCTGATAACGCAGTCAGTAGTATCGGCGATGGCATCAATGTCGAATTCAACGGCTGTTTCCAGAAAACGGTCAATCAGCAGGGGATATTTTTCGGTAATAAAGAGAGCTTGATCGACATACTCTTTGAGCGAATCGTCATTGTAGACAATTTTCATAGCACGTCCCCCAAGAACATAGCTTGGGCGGACAAGAGCAGGGTAGCCGATTCTTTTCGTGATTGTTTTGGCCTCTTCAAAGCTGATGGCCGTTCCGTATTCAGGATGGGGAATATCCAGCTCCTCAAGCAGAGCGCCGAATTTTTTACGGTCTTCAGCCAGGTCGATGCCTTTCGAAGAGGTACCGAGAATGGTTACACCTGCCTCATGAAGTTTTGCAGAGAGCTTGAGCGGTGTCTGGCCACCAAAGCTTACAATAACACCGAGAGGTTTTTCGTGTTCTATGATGCGAATAGTATCCTCAAAGGTAAGCGGCTCAAAATAGAGCTTATCGGCTATGTCGTAGTCAGTTGAAACAGTTTCAGGGTTACAGTTGACCATGATGGTTTCATAACCTGCCTCTTTGAGAGCAAACACAGCCTGGACACAACAATAGTCAAACTCGATGCCCTGACCGATCCTGTTTGGCCCTCCACCAAAAATAATGACTTTTTTCAGGTTTGAGGAAACAGATTCATTTTCCTCTTCGTATGTCGAATAATGGTAGGGTGTTTTTGCATCAAATTCCGCAGCGCAGGTATCAACGGTTTTAAAAACTGACTCTATACCGTAATGTTTTCTGAGCGCTCTGATGGAAGGTTCTGCTGTATTGAAAATATTGGCAAGCTGAAAATCGGAAAACCCGTTTTGTTTGGCTTGCAGCAGCCTCTCTTTCGGGAATTTCCGGGAAAGGTCAATAATCTCCTGTGTCAGGTCGGAAGCTTGGATGGTCATGCAGTCTCGATAGTTTTAAGAAGCTTCAGGATATAGCTGTACTAAGGTAACAAATCACCTGTTTATTAAAAACCGGTGCATTATACAAAAATGCTCATGCTTCTCAAAGTTGCCCTTTACCACTCTCTCTTGTTCTTTTTTTGTGACCTGAAAATGGATCAGGATTTTTTTTACATTACACTGTCTTTATGTACTGTCTGTTTTGAAAAAAAGGTAAAAGGGGTATGGATAAAAAGCATTTCGATACGATTGAAGCTGCCGTAGAAGATATCCGGCAGGGTAAACTTGTTATTGTTATTGATGATGAAGACCGTGAGGACGAGGGTGATTTTATCGGTGCAGCAGACCGGGTAACCACCGAGATGGTGAACTTTATCACCAAGGAGGCTCGAGGGCTCCTTTGCGTTGCGGTTACTATGGATCGGGCAAAAGAACTGCAGCTTGATCCGATGGTCCAGAGAAATACCTCCCAGCATGAGACTAATTTTACCGTTTCAGTTGATGCAATTGCTGAAGGTGTCACTACCGGTATTTCAGTCTATGATAGAGCAATGACCATCAAGATGCTTGGTGATCCTGCTTCGAAGGCGGACGATTTTTCACGTCCCGGCCATATATTTCCCCTCAGGGCAATGGATGGCGGGGTGCTCAGGCGTGTCGGGCATACAGAGGCGGCGGTTGATCTTGCTCGTCTTGCCGGCTGCAGTCCGGTAGGCCTGCTCTGTGAAATTCTGCATGACGATGGCAGTATGGCCAGGCTTCCCGACCTTATCAAGCTGAAGGCTAAATTCGGGTTGAAGCTCATTACCATCAAGGAACTTGTTGCCTATCAGATGAAGCGCAACAAACTCGTTCACCGTGCAGTTGAGTCAAGACTTCCAACGATTTACGGGGAGTTCAGATTGATTGCCTACGAAACATTTGCAGACCACCAGAACCACATGGCTTTTGTGAAGGGGGACGTTACTACTGATGACCCTGTTCTTGTCAGGGTTCATTCACAGTGTGCCACAGGCGATACGTTTGCCTCTCTGCGTTGCGATTGCGGCAACCAGCTTGCTTCCGCGCTGAGGATGATAGAAAAAGAAGGACGTGGTGTATTGATTTATCTTATGCAGGAAGGTCGCGGTATTGGTTTGATCAACAAACTGAAAGCGTATAACCTGCAGGACGAAGGGTTTGATACTGTCGAAGCCAATGAAAAACTCGGGTTTAAAGCAGATCTTCGGGATTATGGTATCGGGGCACAAATTCTCAAAGACCTTGGTATCCGCAAAATGAAGCTCATGACAAACAACCCCAAAAAAGTGGTCGGTCTTGAGGGGTATGGTCTGGAGATTGTTGAGCGCATCTCCCTTGAGATTGCGCCTAATCCCATGAACCAGACCTATCTCGATACCAAGCGTGACAAAATGGGCCATATGATCGGGTGCTCATGTGGCAGTGGTCATCATCATCACGAATAGAGAGGAAAAAAAAGTAGTAAAACACACACACCAAAAACCGTAAACTTCCGTCAGGAAAAGGACAGAGATAGCGATGGATACTGACATCCTTCAAAGGCAGGACAAGGAGGTCTTTGAGGCTATAGCCAACGAGACAACCAGACAGAATGAAACACTTGAGCTTATTGCCTCGGAAAATTTCACAAGTCGGGCGGTTATGCAGGCCTGCGGGTCGGTTATGACCAATAAATATGCCGAAGGGTATCCCGGCAAGCGCTACTATGGCGGATGCGAATATGTTGATGTAGCTGAAAATCTTGCGCGCGACCGTGCTAAAAAGCTTTTCCGATGTGAGTATGTCAATGTGCAGCCGCATTCCGGATCAAGCGCAAACATGGCGGTTCTCTTTTCGGTCTTGAAACCGGGTGATCGAATTATGGGGCTTGATTTGTCGCATGGCGGCCATTTAACCCATGGAAGTTCGGTTAATTTTTCCGGTCAGATGTTCGAAGCTCACTCTTATGGAGTCGATCGTGAAACCGGCATCGTCAATATGAACAAGGTTGAAGAACTAGCCCTTCAGGTTCGCCCGAAACTTATCATCTGTGGCGCAAGTGCTTATTCACAGGGCTTTGATGTCAAGGCGTTCAGGGCGATTGCCGACAAGGTCGGAGCGTTTCTGATGGCCGATATTGCGCATCCTGCAGGGTTGATTGCCGCCGGTTTTCTGGGTGATCCCATGCCGCATTGTCATTTCGTTACCACCACGACGCACAAGACTCTTCGCGGGCCGAGGGGCGGTATGATCATGATGGGCAGCGACTTCGAAAACCCTATGGGTATTACCATCAAGACCAAAACCGGTTCAAGGTTGAAAATGATGTCGGAGGTGATGGATGCCGAAGTTATGCCGGGTATTCAGGGTGGTCCCCTCATGCATGTTATTGCAGGTAAGGCAGTTGCTTTCGGTGAAGCGCTCCAGCCTGAGTTCAGGGAGTATGCTGCTCAGGTGATAAAAAATGCCGCTGCCATGGCTGAAAAGTTTGTCGGTCTTGGTTACAACATCGTAAGCGGTGGGACCAAAAACCATCTCATGCTGCTTGACCTGCGCAACAAAAACGTCACAGGAAAAGTTGCCGAAAACCTTCTTCACACAGCCGGCATTACCGTCAACAAGAACATGGTTCCTTTTGACGACAAGTCACCCTTTGTCACAAGCGGTATCCGCATCGGTACTCCAGCCATGACCACCAGAGGTATGAACGAAGCCGACAGTCAGCTTATTGCCGAGCTTATCGATAAGGTTATCTCATCAGCCGAAAAGCCTGATTCAGCAGATGTATGCAAGGCAGTCAGAACAGAAATCAGAGAGCTTTGCCTGCGTCATCCACTTGAAGGATACGGCGCATTATAGTTGTTTGTTTCTGCTCGTTTGTTTTGACGTTAAAGCCCTCCTGCATTCTCATGGATTGCAAGGAGGGCTTTTGCTTTTTTTTTAAATTGGGTGGAATTTATTGTAAAAAATGTTACCACTTATCGATCCAGCAGATGGGTATGTTTTTTTAAAAAAAAAGGCTCAAGCTTTGTCGCTGATTTCAACAATCGGTTCACCACTACTAATTAATTGCAAAGCTTTTTCGAGCGAATTTTCGAGGACAGCTCTCATTTTTTGATTAGACGTATTTCCACAGGTAACCCATATAAGGTAAGGCGGTGAGCCAAACTGATCGATAAGCTTAAGGAAATCGGAGTCTTTACTCATAATAACAGCATTCGCTTCCTTTGCGGCTTCAAAGATTACTTGGTCATTAGCTTTCTGAAGACTCAGGAAACGAAGAGATTGGGCTTCGATTGTGGGAAATGTACGGTTAATCCATGCTGCAAGTGATGGTGAGAGATGTGCATCAATCCATATTGTCATGCTGCAATAACTGGATGATCCAGCTTTCGGCTTGCATATTTAAGTACAGCCAGAATGTCTTCTTTTTCGAGGTCTGGAAGTTCTTCAATAATGTCATCGTGCGAAAGTCCTGTCGCAAGTAAATCCAGGACATCGACTACTCTTATACGCAATCCTCTAATGCATGGTCTACCACCACATTGTTCTGGATTGATAGTGATTTTTTTTTGCCAGTCGTCCATAAATTTGTATCCAGGTGCGCTATTTTTTCAATCTTATGAAAATAAGATAGAGAAAAAAAGTGTAAAGTAGTTTTTGTTCAGCACAGCTTTCCAGCTCTATGAAAGGAATGAACGGCATAGGACGTTGCGGAATAATCCACAAGAATTTTTACAGGTAATAGGGGGGGGAAATGAGCACGTTAAGTGTAAGATTGCCGGATTCATTGCATAAAAAGGCAAAAGAACTTGCAGTTCTGGAAAATATATCGGTCAATCAGTTGATCAGCTCTGCTCTGGCTGAAAAGATATCTGCGCTGATGACTGAAGAGTATCTGCATCAAAGAGCTGAAAAGGGCAGTCGTGAAAAGTTTCTTCAAGCTCTATCCCTGGTAAAGACTGTTGAGCCAGCTGAACAGGATCGGTTGTAAACCTTCAGAAGACTTATGCTCAGAGCGTTTCCTTAAGTAAGGGATGTGTTCTTTATTCAGCTAAATGGGTTCAGCTTTTTTCCAGGATGCTTGTAATCATCTTCCCGAGATCTTGTGAAGTCTTTCGGATTTTTTTATCCAGCACAATTTTTTCCTTCAGAAGTTCAATCTCCTTCTCGGTATCGTTTTCAAGCCGGATCTGCTCTGTGAGCACTATTTTCTGATGGATCAACGGTTCGAGAATCAGGTTTTTGAATGCATCCAGGAACATCGTCAGACATCGTTTTGCATTATCGGCGTGAACATCAGATTGTTCGAGCCATTTATTGCTGACCGGCGGGTCAAGCAGTAAGCCGGATGCAAGATCCCTCGATTCCGGACTGCTGAAAAGGCTTATTTCGGTTGTCATGTCGATATGCTCATTTGGACTGCCTTCAATGTCATGGTAACGGCGGATCATGTGGGTGAAAATCTGCTGGGCATCCTTGTGTGGCAACTCCAGCATTGCCTCATGCGAAGCCGCAAATTCCAGTACAACATTTCCATATGCAGTGCTTTCAAGCAGCGCCTTCAAAAAAGTTTTTTCAAGAACAGATAAGTTTGCCGGCTGTTGACGTGGTGTCTGTTCAAAAGATTGGTTTTCTCTTGGAAATGATTTTTTTACCTTTTCAGCGTTCTCTTTTCCGAGCAGCTCCTTGAGGGCTAGCTGGCTGATGACAAGTTTTTCAGATAGTTGCTGGAGGTAAAGTTCCTGCTGTATACGGTCGGGGATCAGGGATATGGTGTGCGCCATTTCCCTGATGGCTTTTGCTTTTATTTCAGGGTTTGCAAAATTCTCAGATTCCATGAAAAAACGGATTTGAAAGTCCTGAAACAGCAATTTGTTCTCTTCAACGAACTGCAGAAATCCATCTCTTCCTTCACGGCGAACAAAACTGTCAGGATCATCACCCGCAGGAAGCATGACAATGAATGGGGTTATGCCCTCTGCAAGCAGCGTATCAAGGCCGGTCATCATTGACTTTTTGCCGGCAGAATCCGCATCATACATGAAGAGTACACTTTTGGTGTGACGGTGCAGAATTTTTGCCTGGTACCGTGTCAGTGACGTGCCGCATGATGCTACAGCATTTGTTATTCCTGCCTGGTGAAGCGCAAGGACATCCATATAGCCTTCCACAAGAATGGCGGATTCCATCCGCCGTATTTCATGTTTAGCCGTATTCAGGCCGTACAGAAGTTTTGACTTTTCAAACAACCGGCTTTCAGGAGAATTAAGGTATTTTGGAGTTTGAGGGTCATCAAGCAGGGTTCGCCCCCCAAAGCCTACAACCTGCCCTCCAACGGAAAAAACAGGAAATATCACCCTGCTGCGGAAGGTGTCATACCATGAGTTTCGCTGTTTATGATGTGTTACAAGTCCGAGATCAGTGAGATGTTCCTGCGGTATGCCTGCCCGCTTTGCTTCATTGAAGAGGCTGTCCCATGAGTCAGATGCATAACCAAGGACAAAGGCAGATATTGTTTTATCCGAAAGCGCGCGCTTTGTTACCAGATAGTCATGGCCGATTTTTCCCGCCTTGCTTTCGAGTGTTCTTTGAAAGAACTTCGCTGCCCAGCGAAGGGTTTCGGTGCGGCTGTCTTCAAGAGCAGGGTTTTGTTCCTTTTTTTCAGTGAACCTGCTGATATCTATTCCCGCTCGTTTGGCAACCAGTTCAATTGCTTCAGGAAAGGAGACCTTCTCCATTTCCATGACAAAAGAAAAAACGTTGCCTCCCTTGCCGGTTGAAAAACACTTGTAGATTTGTTTTTCCGGCGAAACGACAAATGAAGGAGTTTTTTCCTGCGTAAAGGGAGAGAGTGCCTTATAGTTGCGCCCTGAAGGTTGAAGTGTCAGGTAATCAGAGATAATATCAACAATGTCTGCTGCCTGACGGATATCATCAACGGTCGAATGAGGGATCATGTGCCTGGTCTTAATTCTTTATATGATTGCAGGAACACTTTTATTTATCTTTCTATTGATCGATTACTATTGAAAAATCACAAGCTTATTTACTAAATTTAACACTGTTATTTAAAAGTTGTTTTTTGCATGCCAATGCAATCAAAGTAACATAACTGCCTGCGACGGGTGGTTGCCAAGGTTTTAAATATGAACTACAGTATTTCAAATTCGCTCTCCGGTTTAATAATACCTCTTTTATCTTCTGGTCAGTCAATACAAATAAGAGTTCTATGAAACATGGTTTCTTTACGGGTTTGCTCATTGCAATAACCTATGCGGTTTCTCTGGGATTTTATTTTTGGATGGGCACCACTCCTCCGGGTTCAATGTTCCATGCAGTTTTCAATGGAGGACTGGTTGTCTCGGTACTCATGGCATTGATTATGATGGTGATTGCCTACACGGTGGAACGTATCATTTCCCTGAACAAAGCTTCCGGCAAGGGAAATATTCCGGAGTTTATCCATAGCCTCAAGCAGGATATTGACAACGGCTATATCGATCAGGCCATTGCAAAATGTGATGACCATCAGAGTTCACTGGCAGCAGTGCTTCGCGCCGTGCTTGACCGGTATAAGAAGCTCTCTCAGTATAATGTTACTGATCGGGAGAAAAAGATCAGCGAAATGGAAAAAGCTGTTGAAGAGGCAACGATTATGGAAATGCCTCTTCTGGAGAAAAATCTTGTCTCTATTTCCACCATTGCCTCAATTTCCACCATGGTCGGGCTTCTGGGAACAACGCTCGGTATGATCCGTGCCTTTGCCGCTATGGCTACCAGCGGAGCTCCTGACGCTGTACAGCTCTCACTCGGCATTTCTGAAGCTCTTTTTAATACTGCACTTGGTATTCTCGGTGGTATTATGGGTATTGTTGCCTATAACGTTTTTACCAGCAGGGTTGACCGTTTCAGCTACACCATTGATGAAGCTGCGTTCTATATCATACACACTCTAGGAACTGGTAAATCGGAATAACTGCTGATGTCGAGGATCAAGGCAAAAAGAGTTGGGTTTCGCATTGATATGACGCCGATGGTGGACGTTGCGTTTCTGCTGTTGACGTTTTTCATGCTGACGACCAAGTTTCGACCACCTGAAGTGGTCGCGATCAATCTTCCCTCTTCACATTCTGTGCAAAAGCTTCCGGAGTCAAATGTTCTGACGGTCACGGTGAGCTCTCAAAACGCCTTTTTCATGGGCGTATCTTCACAGCAGTCCCGGGAAAAAATCTTCAACTCTGTTGTGAAACCTAAGCTGACCGCTGCAGGATTGTCTGCAGGAGCAGTTGCTGATTCACTGAAAAAATTTAAACTGGCCGAAAACTTTCACGTCAATCGTGATGAGCTTGACAAATTTGTTGTCATGGCGCGTTTTGCCGATCCCAAGCTTCGACCTGTAGTCAGGGCCGATGCCGATGCCGGTTTTGAAGCAGTGAACTATGTTATCAAGGTTTATAAAAAAGCCAATCTGCTGACCTTCAACCTGATTACAGTCCTTAAAAAGGAGATACGCTGAGATATGGGTATTGTTGATTCGCCAAACGGAAATGGCCACAAAAAAAAGGGGAGAAAAGGCTCTAAACGAATCGGGTTTCGTCTCGACATGACTCCGATGGTTGATGTGGCATTTCTTCTGTTAACATTTTTTATGTTGACAACAACCTTTTCTAAATCCAATACCATGGAGATCAACACTCCTCCTGAAAAGTTGGAAGTAAAGGTTGCAGAGAACAACGTGATGACGATGCGGATTGCCGGAGATGGAATGGCGTATTGCTCTCTCGGTAATGAAGTGCCAAAAAGAATTCCCCTCTATGATGCTAATGATACCCGTCAGCTTTCGATGAGCGCGCAGTTGCGCTCGCTCTTGAAACAGCAGACTTCCAATAACCAGAAACTTGTTATTGTTGTCAAGCTCAGTGACAAGGCAAAGTATAAACAGCTTGTCGATATTATTGACGAGCTGAATCTCATGAAAATCGACCGCTTCAGTCTTGATGATTATACTGAGCAGGACGCAGTGGAAGTCAAAAGAGCTGTTTAAGCGAACGAATAAGCAAAGGAGTTCCTACACGTGGCTTCAAAATTTGATACAACACATCAGGAATTATTTCATAAAAGAGCTCTTTCATTGTCATTCGGTGAAGAGTTTCTTGATACGGACAGGTTAAGAAGTTTGCAGTACGGCAATCTGTTCCTTCGTCGCCAGGCACATCTTTTCCTCAGTCATGGAGTTGTCACGGCAATTGTCCTCCTGTCGTTTTTCTGGCTGATTACAGCCAACTGGCAGACTATTGCTTCATTGACAGGACTGTTTGATAAAGATACTCACCCGATGGTCGAGTGTTATGAAGTGGTTACCAGCGTCACGCAGCTTCCGCCGCCACCTCCCATCACAGCTCCCGAACCGGCTCCGGTGACTCCTTCGTGCGCTGTGGCGCCTCCGAATGTCGGAAAAATTAAAAAGGTCAACGAGCAGGAAGTACCTCGTGAACAGACTGTTGCCACGCAGAAAGAGTTAAAATCTGCTCTTCAGACGCAGGGTTCAGGAAGCGCAAGCGCCTCATCGGGTGATGAAGTGCCGATGTTTGTTCCCTGTGAAAAAATGCCAGGATTTCTTGACCAGAAAAAACCACTCTATCCTGAGATGGCAAGAATAGCCGGTATTACAGGAAAGGTGTTTGTCAGTGTTCTTATTGGAGAAGATGGTCGAGCCATCAAAGCAAAGGTTATGAAACGTATCCCGGCTGACTGTGATGTGTTCGATGCCGTTGCCATAAAGTCCGTCATGGAATCCCGGTACTATCCCGGTATTCAGAATGGCAGCCCGATCAAGGTCTGGTTTACAGTCCCTATCAGGTTCCAGTTGGATTGAGTATTCTGATTCATCCCGAAAGCTATGTTCAGAAATAACATTGGTAACATTGAATTTTCTTTAGATCAGCTCAATGCGCCAGCTTCAAGCGGGTGAAGTATGAAACAAAAGATCTTTTTTGTTGCGGTGGTGATGACTCTCATTTCATTTTCCATTGCAGCTGATGATGCCGGAGCTAAGGCTCCTGACAGCGAAGTGAGAATGAATATCGAACCGGGTTCCCTTCAGGAAACTGCGATCAGGGACGGATGGAAAATTGAACTGCTTGATGAGTCGAGGAGTGCCGCCGACCTGACAACTATAGAAAAGGATATCATACTGGCACTCAACATGGTCAGGTCGGATCCTGTCCGATATGCTCAGTTATATATCAAGCCAATTATTACCTCTTTTAATGGAAAGTTTCGTGTTCTCCATGGTATAACCTTGAGAACCGATGAAGGCCTTATTCCTGCAGAGGAAGTATATGGGTACCTGATTCACCATGTGCCGGTTGCTCCGGTTGCATATTCTCCGGACCTGCATCGTTCAGCCGTTGAACTGTCGTTTGATCAGTCAAAGACTGGAAAAATCGGTCATATCACTTCAATCGGAAGGAGTTACGATGTGCGGATTAGAAGTAATGGGCGATGGAAGTCAGGAGTTGCTGAAACGATTGGCTATGGTGGGAAAACCGGCCTCGACATGGTCAATAATCTGCTGATTGACGATGGTCTCAAAGATCGGGGGGATCGTTTAATCATGATGGATCCCGTGTATCATTTTGCCGGTGTCAGTGTAAAAACGCATAGCGATTATGGCTCCATTGCTGTCATTGATTATGCAGTTGCCATCGCAGATAAAATCAAAGGGTCAAAGTGATCGTGTGTAAGTGCGAAAGGCAGTAACACTCTCAAAGGTCTTGGTTACAGTTCCAATCAGGTTTCAGCTTGCTTGATTAATCAGCTGTTCTCTCTTTGTGACGGTCTGTAAAGTACCGCGAAGATAATCCATCCATAGGCAGCTACAAGGCTTATGGGACTGACAAAGAGAGCGAAAAATCCGTCAACTTCCTTTTCGAGAAACATTATCCCATAACTCCCTGCAATAACGAGTACACCAAGAGCTATCAAAATATAATTGACAGCTCCAAGTGGCATATCTGCAGCCTTTTCAGCGGCGTTAACCCGCGGTCTCTTCGGTAAAGATTTCATCAAGAGCAATTATACATTGTTGAGCCTCTTCCCTGGTGATGTTCAGTGGTGGAAGCAGCCTGATAACGTTCTGGCTTGTAGCGTTGATGATAACATGTTTCCGGAGTGCTTTTTCGACATAATATTTTGCCTCTTTATCAACCGTTACACCAATCATCAGGCCATACTGACGGATATCGAGTATTTGCGGATGACGTGCTGCAAGTTTCTGCAGCTCATCATGCATATAGTTTCCGATTTCCTTTGCGTGCTTCATGAGTTGATCTTCTTCAATAGCCTTTATCATGGCAATTCCAGCTGCACATGCTACTGGATTCCCGCCGAAGGTTGTGCCGTGGTTGCCGTAAGTGAGAACATCAGCAACCTTTTCGTTACCGATAACAGCCGATAATGGCAGCCCACCGCCAAGCGGTTTGGCAAGGCATACCAGATCGGGATCAGCATCAACATGCATATAACTGAAAAACTTGCCGGTCCTGCCGCAGCCTGCCTGAATTTCATCAGCAACGATGAGGAAGTTGTATTGACTGCGCAGTTCCTTCAGCCGGTCAATAAATTGCTGTGATATCCGGTGAATGCCTCCCTCGCCCTGAACTACTTCAATGAAAACAGCAGCTGTTTTCACAGAAACCTTCTTTTCAAGGTCTGCGATATCATTGAAGGCGATCATGCCCGTTCCTGCAAGCAGAGGGTCAAATCCATCGACATACTTTGCTTTAGCCGTCAGGGACATGGCTCCGTATGTCCTTCCGTGGAAACAGTTACTCAGTGACAGCACCTCTTTTTTGTGATCATCACCTGACCGGCCAGCCCATTTTCTTGCCATTTTTATGGCAGCCTCAATTGCTTCGGTACCACTGTTGGCAAAAAACACTTTGGAGAGTCCTGAAAGAGCAAGCAGCCTTTCAGCGAGCTCAAACTGGGGCTGCATCATAAAAAGGTTAGAGGCATGGATCAGCTTTGCTGCCTGCCCGCTTATCGCCTGCACGAGGCGTTTATCTCCATAACCAAGTGCATTGACCCCTATTCCTGCAATCATATCGAGATATCGGGTTCCATCATCGCTTACCAGCCATACGCCTTCGCCATGGGTGACCGCAATAGGAAAACGGGCATAATTATGAAAGAAAAGCTCCTGTTCGCTTTCCTGATTTATAGGCAGTGGTTTCATTCTTTATGTATTCTTCAAAAGATTGTGTTCCAGAATAACAGTGTAACAAATGCTTGATTATAATGATGAAAGACGACGCTTTCAAACATTTTTTTCCGCTTCTTTTCTGACCATAAAGACGCGAATAAACCTCCATATTCCATAAGCGCCTGTCAGGAGGGCGTAAAGCCTCAGATCATCTTTTGATACTTGAGGCAATCTATCGCTGAAAAACAGCACATACAATGCAATACCGATAAAGGCCATTGAGAGAAGGATGCCCGTGATCATCGATATTGCACCGCTTTTTATCATTCCGGCTTCTCTTTTTTTGTAAGGTTTGCACAGGTGTCAGGGTCAGGATAGAACCTCCACTCCTTGTTGACGATCAGGCGTGCACCATAACTGAACGTGAAATAGGACCATCCCCACTGCAACAGCACAAAGACCCGGTGACGGAAGCTGGTCAGAAAATAAATATGTACCAGCAGCCAGGTGAACCAGGCTAAAATGCCGTCAAACCTGATGTTTCCAAATTCCACAATGGCCTTGTTTTTTCCGATTGTAGCCATCTGTCCTTTATCGCGATACCGGAAAAGTTTTCTTGTTTTTGTTTTCAGGTCGAGTAAAATATTTTTGCCGATCGTTCGTCCCTGTTGCAAGGCAACAGGAGCCAGTCCGGGCAGTGTGTTTCCATTCTCCTGCACAAAATTCGCAAGGTCGCCGCCTACAAATATTTCCGGATGACCTGGAATGCTGAGGTCTTCTCCCACAATGATCCGACCGATCCGATCGGTTTCCACTCCGATGGTTCTTCCTATTTCTATAGCTGTTACACCAGCAGCCCAAAGTACTGTTGCCGCTTCGATCCGTTCCTTGCCGATCTGCACTCCGTTCTCATCAACGTTGCTGACCATGCTGCTAGTCCAGACCTGAACGCCGAGTTTCTCAAGTGATCTGGTTGCCTTGCTTGCAAGTTCAGGGTGAAAAGAACCAAGAATACGCGGAGCAGCTTCAACGATAAAAATCCGTGTAAGTTTCGGATCAATATTCCGATAAAATTTTGAGAGGGTATAGCGGCTCATTTCACCGATTGAGCCGGCCAGTTCAACCCCGGTCGGTCCGCCACCGACAATGACAAATGTCAGCAGTTTTTTGCGTTCTACAGGGTCTTTTGTTCTCTCAGCCCGCTCATAAGCCTCCATCACCCTCCGGCGGATCTCTTTTGCCTGAGCCAGGGTCTTCAGTCCGGGAGCATACTCTTCCCATTGATTGTTGCCGAAATAGTGATGCTGTACACCGCAGGCAAGAATAAGGTAGTCGTAAGGGATATTGCCGAAATCTGTAATGACTATTTTATTCTCGATATCGACATTGGTGACAACGCCCTTGAACACGGTAATGTTCCGGTAATTTGCCAGCATATTTCTCAGCGGCGCGGCAATATCTCCCTCACCAAGCGCAGCCATTGCCACCTGGTAAAGAAGAGGCTGGAAAAGGTGATAGTTTTTCCTGTCAATGAGGGTAACCTCAATATCCTCTTTATTGCCAAGTATCCTGGCCGCATTGAGTCCTGCAAAACCGCCGCCAACAATCACAACCTGTTTTTTCATATCCACTTTCCAACGTAACGTTTCATTAAATACATCGATGCACTCTCGTTTATTCTGCAAAATAGTAGTAATACCGAAAGAAAATGGATTAAAGTATAAAAAAGAATAAAAATCCTGCGGGTTGTACCGCAATTCTCACTGAACTCATTTTTACAAGAAGAGCTGAAGAGTAAAACAAGGTTTTGCGTTTCTTATCCGCTGTGGCCGCGGGTCACATTGCGTCAGGTGAGGCGTTCGATAATCTCCTGGTGTTTGGGAAATTTCTTGAGCAGCGTTATCCTGTCGGCAAACGCAAAGTCTCTGAATTCAAATCCAGGGGCAACGACGCAGCTGACAAGCGAAAAGCTGTCACTTTCAGGGTTTTCCAGGCAGGCGCCAAACCAGCTTTCAGCCGGCACACTCTCCTGCAGAACCTCACTGTTTTCTTCAGAAAGTCCGAGTGTAAAGCTTGATGGCTCTCCATGTTTTGGAAACATGAAAACCTTCAGGGGATCGCCTGCATGAAAGAACCATAGCTCGTCTGAATGAATTCTATGCAGTTTTGACCGATCCGAACCTTTGAGCAAATAGTAAATAGCCGTCGCATAGGAGCGAGAGCCATTGAAGGGAGTGGAAAGAGCATAAGAGCCGCTGCTGCGGTAGGTTTCGCGGTAATACCCGCCTTCAGGATGGCCTGCAAGCTGCAGGCGGTCTATCCAGTATTCAGCTTTTTGCATGGAGCCGTTCCCGGATTTTTCCGGTTTTCTGCCGGGATGCATCTGCAAGTTTATTGCGAAACTCAACGAGAGCAGTCAGCAGGTTCCCGTCTGAAAGAGCAAGGATCTGAATGGCCAGCAGTGACGCATTCCGGGCATTGTCAATACCGACGGTAGCTACCGGTATACCGGCAGGCATCTGCACAATGGAATAAAGAGAGTCCTGTCCATTAAGTTTACTGCTGAAAATCGGAACCCCTATAACCGGAAGTACGGTAAAAGCCGCCGTAACACCTGGAAGGTGCGCCGCACCGCCAGCTCCGGCTATGATAACTTTAAGGCCCCGTTCCAAGGCAGATGATGCATACTTTTCGAGGTCATGAGGAGTTCTGTGTGCGGAAATGACAGAAATCTCCGACGTAATGCCGAATTCGTCAAGAACAATCGCAGCTTCCTTCATGATCTCAAAATCGGAGTCCGAACCCATAAGGATGCCGACAACCGGTGTTTTTTTTTCTGGAATGGTAGTAGTCATAAAAAGGATAGTTTACAGCCCGCTTTCTAGCCTCTCTCAAGGCTAATGATTTATGAAATTGCCGAGTTTTATGTATTTTCCCGTGTCATGAATTTAAAAAAAATAATACTTGTAGAGGAAGATTAACAATGGCAACTAATCTTGCAGTAAAGTACAGTAATCCCGGACCTCGTTACACAAGCTATCCTACCATTCCTTCATGGAGCACCGATGGTGTCACCCAGGAGCAGTGGAAAGGGGCAATGGTCAAAGGTTTTAACGACAGCAACGAAACAACCGGAATCAGCCTGTATATTCACATCCCCTACTGTGAGAATCACTGTTATTTCTGTGGTTGCAACGCTCACCGTACTCAGGACCACTCCTATGAGATACCCTATCTTGAGGCATTGCTTAAGGAATGGCAAATGTATATCGATGTTTTTCCCGGCACCCTGAATGTCAAGGAACTGCACATCGGCGGCGGCACCCCTACTTTTTTCAGCCCCGAAAATCTGACCAGGCTTATTGACGGTATATGCAAGGACGTCAATAAAATGGACAACTACATGTTCAGTTTCGAAACCAATCCCCGATCGACATCGAGGGAACATCTTGAAGCCCTTTACAAGGTCGGTTTCCGACGCATGAGTTTCGGAATCCAGGATTTCGACCCTGTCGTACAGAAGGAAATCAACCGACTGCAATCATTCGAACTGGTTAAAGAAAAGGTTGATCTTGCCCGTGAGATCGGTTTTACATCGGTTAATTTTGACCTTGTCTATGGTTTGCCCAAGCAGACACTTGCTACAATTACTGACACGATCCAGAAGGTTATGCTGCTCAAGCCCGATCGTCTGGCCTTTTATGCTTACGGTCATAATCCGCACATGTATGAAGGGCAGCGGAAGTTCAATGAGGCCGATCTGCCTGTTGGTGATGTCAAGCAGGAGCTTTATGATAAAGGCAGTGCAATGCTGGAGTCGATCGGTTATCATGAGATCGGCATGGACCATTTCGCCCTTGAAGGTGATGCCTTGTATATAGCGGCTAAAAACGGGACACTCCACCGTAATTTCATGGGGTATACTGAAAATACAACACAGATGATGCTGGCTATCGGATCATCATCCATCAGCGACACATGGTACGCTTTCGCCCAGAATGAGCGGGACGATGAGAGTTATATTAAAGCCGTCAATGAAGGACGTTTTCCTCTGCATCGCGGACATCTCCTTACCGACGAGGATCTTGTGCTTCGCCGCCATATTCTCAACCTGATGTGCAAACAGGAAACATCATGGCAGGATCCGAAACTGTACTGTGACGAACTTGATATTGCTCTCTATCGTCTTGAGGATATGCAGAATGACGGTTTGGTTGTTCTCGGTGACAAGGGAGTTCGTGTGACAGAAGTCGGCATACCTTTTCTCAGAAATATATGCATGGCATTCGATGCACGGCTCTGGAGTTCAGACAGCCTTTCAAAGGCGTATAATGTTTCACGGGATATCCAGAAGACCTATATTGAGAAAGCCCGTCTTGCAAAAGTTCAACAGGTTGGTTGATCAAACTGATTGAGTCCAATGAAAAGGGTGATTTCGGTCACCCTTTTTTTATGTCCATTTCATGAAAAAAACAATAAAAATAGGGTTCATCGGTAGTGGATGGGCTAAAATAGCTCAAGCTCCGGCATTCTCATTGATGGATAATGTAGAGCTTTCGGCAGTGGCAAGCCCAACCGAACTGCACCGTCAGAAGTTCATGAAGATGTTTGATATCACACAGGGCTTTGCCGACTGG
Source organism: Chlorobium sp. (assembly GCA_005843825.1). Classification (GTDB taxonomy): domain Bacteria; phylum Bacteroidota; class Chlorobiia; order Chlorobiales; family Chlorobiaceae; genus Chlorobium. The sequence goes on from SZXX01000016.1 coordinate 92,420, forward strand.
CGCGACATGCTGAAGTGCGACCTTGACTTTGTCTGCGTCACGACGCCGCCCTCCCTTCATGCCGACATGGTAACGGGGGTGCTTCAAAGTGGTAAAAGCGTCCTGTGCGAAAAGCCTTTTGCCCTCGGTCTTCTCGATGCAACAGCAATGGTTGATGTAGCATCTAAATCTCCCGGGCTGGCCCTTCTCGACCACCAGCTCCGCTTTCATCCCGCAGTTCGTGGCATGAAACAAATGATTGATGGTGGTGAAATTGGCAAAGTCTTTGAAGTCCGTGCCATCGTCAACCTTGCCAGTCGTAACCGTCCTGACATGCCTTGGTCATGGTGGTGCGATGCTTCAAGAGGCGGCGGCGCTCTCAGTGCGATAGGCTCTCATCTTATCGACATGAATCGCTATCTCATTGGAGAGATTGCTGAAGTCTCATGCAATCTCTCCACCAGTATTCCCTCGCGCCCGGATAATAGTGGCAAGCCTTGTGCAGTGACCTCCGATGACAACTTTGCAATGATGATGAAGTTCGGACCCTCCTCCGTTGCCCTTGGATGCTCCTCTCTCATGCACGTCACCACGGTTGGGGCATACACATGGTTCTCTTTTGAGGTAGTAGGAAGCCTCAAGACTATAAGGCTTGACGGTGCAGGCAGGCTCTGGGAAGTGACAAACGATAATGCAAAACGGGGTCGAAGCCTTATCGACGCCCCAAGGTGGAAACTCATTGAACCGATGCTTTCGTGGGACGAGCTGGTCCTTCAGGAAAAGATCAGACAGTCCTCACTGGCTGTGCACGGTATTTTTGCTGTCGGTTTTGCGTTTCTTGCCCACCGGATTGTCAAGGCACTCCGTAACAAAGAAAAAACCCTGCACGATGCGGCAGGGTTTATTGATGGCCTAAAGATTCAGAAGGTTCTTCAGGCCGGTTACCGCTCCAACCGGCTTCGCACCTGGGTTAAAATTTAACACTGGAAAAACCAGAGGTCACCCGTGTTCAGCCCCGATCATTACCGACGTTCCGGAGATGACCGTGAGTGATTATTTCCAAAAAAATTGGTAAATTTACAGGACGAAGACCCCAAATAATAATCGACATTATGATTTCAAGCCTGTCAGGAGAGATGTGGGCTTATTTTTTCTTTCTCCTGCTCCTGTTCAGGGCTGTTTTGCCGCCGGGATGCCGGGTTTTGCCTTTCATCTGATGAGTGCACGTTTCCTCTTTCGTATTGAAAAAAGGGCCACCCTTTTATAGAGAGAATATGGAGTTAAGGAATACACAGAGACCCGTTTCAATGAAGAAGAACCGTATTTTTCTTCTCTATATAGGGATATTTCTTCTTGTAGCTCCTCTTCTTTCATGGTGGACGGTCATATATGCTGATCATCAAATGCGGGATCAGCTGCTCCAACAGGTACGTCTTGCTGCCCAGAGTATTGACATTCAGCAATTAAGAACACTGGAAGGTTCGAAAGCTGATCTTGAAAAGCCGGCTTACGCCAAGCTCAAGGAGCAGCTTTCAAGAGCCAGAAGTGCTGCCCATCAGTGCCGTTTTATCTATCTGCTTGGTAAAAACAGCAGTGGGAAGGTGTTTTTTTATGCTGATTCCGAACCATCGAATTCGCCGGATTCTTCTCCAGCAGGTCAGATATATGATGAAGCAACTGATATCCTCCAGAAAGTATTCATAATAAAAGAAGCAAATACTGAAGGACCTGTTCCTGATCGCTGGGGTACCTGGGTCAGTGGTTTCATTCCTGTTGTCGATCCTGAAAACGGAAGGCTTATTGCCGTGTTCGGTATGGATATCGATGCTTCTGACTGGGTATTGGATATTGTCGCCCGTTCTTCCATTCCCATAGGCCTTATGCTGGTGGTTCTGATTGTCCTCATCAGCGCTTACCTTGTTTCGCGTCGAGCTGAGGTTGTTCCCGGTATGGTACGACGCCGCCTTATTCCTCCTCTTGGTGCACTGATTTCAATAATTATCGCCTCTTTGGGTTTTCTTCTCTGGCAGCAGCATCTCCAGCGAGTCAATGAGGCTGTTCACCGCTCTGAAGCAGAGGTATCCGGAGCATTTCAGAAAAGCCTTGATGTGTCGAAGGATGCTCTTGGCATCATCGTAGAGTCCCTCATTCACGACAACGATATAACAGAAGCAATACAGTCTCGTGATAAAGGTAAGCTCTATTCAAACAGCTCTTCGCTCTATGGGGGACTTAAGCGCTTTTACGGGATATCCCAATTAAATTTTATTGATCCGAAGCGCGTCTGTATCCTTCGTGTCCAAAAACCGACTGACAGCGGTGACAGGATTGACAGATTTACCTTGGGTGAGGCTGAAAGGACCGGAGAGTCTTCAAGCGGGATTGAACTTGGCCAGTCAGGTGCTTTTACTTTATGGGTAGATGTACCTGTTGTCGTTAATGGTCGTCTTCTCGGTTACATTGAGCTTGGCAAGGAGACGGAGAACATTCTCAAAGGCATTAAGCTTGAGTCGGGTCGCGGGCTTGCGATTTTTATCAACAAAAAATTTCTGCAGCGACCAGAATGGGAAGAGGGAAAGAAAATTTTTCATCGCGATGCCTCATGGGATCTCTACAAAAATAATGTACTGCTCTATTCTTCGCTTGGTCGCTTCCCTCAGGAGTTTAATGCGGCGCTTTCCGGCGCCGATGCAACGGATGGAATTGAGTCTGATTTAGACGGCAGATCGTGGAAAATTACTTCCAATCCCCTGAAAGAGGCTTCAGGCAGAGTCGTCGGTAAAATGATCCTGATGCAGGACATTTCATCATATAAATGGAGCGTTTACCGTCTTGTTGCAATTGTCGGGATTGCACTTATTGTTGTTTTTGCCCTGTTTTTCGGATTTCTTATTGTTCTTTTAAGCCGTGTGGACAGGAGCATAAACCGTCGTGAAAAAGAACTTATTCTGAGTCGTGAACAGTATATGCTGGCAGTAAATGGCAGTAATGACGGTATCTGGGACTGGAATTTAAGGGATAACACGCTTTATCTCTCCCCCAGATGGAAAAACATGATTGGTTTTGAAGATCATGAGCTGCCTAATCTCTATGCAACTTTTGAAGATCGCCTGCATCCTGAGGACAAACCACTCTATAAGGCTTATCTTGACCGTTATTTAAAAGCTGAAATCCCATCATTCAGTATTGAATTTCGATTCAGGCACCGGAACGGTTCTTATATCTGGATATTAGGGAAAGGCGAAGCGCTTCGGGACAAGGATGGCGTTCCTTACCGTATGGCCGGTTCCCACAGTGATATATCTGCCCGGAAAAGAGTGGAAGAGGATATCCGGCACCGGTCTGCATTTCAAATGCTGCTTATCGATCTTGCTATCGGTTTTGTCAATAAGCCGCTCAGTGATCTGGATTACTCCATTAACAGGGTGCTTGCTCTTGTCGGAGAGTTTTCAGGGGTTGATCGTGTCTACCTGTTTCACTATGACTATGAAAAGGAAACCATGAGCAACACCCACGAGTGGTGTGCTTCGGGGATTCATCCTGATATCCAGAATCTTCAGGATATGCCATATAAGGAATTATTGGAATGGGTGTCATCTCATCGTCGGGGCGAAGTAGTCTATATTCCAGATGTCAAGGGATTGGTGGCAGAAAGTGTTTTCCGTGCCGGACTTGAAGCTAAGGGGATTAAGTCATTGATTACCATTCCTTTGAATTATTCTGAAGAGTGTTTCGGATTTGTCGGGTTCTCTTCTGTCCGTGAACAGAAAACCTGGGGAGATGAAGATATTGCCTTGCTTCGGATTCTCTCCGAACTCATTACCAATGCCGAGGTTCGGCACCGGAATGAAACCGCGCTTGTAAATGCAAGGTTTGTCGCTGAAACAGCAAACCGCGCAAAGAGTGAATTTCTGGCCAATATGAGCCATGAAATCCGGACGCCGATGAACGGAGTTATCGGTATGACGGGCCTTCTGCTCGATACCACTCTGGACACCGAGCAGAGGGAATATGCGCAGGCCGTACTCTCAAGTGCGGAGTCTCTGTTGACCCTGCTCAATGATATACTTGATTTTTCAAAAATAGAGGCAGGAAAACTTGATCTTGAACTGATTGATTTTGACCTCCGACATGTACTGGATGATTTTGCGTCGATCATGCAGCATAGAGCAGGTAAAAAAAAGCTCGCATTTGTCTGTTCCCTCTCTCCTGATGTTGCTCCTCTTCTCCGGGGTGATCCTGGACGACTTTGCCAGGTGCTCAACAATCTTGCAGGTAACGCCATAAAGTTTACCCATCAGGGAGAGGTAACTGTCAACGTTGGTGTTGTGTCGAGCAGTGATGAAGAGGTTCGGCTTCGTTTTTCGGTCATAGATACCGGAATTGGCATCCCTACGAATAAAATTGATATTCTGTTTTCAAGTTTTACACAGGTTGATGCGTCCACGACTCGCCGGTTCGGGGGGACAGGTTTGGGATTGGCTATATGCCGTCAGCTTGTACAGCTTATGGGAGGCGAAATCGGAGTTAAAAGTCATGAAAACAAAGGCTCTGAGTTCTGGTTTATTCTTCCTTTCAAAAAACAGAAGCCTCGGGTCGATGCAGTGCCGGTTACAAAGAACAGTAATGATACCATTTTGCACCCGACCTTACCGCAAAAGCATGAGGAGGCACTTCACAAAGAGATCAGGTTACTGCTTGCTGAGGACAGCAAAGTGAATCAAAAGGTGGTGATAGGTATTCTTGGGAAGCTCGGCTATAAAATTGATGTGGTCGGTAATGGGACTGACGTACTCAAAGCGCTTGAGGCCCTTCCATACGATCTTGTTATGATGGATGTGCAGATGCCGGAAATCGATGGTCTAGAAGCAACCCGTATTATCCGTAATCCAGACTCGGCAGTACTCAATCACCAGATTCCCGTTATAGCTCTTACTGCTCACGCCATGCAGGGTGATCGTGAGCTCTGCATGCAGGCGGGTATGAGCGATTATGTTTCAAAGCCTATTGATCCCTTGCTTCTGGTTGAAACCCTGAAAAAATGGCTCTATCTTTAACTTTTTTGTTCCCATTCCGCAAACAGCGTATTCAGTTCATTGCACAGGGTATGATACCCTTCAAGTATTTTGGCAGTCTCTTCCTGGCTTTTTTTATAGAAATCCTCTGTAGCCATCATTGTTTCAAGTGATTCTTTCTTTTGCTCAAGGCGGTTGATTTTCTGCTCGATCTCCTCAATTTTTTTCTTGTCTTTTTTAGCTGCTGAGGTTTTCCTGGTCTGCTCTTTTTCTTTTTCGCTGACTTGTGGAGGGGCACTCTGTTTTTTCTGCCGTCCGGCAGTTTCCTCTTTACGCTCCGCCTCAAGGGCTTTTTCCGCTTTTTCAAGATATTCGGCATAGGTGCCGAGATAGAGCTGAAGAGATCCGTTTTTTATTTCAACAACCTTGTTGACCAGACTATCGAGAAAATAGCGGTCATGGCTCACAATCAAAAGGGTACCGTCATAGTATTCCAGTGAGTCGATCAGCATCTCTTTTGATCGCATGTCAAGGTGATTGGTCGGTTCATCCATGATCAGGAGGTTCGATGCCTGAAGCAGGATTTTTGCCAAAGCAACTCTCGATTTTTCGCCACCGGACAACACCCTGATCTTTTTATTGACGGCATCTCCGCTGAAAAGAAAGCATCCGAGAATATCCCTCACTTTTTTCTGAGCTTCCGACGTGGGAGCCGAATCGACCATTTCCGTATAAACGCTTTTTTCTTGTGACAGGTTTTCCGTCTGGTGCTGTGCAAAGTAGTTCATAGTGACATTGTGTCCAATGCTAAGCTTGCCGTCGAAGTCAATTTGCCCGGCAAGAATTTTGCAGAAGGTGGTTTTTCCTGCACCGTTTGAGCCGACAATAGCAATTCTGTCGCCACGCATTACTTCCAGATCAATACCAGTCAGCACCTGTTTTTTTGAGCCGTCCGGAAGGATATAAGCCTTTTGAACGCCATCAAGCCTCATGACTTCACGTCCGGACGGATTTGCCTTTGGAAAACGAAAAGAGATTCTTGAAAGATCTTCTTCCGGGGACTGCATATTCTTTTCCATTTTTTCCATCTGCCGCAGCCTGCTCTGCGCCTGCCTGGCCTTGGTTGCCTTGTAGCGAAAGCGATCGACAAACGCCTTCAACTCAGCCACTTTTTTGACGTCATTTGCATATTTACCCATCATCAGTTCATACCGCTCAGCCTTCTCCTTTTCATAATAGGAGTAGTTCCCCTTGTATTCATTGACCTGCGTGAAGGCAATTTCCAGAGTTTTGGTGGTCAGCTTGTCAAGAAAAAAACGGTCATGCGACACAATGATGTAGCTATGCTCATAGTTGAACAGATAATTTTCAAGCCATCGCAGCGAGTCGATATCAAGGTGGTTTGTCGGTTCATCAAGCAGCAGCAGCGTGGGATTTTGCAGCAGCAGTTTTGTCAGATGCAGGCGCATCTGCCAGCCACCCGAAAAATCCTTGACTTTTTTATGGAAATCTATTTCACTGAACCCGAGTCCACCGAGAACCTTTTCGGCATTGGACTGCATGGTGTAACCTCCAAGGTGGTCAAATTCATGCATCGCATCCGAAAAATGCTCTATAAGCTGGTGGTAGGCTTCTCCTTCATAATCCTGATCAGGCAGAGCCAGCTCGTGTTCCATCCTGGTGATTTTATCCGACAGCTCAAAAAGCCTGACATTTGCCTGCAGGGCATATTGCAGAGCGGTTTTTTCAAGATCGGCATCAAACGAGATTTCCTGTGGAAGGTACCCGATCGTGGTTTCAGCCGATTTAAGAAATTGCCCGGTAATAATGAGCGCAGAGTCGGTATTCGGAGCGCTTATGAGGCGAAGGAGAGTTGTTTTTCCTGTACCGTTAAGACCGACAAGACTTACATGGTCTTTGTCTCCTACGCGGAATGAGGAATCGTTCAGGAGTTCTTTTGTGCCGACACTGAGGGAGAGGTTTCTTGCTTCAAGCATGATAGAGAGGACTTATGAAATAGATCAACATCGTTGAAAAAATAGTAAACATGGGTGAAAAGATACAATATTTCACCAAAGCTTCACGATTCTTCATCGTATTCTGAACGGTTCGTTCAAATTATGATTGATGAAAGGATTTGCTTCTGCCTCAGCGGTTGCTGTGCGGAATTATTTTTAATTATTATCATTATAAATAGCAAGGATTTAACGAAAAGGTCGTCAAAGAAGCAAACCAGGGTATAATGATGATTATTACACAAAGAGAAAGGACTGTTTCAGCATGAGGGCAAAAATCAATCTCTGTATGGTGATGTTTTTTCTCGCTGCTGTTTCCCCGCTGCATGCTGAAGAGTCTGTGAGCTGGGAGCAGTGCGCGAGCGAAGCAAAGCGTGCGCATCCCGATCTCTATACGGCTCTTGCACTCCTGCAGCAGGCCGAAGCCGATAAGCAGGTAACAGGAGGTTCCCGGCTTCCCCAGCTCAGTCTCAGTGTGAGTTCTTTGAAGAACGGAACATCAGGGCTCGGCTCTTCTTCTCTCTCTTCTTATGCCTTGTCGGCACAGCAGCTCATTTATGATGGCGGTAAAACGTCAAACCAGATTGCCAGTAACACAGAAGCAATCAAGGCGGCTCAGTATAATTATGATGCTGTGTCGGCCAATGTTCGTTTTGCCCTCCGTTCAGCATTCACCCAACTGCTCAAAGCCCAGGAACTTGTCGGACTTGCCGGTGAAATAGCCACACGCCGACAGAACAATGTCCGCCTGATCAGTCTGCGCTACCAGGGCGGTCGTGAACATATCGGCTCGCTTCGCCAGGCTGAGGCCGACCTGGCCCAGTCGCAGTTTGAGGTGTCCCAGGCCAAACGAGGTCTTGTGCTTGCCGAGACAACCCTAGCTTCAGCCCTTGGCCGCGATACACACCAGCCGCTCAGGGTGCAGGGTGCATTCAAGGTCAGTGACCTGACGGAAAGAAAACCCGATCTTGCCCAGCTGGCAAAAAACAATCCCCTTTTTCAGCAGCTCGACACCAAAAGCAAGGCAGCACGTTTTGATCTTGATGCTTCCAGAAGTGCCTTTTCCCCCCAACTCTACCTGACCTCATCGATCGGAAGAGGCTCTTATGACCGCCTGCCAACTGACGCAGTGGACTGGAGTGCAGGGGTTACGGTTTCCGTACCCATTTATCAAGGTGGCAGCGGCAGGGCAAGGGTAGCCAAAGCAAGTGCAGTTTTGAGTCAGCAGAATGCACAGGAAAAGAGCGGCTTTCTCCAGCTCTTCAACGCACTCGAACAAAGCTGGAAAAGTTTTCAGGATGCCCGTCAGGCAGTGCTTGTTCAGAACAAACAGCTTCTGGCAGCCAACGAGCGCTCTAAAATAGCCAACGCCCAGTATTCGAATGGTCTTGTAACCTTCAACGACTGGGTGATTATTGAAAACAATCTGGTGAACGCAAAAAAGAATTATCTCAATGCCGAGGCCGATATGCTGCTTGCCGAGGCTCAATGGATCCAGTCAAAAGGAGGAGCGCTTGAAGGTCAGTAGGAATACACTGGTATGGGGCATTACAATTGCTGTAGCAGTTCTTGGCGTTGGAGGATTCTTTCTCTTCAAGGGAACCCGACAAACGGAAAAACGTTTTGATGAAATCCATCCTTCACGAGGGACTATTCGGCTGGTAATCTCAACGACCGGAGCGGTTGAACCGCAAAACCGGGTTAAAATCCAGTCATCGGTGGGAGGCAGAATCGAGGAAATTCTTGTCGAAGAAGGCCGGCTTGTAAAGAAAGGAGCTGTGCTTGCTATGCTGAGTTCAACCGAACGTGCAGCTCTGCTTGATGCAGCCAAACTGCAAGGCAAAAGTGAAGAGAGCTATTGGAACAATGTGTATAAAAAAACGACAGTCCTTGCTCCTATGGACGGGCAGGTTATTGTGCGCAGTGTCGACCCCGGCCAGACGGTGACAGCGAGTGATTCACTCTTCGTGCTGTCGGATCATCTTATTGTGAAAGCGTTTGTTGACGAAACCGATATCGGGCGTGTAAAAATCGGGCAGAAGGCGCTTATCGGGCTTGACGCCTATCCTGACATTCGTGTAACCGGTGCTGTTGAGCATATCTACTATGAGTCACATCTGCAGAATAATGTGAACATCTACAATGTCGATATTATTCCCGACCGCATTCCCGATGTGTTTCGTTCAGGCATGAGCGCCAATATCAAGATTATCGTTCAGGAAAAGAAAGGAGCACTACTCTTGCCGATAAGTGCTGTTCAGAATAGAAACGGTAAAACCTTTGTACGCCAGAAAAGTGACGATGCTGAAAAAGGAAGGCGATACACCAGAGTGGAGACAGGATTGCAGGATGGCAGCAATATCGAGATCCTTGACGGGTTAACGGAGAGTTCTCTGGTCATGATGCCCGATACCACCTTTGTATTGCCGAAAAACAAAGCTGGTGGAAATCCATTCGCGCCGCAACGGAACAGATCGAGACCATGAGCAGCATGCTTGAGATTATCGATGTTCACCGGACCTACCTGATCGGTGAAAGCACGGTTAATGCGCTGCGCGGTGTTTCCCTGACGATAGAACAGGGGGAGTTTGTGGCCATCATGGGAGCATCAGGATCAGGCAAATCCTCACTGCTGCAGATTCTCGGTCTTCTGGACAACCCCGACAAGGGCGAGTACCGGATTTTCGGCAACAATGTCAACACCATGACGGAGGATGAGCAGGCTGGAGTGCGCAACAATGTAGCCGGGTTTGTGTTTCAGCAGTTTCATCTGCTCAAGCGGATGGACATTGTCGATAATGTCAGGCTTCCCTATATCTACAGCGGCTTGAAAGGAAACTTTCGCAAGGAGGCGATCGACCGGCTCAAGATGGTTGGGCTTGAACATAGAATTGATCACACCCCCAATCAGCTTTCAGGAGGCGAACAGCAGCGTGTTGCTATAGCACGGGCGCTTGTTCGCGATCCATTGATCATTTTTGCCGATGAACCGACAGGCAATCTTGATACGAAGAATTCAGCCGAGATCATGAAAATTCTGCAAGCTCTTCATGCAGAGGGGAAAACCATTATCATGGTCACGCATGAAAATGAGATTGCTGAATATGCAGAGCGTGTGATTACCATGCGTGACGGTGTCATTCTCACCGATACGCGAAAACAGGGAAAGGACCCATCAATTACCGCTGCCAAAGAGTTGGGGTTTGACATCCATGGAGCAGCAAAGGGCTCGACACTGCAGGATGGCCGGTTTATCGGCTTCATTGCTCAGGCTTTTCAGTCAATACTGGCCAACAAGATGCGCTCTTTTCTTTCCGTTCTCGGCATCCTTGTCGGCGTTGCCTCAGTCATTGCCATGATGGCCCTTGGAGAGGGAGCAAAGGTCTCAATGCAGGAACAGCTGAAATCGATGGGATCCAATATGCTGTCGATCAGGGCCGGATCGGCGAAAATCAGGGGAGCCTCTCAGGGGGCAGGAGCTGTTGCCCGTTTTACGTTTCCTGATGTAGACGAGATCGCTTCGCTGCATACGCTGGTAAAAAATGCAAGCGGTGTTGTCAACGGAGTTGGCAGAATAGTGTATGGTAACAAAAACTGGAGTTCGAGCCTTACCGGCGTAGGCTATGATTACGGAACGATGCGTGCGTCGATTCCTTCGATCGGGCGGTGGTTCACCCGCGAAGAGATTCAGACCCGTGAAAAGGTGGCCATTATCGGAGTGACGGTTGTGAAAGAACTTTTCGGCATGACCAATCCGCTGGGCAAGACCATCAAGATTAACCGCATTAATTTTACGGTTATCGGCATTGCTCCGGCGAAAGGATTTTCCGGGCCACAGGACGAAGATGATATTGTGCTTATTCCTGTCAACACAGCGATGTACCGGGTGCTTGGCAAAAACTATCTCAGCGGTATTTTTGTCGAGGTTGCTTCACCCAACCTGATTGAACAGACGAAAAATGCGATCAGTGCGCTTATCATCAAACGGCACCGGCTGAAAGAGGGTGACGACTCCTTCAATATCAGGGACATGACTGAAATTCAAAAAATGCTCAGCAGCACTACGCAGACCATGAGCCTGCTGCTTGGCTCCATTGCCGCCATCTCGCTCGTGGTCGGAGGCATAGGTATTATGAATATCATGCTGGTATCGGTGACCGAACGCACAAGGGAGATCGGGTTGCGCAAGGCGATTGGAGCGAGGAAAAACGATATCATGCTGCAGTTTCTGGTCGAGTCGGTTGGCATGACGGTCAGCGGAGGGTTGATCGGCATCATGCTGGGCATTGCCATCTCCCTTATTCTCTCCTATTTTGCCGGATGGTCCGTCATAACCTCACCGATCTCTGTTGTGCTTGCAACGGCGTTTTCAGCACTTACCGGCATATTCTTCGGTCTCTGGCCTGCCAGAAAAGCCGCTGAGCTTAAACCGGTCGAAGCGCTCCGTTACGAATAAATAAAGCAGTAAAAAAAACTTTCGTTTTCACCGCAGGATTCTGAACGAAATCGCGTCACAGTTAATGAGTGGATGTGAAAGTTGAAAGATGATCTATGCTTATGTTCTGGTGCAAATGGCAGCAACAGGTCGGGTTTGGTTGTGTGTGTTGACTGGTGATGATTCATGGTAGAAAAAATGACTGATGATTGATAGGTTATAACCAGGCAGGTTGTTGTTTTTGATAGCGAAGAGGAGCTTTTTCCTCTTCGCTATTTTTTATTGATGAAATCGGAAAAGTGCTTGTCAACCTGAGTATAAAGAGAGAGGCAATATCAGAAAATAGAAGAAGAGAAGACCGCTACGCTTTTGATAGTAGGGCGTTGCGAGGTTTTGAGGGGGAAGTATTGCATTGCTGAAACTGCCGGATTTTTTCCGGTATATCCATTATGCTCCGCTATCGCGACTGAAATCATCCCCGCCACAAAAGAAAGAATGAAGGCTATGAATGGTAATGGAACATCCATATGAAACTCCACTTAACATCCAGTGAAATATAAGGTTATTGCTTTGGTGATTTCCGGTGGATTGCCGGGTATTGTCGGGTGAGTGCTACGATTACTCCTTTAGTGTTTTTTTCTCCTTGTTGAAATCTGACGAATTCAGGGCCTTCCGGGCTGCTTCTGAGGATGAGATCGCCTTCTACAGGCTCAAGCATTGGTTCTATAATCAGAATATCCCCATCCAGAATATCTTCGTCGTGGATGGCAAGCCTGCGCCCCATCGCTTCAAAGAAGTATTGCTTTTTCGTGTTCATACAGTTAAACCGACAGTCGACGTTAACCAGTGGGTTAACAGTCCTTGAATCCTCCTTTAACGGGTCCTCTTTTTCTGCATACATCTCCCCTTCACCAGTCAATAACCAATCAAGGTTACATCCGAGTTTCTGAATCTTCTGAAGTACAGCAGTACCTGGCTTGCGTGCACCTCTCATGTACGCTTGTACATTTGGTGCACCCATGCTGAGGGCATCAGCAAAATCATTGATTTTAGAATATTTATAAGTAGCGAAAGCTCTGATTCTTTCGCCTATTGTGCGCATTCGTATATTATTTCTTGCGTTATTATGTGTGATTGTGCATATTTTATTTATCACAAGGTAATAACAAGATTGTGAAAAGCAAAAACATGAAGAATCCTGATCCAGGTCGCCACCCATACCGGATAGATTTTACTGCATTACCGGCATCAGGAATAATGAGAGTTTTTTTTTGAGACGGAGTGGCTCTTTTTGAGACAAGGTTTAACGGGCTAATACATGTTTGCTGACAATTTTTTATAGCCTAACTAGTTGCAAAATAAATATTTGTTGCTAATATATTTTTTTATAGGATGTTACGTTTCTTGGGCTTGGTTTGTTTGATATTGCGGCATGGAAATTGCAGTAATATTCTCTAATTATTTGGTTTCTGAAAGGTTGTAGACGCAGGCGTTTTTTAAAGCTGGTAGTAAACCATAACTGAATGTTATCCTTCCCGAAGTTATGCTGAAAGAAATTTTCATTTTGACTTGTTGTTGTACTCTGTTTTTCGGGACAGTAAGCGGAGCACAACCCAATAAAATTTCAGAACTGCGTTCTGCAGCCCAAAAAGGAAATGCTGAGGCCCAATTTATTCTGGGCGGTAAGTATTATAGTGGTGATGGTGTCAAACAGAATTATCTGGATGCAGTGAAATGGGTTCGTCTTGCAGCTGAGCAAGGGCTTGCAAAGGCTCAGTGCAACCTCGGTGAGCTGTACTTTAAGGGTCAGGGTATCAGTCAAAACTATACTGAAGCTGCAAAATGGTTTCGTCTTGCGGCTTTACAGGGGATGCCGGAGGCACAGTACAATCTTGGAGTATCGTATGCTGCAGGAAAAGGGGTTGTCCAGGATCTTTCAGAAGCGGTTAAATGGTATAGAATTGCAGCGATACAGGGTGATGAAAAGGCACAGTACAATCTCGGTGTCTCTTATGCAGAAGGTAAGGGAGTTGTCCAGGATCTTTCAGAAGCGGTTAAATGGTACAGAACTGCCGCCGATCAAGGTCATAGTATGGCTCAGAACAATCTCGGAGTGATGTATGCAAAAGGAAGCGGTGTCGCTCAAAATTATACAGAAGCAGCTAAATGGTTTCGCCTTGCAGCAACACAAGGAAATGTAAAGGCACAGATCACTCTCGGGTTGATGCATGAAAAGGGTTATGGGGTTGCTAAAAACGTTACTGAAGCATGTAATTGGTATAAGCTTGCAGCTGCCAATGGCAGTCAAATAGCTCAGAAGAAGCTGGTTGAGTTGGGGAAGGGGAATGCTTTCAATGACTCAAAATTTTCGAGTGCGAATCAGCTTGCACTGGATCATGCTCATGCTCATGAATCAGGCTATGTACATCTCCGGACAATATCCAATTAATCTCTCCTCCCTCACCTCAAAATTTTTTCAGCACTGCGTGTTGCAGCACAAAAAGGAAATGCTGAGGCTCAATTTATTCTCGGGTGTATCAGCTATAATGGTTATGGAGTAGACCGAAATTGTGCTGAAGCTTTTAAATGGGTTCGTCTTGCTGCCGATCGTGGTGATGCAATAGCAAAGAAGAGACTCGTTGAAATGGATGCTAATGGGAAGAAATGAGGATGATCTCCTTGCGGTTCTCAAACCGGTCTTCAACTACCTGTTTGAGTAGATTCGAGATTAAAAAACTTATTTGCCGGCATTGTCTCAGGGAGGATATACACTAAGCCGTTTCTTTGTGCAAACAAAGGGCTGATGATTGATAAGTAGAATTCATTTGTAACATTTATGCACCCAAGCGTACTCCTTTTTTCTTTAGATGATAGAGATTGCAGGCGTTGTATTTTACGTTTTCTGGGGCTATCGCCGGATACAGTATGAATGGCTATGGCTGTTTCAAAATCAATCCAGATGACTTCCGAACCATCAGAATTAAGGCCCCGTCTTGCAAGAAATCTGCCGGCGGGAGTGGTTCGCTCATGAGGTTTAATGTCGCTGAGCTTTTTGTTGCCAACACCGGGAGCTGAAAAGTCACCAATTGATTCCCCGACAAGTACCGGAGCTGATGCTATGATTAGACCCTCTTTCTTAAAGACGTAAATTTGGCCCTGCTTTTTATCAACGATAATAAATGGCATCTCTTTATTATCGTTTGAATTGACTATCCAGTCTGCCACCTCATGAACAGATGTGTCTGCTTCTTCAGAAGCAAAATAAGCTTTATCTGGCACTTCCGCTGCATTAGCATGTTCTCCGAAAAGAAATGCAAATAATAGCAGTAAAATGAGAATGTTTCTGGTCATCTTAACTGTAAGGCTGCTGTAATTATTGGGGGTATTACAAACAACTGATTGGCTTGCACAAATTCTCCAGGACTTAATTGCCCTACTCAGAATACATAGAGATTCTATAATAAAATCTATAGCATCCGGGGAAGGCAAACAGGCACCGTGAAAAATCAATTTTAAAAGACCGACAGATAAATAATGCCATCTATCATTATAGACAGCAATGCATACTGCCTTAACACCATAAGGGCGCTAAGATGAAAAAATGAACTTAAATCCGACTTATGAATTAATGGGGGTAACGATAAAAAATAAAAGCTAAACTTCGATCGCGTATATATTTTATATATTAATAAAAATTAACGACAGTCTATTCCAGCACTTCATTTACAGACCGTATTTTAAAACATATTGAGTTTAAAAACAATAAAATTAATTTTTAAAACGTGTTTTGTTTGTTTATTTCTAATTAAAAAAAAGCTCCAACAGGTTAAATTTCAACCCGTTATGGCTTTCAAATAAATGAATAATTTTTTTTGATTTTTTTGTAATTGAGGGGTCAGGGAAGGAACTTTTTAGAAAAACTGATAGAGAAGATGCTGACAAAAAACCCCGCATGGCAAATGCGGGGTTTTTTGCGGATATGTTCTGGTCGTTTCAGTTCAGGATGCCAGTGCTGCCTGCACTTTTTTAGCTGCATCGCGAAGACCGTTGGCTGAAATGAGATTCAACCCTGAATCATCAAGCATTTTTTGTGCAATTGGAGCGTTGGTCCCTTCGAGCCTGACAATAACCGGCAGGTGCAGGCCGATCTTTCTTGCAGCTTCGATAATGCCGCCGGCAACCCGGTCGCAGCGAACAATGCCGCCAAAAATATTGACAAGAATTGCCCTGACGTTTTTGTCGCTCAGAATAATCTTGAATCCCTCTTCAACCGTTTGAGGGCTGGCTGAACCACCAACATCCAGGAAGTTCGCCGGTTTCCCGCCAGCGAGCTGGATCATGTCCATGGTCGCCATTGCAAGTCCTGCGCCGTTTACCATACAGCCTACATTGCCATCAAGGCGGACATAGTTGAGATTTGATTTTGAAGCTTCCACTTCAAAAGGATCTTCTTCACTGATATCCCTCAGTTCAAGAAAATCTTTATGGCGGAAGAGTGCGTTGTCATCAAAATTGATTTTGGCGTCAAGTGCCAGCACCTTTCCTTCTTTGGTGACCACCAGAGGGTTGATTTCAGCAATTGCTGCATCAATCGAGGTATATGCCGTGTAGAGCGCGGATATAAAACGGACGGCATTCCGGAACTGATCATCCTTAAGTCCAAGGAAAAATGCGGCCTCCCGTGCCTGAAAATCCTGTATACCGTATAATGGATCAATCTGGATTTTCAAGATTCTTTCCGGAGTCTCTTCAGCTACCGTTTCAATTTCCATGCCGCCTTCAGTCGAAACCATCAGAACATTCCTTGAGGTTGACCGGTCAAGCGTGATGCCGACATAAAACTCTTTTTCAATATTCATGCCCTCTTCAACAAGCAGGCGGTGGATCTCTTTGCCTTCAGGCCCTGTCTGGTGGGTAACAAGAGTCTTGCCAATCAATTCCTGGGCAATAGCAAAGGCCTCCTCAGGCGATTTGGCAAGCTTCACCCCACCGGCTTTCCCTCTGCCTCCGGCATGAATCTGGGCTTTAACAACAACCACAGGGCTGGTCTGCTGGGCAAAGAGTTGCTCGGCGGCCTGTTTTGCCTCTTCAGGCGAATATGCTACAATTCCTTTTGGTACGGCAACCCCGAATTTTCTCAGGATATCCTTGCCTTGATATTCATGAATGTTCATATTGTTGGGTATTGGGTTACTGACGATGGTCTGCTCTCGAAATGCCCCGGGGAAACCCCCAAATTGCGCAAAGAGCACAGTATAATGAAAATTACGATGACGGTAAAGTCATTCGGCACCAACAGAACAATATTTATTTAATAATTATGATGGAATTGACGTATTGCATGGAGCTCGCTTTCCGTGAAGCAATAAAAGCCTTTGAGCGAAAAGAGGTTCCGGTCGGAGCGGTTGTGCTTGACAGTAACGGTCATGTTATCGGAAGAGGGTATAACCAGGTTGAAGCCTTATGCGATGCTACAGCTCATGCCGAAATGATTGCGTTGACTTCCGCCATGGCTACAATGGGAAGCAAGTATCTCAATGATTGCACCCTTGCAGTTACTCTCGAGCCTTGCCCGATGTGTGCAGGTGCAATTGTAAATGCAAAGGTTGGAAGGCTTGTTTTCGGTGCATATGATCCAAAAATGGGAGCTTCAGGGACGGTGATGAATGTGACAGGGTGCGCCCAGCTCAACCATCAGCCCGAGGTATTCGGCGGTATTATGGAGAACAAGTGCCAAAGTCTCCTACAGGATTTTTTCCGCGAATTGCGACAGAAACCCTAACTGAATATAAGTATAGGTCCTATAAGTCCCATAAGTCCTATAGGTCCTATTCTTCGTTCTGCTTCGTCGTTATATTCTCCCTTATAATTTGTTTCAGTGAGCTTGCCAGGTGTGAAACAATATCCTGAGCCATGCCACCCCCTGCCGCCGGTTGGGGAATAGTGTCAAGGCTATCCATGCCGGCATTTTTTACTGCCTTGCTTATGGTTACTGAAAGGATCGGGTTGCACTCTTTGATAATCTCTTTCAGCATGAATGATGCCTCAAACATGCTTTGCTGAATAATCTCCTTTTTTTCTTTTTCCGTCATTGCCTGACATTGGTGGGTTGCGATAATACCGGCAAGGCAGGTAAGATAGGTGTTGGTTGAGCCCGCAAGAAAAAGATTGAGAAAAAAAGGAGTCAGCAGGTTTCCCCCAGGGAGAAGGGTCGAGAGGGTATTGCTGAATGACGACTGTATAATCGGTTTGATATGGGCAGGTAATTCCTCCTTCCTGAAATCAGCAAGCGGCAGGGATTCATAGACGGAGCGTAGAAGGCTGATGAACTCTCTCAGGTGCTGCTCACGATTGTGGATGGTGTAGATACTCCATATCACCTTGATGTTGTTCAAGAGGGATGTGGTTGTTCCGTAAGAAGTGTTCTGGGCAAAAGCCCCTACAAAAAAGTTTTTAGTGGCCAGCTGTTTGGTGATGTTCAGTGAGTCAACCTCCAGAAACTTCAGGTTTGTTCGAACCCAGCGCAGATCCCTCTGCTGTTTTGCAGCATCAGGATGCATGGAGTGAATTGGCAGTCTGCTGGCCAGATAGGCAGAATAGGTATCCACTCCTTTAGAGCTTTCCTGTTCCGGCAACTTTGGCGCTTTCGGAACTGAAAAAAAACGGATTGTTTTGTAAAGAGCAGCGAGCAGTAATGCTATGCTGAAAAGAAGGAAACCGAGCCCGGCATAAGGAAGTATTGAATCGAGAAGCTTTGCTGCCGTCTGTAACTGATTGACGATGAAAACAATCGTTATTAATATGACTGCCAGAAGTGCAGTATAAAAAAATGAGATTGCTTTTCGTTTCATATCGGCAGTGTATTGACGGGTTTCAACCATCAGAAAAGAAGTTCCCTATTGCTGGTAAGATACTCGTTTCCTGCCGTATAATCCTCTAAGAAATAGTTTCCGGTTTCGGGAGTTTTATAGAGTGGTTACGGCTGAATTGATAGTCAAGAAAAATATCCTCGGCCGATGGAAGCTGCCATTTCCCGTTTGGAAGTTTGTTTGTTGTTTCCTTGAGACGGTATGTCAATTGCCCGCATGTCCAGCAGTCATAATTAGCCATGCCTGTACAGAGGCATGTTTTCTCTTTGATAACAAGCGGTTCTCCGGGTTTCCTTGCAGCAAGTGCCTGATAATACTCATCGATATAGGTACATGTTCCTCCATTTTCCAGAAGATAACCAAGTCCTTCGCAGTTTGGCTTTATCGCATAGCGCAATGTTGGCGATGAAGTCAGCATCCGCATGGGATAGCCCGTCGTTGAAGCCATATTGACCACTATATCCTCCTTACTGGCATTGATATAGTGCTGCTTCACCTCTGCCGGCAGTCCCGCTTCTTTGCTGATCGTAAACCGGGTTGCCACCTGTACGCCTGCTCCACCCATTTTAAGATAATCAACAGCATCAGTACCGGTAAAAATTCCTCCTGCAGCAATGACCGGAATGTTCAGCTCTTCTTTTTTCAGAAAAGCAAGAACTTCGGTGAAGATGCTCTGAAGATCAACCTTCTGCCAGTCATCCGCTCCAAAGCCGAGGTGACCTCCTGCAAGAGGTCCTTCTACAATAATATAATCAGGCAGACGATCAAGGCGTAGTGCCCGTTTCAAAAAGATGGCAAGCGCCCTTACTGAAGAGATGATAATGCCGATTTTAACATCGCGAAACCGCTTGTGATCCTGAATAAGATCAAGAGTGCGGAGGTTGAGGCCGGCGGCAAGGGTCAGTCCGTCAATTCCGCCATCCATGGCAGCACAAAGTCTGACTTTAAGCGTTTCGATTGAGCTGTTCATGGTCAGTTTTTCCATGCAGTTCAAAAAAATCGCGCCTTTACCGGTTTTTTGGGATACCGTATATTCGATATACTTTTTTTGTGCTTCCGCCAGCTCTTCCAGGTCAAAGAGGACTGCCGATTTGTCAGGGTTGTTGCTGTATGCCGCGTACTGTTTTCTTTTTCTGCCTACATACGAAGTTTTGAATAATCTGTCGCAGACATAACCGATCAAGGCGTCGGAAATATGGCCGATCCCGCCGAGTTTTTCAGCAGCAAGAGCGAGTTCGGTTGTTGAGATATTAACTCCCATACCACCGATAATGATGGGCACATATTCTTTTCCGCCTATTTGTAACCTGAAATTGTCTACGTTCATTGTCTTTTTATCAGTATAAGAGCATTTACAGATCATTCATACCACTGAGTGGGCGAGGGAGCCCCGAAAGTGAGCACCCGGTATCCTTCGCCAAAAATTACTTAAGATATCATATTTCGATTTATAAATCTATAGACATTTCTTAGAAAAAGCCTTGCTTTGTATAACTATCCGAACCCTTCATGCACAAACTTTAGCAAAGTGGAGTTGATGAAGTTTGAGAAACGATGTGGAGAATATTAAATTGCAGGCCAATTAACGATGGAAAATAGTTCCTGAACAGAAAAATATCCAGAAAAGGGGGATCATACAATGATAAAACTGGTTTTGTTGCGGCATGGAGAGAGTCAATGGAATCGTGAAAACCGCTTTACTGGATGGTATGATGTTGACCTGAGCGAGCAGGGCAGGAAAGAGGCTGCTAGTGCCGGTAAACTCCTTCAGGATGAGGGGTTTGTTTTCGACATAGCCTACACTTCGGTATTGAAACGGGCAATCAGGACGTTATGGAGTGTGCTTGATGCAATGGATTTGATGTGGATTCCTGTTTTTAAGAGCTGGCGTCTTAATGAGCGCCATTATGGAGCCCTTCAGGGACTCAACAAATCGGAGACTTCGCAGAAGTATGGCGAAGAGCAGGTGCTTGTATGGCGGAGAAGCTACGACACCCCGCCCCCTGCGCTTGAAAAAACTGATCAGCGCTATCCCGGTGAAGATCCCCGCTATGCCGGCCTTGCTGAATCGGAGGTTCCTTTAAGTGAATGTTTGAAAGATACCGTTGATCGCTTTCTCCCTCTATGGCATGAAACAATAGCGCCCGAAATCCGCAAAGGAAAGAGAGTGATTATTGCAGCACATGGAAACTCCCTCAGGGCACTGGTTAAATACCTTGATAATATTTCCGAGGACGATATTGTCGGCGTAAACATACCGACAGGTATTCCGCTTGTCTATGAGCTTGATGATAATCTCAAAGCTTTGAAAAGTTATTACCTTGGCGATCAGGAAGCCCTGCAAAAGGCCGTTAATGCAGTTGCCAGCCAGGGAAAAGCATAGCCCGTAAGGCGCGACTGTTGCTTTAGGTTGTTTTGTTAAAAAACTTTTATATTCTGCACTTTGATCTGTCGATTGCCTTTTTTTTGAAACTGTTTGAAAAGTTGTGCCTGAAAATATGAACGTTACGTCAAAAACGGGGCTCTATGATCCTCAGTTTGAGCATGATGCCTGCGGTGTAGGGTTTGTTGCCCATATCAAAGGTGTCAAGTCCCATGAAATTGTAGAGCAGGGCTTGAAAATAAATGAAAACCTCAAACATCGCGGAGCTTCAGGATGTGAAAAGAATACCGGCGATGGTGCAGGAATTCTTCTTCAGATTCCCGACAAGTTTCTCCGCAAGGTTTGTGAAGAACGAAATATTGAGCTTCCCCCGGAAAAACAGTATGGCGTAGGCATGCTTTTTCTTCCGCCCGATATATCACAGCGGCGTGCTATAGAAGATATCTGCCGCCAGATGATACAGGCTGAAGGTCAGAAATTTCTCGGTTTCAGAAAAGTACCGACCTGCAATGACTCCCTTGGTGATACAGCGCGATCTGAAGAGCCGATTGTCAAGCAGCTCTTTGTCGGTTGGGGAAAGGATATTACGACTGAACTTGAATTTGAAAGGAAGCTCTACATCATCCGTCGCCGCATTACAAAACGGGTAAAATATACAGCGGGTCTTCTTGGAAGCAGCTATTTCTATATATCAAGTCTTTCAGGCAGAACTATTGTCTATAAAGGCATGCTCCTGCCAGAGCAGGTAGGAGAGTTTTATCCTGAACTGCATGATGCTGATATGGAAAGCGCCATTGCCATGGTGCACTCCCGTTTCAGCACCAATACCTTCCCCAGTTGGGACCGGGCGCACCCATACAGATATTTGAGCCATAACGGTGAAATCAATACGCTCAGGGGTAATGTCAACTGGATGAATGCAAGGGAAAAAAACATCCGTTCAAAAGTGTTCGGTGACGCTCTTGAAGATATCAAGCCGGTTATACTTGAAGATGGCAGCGATTCCGCCATTCTCGACAATGCTTTCGAATTTCTCGTTCTTTCAGGCCGCTCTATGGCACATGCCGCCATGATGATTATTCCTGAACCATGGTCAGGCAACAATGGAATGTCCGCAGCGAAAAAAGCATTTTACGAATACCACAGCTGTATAATGGAGCCATGGGATGGGCCTGCGTCGGTGACATTTACCGATGGAGTGCAGATTGGCGCCGTACTCGACCGCAATGGACTTCGTCCTTCACGCTACTATATCACCAAGGACGACCTTGTCATAATGGCTTCAGAGGTTGGAGTGCTTGACATTGCACCGGAACGGATTCTCAAAAAAGACCGTCTGCAGCCAGGCCGGATGTTCCTCGTCGATACAGTCGAAGGTCGAATCATCTCCGATGAAGAGATCAAGCAGACCATTGCCAGTGAAAAGCCATACGCAGAGTGGATTGAGCGCAATATGATCGATCTGGAAGCTCTCGAAGATCACCCTCAGCTTAAAAACCCTGATGAAGACAAATACAGCCTGACGGCGCGCCAGAAGGTGTTCGGCTATACTCAGGAAGATATCTACCTGCAGATAAAGACGATGAGCGAAAAAGGGGTGGAACTTGTAGGATCCATGGGTAACGATACACCTTTGGCGGTTCTGTCAAATAAATCCAAGCTCCTGTACGATTATTTCAAGCAGCTTTTTGCCCAGGTGACCAATCCCCCGATTGACTCCCTCCGCGAGGAGCTTATAACCTCAACAATGGTCATGCTTGGTACTGAAGGGCAGCTGCTTGACTCATCCGAGGTGAATTGTCGTCGGATCCGCTTGCCTCACCCTATTCTTACCAACCAGTCTCTTGAAAAAATCAGGGGAATCAATCAACCCGGATTTCGGGCAGTTACGCTTCCAATATTTTACGATGTATCCAAAGGCGGCAAAGGAATTGAGGCTGCCATGCAGGATCTTTACCGCCAGGCAGAAAAGGCGGCAGGCAAGGGTGTCAATATCATTGTCCTTTCCGATAAGGGGGAGATTGAAAAAGACCGTGCGCCAATTCCAGCTTTGCTTGCTGTTTCCGGCCTGCACAACTTCCTTATCAATGCCGGTATAAGAACAAAGATCGGCCTGGTGCTTGAATCGGCTGAGCCAAGGGCTGTGCATCACTTCGCCATGCTGATCAGTTACGGAGCAGGAGCGATCAATCCTTATATGGCGTTTGAAACAATCCATTCACTGGTCCAGTCAGGCCAGGTGAAACTGGATGAAAAAGGCGCTGTTAAAAATTATATAAAGGCAGCTGTCAAGGGTGTTGTGAAAACCATGGCGAAAATGGGTATTTCAACCATCCAGAGCTACCGCGGCGCACAGATATTTGAGGCGGTCGGTCTCAATACCCAGCTTGTTGACGCCTATTTTACCCGCACCCCAACCCGTATTGAAGGCATTGGCATTGATATAGTGGCCGAAGAGGTACGCAAACGCCATGAATCGGTGTTTCCCCCTACAGGCAACAAGGTCAATCGCGGTCTTGAAGCCGGAGGTGAAAGAAAATGGCGTTATAACGGTGAATATCATCTCTTCAGCCCTGAAGCAATTCATGTTCTGCAGCACTCATGCAGAACCGGCAACTATGAGATGTTTAAAAAATATGAGAACCTTATAGACGACCAGAGCGAGCATCTCTGCACGATCCGCGGCTTGATGGATATCAATCTCAGTGAGCAGCCGGTCCCGCTAGAAGAGGTAGAACCGGTTGAAGCAATTCTGAAAAGGTTCAAGACCGGAGCCATGTCATACGGTTCCATCAGTCAGGAGGCTCACGAAACTCTTGCCATTGCCATGAACAGGCTTGGAGGCAGGAGCAATACCGGTGAAGGTGGCGAAGATCCTGCGCGGTTCCACAAAGAACCCAACGGAGACTCAAAAATGTCGGCCATCAAGCAGGTTGCATCCGGAAGGTTCGGCGTTACCAGTGAATATCTTGCCAGTGCCAATGAGATCCAGATCAAGATGGCTCAGGGCGCTAAACCCGGTGAAGGCGGACAGCTTCCAGGCTCAAAAGTATATCCGTGGGTAGCCAAAGTGCGTCACTCAACACCCGGTGTCGGTTTGATTTCGCCACCACCTCATCACGATATTTATTCAATTGAGGATCTTGCGCAGCTTATTCACGACCTCAAAAATGCCAACCATACGGCACGCATCAACGTAAAGCTTGTTTCTACCGTTGGCGTTGGAACTATTGCGGCCGGTGTTGCCAAGGCTCATGCCGATGTTGTGCTTATCAGCGGTCACGATGGAGGAACAGGTGCCTCTCCGGTTTCAAGCATCATGCATGCAGGTATGCCTTGGGAGCTTGGTCTTGCCGAAGCGCACCAGACTCTTGTTCTCAACAATCTGCGCAGCCGCATTGTTGTGGAGGCGGACGGTCAGCTTAAAACCGCAAGAGATATTGTTATTGCAGCCATACTTGGTGCCGAGGAGTTCGGTTTTGCCACAACTACCCTTGTCGTCATGGGTTGCGTTATGATGCGCTGCTGTCAGGATGACTCCTGTGCAGTTGGTGTCGCTACCCAGAATCCTGAACTTCGCAAGAATTTCAAAGGTAAACCGGAGCATGTTGAAAACTTCATGCGCTTTCTTGCCGAAGGCGTCAGGGAGTACATGGCGCTTCTCGGAGTCCGCACAATTAATGAACTTGTCGGTCATACCGAAATTCTGTCCATGAAGAAATCGGTCAATCACTGGAAAGCCCAGGGCATTGATCTGTCCAAGATTCTCTACAAGGCAGAGGCCGACGAACAGGAAACCCGCTACTGCACCATTGATCAGGAGCATGGTCTCGACGACAGTCTTGACCGTACCATGCTGCTCTCCATTTGTGAGCCGGCTATCAAGCGAAAAGAAAAGGTTTCCACCACACTGACCATCAGAAACACTAACCGGGTGGTCGGTACTCTTGTCGGCTATGAAGTAACCAAAGCCTATGGATCTGCCGGATTGCCGGATGACACTATCCATCTGAAATTCTCCGGTTCTGCAGGTCAGAGTTTCGGCGCATTTATTCCAAAAGGCATGACCCTGGAACTTGAAGGAGATGCCAACGACTATGTGGGCAAAGGCCTTTCCGGCGGGCGCATAGTGGTCTATCCATCAAAAGCCTCTTCTTTTGTTCCTGAAGAGAATATTATTATCGGCAATGTCGGCTTTTACGGCGCCACTTCAGGAGAAGCCTTTATCAGAGGAATGGCCGGGGAGCGTTTTTGTGTTCGTAACAGCGGCCTGAATGCAGTTGTAGAAGCCATCGGTGATCATGGCTGCGAATATATGACCGGCGGAACTGTTATTATTCTTGGAAAAACCGGACGAAACTTTGCTGCCGGCATGTCGGGCGGCATAGCGTATGTGTACGATGCAGACGGTACGTTTGCCGAAAACTGCAACCGTGAAATGGTCGGTCTTTATTCTGTCGATGACCCGCTTGAGTTTGCAGAACTTCACTCTATGATTGAAAGGCATATCGCCTATACCGGAAGCGAACTTGGCCGTGCAATTCTTGATGACAGTGATACTCTCCGCCAGCGGTTCGTCAAAGTCATATCGCACGATTACCAGAGGGCTCTTGATGCGATGGCCGAAATCAAGGCAGCAGGGATTACTGGTGATGAAGCTGTTATGGCTTCGTTCGAAAGAAATGTTCATGATCCGGCACGAGTTTCAGGAAATTGATATCGAAAAAGGGCTGTACAGCACTGTTTTGAAAAGATTAAATTATTGATATGGGCAAAGTTAAGGGTTTTATGGAGTACCAGAGAGCATTGCCTGCAGACAGGGAGCCTCTCGAAAGAATAAAAGATTGGCAGGAGTTTCATAAGGAAATGCCTCAATCTGAGTTGCAGAACCAGGGTGCACGCTGTATGGATTGCGGTACGCCTTACTGCCATACAGGGTTTATGCTCAGCGGGATGACAAGCGGATGCCCGATCCACAATCTTATTCCCGAATGGAATGACTACGTCTATAAAGGATTCTGGCATGAGGCTTATGACCGGTTGATGAAAACCAACAACTTTCCGGAGTTTACCGGAAGGGTCTGTCCTGCTCCATGCGAGGGCTCCTGTGTGCTTGGGATTATTGACCCTCCAGTGACTATAAAGAACATAGAGTACTCGATTATCGAGCATGCGTTTGCTGAAGGGTGGGTTGAGCCGAAAACAATTGCCTATAGAACGGGTAAAAGGATCGCTGTTGTCGGATCGGGTCCGTCAGGACTTGCCTGTGCAGACCAGCTGAACAAAGCCGGACACAGTGTAACCGTTTTCGAGCGTGACGACCGTATCGGCGGACTCATGATGTTCGGTATTCCCAACATGAAGCTTGACAAGAAGCTTGTTGTTGAGCGACGTATTGATCTGATGAGAAGAGAGGGAGTCATTTTCATGGAAAGCACGGAGGTTGGTGTCGATTATCCGGCCGACAAGCTGCTCGAAGAGTTTGATGCAGTGGTGCTCTGTACAGGTGCCACAAGGCCCCGCGACCTTTCTGCCGAAGGGCGGGAATTTTCAGGCATCCATTTTGCAATGGATTTTCTCCGCTCAAGCACCAAAGCACTGCTTGACGGGAATGCACCGGTTCTTTCTGCTGCAGGAAAAAATGTTGTTGTTATAGGAGGTGGAGATACCGGTACAGACTGTGTCGCCACATCCTTGCGCCAGGGCTGCAGGAGCGTCATACAGCTCGAAATTATGCCCAAACCGCCACTCGATCGTCAGCTCGACAATCCATGGCCTGAATGGCCGAAAACCTTCAAGGTCGATTACGGGCAGGAGGAAGCTGCGCTTGTACAGGGTGACGATCCAAGAAAGTATTCCATGATGACCAAAAAGTTTCTCGCCGACGAAAAGGGCGCGCTGAAATCGGTTGAGGTTTCCCAGGTGGAGTGGGTTAAAACTGATGGACGGTATTCTCCTCTCCCTGTTGCAGGTACTGAACAGGTTATTCCTGCCGAGCTTGTGCTCCTTGCCATGGGCTTTATCGGGCCGGACGAGCATCTTCTGCAGCAGCTTCAGGTTACACAGGATGAACGCTCTAACATCAAAGCGACTGACAAAAAGTTTCTCACCAACCGTGAGCGCATCTTTGCTGCCGGCGATGCCCGTCGTGGCCAAAGTCTTGTGGTCTGGGCCATTCAAGAGGGACGTTCAGCCGCCCGTGAGTGTGACCGGTTTTTGATGGGTGAAACCAGTCTCCCCTAAACGATTGAGGGAGTTTATACGTTATAGCCCGTACATCATTGAATTTATTCTTAATCAGGTAGGCTTATGGAACAGCAGAAACTCAGGGAACTCCTCGAAACGCTTCACCGGGAGCTTGAACAGGTTGATTCCGTTGATAAAACCACAGTAGAGGTTTTAACGAACCTCCGTGAAGATATAAGCAAGCTTGTAACTGAAGACGGTGGTGCTGTTCAGGAAAACGAATCTCTTATGGAACGCATGAGCGAGGCTGTTGATCATTTTGAGGCCGGCCATCCCAAATTGAGTATGGCCATTCAGCATGTGCTGGATAGTCTGGCAAATATGGGATTTTAAAGAACTGCATTATTAACATATTGAAGGCTCGAGTGTTTCATGACAAGAGAAACGGGAAAAGGTAAAACAAGGGGTGGTAACGGTAACAGCACCGATCAGGTTTTCTGTTCATTCTGCGGAAGAAGTGCTCAGGAGTCCTCCAGCATGGTTGCCGGTCCGAGAGCATTTATCTGCGACCGTTGCATTAAAACATCCTATGAGATCCTGCGCAAGGAGCTCAGTGCCATACAGCAGCCTGAGCGACCTTCAGAAAAGCCGTTTCAGCCACGCCTGGTAAGCCCGAAAGCTATCATGGACTCTCTCGACCAGTATGTTGTCGGTCAGGAGATTGCCAAAAAGTCGCTTTCGGTAGCAGTGTACAATCATTATAAAAGGATTGAATCGCAGGAATGGACGCGCGATGACGATGGCGTTGTGATTGAAAAGAGCAATATTCTTCTTATCGGCCCTACCGGCACGGGAAAAACTCTCCTTGCCCAGACGCTTGCCAATCTGCTCGAAGTTCCGTTTTCAATTGTTGACGCTACTTCGTTGACTGAAGCCGGGTATGTAGGTGACGATGTTGAAACCATTCTTGCCCGTCTGCTTCACGCTTCTGATTTTAATCTTGAGCGTGCCGAGCGCGGTATTATCTATGTTGACGAAATTGACAAAATTGCCCGTAAATCTGCCAATGTCTCCATTACCCGCGATGTTTCCGGCGAGGGAGTCCAGCAGGCCCTTCTGAAAATACTTGAAGGTGCTGTTGTTGGCGTTCCGCCTAAAGGTGGTCGCAAGCACCCGGAGCAGCAGTTGATCAATATCAATACCAAGAACATTCTCTTTATCTGCGGTGGTGCCTTTGAAGGCCTCGACCGCCTGATTGCAAAAAGAGTTTCAAAATCCTCAATGGGTTTTGGTGCTAAGGTCAAGCATGGTCAAACAGGCTACGATCCTGAAATCCTCAAGCTTGTCATGCAGGATGATCTGCACGAGTATGGACTGATTCCAGAATTCATAGGTCGTCTGCCTGTCATTTCCACTCTTGATATGCTTGATGCGAAGGCATTACGCAACATCCTTGTGGAACCTAAAAACGCCATTACCAAGCAGTACAAGAAGCTGTTTGAAATGGATGATGTTGATCTTGAGTTTACCGAAGAGGCTCTTGACAAAGTAGTCGCCATTGCCATTGAACGCGGCACAGGGGCTAGGGCATTGCGTTCGGTTCTTGAAAATGTAATGATCGACATTATGTTTGATCTTCCATCGATGAAAGGTATCCATAAATGCGTCATTACGGCCGATACAATCGAGAATAAAGCAGCTCCGGAGTACGTTTCAGGCACGAGGACTCAGAAAAAAACCGCATAATCTGCAAAACAGGGGCAGTCGCCCTTTGCATTTTATAAATGATATTCTATATTTCGACCCATTCGAGAGGGACGATTAGCTCAGTTGGTTAGAGCGCTACATTGACACTGTAGAGGTCAGTGGTTCGAATCCACTATCGTCCACATCACACACACACTAAAGGCCTGCAAAGATATGACGTTGCGGGCTTTTTTTATTTCCCCTATCGAATAATCAGCACAAAAGAAAGTCTGGAATCATCCCCAGATATTTGGCGAGCATGTGGCAGCCATGTTGGCTGGCGGTCAAAGGTTCATTGATTACTTGGTGTATGTCGCCATCGCCTATGATGATTTATTTCCTCAGGTTTTCAGCATCTATCATGATTTATGATAAACGTGTAAGTTTGCTGAATATGACGTATATTTCCGAGGTTCGTAGCATTTAGGAACTTATGGTTCTATGGGGTGTAAGCAGCGTTTTTATACCGGCCCATAAAGACGCTGAAATAAAAAGAGATTTATAGTATAAGTCGCTGAGAATAAGGAAATTAACAGCGTTTTATATGATTTTGAATTTGCGGCTTATATGGGTTGGAATTAAAAAATCTGCGATATAGGCAGATACATCTAATTATTGTTAGCGGAGAAAAGGAAGATAAATGGATTGGCAAACAATATTCAAAGAAATCGAAGACAAACTTATGCCCCATTTCCGCTGTGACGTTTGGGAACGAGGTTTGTACTACTACCTGCTCAGGCACACCCGCATTGCCGGTCTGGACGCCACCACCATTCCGCTCTCTGCCATATCAGGCACGCTCGGATGCTCTGAATCTCAGGCAAGGAAATCTATCAGGTCACTCGCCGAAAAAGGCTGCATAGAGCTTGAGCAAACGAGAAAAGGACACTATGTCAAAGTCTTCCTCCCTAATGAATTGTCCCTACCCTCGGTTCAAGAACAACCTGCCCTCAACATCGAAGAAATCGACTTTTTCAAGAATCGAGAGTATCTTGATGTCTTGCTGAAGAGAGAACAGAATCAATGCTTCTATTGTCTTCGTGAGATAAAAGAAGATTCCTGTGAATTGGATCATGTCGTATCCCAGCTCAATGTTGGAGATAACGGATATAGGAATATTGTGGCCTCATGCCATCAATGCAATACCAAAAAGCAGGGCGGTAGCGCCGAAGACTTCATCAGACAGCTCTCCCGAAAGAATCTGCTCAGCGAAAAGGAATTCGAAGGTAGGATACAGGCGCTTGAAGCCCTTAAAGCTGGTCAAATAAAACCTGAGATTAACCGCTAACAACGCCATCTAGCAGCCTGTCGGATTA
>SZXX01000031.1 GCA_005843825.1 Chlorobium sp.
TTCCGACAGGCTGCTAGCTGAGAGCAGTGACGCAGTCTATGCTGCCAGAGGCAATAAGCCGGTGCTCTCGCCGGTTCTGCAATCCCTGCAGCAGGCCTATCGTCTTGGGATGAAAAAAATACTTGTTATCGGTGCGGCATGCCACCTGCATACACTGAGGGATTTTCAGGAGAGGTTTGATTACCTCAGGGATATGGAAATCCTTACCATCGGGATCCCTTGCGTGGACAATGTTGCCCGTGCAAAATGGCCGTGGATTCTACAGCGTATGACCGGGTCGCCAGGAACAGCCCGCCATATGGAGTTTATGCAGGATTTCAGGATCCACATCCGGCATGATGATGGAAGAGTTGAAAAAATTCCCTTTTTCAGCCTTCCGGAAGAACTTTCGAACCCCGGCATTTTTCCCGCTGCCTGCATGAGCTGCTTTGACTATCTCAACAGCCTTGCAGACATTACCGTTGGCTATATAGGGGCTGAACTGCTGCAAAACCAGAACAGGCAGTGGTTACTGGTAAGGAGTGAAACAGGAAAAAAACTGCTGAAGCTTATTGAGCCGGAACTGGATCGGTTCCCTGAATCAGGAAAATGGGAGTGCCATTCATTTGTCCAGAACACTTCGAAACGCATTATCGAGAGCATGAGGGATGTGAACAGGGAGTATTCAGCCAAAAGAAGAATTCCCTTTCTGATAGGGCACATGCTTGCTGGGGTGCTTGGCATGATTGGCCCAAAAGGCATAGGTTTTGCGCACTATTCAGTTGATTTCCATCTTATCAGGCACTACTATTACGTGAAATTCCGATATCCGGAGCTGCTTGAAAAACTGGTGCCACGTCATGTTCCGGTTATTCTTGCGGAGTACGGGCTGGAACTTTGAGTCGGCAATTGAATAAAGACAGTAGGCAGTTGGCAGTCAGCAGTTGGCAAATTTCTTAGTGCTGAGTATTCAGTGCTGAGGGCTGAGTGAAGAGAGTTTGCAGTTGGCAGAAAATGGATCCCTCACTACGTTTCGGGATGACGGGGGAAAGTCGGGAGTGTGCATCAGGCAATCCCTCTGTACTTCTATCCGTTCCCTCTTGACTGCCTACTGCCAATTGCCTACTCTAAATATTGCCGACTGTTATGAAAAGAAGTCCCGTTTGCGGAAGGGGGCGATCAGCAACTTTTTAATCATTCCTGGTTTGGTCAGCCATCGGATTCTCGGCGATTGAGCTGTGGATGAAAGTATTCTGCTGCAGAGAAATTCTGAAACGGTATCCACATCATCAGCCATCATATTAAAGAATTTCTTTTTTTTCTGGCTGTCTGCTGAGCCTTCAATGATGGTGCTTCGAAGCATATCGGTCATAACCATGCCCGGGCTGAGTGTTCCTATCTGAACGGAGCTGCTGCGGGCTTCGTGTGCAAAAGAACGGGTAAAATAGGTTATGGCGCTTTTGGTCGTGCCGTATATTGTCATACCGTCCTGAATAAACCCGTCACTGCCAAGCCCTTCCATATTGAAGATTTTTCCTCCACCTTGTTTAACCATGCGCTGGTAGGGAATGATTGTGCCATTTACTGTCCCTTCAATATTGACTTTAAATACCCGGCTGATTGAGCGATGATCAAGTTCCCATGTATTACGCCTCTCATTGGCTATGCCGGCATTGTTTATCCAGATGTCGACACGTCCGAAATGCCGCACAGCCTCGTCATAGAGTAGCGTAATGCCATCGGGGGTGCTGATATCAGCGGCAACGCCGGCAGCATGTTCTCTGAAGCGCTGAAGTCCGGCCATAGCCTTACTGGTGCTTTCAGGGGATGTCCCATTCACGAGAACATTGCACTCAAGCTCAAGAAAACGAAGTGCAAGGCCCAACCCTATGCCCCTGGTGCTGCCTGTAATAACTACTGTTTTTCGCATAATTCTACTATAGGTGTGATGTCTTGTCAAATGAACACGGCATAATTTAAAGATACTCAAGCATATAGACCAACACAATATTATCCGCTATCCAGCTTTATATCGCTGACCACCCCGATGTGTCAGCAATCTCATATTTTTTAACTACTATTTATAAGGAGTCATTTATTAGCTTTTCAAATATCCTGGGAGCGCTATGCATAGAAGGTTTGGCAAATCCGATATTGTCAGAATTGCTGTCGATGCGATGCAGTTCAATGGATTGGAACCTGATTTTTCGCAGCAGGTTGAGAAACAGATAGCCTCCATTACCGGTCCGGCTCATGAAAGTGGTTCTGATATTCTTGATCTTACTTCGTTGCTCTGGTGCTCCCTCGACAATGATGACTCTCTTGACCTTGATCAGTTAACAGCATGTGAGGAAGAGAGTGACATGTCGGTTATCATCTATGTTGCAGTTGCCGATGTTGATGCCCTGGTAAAAAAGGGCTCTCCTGTTGATAATCATGCACGGAACAATACCACCTCAGTTTATACTTCGGCAACAGTATTTCCGATGTTGCCGCCGCGTCTTTCGACCGATCTGACCTCCCTTAATCCCGATCAAAACCGTCTTGCACTGGTCACTATTATGAAAATAGACAGTCACGGTGTGGTTATCAGCTCTACGGTTGAGCGTGCATTGGTAAGGAATAAGGCGAAGCTTGCGTATGATGCCGTTTCAGCATGGATCGACGGTGAAGGTGATCTGCCAATGGCTGCATCGGTTGTAGCTGGTATGGACAAACAGCTGCGCTGTCAGGATAGTGTGGCGCAAAAAATACGGTTACACCGCCACAATAAAGGTTCGCTTGAATTTCAGACTTTTCAGCCTCATGCTGTTTTTGAAGGCGACCAGGTTGTTGAGATTAATCAACAGGAACAGAATCGGGCCCGGCAGTTAATCGAAGAGTTCATGATAGCGACTAATACCTGTACCGCGCATTTTTTGGCAGACAGAGGTGTTGCATCGCTTCGTCGGGTGGTAAGGTCACCTGAACGATGGATGCGAATTGTGGATGTGGCAAATGAGTACGGTTATTCATTGCCTTATGAACCAAGCGCACTGGCGCTTGAAGGCTTTCTGGCCGAAAGGCATAAAGCAGACCCTTTACGTTTTCCGGATCTCTCTCTGGTTATTATAAAGCTGATGGGCTCAGGGGAGTATGTGGTGGAAGTTCCCGGAGAAGCACCGTATGGACATTTTGGTCTTGCTGAGCGTGACTATACCCATTCAACTGCACCAAACAGAAGGTATCCTGATTTAATAACGTTGAGAATGATGAAGGCAATTCTCACCAATAGTTCTGCCCAGTATACCGTCGATGAGCTTGAATATCTGGCGGCACATTGTACACGACAGGAGGATGCTGCACGTAAAGTTGAACGGCGTGTTCGAAAGTCTGAGGCGGCTCTACTCCTGAGAACAATGATTGGTCATCATTTTGACGCAATCGTCACAGGCCATGCCGAGAAGGGAACATGGGTGAGAATATTCAGGCCGCCAGCTGAAGGCCGCCTGATGAGGAAGGTTGGAAAAATCAAAGTCGGGCAACAGATTAAAGTCCGGCTTGTCCTGGCTGATGTGGAACGCGGGTTTATCGATTTCGAAAGGATGTAACGTCCTCTCTTTTCGCTTCTATCTTGATTCGTTTGATTATGGGTTACTGAACTGACTCAGGTGCTAAAGAGCATCAAGAACACGCCAAGCTTTTCTGTGACTGTGATGCCAAAGGCCTCCATTTCCGGGTTTCCTATGGAGGAAAACCTTGCTATCGGGTCCATGAACATGACTGCTGTCTTTCCGTCATTTCGGGTATAGATGATAACATTGCAGGGGAGCAGTGCACCGAGATTGATTTCATCTTCAATGGCTTCGTAGGCAATTGAGGGATTACAGGCGCCAAGAATGATGTAGTCACGAAACTCTTTCTGGAGCTTTTCGGCAAATTTTTTGCTGAGGTCGATTTCGGTGAGTACTCCGAATCCCTCTTTTGCGAGTTCTTCCCGTACCTTCAATTGTGCTTCCGCAAAGGGCATGTCGACTGTTTTTCCGAACGCGTAGGGTGTTGTCAGATCCATTTGAAGCCTCCTGTCTAATTGATCAGACTTTCGTTTCAGATAACCACAGGCGTCAATTTCCGGCTTTCAGGCTTTCGCTTACTGCTTGCTTGAACTCTTTGGAGATTTTAAATACCGGAACATCTTTAGCCTCTACGGTTACCTTTTCTCCAGATCGCGGGTTTCGCGCATCACGAATATTTTTGTGGCGGATATTGAACGAACCGAAGCCTCTGATTTCAATACGTTTACCGGATTTCAGCGAATCAATGACGCTCTCAAAAAAAGCATCAACCACTGATTCTGTTTCATATTTCGTGAGACCGGTTTTGTGTGCAATAGCATTAACCAGGTCAGCTTTTGTGGTTGTCGTTCCCATGGTCGTGGAGAGTTATATTGTTGTGTGTGACTCCTGGATGGAGATGCCCAATACAATTTCCCTGCAGTTAACAATTTAATTTACGCTTCTTTTTTCTAATCCTAATGTTTCTGCGATTCTATAGTTAAATATTTCTGCGACTTATCGCATGTTTGGACATTTTTTTACTTTAATAAAGGTATGATTGTGCAAATAAGCCATCTAATCAATGTATTGCATAGCCTGATGCTCATACAGATAATTGAAATCGGCATTAGTTCTGGTGGGTATGGCGTGTATATTATGTATTATATCTCTGACTGATCAGATAAATTCTTATACGTCCAAAACGTTAGCAGCAATTATGATAAAATCGTAAAACATCCTCGTTAGTTTATAGCCTTGAGTCTCAACATTGAAAAGAGAAATATGTTTCGTTTTCTGCATGCTGCGGATATTCATCTCGACAGTCCGTTAAAGGGACTTGAAGAGTATCCGGATGCTCCACTTGAACAGATTCGCCAGGCTGCTCGTCGGGCTTTTGATAATCTTGTGCAGTTGGCTGTGGATGAAAAAGTCGCATTTGTACTGCTTGCAGGAGACCTCTATGATGGGGATTGGAAGGACTATAATACCGGCATTTATTTTGTCGGCAAAATGGGAAAATTGCGTGATGCAGGTATTGCGGTATTTATGGTGTCAGGAAATCATGATGCTGCAAGGCAGATAACACGCTCTCTCAAGCTCCCGGAAAACGTTACCCTTTTTCCTCACGCTCATGTTGCAAGCCATACTCTTGATCAATACGGGGTCGCATTGCATGGGCAGAGTTTTTCAGCTCGATCGGTGACGGATGATCTGGTGCGAAACTATCCTCAGGGTGATCCTTCGCTCTTTAACATCGGACTTCTTCACACCAGTCTTAACGGCCGTCCCGGTCATGAATCCTATGCTCCGTGCACGCTTGACGCATTGCGTTCAAAAGGCTATCAATACTGGGCGTTAGGGCATGTGCATCAACGCGAAGAGGTCAGCCGTGATCCCTGGGTTGTGTTTCCTGGCAATATTCAGGGACGGCATATCCGCGAAACAGGCTCAAAAGGCTGCACGCTGGTGTCGGTCGAGGATGGACACGTTGTGTCGCTGGAGCATCGGGAGCTTGACGTTCTTCGCTGGGTACTCTGCCGGATTGATGTTGCTGAATGCGACAGCATTGAGCAGATACTTGACCTTGTCTGCGAGATCCTTAAGGATGAAAGGGCCGTTGCTGATGGGAGACCGCTGGCAGTAAGGCTTGTGATAGAAGGAGTTACGCCGCTGCATGGCCGGCTTTATGAAAATGCACTCCAATTGCATGAAGAGTTCAGGGCTATTGCGGCTAGCCTTGGGGATGTTTGGGTAGAAAAAGCAGTGTTCAACACCCGGAAGCCACTGGGCAGTGCTTCTATTGTAACAGGTGATTCGCCTGTTGAATCGCTGATCAACTCAATTGAATCCATTGAGTTTGAAACAGCTTCTCTTATAGAATTTATTCCGGAATTCGAGAAACTGCGAAGCAAACTTCCTTCAGAACTGCTTAGCGATGGCGATCCATTCCGGCCGGGAGATGAAGAGCTTTCAGCCATTCGTGAAGAGGTAAAGGAGATGCTGATGGGCAAAATAGAGCAGAGAGGGCGCCATGAAAATTAAAAGCCTTGCACTGAAAGCCTTTGGTCCTTTTTCCGGTCAGCTTCTCGATTTTTCTTCCACACTGCCCGGGCTGCATATAGTGTATGGCCCAAATGAAGCCGGTAAAAGCACTACCATGAGAGCTCTTAAGGCGCTCTTATTCGGGTTTCCACGACAAACCAATGATAATTTTATTCACCAGTACCCTCAGCTTCTGCTAGGAGGGTGCCTGCAGGGCTGTGACGGAAAGGAGCTGACTTTTTTTCGCCGAAAAAAAAATAAGACTGATCTGTTTGACCTGCACGACAATCCCATTGATCCATCAGCACTGACACCTTATCTCGGTGAGCTTGACCAAAACATTTTTGAAGATCTTTACGGAATTGATCATGAAAAGCTTGTTTCGGGTGGGCAAGGTATCCTGGATCAGCGGGGAGAGGTTGGAAAAGCCCTTTTTGCCGCTGGAGCCGGTCTTGCTTCCTTGAAGCCGATTTTGGATGAACTTGACGCTGAAGCTGACGCTCTTTTCAGGCCTCAGGGGTCGAGCAAATCCATCAATGAAGCTTTAGCTCATCATAAGGAGCTGCAGCATCAATTAAAGCAGGTAACCCTTTCAAGTCGGGAATGGGATGATCATAATCACGCTCTCGAGGAGGCTGTAAGAAAAAAAGAGGAACTCCAGTTGACCCGGCAAGCACTGGAAACAGAAAGACGCCGCCTTGAGAGATTACTGCAGGCTCTGCCGGATCTGTGGGAACGCAAAAATATACTGGGACAACTGGCAGACCTTGGATCTGTTCGAGTGCTTCATTGTGACTTCAGCGAAACCCGCATCAGCGTGGAGCAACAGGAGAGAGATACTCGACTTCATTATGATCAGCTGCAGGCAAGGCGCCATGTGCTTCTTGAAAAAATGAAGGGGCTCTCTCTTAATCGGGCTCTTCTTGATGAAGCTGATGCAATAGAGGAACTGCATCAAAGGCTTGGTGAGTACCTCAAAGCTGGAAATGACCGTCCACAGCGAAACGGGCAGCGAATCTCCTCGCGTTCTGAAGCTGCGAATCTTCTCAGGCAGATTAAGCCTGAATTATCTCTTGATGAAGTGGAAAGCTTGCGTCCCGGCCTGGCAAAGAGACGGAGTGTTCAAGACCTGGCTTCCAGATACGAAGTTCTGTTGCTGGCAAGCCGCAACGCCAGGATTCAGGTCGAGGATACACAGAAGGCTTTAGAAGCCGCCGGTAGTGATTTGCAGGGGCTTAAGCCTGTTAATGAGCCTGGGCGGCTTTCTCTTGTGCTTTCAGCTGCAGAACGGGCCGGTGATCTCGACGGTGAGATAATGAGCCTCAGGCAGGATCGCGCAAAGGCGGATAGTGACTGTCGGGCAGCATTGGATCGATTAGGGCTTTGGAATGGTCCGCTGGAACTCGCAGGGCATCTTGCACTCCCTTTGACGGAAACTGTAAATCGTTTTGATGAGGAGTTTCGGTTACTCACAGACAAACAATGTCAGCTTGCTCTTGAAAAAGCCGCTCTGGAAGAGGAACGAACCGAGGTGGTGGAGCAGCTGCATCACCTTGAGTTTGCAGCCGATGTGCCCGTCGAAGAGGAGTTGACAAAAAACAGAAAGCGGCGTGACCAGGGCTGGTCGCTTCTTCGCCGTCAGTGGCTTCAGAGAGAGGATGTTACCGAAGAGAGCCGTAACTATGACTCTGAACTCTCTCTTCCAGAGGCTTATGAACGGATGGTATCAGTTTCAGACCATATCGCGGACCGGCTTTACCGGGAAGCTGATCGAGTTCAGCAGCATGCATCACTGAGAAG
Source organism: Chlorobium sp. (assembly GCA_005843825.1). Classification (GTDB taxonomy): domain Bacteria; phylum Bacteroidota; class Chlorobiia; order Chlorobiales; family Chlorobiaceae; genus Chlorobium. Next base: position 7,857 of record SZXX01000031.1, read on the forward strand.
CAGGGCTGAAAAAATTGAAAAGAGAGTTACTGAAATCTCTAATAGCGATGCACTGAATCGTGCGGCCTTAGCCGAGGTGAGCGATCGCTGGCATGAACAATGGGCACCATTTGTGATTATACCGTTCTCTCCCGGAGAAATGCGAGCTTGGCTCGGTTCATTTGAAAATCTGCGCCTTCAGGTCAGAGAGTTGGAAAAGCTTGTCAGGGATGAAGCCTTAAAGGTTTCTCGACGCCACGAGCTGAGAGAGGAGCTTGTAAGGAAGATTGACGCAACAGGAACAGGGAAGAAGTTTAACGGAGACGAGCTGCTCGATGTTCTTGTCTACGGACGTGAACTGCTGAACACTTATGAAACTGCACATAAACAGCGTGAATTGACAGAGGCGAAAATCCGTGATCAGAAGAGAAACCTGGAGAGTGCAAAGGAGAGCTGCACAAAGGCTGAAAGAGAACTGGAACAATGGCGGGCCGACTGGAATGATGCGGTTACTCCGCTCGGGCTCAATAACAGGACTCTTCCTTTAGATGCAATAGATTTTATTGAGACTCTTCAGGGCTGCTTTGAAAAACTGAAAGAGGCTGATGAGTTCAGGAAAAGGATAGAGGGGATTGACAGGGATACAAGATGTTTTGAAACAGATGTTGAGGTTCTGGCTAGAAAAATTGCTCCTGATCTTGCTGGCGCCGATGCACGTTCAGCGGTCAATGAGCTTAAAGGTCGTCTTGCAAGGGCCAGTCAGGAAAAGGCCGTGTTAGAAAGGGATAGTGAAGAACTCAATACCCTTGACAATGCAGTTTTGTCAAAAGAAACAGAGTTGCTGAACTGTAAAGAGCAAATGGCATCAATGCTTCAGTCAGCCGGTTGTGATACCAGAGATGAGTTGATTGAGGCTGAACGGCGCTCCAATCAAAGCATGATGCTCTCAAACACTCTTCTTGAAATAGAAAGACGTCTGACCCGCATTGCCGAAGGAACACCTATTACTCAACTTGAAATGCAGGCTAAGGCCATCAACCCGGATGAACTTCCCGGTCAGATTGAGCAATTGCATAGCGAGATAAAAAACATCCTTGACCCCGATATACAGGAGTGGACAGAGCGTGTTGGAAGGAAAAGAAATGAACTTGACCGGATGGACGGGAGTGCAACGGCGGCTGATCTAGCAGAAGCATTACAGTGCTCACTGACGAAAATACGACGATTGACTGAACGCTATATTCGCGTTAAACTTGCATCTAAAATTCTCAGTGAAGAAACTGAGCGATACAGGGCTGAAAACCAGGATCCTGTGTTGAACATTGCAGGCAGGTACTTTACGGAACTGACTCTTGGTTCATTTACCGCTTTGCGCACTGATTTTGATGACCATGGCGAGCTGGTTCTGGAAGCAATTCGCTCGAATGGCAACGGAATCCCGGTTGAAGCTATGAGCTCAGGAACCCGTGACCAGCTCTATCTGGCCTTGCGTCTTGCGACGCTGGAATGGAGGATAGCCTCAAGCGAACCGATGCCCTTTATTGTCGACGACATCCTGATTAATTTTGACGATAGACGCTCTGCTGCAACCATAAAAGCATTGAGCAGCCTTGGAGAAAAGACGCAGGTTATCCTCTTTACTCATCATCAAAAGATTGTTGAATCTGCCAGGGAGTTGCAATCTTCGGGAAAAGTCTTTATTCATCAACTTCTAGCAGGGCTGGACAACTTGAACTAAAAAAGGGAGGAAGAACTTTGGGATATGTTGAAAAAAACCTGATGCAGGGGGAAAAGGTCTTTGTAGTGGGACGGCTCCACTGGACAATTTTTTCGAAGGCGATTCTCTTTAATGCTGCAGCTGCCGCTCTGTTGATATACGCCCTGAAAACATCCATGGCTGGGGAGGCTCAGGTCTCTCTGCTGGTAAGGAATGCAGGCTTTCTGGCACTTATTCCGGCCTTGTGGTATCTTGCTGATGCGTCAATCAAACATCACTCAACTGAGCTTGCGGTAACCTCCAAAAGAGTGATAGCAAAATTCGGATTCATCAAACGGAACACCATCGAGCTGAATCACAGCAAGGTTGAAAGCTTTCATGTGGAGCAGAGTGTCCTTGGGCGACTTCTGGGGTTTGGTACCTTGCACATTAACGGTACAGGGGGAGGAATAACCCCTATCCCGCAAATTTCCGATCCGCTTGGATTCCGCAGGAAGGCAATGGAGGCGATCGATGCTTCTCAGAATTAACGCAGCGGGAAATGGGAATAGGTCCTATAGGTCCCATAAGTCCTATAGGACCTATACTTTTAACGTGATAAGGATTTGACGGATGGCGCTTAATCTGTTTACCAGCAACCGGATGGAAGTTCTGGTTGATACTCTTGCTTCAACGCTGCGCGAGCCACCGACATCTCCTTTCACAAAAGAGGTGATTGTTGTTCAGAGCAAGGGTATGCAGAGGTGGCTCTCAATGCAGCTTTCTTCCCGGTATGGCGTATGGGCGAACGGGCATTATCCGTTTCCGAATGCCATGGTTCAGGAGCTTTTTGAGAAGTTTTTTTCTCCCACGCCTGACTCATCTTCGTTTGCCCCGGAGGTTATGGCCTGGAAAATCATGCGTCTCCTGCCGGATCTTCTTGATTCGACTGCTTTTGCACCTCTCTTGCACTACCTTGCCGATGACCATAACGGACTGAAGAGGTTTCAGCTTTCAGAAAACATAGCCGATACCTTTGACCAGTATACGCTCTACCGTTCAGAAATGCTTGGCCGGTGGGAGGCGGCAGTTCCTGAGCATCCTGAAGAAGCCTGGCAGGCAATTCTTTGGCGGCAACTGGTGTTCGGAAATGATGGTCAGCACAGGGGAAAACTGAAAGAGATATTCTGCCGTCAACGTGATTTTACGGCAAAGGAAAACAAGGATATACCTGAAAGGATAGCACTTTTCGGTATTTCCTACCTGCCGAAATTCCATCTTGATATACTTTCCACGGTCTCAAGAGTGACGGAGGTGAACCTTTTTCTGTTGAGTCCAACACGAGAGTACTGGGGTGACATTATTTCAAAAAAGGCAAGTGCAAGGCTTTCAGCCCCTGAGCGTGCGTTACGGAGTGAAGGCAACCCGCTTCTTGCTTCGCTTGGAACAATCGGTCGTGACTTCTCCGAGATGATAATCGACCTCAGTGACGAAGCTTTTATCCATGAGGAGAACTATATTGATCCCGGAGAGTCAACATTGCTGCATGCCCTGCAGTCCGACATTCTGAACCTTTCAGGAACTGGAGAAGAGGGCGTCAAGCGAACGCTCGACACTCTGGATCGCTCTCTCTGGATACACTCCTGCCACAGCCCGCTTCGTGAAATTGAGATATTGCACGACAACATTCTCTCTCTGCTCCAGCAAGACAAGGAGTTGAGCCCGAGAGACATTGTGGTAATGACACCTGATATTGAGACCTACTCACCTTATATTTCGAGCGTTTTCGGCGCTGGAGGTGAAGGTACTGGAGGGCTGACCTACTCAATTGCGGATCGGCGAATGATGAACGAGGGAGAAATTGCCGGTGCTGTATTGAAAGTGCTCGCTCTTTACAGAAGCCGTTGTCGGGCTTCTGAGCTCTTTGACCTGCTTGCTTCGCCGCCGGTGAGTCGACGGTTTTCGCTGGATGATGATGAACTTGAAACTATACGAGGCTGGATTGAAAAGAGTGGAATCCGATGGGGAATGGATGAGGGTGACCGGAGTGGCAGTGCGTTACCCGGATATCGTGAAAACTCCTGGATGGCAGGACTTGACAGGCTGCTGCTCGGGTATGCGATGCCGGATGAGCATCTGCTTTTTAACGACATTCTGCCCTATGACGATCTTACAGGCTCCCAGGCTGATACGCTCGGCAAATTTGCCGGGTTCGTTACTACGGTTGACCGGGTTGTTAAACAAATTGAACGGCCGCGCTCACTGCATGAGTGGAGCGTGCAGTTCCAGGAGTTGCTGAGTGATTTTATTGCTCCTGATGAGAGTTCCGAACGGGAATATACTGCTATTGCCATGCTCGGAGAGCAGATCACCAGTAGTGCTGCTTTAGCCGATTTTACTGCTGATGTGGAGCCTGCCGTTATGTTCTCCTGGCTCAGATCCCGCCTTGAACAGCAGGAGCAGGGAGTGGGGTTCATGACCGGAGGAATTACCTTTTGTGCAATGCTTCCGATGCGGAGCATACCGTTCAGGGTTGTTGCTCTTATCGGTATGAACGACAGTGCATTCCCTCGGCAGAGTCAACCTCCCGGGTTTGACCTGATTGCAAAAAGTCCGTGCATGGGAGATCGATCGCTGCGCAATGAGGATCGTTATCTCTTTCTTGAATCAATCCTCTCTGCACGAGATCTTCTTTACATCAGCTATGTCGGTCAAAGCATCAGGGATAACAGTGATTTGCCTCCATCGGTGCTTGTCAGCGAACTGCTTGATGCTGTTCGAAGGGGATTTTCCCTGCCTGATGAACAAGGTTCTGTAGAAAAGCACCTTGTAATTCGTCATCGCCTGCAGGCATTTAATCCTGAATACTTTAGTGCTGACTCTCCGCTGTTCAGCTATTCGCTTGAAAATTTCCGGGCACTGGTTGAAAAGGAGAGCAGGTCAGAAACAATTCGCCCGTTTATACTGGAGCCGCTTAAGGAGCCACCGCTTCTGCTTCAAGAGGAGTGGAAAACGGTTCTGCTCGAAAAGCTGTTGCGGTTTTACGATAATCCTTCGAGTTTTTTTCTTGAGCACAGGCTTGGTATCCGGATTGAATCAATGGCTGAGCCGCTTGAAGATCGTGAGCATTTTGATGTTGAGGGACTTGAGCTATACCAGATGAAACAGGAACTCCTTGAGTTTGAACTGGAAGGCAGCAATGCAGAGGATTTGCTGCCCTTATTCAGAAGCAGGGGGATGCTTCCACCCGCTCGGCACGGGGAACTGCTCTTTCGGAAAATTGCTGATGATGTAAAGGAATTTGCGGGAGTTGTTCGCAATAACACCGGAGTTGCAATGCCGCTTGCGCCGCTTGAGATTGATCTTCAAATCGGTGAATTCCGTCTGCTGGGAAAGCTTGACCGACTGTGGCCTCAGCACTTGCTGCACTATCGATGTGCCAGACTGAAAGTGAAGGATCAGATGAGAAGCTGGATTGAACATCTGGTTCTTAACGCAGTAGCTCAACCGGGGTACCCGCTGGAAACCACTTTGCTTATGGTGGACGATATCAGGAACTTTACCAGATTGAATGATGCCAGCTCTCATCTTGAGACCCTGATAAAACATTACACTGAGGGGATGCAGAAGCCGCTGCATTTTTTCCCCCGTTCATCGATGGCTTATGCTGCGAAAGAGTCTCTTGATGATGCCCGAAAAAAATGGAGGGATTTACCCTTTAATCCAACTCCGGGAGAGAGTTTGGAACCTGCAATCCAACGCTGTTTTGGCTCTGAAGAGCCTTTTGATGATGAGTTCTGCCTGCTTGCGGTGCGGCTGCTCAAGCCGATGATAGAGAACAGCGCTGAGGGGGGGTTATGAGAAGATTGGAGCATGAAGGTGTAGAGCTGGCGGGGATGAATTTGATTGAGGCCAGTGCGGGGACGGGCAAGACCTATGCTATTGCCTCTCTTTATCTGCGCCTGCTTGTGGAAAAGGGGCTCCGGCCTGAAGAGATTCTTGTTGTCACCTATACCGAGGCTGCGACGAAGGAGCTTCGGGCTAAAATCCGCAGCCGTATACGGGAAGCATTGGATGTTGTAGAGGGTTGTGAGACGGAGGATGCTTTTCTTCTTTCGTTCCGCGAGAAGTCTCAACTATCAGGCATCGCAAACGTTAAGGATATTCTGGAACGGGCACTCGGGGATTTTGATACGGCTTCGATTTATACCATTCACGGTTTTTGTCTGAGGGCACTGCAGGATAATGTTTTTGAGACCGGCTCGCTCTACGATACAGAGCTGATTAAAGATCAGAGGGCACTGCTTCAGGAACTTCTGGATGATTTCTGGAGGATCCATTTTTTTACTGATTCTGCGCCCCTGCTCAGTTATGCCCTGCAGAATAAAGTATCAGAACTGTTCGCCTCTCTCCTGAAGGAACTTCAAGCCGGTTCAGGGCTCAAGGTCATTCCTGAATTCAGTGACGATGCTGTTGCGGCGCTTGAAGCAGCATGCCACAATGCCGGAAAAGAGATCGGGAATATGTGGCGAAGTGAGAAGGAGTCCATCCTGGAGGTAATAAGGAGTGATAAAGGGCTGGGAAGAGCTGCAGAGTCATATAGGCTCGACCTTATTGAACCCCTGTTTCCGCTGATGGATGCCTTTGTTGAAAAAGGCAATCCTTTCGATCTGTTTGAAGGGTTTGTAAAGTTCAGCCGTTCAGGCATTACCAAAGGGACAAAGCCAAAAAGCTCACCGCCGGATCACCTGTTTTTCGATATTTGTGAAACACTATCAGTTGCGGTAGAGCAGCGTTTTCTTGCTTTGCAGGCTGAACTGGTAAGCTATTACCGCAATAACCTTCCGCTTCTCAAGCAGGCCGGAAATGTCCGGTTTTTCAACGATCTTCTTGAAGATCTTTATCAAGCACTCGTTTCTAAGGGCGGGGGTGAGATGTTGGCCGCTCTTCTCCGGAAAAAGTATGCTGCCGCACTGATTGATGAGTTCCAGGATACCGATCCGCTGCAGTATGAAATTTTCAGAACGATCTATTCCGCTTCTGATGCGCCGCTCTTTCTGATAGGAGATCCCAAGCAGGCCATCTACAGTTTCCGTGGGGCTGATATTTTTGCCTATATGAGTGCGGCTCGCGAAATAGAAAGAGAGAAGCGCTTTACCTTAACTGAAAACTGGCGCTCCACACCCAGGCTGCTTAAGGCTTTTAACATCCTCTTTGATCAAAAGCGAAACCCGTTTATTTATGATGGTATCGTTTACCATCCGCTGAAATCAGGAAACTCAAAGGAGGGTGAGCTCATTGAAGATACAGAGCCTGCACCGCTTCAACTCTGGTTTATGGATGCTCCTGATGGAAAAAGCGGGCCATTGAATGCAGATGATGCCGGCACGTTTGCTTCACAAGCTGTAGCCAATGAGATCTGCCGTCTTCTGAAGGATGTCTGCATAGCCCGGGAGTCTGGCCGCCGGCCTGTTACTGCGGGAGACATTGCTGTTATTGTGCGGACTCATCGACAGGCTGGGATTGTTTCGAGAGCTCTCAGTGCAAGGGGTATTGCCACAGTGATGCAGGGCAATATGACTGTTTTTGCGTCCACGGAAGCTATGGAGGTGAGTATCCTGCTTTCGGCCCTGTGTGATCCGGGAAACGAGACAAAGGTAAGGGGCGCACTGGTGACCGATATTCTTGGACGATCGGGTAACGATATAGCTGATTTTATTGATGATGAAGAGAGGTGGACCGAATGCCTGAAGGAGTTCCGGCATTATCATCATCTTTGGGTTGAAAGGGGATTTATGGTGATGATTCGGGAGCTGATGGCGGCCGAAGGGGTTCGTGGGCGCATGCTGAGCTCTCCCGATCTGTCAGGCGAGCGAAGGTTGACTAATCTCTTGCACTGTTTTGAACTGCTGCACAAAGAGGAGCATGAGCGGAGGCTCGGGATGGAAGGGCTTGCTGCGTGGTTTGGCGAAAGGATCAGTGCCGCCGATGAGGCGGAGGAGTATCAGATACGCCTTGAAACTGATGAGTCGGCGGTTAAAATTGTTACCGTCCATGTCAGCAAAGGACTGGAGTACCCGATAGTGTTCGCTCCCTTTCTGTGGGGAAAGGTGAACAGTAAAGGGAGTGTTGTGATGTTTCATGATGAGGATTGGCAGCTCGTCAAGGATTTCGGTTCAGGCGAGTTTGCCCGTCACCGGTTGGCTGCAGCGAAAGAGTTGCTTGCTGAAAGCCTCAGGCTGCTTTACGTGGCTTTAACCAGAGCAAAGAATCGCTGTTATCTCTTAACAGCGAAAACCAAGGCAGATATATCGCCCGTGAACTACCTTTTTCATGCTTCTCCGGAAGTAAGGGTTGCTGAAAACCAGGCATCTCTTCTTGCAGAGGAGGCCAAAAGCATAACTGCAGAGAGCATGGCCCGCCATCTGCAGGAGATGGCTGAGAGTTCTGAAGGGTCAATATCATTTGAGCGGTTGAGTCATGAGGATACTGAGGCTGCCCGGACGCGTTTTGAGCCTCCGTCTACACTGAAGAGTTTTGTGCCTCATTTGCGCACCTTTACCGGGATTATCGACACCAGCTGGAGAGTATCAAGTTTTACTTCATTCAGCCGGAATGCAGAGAAACATGCGCCAAAATATGCAGAACTGCCCGATCGGGATGAGGCGAAGGGTGAAAGCATCACGCCCGAAACAGTTGCTGGCGAAAACACTGTTTTCAGCTTTCCGCGTGGTGCTCAGGCGGGAATATTCATGCACTGGATTTTTGAAAAGCTTGATTTCGCCTCTCCTGCGGAAAGTGAGGTCGATGATCTTGTTGCAAAGGCTCTGGAGCGTTTCAGCTACAAACCTGAGTGGCAGGCGCAAATCACCGCTATGGTTCAGAACGTTCTCACGACAACTCTTGCATCAAGGGGAAAAACCTTTACCCTTGGCAGCTTATGCAAGGGAAGCTGGATAACCGAGCTGGAGTTTTTCTTTCCGCTAAGGCTTGTTACTTCGCCTCTGCTGGGAGAGGTACTTGCGCGTCATGGCGTTCTTTCAGGAGGCGTTGACCTTGCCGCACATGCCAGGGCATTACAGTTCAAAGCGGTAAAGGGCATGCTGATGGGATTTATCGATATGGTGTTTGAAGAGGGTGGGCAATACTACCTTGTTGACTGGAAATCAAATCACCTTGGCAATGTGACGAAGGATTACTCTCATGATGCCATGAAACTGGCAATGGAAAATAATCTTTATGCTCTCCAGTACCTTCTCTATACTGTGGCGTTTGACCGTTTCCTTGCACTGAGGGTAAAAGACTATCACTACAGCACTCATTTCGGCGGGGTGATCTATGTCTTTCTGCGTGGGGTTAACAAGGAGTATGGTGAAACTGCAGGCTTTTACCGCGACCGTCCATCTGAAGAGCTGATTGGGGAGTTGAGGCAACTGCTGATAGATCAAGGAAGATAACATGGCCATACTATTTCAGGAGCGAGCCATCGACCGGCAGTTTGCATCATTTATCTGCAGAGAGAGCGGAGGGACAACCAGTCATCTCTTCCGTCTTCTTGTTTCGTTGCTCAGCAGTGCCGTCGGGAGAGGAAATATATGCCTTGATCTTGCAGACTGTGCCGGGCAAACTCTCTCTTTGGATGGAAAGGAGATTGTCCTCCCTGATGTTGATGCTCTTGTAGAATTATTGAGAAGTATGCCGACCTTAGGCTTGCCCGGTCAGCATCGGCCTCTGGTGCTTGATGTTGATGGCCGATTGTATCTCTATCGGTTCTGGCGTTATGAGCATGAGCTTGCCGCAAACATTCTTCAAAAAGCCTCAACGCAGGCAGAGGATATTGATGATGCCATCCTTCAGGCTGGTCTTGCGCGACTCTTTCCCTTTTGTGAAGGTGAAAAAAATGATCGGCAGAAAGAGGCGGCATCGGTTGCACTGCATAGGCAGCTCTGCGTTATTTCGGGAGGGCCCGGTACTGGAAAAACCTCAACGGTTGTCCGGATTCTTGCGCTGCTGCTTGAGCAGAAGGAGGGCCGTAAGCAAAGGATTGCCATGACCACCCCGACAGGCAAGGCCGCTGCACGCCTGAAAGCCTCTCTTAACGATATGAAACCTACTCTTGAGTGCCCGGATGAGGTAAAGCTGGCCATGCCGGACAATGTCGTGACGATTCAGCGGCTGCTGGGTGCTGTGTCAGGATCGTCCCGTTTTCGTTATTCCACGAAAAATCAGCTTCCTTTTGATACGGTTATTGTTGACGAGGCATCAATGATTGCGTTGCCGCTGATGACCGCTCTTGTTGCCGCTCTCAAGCCATCTGCCCGGCTCATTCTATTGGGTGACAAGGATCAGCTTGCTTCGGTTGAAGCGGGGGCAGTCCTTGGTGATATCTGCAGCGCAGGGGAGGAGGGAAGTGAGGCTTCGCCGCTAAGCAGTTCACTGGTCAAGCTTGAAAAAAACTACCGTTTTCAGGCTGGAAGCGGCATTGCTGAAATCAGCAGGGCAGTTAATGCAGGGTTGGGCGAAGAAACACTGGCGCTCATGAAAAGCACAACATTGAACGGTATCGCATGGCAGGAGCTGCCAGAGAGGGAAGAACTGCGAAGGGTTCTTGCAAAAACAGTGCTGGAGGGGTATCGAAGCTATCTTGCAGCTGAATCAGCCATGGAGGCGCTGGAGCGTTTCGACAGGTTCCGTATTCTCTGTGCCTTGCGTGATGGACCTTACGGAGTCAATGGTCTTAACAGCAGCATTGAAAGTATTCTTGAAAGGGAAGGCCTTATCAGACAGGAGAGCAGAGGTTATCGAGGCCGTCCACTCCTTGTAACGGTGAATGATTATTCGATGCAGCTTTTTAATGGTGATACCGGTATACTTTTTCCTGATACTGAAAGAGGGGGAGCGCTGATGGCATTTTTTCCAGCTCCGGATGGCGGTGTCCGCAGCATCGTGCCGGAAAGGCTGCCTCTGCATGAAACAGCATTTGCCATGACCGTCCACAAAAGCCAGGGATCGGAATTTAACCGGGTAGTGATGGTTCTGCCTCCGGTGGACAGCGATGTTGTGACCAGGGAGCTGATTTATACAGGTATAACGAGAGCAAAAGAGAGTGTTGAAATCTGGTCAAATGAAGGGGTGTTCTGCCGGGCTGTCAGAAAAAAGACAGAACGGCATTCGGGTCTAAGGGAGGCGTTGGTTATTTCAACTTTACGGTCATAAAATCAACAGCGTTGGCTACTTCCTGGTCGGTCAGAGTGTCATTGCCGCCTTTTGGTGGCATTAATCCGGTTTTGCCCGCATACCCTTCAATAGATTTTTTAACCAGGGTGGCTACACCTGGAGCAATTCTCTCACGCCACGCCTCTTTATCGCCAGGTTTCGGCGCCCCCGATACTCCCGAATCATGGCAGCCCGCACAATTTGATTCGTAGATTTTTTTGCCTTCTTCAATTTTCTGTTCAGCTAAAGCCTCCGCCTTTGATTCCAGAGCCTCATCTGTGGGGGGAAGTTTTTCAGCGCTGCAGGCACCGAGGGAAATAAGTCCGACGATAATAAAAGCAGGTACAAATAATTTCGTTGTCATCGTCGTGATGCGGTGTGGTTATTGGTATTGGCAATAATCTTTCAGGGAATTACAATCGTAACTTATTTCTTTGGTTCCCAATAACAACGCTTCGGAGAGACAATTAACTCTTCATCTTTCAATACTTTGAGGGCCTTGTCGACCTCTTTGCGATCCAGACCGCTGATTTCTGTAATACGGCCTGCATTCAGCGGCGTACCCTCTTTTTTCATTACCTCAAGAACTGTATTTTTTGCGCTCATTGTTTTTTCCGGTTTAAGACGTAGTACCTCAATATCAATTCCGTCAATGTACATATTTTTAAATAATTTCGACAGAAAGTTCCGCAATATCCTTGCTCATGACTCTTTCAAAACACACTGACTGGTGCCCATGAAAAAAGGAGTAGAGACCATCAGGCTTCCCTTCTGATTTCAACGGAAAGATGCATTGCGCACCTTTCAACCTGTGCAGCATACTCTTTTGTTAATACCTGTAAACCTCCTCAGGCAGCGACCGGTGCTTTCTTTTTACCACCCGTCATAATCCACCTCCGAAATGATCCTTTCTTTTGGGTTGGATGTTTCCGTGACGTTTTTCTCGTTCTCTCTTAATCAGCATTGCCTGCTGCAGGTTCTATTCAGCGCAAAATCGCTGAAAAGCTCTGGTGATTCCAAATGCAAATCAGCCCCCTTCCTGAGAAGCACCCATATGAGAGTAGTGGAAACCGGTCGAAAAGTAACCGTAAGGGATTTATCTGCGTGACAAATGTTACAAAAGGCCTGGCTTATTATGAAACCGAATTGATATGTATGAGCTTGTTTTTAAGCAATGATGTTAAGTTTTTGATATTAATGATTTTACCTCAAGCAATGATCTTATTTAATTGTAACCTATGAAACAATCTAGGCTTATAGGTTCGGCGATGTTGGGTGTTTCCCTTACGTTTTTCCCGTTCTCTCTTCATGCAGTACTGCCTGATGCAGGCTCTATTCAGCGCGATATAGGCGACAAGCTTCTGGTGATTCCAAAAGCAAATCAAACCCCTCCCTTTTCTCCTCCTGACAGCAGCCGGATGACGGCAAAGGAAACCGGTCAAAAAGTAACCGTCAAGGAATTTATCATCAAGGGCGCCACCCTTTTCAGCGAAGAGGAGCTTGCCAAAGAACTGACTGGATATATCGGCAAGGAGGTGATGCTAACGGATTTGCAACAAGCGGCAAAAAGGATTGTAAAATATTATACCCTGAGAGGATATCTGACAGAGGCGCTGGTTCCTTCTCAGGACATCCATGACGGTGTCTTAGTGATTCAGGTCATCGAGGCAAAACTTGGCTCAGTTAGTGTCACAGCGTCAGAAGGTTTGCGTTTCAGTCGACAGAGAGCAACTGATATTGTTACCAGTGCGCAGCAGGTAGGCGAATTCATCCGTATCCAGGATCTGGAGCGGGGATTATTGCTGCTTCAGGATACAAACGGTATCCGTTCAGACGCTGTTATCAGGCCGGGCTCTGTATTTGGCAACTTGGATGCTCTGATATCGCTTTCCTCTGCCCCGTTGGCGACCGGCAGCGTTGAGTTCGATAACTATGGTGGCGTTTCGACGGGCGAGCTCCGCACGAGTGCAAGCGTCAATATCAACAGCCCACTGAGCATAGGTGACTGTCTGAGCCTTAAAGCGCTCTACTCGGAAGGCATTGATTACGGAAGGGCCCTCTACACGATTCCTCTTGGTAAGCACGGTCTCAAAGCAGGTGTTTCCATGAGTTATCTTGACTATCGCCTGCGTGGTGATTTTGAGTCACTTGACGCCTCCGGCAGCTCCCTGACAGCCGGAGCTTTTGTCAGCGTGCCCTTCATTCTTGAACGTCGTTCGAACCTTTACGGAGTTCTTAGCTATGATTACCGGCACTATATCGACGATATCGCGTCTAATCCGGTGAACGACAAAAACATGCAATCCGCTTCAATCGGTCTGGCCGGAGGCTTGTCCGATGACATGCTCGGAGGCGGCTATACAACGGCAGGCACGACAGTCACTCTGGGCACTCTTGACCTTTCGACCATCTCCGATGTTAAGGCGCTCGACAGTGTAAGCGCCAATACGTCCGGCAGCTATCAGAAACTCAACCTGAGCCTCTCAAGAATCCAGCAACTGTTCGGCAGCACCACACGGCTCGTCGTGAGCATGACAGGCCAGCTTGCATCCAAAAACCTCGATCCCTCCGAAAAATTCATACTTGGAGGGCCAAATGGTGTTCGAGCTTATTCGACCAGTGAAGGATCCGGCGATGACGGCCTTCTCATGACTGCCGAACTCCGTCATTCTTTTTCATCTGCTGTGCAGCTTTTCATGTTTTACGACTTCGGCACACTCAGGCAATACGTCGATACATGGCCTGGATGGTCGACAGACGCAAGTAAATCAAACATATACAGTCTTGATGGTATCGGAATGGGGATACTGCTGACCCCGATGAAAGGATTGAGCATAAAGAGTTCAGTGGCGACCCGCCTGAAAATGAACCCGGCGGCAAATGCAGATGGCATGGATCGAGACGGAACAAAACGAGAACCCCGGTTCTGGATTGAAGCGTCGTATCTGTTTTAACCGGGTTAAAAAGAGAATTTCTAAATATTAGAGCCATGAAAACAGTCTATCGGTCAAAGAACTCGTCAAGATCAATCAGGCTTTCTCGGCGGGCAACATCAATAGCAGTAGCAACCATAGCCATACTGTGGCGAACGGGCACTCTTTCGGCGGCCAATCTTCCCCTGTCCGGTGAGCTTCCGTCGGGAGAACATGTGGTTTCCGGCCAGGCGTCGGTTACCCGTTCAGGATCGGCGATGGAGGTTCGTCAGACGACAGACCGCGCTATTCTGAACTGGCAGAGCTTCAACATCGGCTCGAAAGCACAGGTCGATTTCTTCCAGCCACGCACACAGTCGGTAGCGCTGAACAGGGTGCTCAGTGCCGATCCATCAAGTATCTATGGCACACTGAGGGCAAACGGCGGAGTGTTTCTTGTGAACCCGTCCGGCATCATCTTCGGCAAGGGATCGAGTGTCAATGTCGGCTCTCTTGTGGCCTCCACAATGTCGATCAGCGACGGGAATTTCAACTCCGGCAACTACCGTTTCCAGCGAAACGGTTCCACAGCATCAATCATCAACCAGGGAAAGATACAGGCTGCAGAGGGTGGTCTTGTGGCCCTGCTTGGTACCGACATTCACAATGACGGATTGATTGAAGCTAGGCTTGGCAGTGTCATCCTTGCCACGGGCGAAGCCGCCACACTCACCCTGAGCAGCGACAACCTGTACAGCATTGCCGTCGACCCGTCGACCGTGGCAACACTGATCGACAACAAAGGAATCATACAGACAGACGGGGGAACGGTGTTGATGAAAGCATCAGTTGCCGGAGATCTCGTCAGCTCAGCCATCAACACCTCGGGAGTGGTGCGAGCACGTTCCATTGGCAAGAAGAACGGCGTCATCACGATCATGGGGGACATGGAGCACGGGACACTGCAGATTGGCGGCGTTCTCGATGCTTCGGCACCTGAATCGGGAAATGGCGGCTTCATCGAAACTTCAGCAGCTAAAGTCAGAATTGCTGACGGTACAAGCATTACAACAGCAGCCCCGTATGGCTCGGTTGGCACTTGGCTGATCGATCCGACAAATTTCACCATAGCGGACGGCTCAGCAGCGCAAACCGCCAGCGGCATAGGCGCCACGACCCTCCAGAACAGCCTTGCCTCGACGGATGTCACCATTGCAACATCCTCTTCAGGCAGCGAAGCTGGCGATATCAATGTCAATGCGCCGGTAAGTTGGTCGAGCCATACCCTGTCGTTACAGGCAAAAGGGGACATCGACATCAACGCGGTTATGACGGCTTCTGGTTCGTCAATTCTCGATATGAAGGCCGGGTACAGTACCCCTGGCAATGCGGGAGGCACCTACGACCTCACCAAAACCGTGAAGTGCAACCTGACCGCCGACGGGTTCACCGGTCGGGTCGATTTCCCCGGCAGGTCCGGCAACGGACTCCTGACCATCAACGGTGATGCTTATACGCTCATCAAGGACTTGGGTACTGCGGGCAGCACGACCGCCAAAGATCTGCAGGGAATGAGCGGAAACCTCGCCGGAAATTATGCTCTTGGCACCAATATCGACGCGAGTTCCACGTCGACATGGAACAGCGGGAAAGGGTGGACACCTGTCAGCTTGTTCTCTGGCAGGTTTGACGGGCTTGGTCATACTATAACTGGCCTTTACTCAAACCATATTTCAGATTCATTAACGTTTACAGGACTGTTCGGTTCAATTCATAACAGATGGGATGCCGATGGTGGTTACGTGTTGCGAAATATAGGGGTAGAATGTGCCGATATCAATGGTTATTTCGTTAACGGAGCTCTTGCCGGTGCAGTTTTCAGCAGCAGTGTTACGAATGTTTATGCCACGGGTTCAGTACATGCAACCTATTATTATACAGGGGGACTTTTCGGTACGATAGAGGACGTTACAGTCAGCAACTCTTTCAACAAAGCGAATGTAACTTCCTCAAGTGCTTCTAACGGAGGCATTGCTGGTGGAGCAACCCGTAGCAACATTATTAACTCGTTTAATAGTGGAAATATAAGTGGGACCATATGGACAGGGGGATTGACAGGGGCGCTTGGAGAGGCGGCGGACAATATCGTTAACTCTTACAACACCGGCAACGTGAGTGGAACGGATCAGGTTGGCGGTTTGGTTGGTCAGGTTGGATGGGTTATGTGGTATGGCTTGTATGGCTTTAACGTAGCCAACGCGACATCCTCGATCACTAATTCATTCAACACCGGCAGGGTAACGGGTACTACCAATGTCGGGGGCTTGGTCGGCCTAATACAACCGAGTTTCTCGAGCACAATAAAAGGTCACTCTTCAAATCATGATGAAGGAAAAACTGTATTCATAAGTACAAGCATCACCGGATGTTACTGGGATAAAACCACCGCCGGGATAAGCACCAGCCCGGCCGGAACCGGTTTGACGACAGTCCAGATGGAGGCTGCTGCCAACTTCAGTGGATGGGACTTCACCAGCACCTGGAAGATTTACGAGGGGCTGAGCCGCCCGGTACTGAAAAGCTTCCAATCTGCGCTTACCGTCACAGCAACGGACCAGACGATCATCTATAACCATTCTGCATATTCCGGTGGCAATGGCGTGACCTACTCGATTGACGGCGCAACTCCCTCGGGCACCCTGAGCTGGTCGGGAAACTCGCAGGGAGCGATCAATGCCGGTACTTATGCACTCACGCCTGTCGGCCTCCTTTCCGACCAGCGATACGATATCTCCCCGGTGTCTGGTGCATTGACCATCAAGCCTGCATCGCTGACTGTTACCGGCCTCACCGCACTAGACAAAACCTACAACGCCAACACGACGGCAACTCTCGGCGGTACTGCATCGATTGCGCCGTTCAGCGGGGACGTTGTCACTCTTGGAGGCACACCTCTTGGTACCTTCGCCGACAAGAATGTAGGCACCGGTAAGGCAGTAACCGTCACCGGCAGCAGCATCAGCGGAACAGATGCAGGAAACTACACCCTTCTGCAGCAGAGCGGCCTTACGGCGGACATTACAAGAGCCTCCCTGATGGTAACCGGTCTGAAGGTAAACAGCAAAATTTACGACAACAACAAGACGGCAACTCTCGGCGGCACTGCATCGATTTCGCCGTTCAGCGGCGATGCTGTCATCCTTGGAGGCACCCCGGTCGGCACCTTCGCCGACAAGAATGTCGGCACTGGCAAGACGATCACCCTCACCGGCAGCAGCATCAGCGGCTCAGATGCAGGAAACTACGCCCTTCTGCAGCAGAACGGCCTTACGGCGGACATTACAAGAGCCTCCCTGATGGTAACCGGTCTGACGGCAAACAGCAAAATTTACGACGCCACGACGAAGGCTGCTCTCGGCGGTACGGCATCGATTGCGCCGTTCAGCGGCGATGCTGTCATCCTTGGAGGCACGCCGGTCGGCACCTTCGCCGACAAGAATGTCGGCACTGGCAAGACGGTCACCCTCACTGGCAGCAGCATCAGCGGAGAAGATGCCGGAAACTACACCCTTCTTCAGCAGAGCGGCCTCACGGCGGACATTATTTACCCGACGGCAAATTCAGGAAGTAGCTGGAGCATGTCAAATGCAGGAAGTATCTTGAGCATGGGAGGAAACGTGGCAAATGCAGGAAGCATCGGGAGCCAATTCCCGCAAATATCCATTCCTAATCATAATGAGCAACAATTGCTTGGTCGTGTACCGATTAGGGTAATTTATATGCCGTTCAGCCTGGATATTCCTGAACTGTCGGCAGAGCGCTAAATCTCAGCGATGCTCTTTTGCCTGAGCCCGTCAAGTTCTGACCTGGCGGGTTCTTGCTGTTGCTTAGACAACTCCTTTTCAGGGAATAGCCCCATTATTCCACCTTCACTTTTTTTTTATTTCCTCAAGTTACATTTTGAGTTGTTCATACTCATGAAAAGGAATGTTGCTGCACTTTTGTTCTGCTGTGAGTCGCCATCTTTGTTTTTTTACCATTGTTCACCATATAGTTCCTCCAGGGTTATGAAGCAGGAACTAGGGTTCTCCGACCGTTGACGTGAAACGTTTCAAATGAAGCTTGTCCTGATTTCGTTGATTGACGTGAATATTATTAGTTGTAAATTACTTTTAATGGAATTTTATCACACTTTTAGGCTGAAACTTTGTTCAGCAGAGCTCGGCAGGGTCAATAAACATAAACCATAGGAGCAACAGCAGATGAAGAAAAAGTTTGTATCAATTATCGCAGCAGCCTTTCTTGCTTTACCAGTAATTGCTCAGGCTGCTCCAGTCAAAATCGGCTTTATCAACTCCATTACAGGCAAAGAGGCTCAAATCGGGGAAAATCTCACTAATGGTGCGGCAATGGCAATTGAAGACTTGAAAGCAAAAGGCATTCAGGTTGAACTGATCAGGGAGGATGATGGCGGTGATCCAAAAAATGCTCTCGCGGCTTATGAAAAGCTTGTGACCCGCGATGGTGTTATTGGTGTTGTGGGGCCTTATACATCGGGGGCAGCAAATGTTGTTGCTTCAAGGGCTGACCAGTATCAGGTGCCTATCCTTGTTCCTGCTGCGGCAAAAGAAGATATCACCATGAAAGGGTATAAAAACGTTTTCAGGCTGAATGCTCCTGCCAACATTTATTCAAGCGTGCTGATGTCGGCTGTAGCAGCATATAAGCCTAAAACAATTGCGTATGTCTATGCCGCCACTGATTTTGGTGTTTCGACGGTGAAAACCGCCCAGGAAAACGCAGCAAAAATGGGTTTAAAGGAAGTAGCCAACGAAAAGTACCAGCAGGGACAACCTGACTACCGCCCATCCCTTGCCAAAGTTAAAGCAGCAAATCCGGATCTTATTTTTCTTGTTTCCTATGATGCTGATGCCATTCTGCTGATGCGTCAGGCAAAGGAAATCGGACTTACTCCAAAGGCATTCCTCGGTGCCGGTGCCGGATATACAACAGCCCAGTTCGCACAGCAGTCAGAAATATCGAATCTGGTAGTTTCTGCGACCCAGTGGACTGATGATGTCAACTGGCCTGGTGCAGCTGACTTTGGAAAGCGTTACAAGGCGAAATTCGCCAAAGAGCCATCCTATCATGCAGCCTGCGCCTATGAGGCAATGAGGATCATGGTTGAAACGGCTTCAAAAAACAATACCTCAGCCAAACTTCGTGCAGGCCTTAAGGCGGGAAGCTGGAATGGTATTTTAGGCCCTGTAAAATTTGCAGACTACAGCGGTTTCACCAACCAGAACAATCACCCAATGCTGGTCCAGCAGATTATCGGCGGCAAATATGAGACTGTTTTTCCTGCTCAATTCAGCAAGAAAAAACTTGTCTATCCTTTCACCCGTTAAGTTCAGTCTGAATACGTTTACCAGAAAATCCATAGCCAAAGCGCCTTCATTCCTACTGAAGGCGCTTTGTTGTTATATCCTGAACTGATGTGCCCCTACGTAGGTTGGGGTGATTCCTGAAACCCAACAAAACTACAGTTGTCCTGAGAGGATAGGCTCTCAGCCAGCAGGAAAATAAACATCACATCACGCCTAATTGGCTACACCCGCATCTCGACGCATGGTCAAGAGTTGCATCTGCAGTGTATGCATCTTTGCACCACAAATGGAGAAAGTACGCACCGGAACCGGGGAGGTTGAGGCGGCATCGATACTTCCACAATACAAACGGTTCTTGTGGGGATGAAATCAGTCTTTACCGGACTTGATCCGGAGAGGCTTGCCGGGTTTAATTTTTTTCAGCTTTATTGCCGCAATGGTTTCCGTGTCAATGCGAAAATGAATTTTCTGTTTTCCCATCAGTATATCACACTTATTCACCTTCACATCCTTCATTGTAAGCTTTATGACCTTGCCGCTATTTCCTGTTGCAATGGCATTGGTTGCGATCGTGGGGATTTTGGTGATAAGAGTATCGAGCCCGAGATTAAGCTTTGCAGCTACAATATCCCGAAGCCGGGTGTGCAAAAGATCGTCCCCCTTGTTTACAAGTATGTTGCTGGCGTTAACGGCGAAATCGAAGTTACGTATTCTCAGCGTCTGCGAAGGGACATCGAACTCCGGATGACCGATGAGAAAGAAATCTCCCTTGAGATCCTTCCCGGTTTTCACTGAAACGGCCAACCCGTCTGACGAAGCATAGGCATTGATATTTTTGATGGATATGGTATAGTTCCGTCCATACCGCGTTACCGAGATATCCTTTCCCGTCACCAACTCTTCAAGCCGCTTGTTGATCTCGTCAAAAGAGGTATATGCATAGATGTAAATATGGGATAGTGGATCCCATGCCTGTGCCTTCATTAATTTGAAAGCCGGAAGACGATGGGGTCTGGGCAGATTGGTAGTGTCCGTCATAACCATCATTTTCGCTTTGATGTGGGTAAAACAGACGATTCTGGATTTCTCCAAATGAAAGTCTTCCTTCATATCCGAACAAAGGAACCTTATCCAGACAGGGGTCGGCTTCCGGTTGACAAGAATCGGATTCTGGATGTCGCCCCATATTTCAGCGACCGTATTCTGGAGTGAAACACCCTTGTTGATTTCCCGGTCGAGCATGGCAGTCAACCCCTGTTTCTCCTCTTTGATAAGGTTATCGAGCGTACCTGAAAGATTCTTTTTGAATGGACCGAGCCGTACCTCCGGTTCGGTAATCCAGCGATAGCTTATTAATCTGAACTTCGTTTTCAGATGCCATGAGTTATCGAGAGTGACCGGCGATGAGAGTGTAACGACGAGACTGGCTGACACCGGCTTTATCAATTTCGTGAACAGATTCCAGAAACGGCTTTCGATAAGATGGGCTTCAATAGTCAACGGAAAAGTACACACCAGTTCCTTACCGGTCGAACTTATTTGGATGTTGCTTGGTTTGATGAGTGCCAGGGCAATCCGCTCTTTTTTTGACTCCTGAAGATACAACGTCGTTTCAAGAAAGCGACCGCTGATCTTTCCGTTAAGAAAATCGGACAGGGTTCTCAAATCGAGAGTAATCGGCAGATTGAAGCTGGATTCAGGAACATCAATTTTCAGGATATCAGTCACCGCCTTCGGAGGCGCAAACTGTCTCTGACTGAAAAAAAAATAGAGCCCGGAGCCAAGCAAAGCAAGAACAATTCCGATGATAATGAGAGTTTTTTTCATCGCTCGCAATGATATGAAACGAGAAGTGAGCTTCGCATTTATGCACATTGTGCATAAATAGCTTAATACACGAAGTGTTTATTCCGGATAAAAGTGCACTACCTTTTGCTTGCCATATTTGCTTTTAAAAATTACATAATTTTTTCAAATTTCTTTCTCATCATCGATGCATCTTTCAACTCAAGCCGGTGAGCAGTGAAAGAGAGATCATCCTTTGTTCTTATCGTAACGTTTATAACTCTTATATTATCATTCTGTGTTGCAGTACAATTCACTGTACAATAGTTATTTTTGCTTGAGGTATATGCAGGATTAAGGTTTTTTTGCTGTAACTCATTTATTTAAAACAGCTTTCGTTCTTTTTCATCTGGATCTGAGACGTAAAGTGCATTTTTATAGCTAATCAGCTGATCGCCTCACTTTGTCAGTTCATTTCACAGGGAGCTCATCATGTTTTTTCTTCAATCCTTGCTTTCCGGAATTTTGACAGGCGGAGTCTATGCCCTTGCAGGGATAGGCATGTCACTTGTTTTCGGCGTCATGAATATCAGCAATTTTGCCCATGGCGATTTAATGATGCTGGGGATGTATCTGGCTTATTTTGCCTTTACCCTGCTTCATATTGACCCCTATCTTTCGCTTCTGCTGATTATTCCAACAGCATTTCTTTTCGGGTTTATTATTGAAAAAGTATTTATCCATAAAATTATTCATCATCCTCATCAGAATCAGATTCTCCTGACCATAGGTCTTGGTCTGATTATGAGTAATACCGCGCTTCTTGCTTTTACCAGTGACCCGAAGATTTTGACCACATCATATTCAAGCAGTGCTGTACATATTCTTGGAGGTATATCATTATCCGTGCCTTTGTTATTGTCTTTTGCAATTACCACAGTGATTACCGGAATCCTTTTCCTCTTTCTTTCAAAAACCACCACTGGTCTTGCATTGTGGGCAACAAGCCAGAACAGGGAGGCTGCGCAGCTGATGGGTATTAACGTTGCGAAGATGAGTGCAATAGCATTCGGACTGGGGACTGCTCTCGCTGCAACCGCAGGAGCTCTGATAGCTCCGACCTATTACATTCATCCGATGGCCGGCCATACCTTTCTTTTGAAAGCCTTTACAATCTGTGTTCTTGGCGGTCTTGGTTCGGTTATCGGAGCAGGAATCGGAGGCATTATTATCGGGATTGTTGAATCAATGTCGTCAACCTACCTCTCAAGCGACTGGAAAGATGTTGTGGTTTTCATCATTTTTCTGGCTGTTCTGCTGCTTCGTCCTCAAGGGCTGTTAGGTAAAAAAGGGGAGCAGTAAAATGAAGCAGATCACCATTATTGCTGTTCTAGCAGGGATTGCTGCCCTGTTGCCGCTTGCGATAGGGGATAGTCCCTATTTTATTGGAGTATTGATTTCGGTTCTTATGATGGCTGCGCTCTCTTCTGCCTGGAATATTCTGGGCGGGTATGCTGGTCAGTACAGCTTTGGACACGCGGCATACTTTGGTGCCGGTGCCTATACAACCATGATCCTTATTTCCAGATTCAATTTCAACCCGCTTGCCAGCATGGTGGCGGGAATCATTGTAGCCTGCATTATTGCGCTGATTACAGGAAGCATTGTGTTCAGGCTGCGTGGCCATTACTTTGGCCTTGCATCAATCGCTGTTGCTGAAATTGTCCGTCTATCAGCCCTGAATTTTGACTTTACCGGGGGAGCACAGGGAATTCTGCTTACTGACGTCTCCCTGTGGGGTCTCGACCTGAACAGTAAAATTCCCTTTTACTATGGAATGCTGCTGGTGCTTGTTGTCACTCTCGGCATCACACTCAATCTGCGAAAATCGAAAACCGGTTATTATCTGCAAGCTATCCGTGAAGACCAGGATGCAGCGGCCTCTCTGGGAATTAATCTGTCATTCTATAAAAACAAGGCGTTGCTGATCTCTGCGGCATTGACCTCTGTTCTTGGAAGCCTTTATGCAGTCTATATCCGTTTTATCGATACTACGGCGGTCCTTGATCTTCGGCTATCAATTGAAATTATTCTTACGGCAATTATCGGTGGTGTCGGGACACTTTGGGGGCCTGTTCTCGGTGCTGTACTGCTGGTGCCACTTGCCGAAATGCTTCGTTCGAATGTGATTGGTGATGTACTGGTAAAACATGGTATTGTTTCCGAAAACTCAGGCCTCGGCATCTTTCTTAAAGAGAACCTGGCTCATGCCCATGTCCTCGTATACGGAATTATAACTGTACTCTGCATTCTTTATATGCCAAAAGGTATTCTTGGGCTTTTCCGGAGGAAAAAATGATACAGCATCTTCTTCATATCAACCATGTTTCCAAGCATTTCGGTGGCAACGTTGCGGTTTCGGACATCAGTTTTTCAGTTGATGAAAAGCAGATCTTCGGACTTATCGGTCCTAATGGAGCAGGTAAAACAACCTTGTTCAACTGCATTTCAGGTTTTTATCCTGTAACCTCCGGAGATATCATTTTTGATAACAAAACGATCAACAACCTGCGGCCGGATGAGGTTTGCCATATGGGAATGGCACGCACCTGGCAGAGAGTAAAGCCGCTTGGCAGCCTTACGGTTCTTGAGAATGTGATGATCGGGGCCTTTTCTATTACCAGTGCAACCAGAGAGGCTGAAGAGATTGCAATTGAACAGTTAGGCACAGTAGGATTGACTGATTATGCTCAAAAAACTGCAGGCTCTCTCTCTATCGGCCTGAAAAAGAAGCTTGAACTTGCAAGGGTGCTGGCTACCCACCCCAAAATGCTGCTTCTCGACGAAATCTGTGGGGGATTAAACCATACTGAAACAGAAACCATTCTTGGTATCATCCGAGAAGTCCGAAACAAAGGCGCAACCATTGTTTTTATCGAACATGATATGAAAGCCGTGACGGCTATCTGTGACAGGATAGTTGTCCTTAATTCCGGTGAAAAGCTTGCTGAAGGAACGCCGGAAGAGATTACAGGAAATCCTGAAGTCATAGCTGCTTACCTGGGAGGTGGCCACAATGCTTAACATAAAGAATCTCAATGCCGGATACGGCGAAATGCCTGTACTGAAGGATATCAATCTCACTATTGCAGAGGGTGAAATTGTTTCAGTTGTAGGAAGCAACGGGGCGGGAAAATCAACGCTTCTCAAAGCAATATCAGGACTCATAAAGTCAAAAGGGACAATCACGTACAACAACGAATCCCTTCATACTCTTGCTGCACATACGATAGTTCAACGGGGAATTATCCATGTTCCTGAAGGCCGGAAAATCTTTCCTGAAATGAGTGTTGTTGAAAACCTCATTATGGGAGGTTATCTCCATCCAAAAGATCGCAAAGAGAACATGGAGAGGGTTTTTACCCTGTTTCCAAAACTTGCTGATCGACGAAATCAGCTTGGAGGCACCATGTCGGGCGGAGAACAGCAGATGCTTGCCATCGGGAGAGGATTAATGGGCAATCCGAAACTTCTTCTTCTAGATGAACCGAGTCTTGGATTGTCGCCGTTGTTCACCGAGGTGGTATTCGGTGCAATTCAAGCTATTAATAAAAGCGGTGTTACAGTGCTTCTTGTTGAACAGAATGTGTATCAGTCACTGAACATAAGCAATAGAGGATATGTTATTGAAATTGGTGCTATTGTGCTGACTGGTACCGGGAAAGAACTTCTGAATAACCAGGATGTCAAGAAAGCTTTTCTGGGAATGTAAGATTGTTCTATGAGGCAGAAAATTGTTCCGGAATGTATTGAAAGATTGATACTGTTTATTATTTTACCACAAATGTGGTAAGAAAGGCAATAAGGAGAATCATTATGACAGTCAGTACTTCAATACGAATTAATCATCACTTGTACGAGCAAGCCAAGCAGGATGCTGTTGCTGAGCATCGCACCATTGCCGGACAGATAGAGTTTTGGGCTCAGGTAGGTCGGGCATCCATTGATAATCCTGATCTTCCTGTGGATTTTATAGTAGCGTCTCTTGCATCAATGGCAGAGCCACGGGAACAGTCCATACCGTTCGTTCCCAGGACTGTCCGCAAATGACATGGTCAGTCAGTCAGACACGAAGATTCACCAGGCAATACAAAAAGCTTCATGACAATACAGTTGCGGATGTTGATCATGCAGTTGAAAAGGTGCAGCAAAACCCTGAAATCGGTGAGAGAAAAAAGGGTGACCTCGCTGCATTGTATGTTTACAAATTTCATAGCAGTGGGCAATTGTATCTCTTGGGATATACGATGGATGAGGATATCCGATTGGTATATCTGGAAGCAGTAGGCTCGGACGAGAACTTTTATAGGGACATTAAGCGATAAACAGAATTGCTTTGACTCTTTTTCTTGACAAAGAATTGATTGCAGGTCACAGACAACATTCGAACAACTAATAATCCCGGGTTAGCTGTTTTTCTTGTATTTTTTTATATTTAGCGAAGTATTAGAAATAATACCCCTTCCTGTATCCTATCTATACATAGTAGTTCCGTAGTAACTGTAGTAACCTTATACATCGGATTTTTCTTAAAAAATATTTTTGCAGGACTGGACCAAAACCGCAGAACCGTTTTAAGGATAGGTTATCTCTTTTTTAAGTTGCTGATACTTTTAGTTGCTTTATCATTCCTTTACCACAAGAGGGAAGCAATGAGTGAGGAGCTTTTTATAACCACCCCCTGCTCGCCACAAGAATTCTACAGAGGATATCTCACCTCTTGGCGGGCTCTATTCGAAAGTGCTGCTATACCCGGTGTTTCATCCATGCATTACGATGCGCCAGCCATAAATTCATTGACCAATAATAGCTTCTTTTTTAACCATAATCGCGGTATCAAGGATAATGGACAACATCATTCTCAACATGAATCTTTTGCCAGTTGCATTACTATTGCTCATCTGTTTCTATGTTGTAATGACAATTGGGTATCTAAGCGGCAAGAGGCAACACAAGCAGGAAGCTTTGATTGAGAAACGGGAAAAAACAGCAGGAACCCTTACAGGGGCAATGCTTGCCTTCCTCGGATTTATGCTTGCAATTTCCATTTCCATGGCTGATTCAAAGTTCCAGGAACGACGTAAACTCGTTCTGGATGAAGCCAATGCCATCTCAACCAGCAGTCTCCGTGCGCAGGCAATCGGAGGAGTGCATGGCACAGAGATTTCACGTCTTCTTGTGGAATACACCAGACTTCGTCTTGAGTTTTATGCGGCTGGTGAAGACAGAGCCAAGCTTCAAAAAGTATATGAAGAAACCCTGAAAGTGCAGAAATCAATCTGGAACCATGCATCCGCTATTGCTCAAGCGGCACCAACAGCCATCAGCAGCATTCTTCTGGTTTCTCTTAATCAGACATTTGATCTGGGAACCTCGAGGCGATGGGTACTGGAGGTTCGTATTCCCCCATATATCATTAATCTTCTTCTGGTATTCTCTTTACTGGCCATGGGCATCATGGGGTATTACTTCGGGATTTGCGGCATCTATCATCCTGTTCTCTCAACTCTTCTTTTCGGTGCGCTCACCTTCATGATTCTGCTTATCATGGATCTTGATCGACCGAGAAGCGGGTACATTACACCGGAGCAATCAGCCCTCAACTGGCTTGTAGAAGAGCAGAAGCCTCAGATACCTCCCGCGTCTTCAGCTCCATAGGGAGATTTTAAATAATGAATAACGGAGAATAACGTCAAAACATAACATTCCTGCAACCGGGTAAAAGGAGATATTTATGCATTCAAGTGCTAATAACTATTTTCGTCGTTCCTGTCGCGTTCTGGTTGTCGTTTTGCTCAGCATGCTAAGCAGCCAGATCTGTTTTGGATCTCAACAACAGAAAAGTCCCCCCCCGGTTGATGATTCCAATTTCGGTTTTTCCACAGGATTCTCTGTCAACAAAATGGATTTGAAGAGTGATCCCGGGAAGGATTTCTACCAATATGCTGCCGGTCGATGGCTGGAAGCTGCTCGCATTCCAAACGACCAACTATTTATCTCTGCTTTCGAAATACTGCGCATGCAGGTTGAAAAACAACTCAAGAGCATTCTGGAGAATGCATCTCTCACCAGCACATCCTCAGACAGAGGCGGCCCACTTCAAGAGGTTGGAGATTTCTATGCTTCTGGTATGGATGTAAAGCGACTGAACAGGCTCGGTGTCACTCCTCTTCGTCCGGAACTGAACCAGATCACCGCAGTTAAAAATCTGAAAGAGCTCTCTGTTGAACTGGCTCATCTTCTGGAAATCAATTACGACCCCGTCCTGATTGGAATGCTCGTCACAACCGATACACAAGACACCAGCCGCTATAGCCTCTATGCCGCAGACGGTGACCTCTCATTAGACCTGGATTACTACCTCAAAAGTGAGTCTGCGCCTATCCGCAAAGGTTATCTGATGATGATTGCCGATTACCTGGTACTTGCCGGAAATACTCCGAAAGAGGCTAAAGGTATCGCCTCGAAAATCCTTGAGATGGAAACGCGCATTGCTCGCAAAAAGCTCACACCGGTGGAAAAACTTGATCCAGACAAGCTTTTTGTCAAGATGACATTCGCTGAATTGCGTTCTCTGCTCTCCAATGTCGATCTTGATACATACATGAAAACACTTGGCCTGCGAATGCAGCATCATGTCATTGTTACAGAGGTCGAAGCCCTGCGCGAGCGTAACAGGATGCTTGCGGAATATCCGATCAGCGACACAAAAAACTACCTGCGCTGGGAGTTGCTGAGGCGTACGTCGCTCTATTTGACACCGTCATTCTACGATATCGCCATGAAGTTCCAACAGGTGATATACGGAAAGATTGATACACCGCCCCGTTCGAGAATCGTTGCCGACAATGTTGCCAAAAAGCTCGGTCATCCTCTCTCTCAGCTCTACATTGCCAGGCATTTTCATGTAGAAACAAAAAGAGCCGTCGAAGAGCTTGTCGGACGCATCAAATCCGAGTTCCGCTCACGGCTTCAGGAGAACAGCTGGCTGTCGGTCAGCACTCGAAGCTATGCGCTGAATAAACTTGACAAGCTTGCTATCACCGTCGGCTATCCTGCAGAATGGATCGACTACTCAAGCGTAAACATACAGCGAGATGATTATCTTGGCAACTACTTTCGATTGAACAGGTTCCGTACCCGACGTGAAGTGTTGCGACTCGGCCAGCCTGTCAAGAACGATGCCTTCGCAATGGCAGGGAAGACCCTGCCTATAGATATCAATGCAGCATATAATCCGGGTGAGAACAAAATTGAAATCCCTGCGGCATTTCTTCAACCTCCATTCTATGATGTTAAGGCAGATGCGGCAGTCAACTACGGGACAATCGGTGCGGTCATAGGGCATGAGATCACCCACGGGTTTGACTCGCAAGGGCGTCTGTTCGATGCGGTGGGCAACGTTCGCAACTGGTGGACAGATACCGATAGCCGGAATTTTACTGCTAAAACACAGAAGATCATTATGCAGGCAGACGCTTACGAAGTGCTTCCCGGTGTAAAGATCAATGGTAATCTGACCATTGGCGAAAACCTGGCCGACTTAGGCGGCGTAACTCTTGGATACAGCGCACTCAAAGGCTACCTCAAGGATCACCCTGAGGCCAATAAAAAAATTGATGGATTGACCCCGGAACAACGTTATTACATCGCCTGGGCACAGCTTTGGGCAAGTAAAGCGAATGAGGGCTTCCTCAAACAGATTACCTCACGCGACCCTCACCCCCACAGGGCCTTTATCGTATGCTCGCACCATCCCAGCACACCGACGGATTCTATGACGCCTTTGGTATCCATGCGGGAGACCCGATGTGGCTGAACATAAATAATCGTGCAGTAATCTGGTGAAGCAGAATAATTCAAAACCCGGGAAGGGGATAGCTCTCTGTAAATCTTATATCAGATAGCTGTGCCATCGGGTCTCAACCCGTCAGGTCACGCTTTCTTTTTCGAGCCGAGAAACCAGGTCAGGGCAACAACGACGAATGCAATGGCTATTCCCAGATAGACAATTTCCGGTTCACCGTGCCAGTTGACGACATTTCCGAGAAAAACGACAGCCATAATGACTACAGCGACACCAAGAAGCTTGTTTTTCAAGTCATCAAGCGTATGAATGACAAGCCAGTGGGGCAGCTGAATGGTGTCATCTATAAAGAGTTCGTAAAGGCCAAGGGCAATAATGTAAAAAACGGTGCCGAGAAGGAAAAGATCGATGGACTCGATAAGGCCCAAGGCTAGAATTTTTGCGGCTTTACTGCTGAAAGTGCAAGAGTGGAGGGTATCAGAAAGGAGCATATAAACCGATATAGCTCCAAAAAAAAGTATCGCGACAGATGCAATGAACGACCCCGCCACAGCGATAAGGACCAGGTAACGACTTCCAGAAAAAAACTTTTGCATGAGCCGTCAGGTTAGGGAGCACATACTAATATTTATTTCCAGGTAATCTGGAGAATGTTGAGTCAATTGATGGTGCATTTTCAATACAAGACAACCTCCACTTCAGGGAGGTTGTCTTGTAAAAAAAAATAATTACAAACGCAAAAGAGGGGACAACTGAATCAATGGTTCCTCCTGTGCGTTTAAAAACCATCCTGCTATTCAGGAACAAAGTGAGCTCTTCTGTTCTGCGCCCATGCCTCTTCGTTGTGACCTTCTGCTAATGGTTTTTCTTCGCCATAGCTGACTGTCTTAAGACGGGCAGGATCAACGCCAAGATTTACGATATAATCTTTAGCACTGTTTGCCCGACGTTCGCCAAGAGCAAGGTTGTACTCATTGGTGCCTCTTTCGTCACAATGGCCTTCGATAATAACAACTTTATCTCCCTTTGCTTTGATCCAGTTGGCATTGGTTTTCAGCTGTTCAACAGCATCCGTTCGGAGCTCTGATTTATTAAAATCATAAAATACATCACCAAGGCCAGGAATAACAATCTCGACATGCGGTGGAGGTGGCGGTGGTGGTGGTGGAGTTACGACGACTGGTGCCTCATGGCAGCAGGCTCCCAGAAAAAGCATACCTGGAATAAAAAAAGCTTTCACTAACGGCTTGATTGCGTTCATGTTATCTCCTTTTTTTGTTTTTACAATCAGAAAAAGATAATAAAGTATCTTTATTAAAAAAAAACAGAATTGCTTGATTCGATGTAATAATGCAAAAATATATTTCGATCCAGACCGATGTAATGTATGCTGTAGTTTGACGTTCTAGGAAGATGCTGAAGTAGTAAGGATCTGTGATTGAAATTGGAAATTATTCCGGGATGTATTGAATCATCTGTATGAGCAGGCCAGGCAGGATGCCGTTACGGAGCAACGCACACATAGAGTTTCGGGTTCAGTTGGGTCAGGCGTCAATTGATAATCCAAACCTTCCTGTGAATTTTTATAGTTGAGTCTCTTATATCAATGGCAGAACCACGGGAATGGTCTACAGTGTTCATTCCTGGCTGTGACTGCAAAAAAGAAGCGTAGAGCTGTTGTTGGGGGATTAAATGACGAATACCGTATTTCTCTTATCCATTTACTTTACATAATATATATTATACAACAAAGTATCCATAAAGAAAAAGAATGCTTAATGCATTCTTCTCCTGCTGCTCTAAAAGTCATCTGAAGATCCACCGCCGCCGAAGCTTCCGCCGCCGCCACTGAAACTGTCGTCATTGCCGCTGCCTCCTCCTCCAAAATCCGGGCCGCCACCGAAGAACCCTCCTCCGAAACCGCCGCCGAAAAATCTTCGAACAAACTGAAATATCAAAAAAATCACCAGAAAGATGATGCCGAGTAAAGGCATTGAAGGAGCATCTGCATCACCCTTGACCTTGGGCGTTCCCTTGTATTCTCCATGAACTGCCGCAATAATTGCAGTAACGCCTTTGGTGAACCCTGCATCAAACTGACCTGCTTTAAAAGCAGGGACAATCTCATTCCTTGTAATATGACCTGCAACGAGATCGGTCAGCTTGCCTTCGAGCCCATAGCCTACCTCAATGCGTACCTTATGGTCATCTTTTGAGACAATGAGCAAAACCCCGTTATCCTTGCCTTTCTGGCCTATTTTCCACGCCTCGGCTACCCGAATGGAAAAATCCTCGATAGGGTCGCCCTTAAGCGATGGAACGGTAAGAATAACAATCTGCGTGGACTCAGCAGTTTCAAACTGTTTGAGCTTTGCTTCAAGATCAGCCTTGACAGGCGGAGAAATCATTGCTGCATAATCATTTACCCGGCCTGTAAGGGCAGGTACTGCCAGTGCAGCAAAGAGGTTGCTGAACGTCACTAGCTGCAGCACTGCAGCCAGGAGGATCGTGGAGCTTATCCACGATCCCCGCCTCGCCAATGGCGATTTGTTACATATTCTAATCAGAATTTTACCCCCGGGACAACTTTAGCTGCTGCATCAGCCTTAAAGTACTCTTTAGGTTTCAGTTTCAGCATTAGGGAGTTTGTCAGAGAGTTAGGAAACTGTCTGATTGAAAAATTAAACGTTTCAGCAGCACCATTATATCTCTGGCGAGCAACACTGATGCGGTTTTCTGTTCCCTCAAGCTGATTCTGCAGGTCTCTGAAGTTCTGGTTTGCTTTCAGTTCAGGATATCGCTCAACCGTTACAAGCAGACGAGAAAGCGTTGATGAAAGATTGCCCTGTGCTTCACGGAATTTTGCCATGGCTGCCGGGTCACTGAGCATCGCAGGAGTCAGCTGAATGCCTGTAGCTTTTGATCTTGCGTCAATAACAGCCGTCAATGTCTCTTTTTCAAAGTTTGCTGCCCCTTTGACCGTTGCTACCAGGTTAGGAACGAGGTCAGCTCTGCGCTGCAGCTGAGACTCGAGATCACCCCAGGAGCGGTTGACAGCCTCTTCATTCTGCTGAATGCTGTTGTAGCCACATCCTGAAAGTGTACTGAAAAAAAGAAAAAACGCAATAAGTCTAGCCATTGTAACCTTCATAACTATCTCTCCTCACTTTTATTAATGCTTTCTATACCATACCTGTTACGAATTTTTAGCTGGTGAAACTTCTTCTTCTTTTTTAGAAGCAGCAGTCTCTACAGTTTTTTTCGGTGGATCAGGGGCCTCCACTGCTTTATGGAATTCGTCTTCGAGGTCAGCTTGTGCCTTTTTAAACTCCTTCATGCCTTTACCAAGGCCTCGCATCAGTTCAGGCAATTTCTGTGGACCAAAAAAAAGCAGTACAACAAACAGAATAAGCAGTAGTTCCTGTCCTCCCAATCCGAACATATCAAAATCCCCTATCGTTAGTTAATCAATAAATCTCTGGAATCGCTTAAAATATACAATTGAAACAAGCTCTAAAAAAAAAGATTTTTTCCCGGCAAAAGTCCTTAAAATACAACGTGGGCAACCTCTCTCCCCTCTTCTACAATGTAGTAAGATCGGCAACAACACCTGCAGCTTCATTGAGCAGTACGTCCTTGCTGATATCCTTTGCAGTATTCTGTTCCGGAACCCACTGCTTTTCAATCTTTTTAATGGTTTCAATTTCAGATTTAAACGCTGCGTCCTGAAGTGATACTGACTTTTTTTTGCGAATCCTGTCAAGTGTACTCAAATCTTGCAGATAGGCTTGATAGTGTGTGTTTTTAGACGCCCGCTCTGCTTCTTTAGCCTGGAGGCGGTTTATTTTTTCAAGGCTGATCTCTGCTGTCGGATGATAGAGTGCCGAGGTGATTGTACTCCATGGCAGACTGCTGGTATAGGTATCCTCTCCAACAGTTGCAGTATCAATCATGGAGGGCATGGTAATGTCGGGCACAACACCCTTATGCTGTGTGCTGCCCCCTGATATCCGGTAAAATTTAGCAATGGTCAGCTTTATCTCTCCAAGTTCAGGCGGCTTTTCGTAGAAGGTGATCGGACGTACAATTTTGATGATGCTTTGAACGGTACCCTTTCCAAACGTTCTCTCTCCGATGATAACACCACGACCGTAATCCTGAATTGCTGCAGCAAATATTTCAGAAGCCGACGCGCTGTAACGGTTGACAAGCACCGCGAGAGGACCGCTATACTGCTGGCGGGTGTCCTGATCATTGAGTACCGAATTGGCTCCAACTGCATTGCTGATCTGTACCACTGGGCCGGCTGGTATGAACAGGCCGGTAACATTGACTGCCTCTTCGAGAGAACCTCCGCCGTTGTTGCGAACATCGATAACAACACCGTCAACATGCTCAGCTTTCAATTCATTCAGAATACGGCTTACATCACGGCTGGTGCTGGCGTAATTGCTGGTGTTTTTTTGCTGACCTTCGAAGTCAAGGTAAAATGAAGGAATGGTAATAATGCCGATTTTCCTGCCACCCTCTTGAATGATGGTTTTCTTTGCTGCCTGCTCCTCCAGATCAACCTTATCTCGCAAGAGTTGAATAATTTTTACAGGGCCAAGACCAGCATGACTTGAGGGAATAATTTTCAGCCGGACTATAGTGCCTTTTTTCCCGCGGATACGTTTGACAACATCATTGATTCTCCATCCAATGACATCTACAATCTCTCCTGTTTTGCCCTGTCCGACACCAACAATTTTATCACCTTTTTTCAACATATTGCTCTTGAATGCCGGGCCTCCTGGAATAACCTCATTAACGACGGTATATTCAGCTTCAGTCTGCAGTTTGGCTCCGATTCCTTCAAGAGAACGACTCATGTCAATCTGGAAGTTTTCGTACTCTTCGGGTGAAAAATAACTTGTATGGGGATCGAACGATGTTGTCAACGCATTGATATAGGCCTGAAAGGCATCATCAGGCTTCTGATGGTTGAGAACGTTGAGCCTGCTCTTAAAGCTTTTGGCAAGCGAACTGCGAATGGCTTTATTATTTTCGCCAGAGTATTTAAGGTTAAGCCACTGATATTTCAGTTCTTTTTTCCATCGATCTGTCAAGTGGGTTGCGTCTGAAGGCCACTTTTGCCCCTTGAGTTCCAGTTCAAGAGTCTCTGGTGCAGAAAAATTAAAATGAACCGTATCAATTGCTGCTTTCATAAACAGCATTTTTTCTTTTGCCCGACCGAGAAACCGGTTATAGATGGCAAATCCGGCATCTGCCTGACCGGCAAGAAATTCATCATCAATCCTGGTTCCATATTCCTTTCTAAGACTTTCGATATCGCTGGCGAGAAAATAGCTTCTGCTGGCATCAAGATTATCGATATATCGATTGAATATTTCAGTTGAAAGAGAGTCATTAACCGATACTTTCCGGTAATGGTTGTGCTGCAAATATTGTGTAATATATTTGCAAGCCTCATCCTCAGCAACGGTAGGCTTGAGGGTGGCTGTAGCTTTGATTGATGATGAGGTGGCAACAGTTCTGGCTGGCACAGGAAAAGCACACCCTACTAAAATGGCAAGAACAAGCAGACTTTTTTTTAACATGTTTTGACTTGCTAGACTAAAGTTTTACGGGGAACATCAAAACTGTTCTTTCTGTTTGGAATATCAGGGGTGTGTTACATGCGAATAGTAAATAGATATAACCCGTGAAACTGATTATGAATATACCCAGACATGAGCAGGTGGAATGTTTTGAAGAACAAAGCGCTTCCGTTTTTTGTTTTCAAAATTTACCTCCCCCAA
This sequence comes from Chlorobium sp., assembly GCA_005843825.1. Taxonomy (GTDB): domain Bacteria; phylum Bacteroidota; class Chlorobiia; order Chlorobiales; family Chlorobiaceae; genus Chlorobium. The sequence goes on from SZXX01000031.1 coordinate 42,500, forward strand.
AGGATCAGTCAAACCATAAGTAAATATAACGCACCATGATAATAATCCCTTGCTGTAGAGATCATTTAAAAGCGGAATAAATGATAATTTGAACGGATTGTTAATAAGCGGAATTGAAACAACCAGGCCTACCCGCTCGTTAATCTGTTTCAACTGCTCCAATGCGCAGGAATTGACAACGTTTAAATGAGGATATTTTTTTTTCAGCAAGGCACAGAACTCCTTGTCAATTTCAACTAATACGGGATTTAAGCTGGATATATGCTGTGTTAAAGCGCCTGTTCCAGCACCGATTTCAATGACAGTCGCCTGACCTAACTCTTTGACTGATTTATAAATAGCTTTTCCCAAAAACTCTGAAGAAGGTATGACTGACCCGACGGTTTGCGGGTTTTTCAGATATTTTTTCAAAAACAGTATCTTTTTACGCATGTATATGTTCAATTTATATTCATCAGGAAATGAAGTCTGAAGCAGCAGCCCTCTTCAGTAAACAGCTTCTCAACAAGTATTCATCCGGTCTTTTGTCGCTAACACTTCATACAGCACCTGTTCAAGCATCAAAAAAGAAGATAACCCGATTCAGCCGGCTGAAGATATGCTGAAAGGTATCAATCGTCAATATGACAGTGTATATAATAAAAAAGCTCCTCTTTTAAGAAGGGTCTTTCATTGTCATCACACTGAGTGCAGCAAAACGGGCATGCACCCGACAAAAATAAAGAGAAAAAATTGAAACCTATTAATATGCGCAGTTATGGGTTTCAGACATTGAAGCCCTGATAGATTCAGATGTTCCAAGAGAGTGACCAGGTAACAATCCGTTTCAAGATGAAGAAAAATGGACAGTGACAATACCTGGCAATGGGGCTCAAGCAGTGAGAGATGAACGCGCTTTTGCCCTACCGGTTTCGAGTAATAGCCAAAAATAATTCACGATTGGAGCATATAAAAAAAGCCGCAGAAACTGCAGCATGGTATTCTGCTGAAAAACATTCTGAACTCGTACCAGTAATGTATACCCTGAAAAAATATGTGAGGCGTGGAAAAAACCTGCCTGCGGGTCAGGTAATCGTTGAGCGCGAAGAGGTAGTGATTGTAAGACCGTCAAAAACTGAACACCGGACGCATAAACAATGACAGTTATCAGCGTGAGGAAGAGGTTTCTAATGTATTCTTTGTGCTTTTGCATAAGGCATCACCAAAAACCTCGCTTAATTTTTTAGTATCAGGAAGAACATAAACCATGCCTCCCTTACCGACAAAATACGGACTGATGGTATTG
>SZXX01000032.1 GCA_005843825.1 Chlorobium sp.
TTCCGACAGGCTGCTAGCTGAAACTGCTTATCAGTTTGGATGGATTAGTCATCCGGAAATCGATTATGTAATAATTCCTTCGGCTTCATCAGAAAAGAGGAAATACATTCCAATGGGGTTTATGTCAAAGGATGTAATTGCAAGTAACCTTTGCTTGATAATTCCCGGTGCAAGTCTTTTTCATTTCGGAGTTTTGACAAGCACGATGCATATGTCGTGGATGCGTGCGATATGCGGTAGGCTTAAAAGCGATTATCGTTATTCAAACAATTTGGTCTACAATAACTTTCCATTTCCCGAAGCCGTCAGCGAAAAGCAGCAGGCCAAAGTTGAGGAAAAAGCACAAGCAGTACTCTCAGCTCGGGAGCTCTTCCCCAATGCAACCCTCGCCGACCTGTACGACCCACTCTCCATGCCCAGAGAACTCCTCAAGGCTCATCGCGAACTCGACGAAGCCGTTGATGCCACATACCGCCGCGCCCCCTTCAAAACCGAACTCGAACGCCTCGAATACCTCTTCGAACTCTACACCAAATACGCCGAACCCCTTACGCACGCCATAACCAAACCCTCAAAACGCCCCCGCAAACAAACCAGCTGAATTACTTTCCAGCGCCTCATTGTCGACAAGTTAAGGCGCGTTATCGTTGCCTAATAAATCACAATTCCATCCATTGCAGGATTAAGTGTAGAATATTCTGCATGACATCGGAGAATGTTCTGCTCTTTTTTTTGCCATTAGCATGTAAATACATGCAAAACGTGGTTCTGCAGCTTCTGGTACGCTCTTTGCAATATTAATCATGAAGAGATTGACCCATGAGAAAAGAGGGTGAATTATTCAGGAATGATAAAGAAAACGAAACAGGAGATAACATCATGTTGAACAAAAGCACATTACTCTTTGCCGCATTAATCAGTGCATCACTGCCAATAATTGCGCAAGCTGCAGAAATAAACGCACCAAATACACAGGGAATCCATTCGACTGCATGTCCAACTACAGGAGATAGCAGCACGAGAACGTCCACGGTTCCAGCAGGGCTTAAAGGTCATGTAGTAACAAAATCTGAGGATAGCGGTTCCGACTGTATGAAGGATAAGGATGCGAAAACATCCGCGGTTCCTGCCGGACTTAAAGGACATGTTATAATAAAATCCGAGAGTAGCAGTTCCGACTGTATGAAGGATAAGGATTCGAAAACATCTATGCTCCCTGCTGGACTTAAAGGGCATGTTGTAATCAAATCAGAGGTTCGCGGCTCTGAATGTTTGAAGGATATGAACACGAGTACATCCACGGTTCCTGCCGGACTTAAAGGACATTTCGTAATAAACTCTGTAGATAAAGGCTCCGGATGCATGAAGGACAATAAACCAGAACCACTTCAGATATGTAAGACTGTCCCGGTATCATGTTCCCCAAAAACTGGACATATATAACATCGCCTGTGCCACAATGTTGAGCAGGGGGCAAATAAAACACTGATCACCTATAGAAAAGCCTCCCTTAAATGGGAGGCTTTATTTTCCTTTCGGTTTAACCTACACTGTTTTATTTCTTAAATGCTTTAATAAACCAGCTCTTTAGTAACAGTCCCGCCTCCTCGGCCCACTCCCGCTATAGCAAGCGACCTTTATTATTCTGCGCGCTCCGTTTCCTGATGTTTATATGGGGTGATGGAGTTGTTGAATTGGCTGAGGTTTCTCGCTTATCCGGTCATTACGGTGATTTCTGGAAGAGTGATAACGGGTCACGTTGTTCTTCTGTAGAAAATTCAGGTTAGGGCAAGCAAGTCGTGCTCTTTTTATTTTAAGCTTTATTTGGTTATTTTACGTCATCAGGTGGCCGTCTGCAATGCTGTTTATCTGAACACTGGATATCTTGCTCTTCCAACAGCCGGTATAATTGTTTACAGTCCCCCTATGGACAAAAATAACCATCCAACACCAGAAGAGTTGAGCACTCTTGCTGAAGAACGTCTTAAGGTCAAGCAAAAGAACGTTCAAACAGCTTTTTCCTCACCAGATGAAACCCTCAGGCTTGTTCATGAGCTCGAGGTGCATCAAATAGAGCTTGAAATCCAACAGGAAGAACTTGCTCGGACCAGACTTGAGCTGGAGGGCAGTCTCACTCAGTACACTAATCTTTACGACTTTGCACCAGCCGGGTATTTGTCTCTTGGGCGTGACAGTATTATTCTACAAGCGAACCTTACTGCCACCAAGCTCCTGGGAGTTGATCGCTCCCGTTTACTTGGCATGACCATTAAGCAATTTATTGTTCCCGAGGACTATCGGGTAATTGATACCCTGCTCGAAACAGTGTTCTCCAAGAGAGTATCTGGATTCTGCGAAGTTAAGCTTACAGCAGGCACTTCCAAGCTATCAAATGGTGACCCCGTTCGCACAGTTCGCATTGATGCCGCAATCAGTGATACTGATTATGGATGCAGGGTTATTCTCTCTGATATTACTGAGCAAAAATTTGCTGAAAATGAACTGCACAGATTTTCTCGTGCGCTTGTAGCAACCAACAGTTGTAATGAGGCACTGATTCACAGCACTGATGAAATGGAATTGGTTCAAAAGATTTGCAATATCGTTGTAGATATTGGTGGCTATCGGATGGCATGGATTGGTTATGCAGAACAGGGCAAGGAAAAAAGTGTACGCCCGATAGCGCAATCAGGTTTCGAGGAAGGCTACCTTGAAACAGTTAAAATATCATGGGATGATACTGAATTTGGACGAGGCCCCACAGGTGCCGCAATCCGCACTGGTAAGCCAATAACCTCGATTGATCTTGTCAATGATCCGAAAATGAAACCATGGCAAAGCGAAGCGATCAAGCACGGTTATGCTTCCTCTCTAAGCTTGCCATTGAAAGCCGGTAATGAGGTATTTGGTGCATTAACTATCTATTCTACCCATCCTAAAGCTTTTAATGCAGAAGAAACAAAGCTACACACCACACTGGCTGACAATCTGGCTTATGGAATCACGATGTTGCGAACCCGTGTAGCTAAACAACGTTCAGAAGATGCACTGAAAGCGAGTGAAGAGCGCTTTAGAAGGATGTTTGAGGAGCATTCCGCCATAAAATTAGTAATTGATCCGGTTACCGGTAATATTATCGATGCCAACAACGCAGCCGCTGATTTCTATGGGTGGTCAATTGAAGAGCTTTGCAAGATGCATATGCAGGAGATCAGTGCTCTCCCGTCTGAAACGTTTGGCGATCGTATGCAGCAAATCATATTGGGAAGGGAAAAAAAGTTTTTATCACAACACCGAAGGGCAGATGGCTCTCTTCGTGATGTTGAGGCGTTTAACAATGTAATTAAGGTCGGCGGCAAAGACCTCGTTTATGCAATCATTCAAGACATAACTGATCAGAAAGTTGCAGAAAAAAAGATAAAGAGTTATGTGAAACAGTTGGAAACCGCAATGCAGAGCACGCTCCAGGCGGTAGCAAATGTCGTTGAAGCACATGATCCCTACACTGCAGGTCATGAGCAGCGCGTGGGCATCATTGCGGCAGATATAGCAAGGGAAATGGGATGGAGCGAAGAGAAGTGTCATACTCTGCAGCTCATCGGATTGGTGCACGACATCGGCAAAATGAGCGTACCTGCCGAGATACTTTCCAAACCGGGCCGATTGTCAACCATCGAGTTTGAGCTTGTCAAGACTCATGCTGAACAGGGCAGTCAAATCCTCAAGGATGTCGATTTTTCTCTGCCGATTGCAGAAATCATCCGGGAGCACCACGAGCGCATGGATGGCAGCGGCTATCCGCAGGGCCTGAAAGGAAAGGAGATACTTTTTGAAGCTCGCATCCTTGCCGTCGCCGATGTGCTTGAAGCCATGGCCTCACATCGCCCTTACAGGGCCTCATTAGGTCTTGAAGAAGCCATTAACGAAATTGAGACTCATCGGGTAGAGCACTTTGACCCTGACGTAGTTGATGCCATGCTCCGCCTGTTTCGCGAAAAAGGCTATCAGCTCCCTGTCTGATGCATCCCAGAGGAAATGGTGGTATTGTCAGTAAAAATACTTTTATGTTTGAAGGTATTTAAGCAATACATTAAAAAAGAAGATTGTTGAGGGTATTTATCTCTTTCCCTCAAATCAATCAGTCGAGTAGGCTCCGCAATAGAGCCCCCTAAGTACGACCATATGGACATTATTTAGATAAGGAGCAAAGTTCCATTCGGACTGGAATTTACCTGTCGTCCGGTAACGGGCTCATTACTGGCTCAACATGCCGAAAAAAAATCCTTCCCCACGCCCCGTCAGTTTATCTGATTTGAGGTCACTCGCTGAAAAGCATCATCAAGTCCTGCAATTGAAAAGACCGGATTATTCCACTTCACCTGAGGATATACTCCGGATTATCCATGAACTGGAGGTTCACCAGATCGAACTTGAACTTCAGCAGGACGAACTTATTCAATCTCGAGATGAACAGGCCCAGCTGAAAACAGAGCTTGAGCGCAACTTGAAGCGCTTTACCGAGCTTTATGATTTTGCCCCGTTGGGCTATGTAACGCTTTCACGAGGCAGCCAGATAGTTGAGGCAAACCTGACTGCGGCCAAAATACTTGGCGTTAATCGCTCGGCGTTAGTAGGTAATCTGTTGACAAATCTCTTTATCCAGGAAGACCGTCATGTAATATATGGATTGCTTGAAAAAGTGTTTACCTGGCAGCAGCATGGATATTGTGAAGTCACTCTTTTGCCTGACAAAAAACTTTTTCCAAAGGCTGAACAATCATTTGTAGGCCACATCTTTCGAATCGATGCTTTAATCAGTGATTCGGCTTATGATTGCAGGGCAATTTTAACGGATGTTACTGATCAAAAAATTTCTGAAAATGCTCTCAAACAGAGCCAGTACAAGTTCAGGATGCTCTTTGAAGGCCACTCATCCATAATGCTGGTCATTGATGAAACAGGCAGCATCATTGATGCCAACCCGTCAGCAGCTGCTTTTTATGGTTTGCCGATCGAAAAGCTCTGTACGATGCATCTTGATAAAATCACCACCAGATCACATGACGCTGTCATGAGTGATCTTGTAAACTTCAGAGCAACAAAACAAAACAGATTCACAGCGCTTCACCGTTTAGCAGATGGTTCTTTACGCGATGTAGAAGTAGTAAAAAATACTATAGCAATAGGAAGCAATATTGTTTTCTACTGCATCATTAACGACATCACCGAACGCAAGCAGGCAGAAAAATTGCTGTTAGACAGTAATGAGCGCTATAGTTCACTCTTTAAAAACATGCTTAACGGCATTGCCTACTGCCGTATGATTGTCGAAAATGGGAGCCCGGTTGATTATATCTATGAACAGGTAAATGCCCGATTCGAATTACTGACCGGTTTGACCAATGTTGAAGGGAAAAGAGTTTCAGAAGTTATTCCCGGCATCCATCAGATAAGTCCTGAACTTCTTGAGATCTATGGACGGGTAGTGACAACCGGTATCCTGGAACGTTTTGAGTTTTACCTGGAACCACTCAAAATATGGCTTGAAATCTCAGCCTATAGTCTTCAAAAAGATAACTTTGTTGCCGTATTCGACAATATCACCCAACGCAAGCAGGCTGATGCTGAAATAAAAAAATTGAGTACTGCTCTGCAGCAAAGTCCCACGGTTGTTGTCATAACCGATCCTCTGGGCAATATTGAATACGTCAATCCGGCATTTACAGCCCACACCGGGTATTCAGCTGAAGAGGTCAAAGGCGAAAATCCCCGCATTCTTAAGTCCGGACTGATGCATGACTCTTTCTATGAAGATCTTTGGCAGACAATTCTTTCGGGCAGGATTTGGCGTGGAGAAATGCAGAACAAAAAGAAAAACGGTGAACTTTTCTGGGAACGAGCCGTTATTTCAGCCCTGTTGAATAGTGATGGTGTGGCAACCAATTTTGTTGCTGTAAAGGAGGATATCACTGCAGAGAAACAACTCTGGGATGAGTTGACTGCAGCCAAAGTTCATGCAGAAGAGAGCGATCGTCTGAAATCAGCGTTTCTCGCCAATATCAGCCATGAAATACGAACTCCGATGAATGGCATTCTCGGCTTTTCAGAACTCCTGAAAGAGCCTCATATAAGTGGAGAGGAACAGGCAGAGTTTATCGGCCTTATTCAGCAAAGCGGCAACAGGATGCTCAATCTCATCAATGAACTGATTGATATTTCCCGTTATGATGCAGGCGAAACAACGCTGCAGATTTCCAAAACGCCAGTCAACGCCCTATTGCATGATCTCTTTGCTTTTTTCAAGCCAGAAATCGAAGAGAAGGGACTCTGTTTGAATTGTACCTGTGAACTTTCCGATGGAGAGAGCATCATTGAAACTGATAGTGGCAAGCTGACCCAGATATTGACAAACCTTATCCAGAATGCACTGAAATTCACCAATTCGGGCACCATTGATTTCGGGTATACCAAATCGGGTTCCAAGCTGGAGTTTTATGTTCTTGATACAGGCATTGGTGTTCCTGCAGAGATGCAACAGAAAATTTTCGAGCGTTTCTGGCAGGCTGATAACACTTTAACCCGGAACCATCAGGGTTCGGGTCTCGGATTGAGTATTTCAAAGGCCTATGTCGAAATGCTTGGGGGCACAATACAGGTGGAATCCCGAGAAGGCCAAGGCAGTAGATTTTCTTTCACCCTGCCGGATATTTTGTCCCGTTCCACCCAAATGCCGCCATTCTCTTCAGTTATTCAGGAACCTGCAAAAACGGCTCCAGGTATGACTATCCTCATAGCTGAAGATGACGAGATGTGCCGATTGTTGCTTCAAAAAAGCCTGACAGGCGAAAACATCACCATTCTCTATGCTGTTAATGGAAAGGAGGCCGTGGAACAGGTAAAATGCCACCAGGAGATCACCCTTGTTCTCATGGACATTAAAATGCCGGTAATGAACGGTTATGAAGCAACACGACTCATTAAACTGCTGCGGCCCGATTTACCTGTTATTGCCCAGTCAGCATTTACCTCAAAAAAGGACAGGGAAAAAGCCATAGAGGCTGGGTGTGACAGTTTCATAACCAAACCTATCTACAAAAGCGAGCTGCTCGAAGTGATACAGTTGGAAACCGCAATGCAGAGTACGCTCCAGGCAGTAGCAAACGTTGTTGAGGCACATGATCCCTACACTGCAGGTCATGAGCGGCGTGTTGGCATTATCTCGGCGGATATAGCACGGGAAATGGGGTGGAGCGAAGAGAAGTGCCACACTCTGCAGTTCATCGGATTGGTGCATGACATCGGCAAAATGAGCATACCTGCAGATACTTTCCAAACCGGGCCGATTGTCAGCAATCGAGTTTGAGCTTGTCAAGAATCATGCAGAACAAGGTTATCAAATTCTCAAGGATGTTGAGTTTTCTCTGCCGATTGCAGAAATCATCCGGGAGCACCACGAGCGTATGGACGGCAGCGGATATCCGCAGGGACTGAAAGGAGAGCAGACACTTATTGAAGCTCGCATCCTTGCCGTAGCCGATGTGCTTGAGGCCATGGCCTCACATCGCCCTTACCGGGCGGCATTCGGCCTCGAAGTTGCTCTTCATGAAATTGAGAGCCATCGGGGGGAGCACTTCGACCCGGATGTAGTTGATGCAATGCTCCGCCTGTTTCGCGAAAAAGGCTATCAGCTCCCGGACTGATGCATTTCAGAGCAAAAGGGACGGGATGCTCACAGGAATGCAAAGGACAATGCAACTTGCCGGTTGGCTATTCTGCAATTAATCATTACATATCTATTGTGCTTTATTAATGTGTTTTCTATGGAAAACCGCCACAAGAGGTATAATGATTGATCTATTACGCAAACGCCGCAGCATAAGGAAATTCACCTCTGAAAAAATCCCCGCCGAATCCATTAAAGCACTTGCAGAAGCTGCGCTCAGGTCGCCCTCATCGAAGGGTAGTAAGCCCTGGGAGTTCATTATGGTTGATGATCCTGACCTGCTGGACCAGCTTTCCGAAATGAAATCATCGGGATCAGCATTTCTGAAAAACGCTCCTTTGGGCATAGTTGTCTGTGCAGACAGCACCCGTTCAGACGTATGGATTGAGGATTGTTCCATTGCGGCGACCATCATCCAGCTTGAAGCGGAATCATTGGGATTGGGCAGTTGCTGGATTCAAGTCAGGAACCGGTTTTATAATGACGGCAAAACCAGTGAAGCCCGCATTCGGGAATTGCTTGGGATTGAGGCACATATAAAAGTATTATCCATTATCGCTGTCGGGTATCCAGCTGAATCAAAACCATCAGTGCCTTCTGAAAAACTCTTGAACGAAAGAATCAAATACAACCGTTGGGCTTGAGGATCACACAACGAAATACCATGAAGAAGTCAATAGGACCCAAGACGCTGCTTTTTCCAACACCTGTCCTGATGGTTGGAACATATGATCAGGCAGGCAAACCAAACCTGATGAGTGCCGCATGGGGAGGTATCTGCTGTTCACAGCCCCCTTGTGTTGCTGTTTCACTGCGTAAGGCGACATACTCTTACGGCTGTATTATAGAGCGCAAAGCATTTACTGTCGGTATTGCCAACCAGGAGAAGATGGCAGAAGCTGATTACGTCGGGATTTTTTCAGGCCGTGACGTGGACAAGTTTGCCGTTGCGGGACTCACCCATGTCAAAAGTGACATGGTCGATGCCCCTTATGCCGCTGAATTTCCGGTTGTACTTGAGTGCCGCCTGTTGCACGTTTTTGAAATCGGCCTGCACACACAGTTTATTGGTGAAATAATTGATGTAAAGGGTGATGAAGATGTGTTTAGTGAGGACGGCTTGCTCGATATCCTGAAAGTCAATCCCCTTATTTATGACACATCTCATCGAGGGTACCATGGGGTAGGGCCGCTTCTCGCAAAGGCGTTTTCTGTTGGCAAAGGAGTTCAATCCTGAACTTTCAAGACCTCTCTGTTTCTGTTGTGCAATGTTCATAATTATTTGTCACTAAAAAACATTGAACCATGTCAAAACTTGTCGTTGTCGCAAAAGTTGTCGCAAAAAAGGAGTTTCTGCCGAGCGTTAAGAGCTCACTCTTGAACCTTATCGCTCCAACAAGGGAAGAAACTGGTTGTATAGATTACACGCTGCATCAGGATATCGATGACCCTTCTGTTTTTGTCTTTTACGAAACATGGGAGAATCTCTCCAGCCTTGAAAATCATCTGGAAAGTGATCATTACCATGCCCATGCCAGGAATGTAAAAGGGATGATTGATGATAAAGAGGTCTTCAGGATGACGCGAATTGAGGAATAAGCGCTCAATGAGGTCTGAAGGAATGAATTAAATGCTATTAGCCAGCTTGTATGAAAACAGGATTTTGGATTGCCCGGCGTTTCAGCTTTGCCCGTAAACGTTTCAGGGTTATCAATGTTATTTCGGCAATAAGTCTTGCCGGAATAGTGATCGGCGTCAGCACACTCCTTGTTGTCATGAGCGTTTTGAACGGATTTCAACAGCTTGCCAGGGATCTTTTTATCACCATCGACAGTCCGGCTCAGATTGTCCCCATACAGGGGAGAACAATCGCCGTTTCCGACACTCTGCTTCATGCTATCAGAGCTCTCGAAGGGGTAGGAGCGGTAGAGCCTTATGCCGAAGGGGAGGCTATTATGGGCAGTGGGGATAAAAGCGAACTCGTTGTGGTTAAAGGACTCAGCGAAGCGGCACACCGCCGATTGATGGTGCAGACCAAGGCAACGCATCCGTTTTTTACCGAAGGAACGATTGCGGCAGGGGAGCTCTTAGCCTACAGGACAAATCTGCGTCCAGGTAAAGAGGTTAAAATCTTCAGTCCGGAACTGATCTCCCTTGGCCTGGAATCCCTTTCGCAACCCTATCTGGTACCGATGCTCGGTATACCTGAAACAACGGTTGCATCCATATTTTCCCTGCAGAAAATATTTGACGATCGCTACGTACTCACGTCAGAGCTGTTTGCGCATAGAATCCTGCTCCTTCCGAGAGGAGCTTATTCGGGAATTGACATTCGACAGAAGGATGGGTATTCTCGTGAAGCTTTCACCGCGAACCTCCGGGCATGGCTCGAAAAAAGCCCTTTGAAAGCAACATGGAAAGTCAGGACACTCGAAGAGAAATACAGCAATATCTTCACCGTGATGCAGCTCGAAAAATGGGTCAGTTTCAGCGTTCTGATGCTTATTATCCTTGTCGCAGCTCTCAGCCTCACTGGAGCTCTTGCCATGACCGCCATCGACAAACAGCGGGAACTTTTCTATCTGCGCTGCCTTGGCCTCGAAAAGCCGCAGTTTATGTCCATTTTTATCATTCAGGGCGGTATGACAGGAGTTGTGGGGACCACTGCAGGCATAGGTATCGCATGGACTATCTGCAAACTGCAGGAGCTTTACGGCATAGTACAGCTCCCTTCAAAAAGCGCCTTCATTATACCAGCCTATCCTGTCAGCATGCACCTCGATGATTTTCTTATCGTCGGAGTAACAGGAGTAATCCTATGCTTCGCAGTAAGTCTCTATCCAGCGAGAAAAGCAGCTATAATCGCCACAAGCAACTCGCTCAATCAGAAGACTGATTGAGAAGAGTTTGGAGAAGAGAGTGGGGAATAGGACCTATAGGTCTTATAGGGCCTATAGGACTTATAAAAACGGGTGTGATTGGGACGGGGAAAAACTCAGTACTCAGCACTCGGAACTCAGCACTTTCTTTCACCTCAGCACTTTTTTCAGCTCTTTTTCTATTTCCCTGCACGGCATTGGGGAACTGTCAATTATTTCAAGGCGTGAATTGCCCTGAGGTTCACAACCGGAAAACTCAACAACCCCGTCACTGCCATTGATTTTCAGCCACCCGTTATTGCACTGCATGAACCCTTTTACGCGAGTGTGAGAAAAAGAGGTTATCAGCGCCGAAAGGGCATAGCTGTCGAAACAGAAATCGGATCCCATCAACCAGCTTCCACTAAAATATCCTTCGCCGGAACCTTCATGCATTTCCCAGCTCTCTGCACTCAAGAGTTCGGTCTTACCTTCAGGAACATTCGTTATTTCAGGTGCAAAGACGTTGCGTTCTCTTACCGGATGGGCATCAGGAAAGCCAGCCATCCTTGAGAGATCGCGAGGAAGGTTCAGGAGAGAGGAATTCAAACGCCCAAATGAAATCATCGGATATGCCACTTTTGGAGGGATGGAGGCGCTGACCAGGTCCATAAAAGCGGAGCGGTCATTATCGGTATAACAATCAGCTTTATTGCCTGCAAGCACATCTGCGAGATTAAGCTGATCCTGAAAAGCAGGGTGGTTTGTGTATTTCGGATTTCCAAGCTTACGGGCATCAACAAGAGAGATGGTTGCCCTTAGGTCAAGAATATCATGATAATAAGCACCGGTTAAGGTGCGGATAATTTTCAGGGGGTGACCAATCCCTGTTGGCTCAATAAGAATCCTGTCAGGAGAGGTGTCGCGGATAAGACGGTTCAATGCAACTTCAAACGCCAGTCCGGCAGTGCAGCAAAGGCACCCCCCGGTAATCTCCCTGATTGATACTCCAGCAACCGGTCCAATCAATGCGGCATCAACCCCAATCTGCCCGAATTCATTGACAAGGACTGTCCAGTACTCACCCTCAGGTTTTTTTGCAAGCAGATGGTTGATTGCCGTTGTTTTTCCAGCCCCGAGAAACCCGGTAACAATCGTTGTCGGAATGTTCTGTGCTTTTCTCAAATTGTACAATTACCCTTCTTCATTTTCAGGCAGTTTATTTACTAACGCCTTGATGATGTTCTTGAATTCTGCCATAGTAAAAGGCTTTTCAATAAAGCTCATTTTATCATTACCGGGTATGTGGCGAGTAGTGAAATCCGAAGTATACGCCGACATATAGACAACTTTAAGGTTTCTGCAAATCTTTTCAAGCTCTTTAAAAAGATCACTTCCGTTCATTTCCGGCATCACTACATCCGTCACCAGGAGTTTTATCTGGTCTTTATTGCGCTTTGCAAGTTTTAAGGCTTCCAGGGGCGAGGCAGCTGAAAGGACGCTGTATCCTTTATTTTCAAGCATCTGCCGGCAATGGTGTAGAATATCATGACCATTTTCAACAAGCAGTATGGTATCTTTTCCCTGTGTCAAGGTTGACTCCATGCTTACGTTGCTATCCTGAGAGGCATCATGCAACTGTAAGGGGAAGTAAATTCTTATACTCGTTCCCTTATCTTTTTCACTTTCGATATCAATAAAACCATTGTTTTGTTTGACAATGCCGTAGACGGTGGAAAGACCCATACCAGTTCCTTTTCCAACCTCTTTTGTTGTAAAAAATGGTTCCATAATATGAGGCAGAAGTTTTTTATCGATGCCGTGTCCGTTATCAGTGATAGAAAGCGAGATATAATCGCCGGGTATTGAGCAGGTATGCATGGCAGCGCTCTCTTTTTTATGTACATGGATTTTAACTGTTTCGATGGTGATATTGCCTGTTTTCTCAATAGCATCACGGGCATTGACGCAAAGGTTGGAAAGGATCTGGCCGACCTGCGATGGGGCAATCTTGACAGGAGCGCTCTGTACATTGGGAATCCAGGTAAGCGTGATGTTTTCACCAATCAAACGTCTCATCATCAAAATCATATCCTCTACTGCGGCATTCAGGTCAAGAATCTGTGCTGTCACGCTTTGTCTTCGGGCAAAAGCAAGGAGTTGCCGGGTCAGCTCTGCAGAGTGGCTCGCTGCTTTCTCAATGACTTTGAGATCTGTATAGGAGCTGTCTTTACGTTCAAGGGCCAGTTCGGTATGCCCGAGAATCACCATCAGCATATTGTTGAAGTCATGGGCAATGCCTCCCGCAAGTTGCCCTACAACATGCATTTGCTGGGAGTGCTGCAGCTTAGCCTGCAGCTTCTCACTCTCTATTTCAAAAAGCTTGCGCATCGTGATATCATGAGTAATCCCTGATACAAAACGAAGATGGCCTTGTTTGTCATACTGATATCCCACGGCCACCCAAATCCATCGAATCTCACCATCCGTGCGGCGAATCCGGCACTCTATACTTAGATCACTTTTTGTCGCTATAGCTTTTTTGAGCTGCCTGTCAACCTCCGCTCGTTCATCAGGCAGGACGTGACCAAGAAATGTTTCGTATCTCCAATTTTTTTCGGTTGAATCATAGCCGAAAATACGAGCATCTTCAAGGGTTCGAAACAACGAATTGTCCGAAAGATCAAGCTACCACAAGCCTATGTGCCTGATATTCAATAAGTTTTCAAATCCTGTCTGTCTATTAACCAGCCTTTTACGCTCAAGCTCTATCAGCTTGCGATCAGTGATATCAATACAGGTACCGATATAGCGCACCGCACTGCCTTTCTCATCGAATATCGGCATTCCCTTTGCTATCAGCCATCGAACCGTACCATCAGGGTGAAGAACACGATACTCGAAACTTGCCGGGATTTGATGTTTTTCAGCCTGAACAACAATTTTGAGTATCTCATCTCTGTCGTCAGGATGTAGTGATTTCAGCCAGAGCTCCCTGGATGGATTTTCATCTCCTCGTGTCAATCCATACAAATCCCATAGTTCGTCAGACCATATATTCTCGCCGGTCTCTAAATAAACCTCCCAAACTCCGGCATTGGTCGATTCCAAAGCCTGCTTGAATCGGTTCTGTTTATCAAGAAGCTCATTCTCAGCATGTTGTTTCTCATACAGGGTTCGTATCTTGGAGATGCCATAGGCAATATTATCAGCCAGTGCCGACAGGAGCTGTGTCTCAGGTGCATTAAAGGCATTGTCTCTTTCTGAGTAGATGGTGATGGCACCGTAGACCTCAGTATCATGCCGCAGTGGCAGAGCCTGAACTGAAGCATATCCTCGTTTGAGAGCCTCACTGCACCAGGGAGAGAAGCTTGGGTCTTTTTGAATATCACCAATAGTGGATAGCTGGCCTGTCCGGATTGCTGTTCCTGTAGGCCCTTGGCCAAATGGAACTTCTGCCCAGGTTATCCCTGTTCCTCTGATGTATCCATTATCGTAACCAGCCTGGGCAACCGGACGTACAGTTTTTTCATTATCATGTTCTGCGTAGCCGATCCAAGCCATGCGGTAGCCACCGGTTGTAACTATTGTGGTGCATATCGTCTGCAGTAATTCATTTTCATCAGTGGCGTGAATAAGCGCCTGATTGCAATTGTTGATTGCCAGGAGTGCACGAGTCAGTATCTCCAGTTTGGTTTCAGTTTTCTTTTGCTCACTGATATCGGAGAGAATAACCATGCATTCACCATCAGCATCGGGTATTGCAGTATCGATGCGGACGTGGAGGTGAGGGCGAGCTGAGAATTCAGTATCCTTGGCTAAAAGCCTGATCTCAACTCTTGACGCTACTCTTTGGGTAAACACGTCACCAAGCAATACATCAATTTTCTGATAGTCTTCCGGAACAACAAATTGCTTGAAGCGCATGCCAGATAATCTGGAGCGATCAACTCCAAGAAGTTTCGCTGCAGTCAGGTTTGCCCGCAGAATAGTGCTGTTGCGCCCCATAGTTACATGGCTGACCGGCGCAAAATCATAGAGTTCGGAGTATCTATCGAGAGTTTCCTCAATCTCAATTCTTGAACGAGCCAGCTCATCCTGCTGTATTTCAAGCTCGATCTGATGAACGGAGAGCTCATGGATTATGCGTAACAGTTCTTCAGGTGAAGAGGTAGTGCTGAGTGCAGATGCGCCAGTTTTGGGGTGGGTCTGCTGAAGGCGCTCTTCTGCAAGAGCCCTTAATTCTACAGGGGTGTCTGAGTTATTGCTTTGCGGCTTCTTTCCCATGATGACACAATGTTGTTAAGGACTAAGCAAGTATAATCAATACGCTTTATTCTCGCAATAATTAGCTTCAGCTTGCTTGATGCAGGTGGTGGTTGAGAAGGAGATTGGGAAAAATCTTTTTTTGGGCAACCCTACGAAAGCGCTTCAAACGTTATTTTCCCAGCATAACAGACAGGACATGCCCACTCTTCTGACACCTGTTCAAAAGCAGTCCCCGCTATAATATTGTTGTCCAGGTCACCTTCTCGAGGATCATAGACATAGCCGCACTCTTTGCACATCCATGCACGCATGATTATTTCTTTTTACTGGTTGTTTCAATCAAGCAGTTTTCTGAAAACCACCATCTCCGACGGTGAAAATCCTTTTGACCGGTAGAATTGCTGTGCAGCCTCATTATCCCCATCAGTGAGGAGCGTTATTCGTCCGAGTCCTTCTTTACGGGCAAATTCCATGGCATGATTGATCAGGAGTGAGCCAAGGCCCTTTTGGCGCCACTGGGGCGCAACAACCATATCCTCAAGAAGAGCGACTTTTTTACCGAGAAAGGTGCTGACGGTAAAGAGCAGCATCACCATTCCCTCAATTACCCCGTCAACTTCACAGACAAATATCCGCCCCAGCTCAGGATTGCTTATGATCATGGAAAGCGCTCTCGACTGTGCTTCAGCATCAGCGGTAAATTCGTGCTCCTCGGTGAAGAGAATTCCAAGCAGTTCTGTGCATCTCGCCAGATCGCTTCTGACAGCTGTTCTTACATCAGGCATTGCGTTTGGGTCAATCAGTTTGAGATACCGTTATACTTACCGCCAATTTCATGATAATCTCTCACCATTTCAAAATTTTTCAGCATAAATTGATAGCGTACTAATTAAAATCGGTATTGGCGGATATACTCCTTATTGTCGTTATACTTGCAGGTATTTGTTAATAATGCAGGAAGCTTTGAACTGAACACTAAAATCCCTCCCGAATAATGGACGCATTCTGGCTTTCGCTCGTTATGATTTTTATCGCTGAACTTGGCGACAAAACCCAGCTTGTTGCCTTGACGCTTGCTACCTGTTACAACTCCTGGGTTGTTCTGTGGGGTATTTTCTGGGCTACCCTTGCCATTCATGTTTTTTCAGCAGGCATTGGCTGGTTTATCGGAGACAAGCTGCCGACTGAATGGATCAAGTTTGTTGCCGGTATAGCCTTTATTGCATTCGGCTTCTGGACGCTCAGAGGCGATCATCTTGATGAAGACGAAAAGAGCTGCAAAACGGGCATTAACCCCTTCTGGCTGGTCTTTTCGACCTTTTTCATGGCTGAGCTTGGCGACAAGACAATGCTTTCCACCATTACCCTTGCCTCAACTCACCCATTTCTGCCGGTCTGGATCGGGTCAACTATAGGAATGGTGATTTCGGATGGCCTGGCTATCATAGCTGGCAAAATGCTTGGAGCGAAATTGCCTGAAAAAGCCATAAAAATTGGAGCATCCGCTATCTTTTTCCTTTTTGGTATGTTCAGCATGTTCGAAGGAGGTGCCAAATTCCCACTTCATATCTGGGGAATAGCTGTTGTGATTGTTGCTGGTGTAGGCTTTGTGTTTCTCCGAAACTCCGGTGACACGGAGGTTGGATAAAATACCGGCGTTACTTGACTTTGTTGATTGATTGGATATGTAGCTGACGTGAAATTCCTCAAATAGACATTTTTGGAGAATCGCAATGAAAAAAACGCTTTCGCTGTTTGCTGTTTTTGCTTTTGCAGGCCTCTCAAGCACTCCAGTCCAGGCTGGAAATCACTATTATGTCAGTGGTATGGGCGGCGCATCATGGTTGCAGAATATCAAGATCCAAAGCACCTACACATCTGAAAATTACACGGATACCTACAAAATGGATCCAGGCCTAACCCTTTTTGGGGCTTATGGCTGGAACTATGGCCGCTACCGTTTGGAAGGGGAAATAGGTTACCTGCGGAATAATTTTAAATCCCTGGTCTATAGCGGACTTGATGAATTCGGAGCTCCCTTTTCTAATACTTCTTATCCGATGAAAGGCCATGTATCAGTTCTTTCGTTGATGGCCAACGGGTACTATGATCTTCCAATTGGCAGCAGCATTAAACTGTATGGAACAGCCGGTGTTGGCGGTGCACAGGTTTCATATGAAAATGTTGCACAAACTACCCAGAATTACGGCTATAGCGTTAAGGCCACAACGTTGGCATATCAGATCGGCTTAGGAGTTACAAGACCTGTTGCCAACCATGTTACGCTTGATTTGCGATATCGCTACTTTGCAACACCCGACTTTACAGTCAGCTGGGATTACAAGGGGACGGACTACAGTAACAACACAAGTATCAGCAGTCACAGCGTTCTTCTTGGTTTGAGAGTTGGATTCTAAATCTTCCCGTGCAATAAGAGAATGAAAGTGGGGAAAGCACAGATATATGCTGCACGTTGTGGTCATGCTATTTCCGATAGCCTTTATGATCACTATCTTGAAATGATGCCCTCCGGTATTCGTTCATCAATTGAACGATATAGACGATGGCAGGACAGGCAGGCAACTCTTTTTGGCAAGGTATTATTGCTGAAGGCGTTGCAGCAGCAATTTCATGATACAGGGTTAAGGAAATTCCAGTCTCTGGAATTGTCTGATTTCGGAAAACCTTTTATCGAAGGCGGCCCGGAATTCAATATTTCACACTCAGAAGATATTGTTGTCCTTGCGTTAACACAGCACCAGGGCATAGGCATAGATATCGAAAAAATCCGACCTGTTGATAAAGATTATTTTGCGGGTGAGATCCCTGAGATTATCTCTTTTTATGAAAACCATGAAGCTGATCAGGCCAATCATCTTTTTTTTGAGTGCTGGACAAAAAAAGAAGCTGTTCTAAAAGGTTTTGGAAAGGGTCTTTTAGTCCCCTTGAAAGACGTTGTACTGACAGGAGATCAGGCGATTATTGATAACAGCATCTGGTTTATCAGACAAGTGACTATAGACGAAGGCTATAGCTGCCACATTGCAGCACAAATGCCCCTGGAGCAAGTTACTGTGGAGTGTTTGGATCTGATGGATGGGTTATAAACCTCAACCTGTGGCAGGATTCCCACAATGGGATTGCCACCAGGTTATCAGTTAAGACGCTCTTCCAGAGGCCTCCTTATCAACCAGCGCTCAGCATTTTTCTTCTCGCTGTGATTACAGCAATAACCGCACCAACACTCATCAATACATAGGTCGATGGCTCAGGTGCTGGGGAAGACTCACTAAATGACAACAACTTGGTTGTTTGAGTGTTGGAACCAGTAGCGGCGGTAAAACCAACCAATGCAGTTTGTGAACCGACGATTGATTGTATATCCATGTTCTGCGAAAGCATTGCCGTGCCAGGCTTCACCCCGCTTTGGTTAGCGCTTACCGATAAAATAATCCCATCATAATCAACCCACGCATGCCATACCCCTGTTCCGTTAAATAATACAGGCACATTACTTTGCGCCAGGCTGTTCATGGAACCATTGGTATCAATGGCGATGTGATTGCCATCAAAATCATTATAGCCATTACCTGTATTTATACTGCTATCAAACTCAATACCGATGCTTTTTTTGATACTGCTATACCCCAATCCCCCTCCGTATACTCCGAGTCCACCTGGACCAGTTCCCGAACTGCCAGAGTTCTTAATCACAAATGCCATCCCATCGGCACCAAAAGTATTAGAAAATTGAAAGGTAAACTCTGCACTAAACCTGGAAACACTGACTGGCGTAGTGAAGAATACTCCGCCAGCTACATTCTTAACATTCTGCGTTGAAAGTTGAATTGCGTTGCCAACTTGTCCAGCAGCGCCTGAAAGTGTAACGCCTCCAGTTGATGAAAAATCATTGTAATTAAGATTAACCACCTTTCCAGCGACTGCATTTCCATGCAATACAAGAGAGGAGAGAAGAGCTATAGAAAAGATAAGTGCTTTTTTCATGGGAGTGAGAAACAAAAGGCTATAACCTATATATATTATTATAACTTATCATTGATTTATTGTTATAAATCATGTAAATAAGTGTCTGAACGACTTTGTTTACATAATGATTATCAATAAACATTTCAGTCATTGTTATTACCACCTACCAATACATTTCGAAGAGCTTTGTATTGATATCTTCATTACTATATAGATCAATTATCATTCCAAAAAATTTATAAACCGTATATAAATCGTATAACTCACAATAAAATAATCTTTTAAAATATTTTTTCGCTGTCAGTGCCGGTTATATAAAAAATTTGCACCCCTTTTTTTGTCTCACAAAATGACTGTTTGTCTTAGTTGTTAAGCGCGATTAACTTTAGCAAAAATTACTTGATAACAAACGACTGTTTAGGGTTTAATTGAAGACACTTTTCCTGTGCTATTATGTTAGCAAATGCCGTAAAATTCGATAGTGTCATCTTTATGAGTTTCCAGTCTATTTTTTTATGACTCCACTTCTTGAAATCAGGAATCTATCTTTTGCCTATGAGGGATCAACAGTACTTGTTTTTGATCGTCTTACTATGGCAGTGCAGGAAGGGGAGTTTATTCTGGTAAAAGGCCCATCAGGATCAGGTAAATCAACATTGCTGCGATTGATATGCCGCCTGAACCAGCCACAGGGAGGGTCAATTCTTTTTCAGGGTAACGACACTACCTCTATTGCCCCGGCTAAGCTTCGCAGTGCCATCAGTTATGTTGCCCAGATACCCCAGATGATTGATGCCACGGTTGAGGAAAACCTGCTTCAGCCGTTTTCTTTTGCTGTCAATGCAGCGAAACCCCGACCCGGCAGTGAGGAGTTGAGAGAGATGCTTCGGAAGTTTTACCTTGCTGATGTTACTCTTGAGCATTCGGCCATGAAGCTTTCGATTGGGCAGAAACAGCGTCTGGCCATTATGCGAGCCCTGTTGCAGGAACCCCTTCTTCTGCTGCTTGATGAACCTACATCTGCTCTTGACCAGGAGAGTGCGTCAATGGTTTTTTCCATTATGGAGCGTCTGAACACTGAAGAGCGTAAAACGTTGATAACAGTTACGCACATCGATTACAAGCCTGAAACTGTAAAGCCTCTAACCTATACTCTTGCTAATAGATCAATCCATCTGCGATGAATCAGATCATTAATATCTCAACTGGACAACTCCTTCTTGCCCTGGTATTCATCCTTATAGCTCAGGCCAGTTCCTTTATCTACCATCTGGGCCTTAACCGTGATATCACTATTGGCACAATCAGGACCTTTGCCCAGCTTTTTTTGATGGGATATGTTCTGACCTTTATTTTGAAGACATCCAACCCGTTCCTGGTGATAAGTGTTTTCATGGTGATGGTCATCTCTGCCATGTTTATTATTAAAGGGAGGGTGAAGGAAAAACAGATACCCTATATCATTCCGACATTTCTGACGATGCTTGTCAGTTATCTGGCAACAGCGATTTTTGTTTCGGGACTGGTTGTCGGTATTACACCGTGGTGGGAGCCCCGCTACTTTATTCCCGCCGGAGGCATGGTGATTGGAAATTCAATGTCTGCGCTTGCGATCTCACTTGAACGGCTGTTCAGGGATATGCGGCAACAGAAAGAGCTGGTTGAAATGAAGCTCTCACTTGGAGCCAATTACCGTGAAGCAAGCCTCGATATATTCAAAAATGCGATTACTGCCGGGATGATTCCCTCAATCAATGCAATGATGGGTGTCGGTCTTGTGTTTATTCCGGGGATGATGTCAGGTCAGATTCTTGCAGGAACTGATCCGCTCATTGCCATCCGCTATCAGATTGTCGTTATGCTGATGCTGGTAGGTTCAACGGCGGTCAGTTCCGTAGTTGTCATGCTCTTTGTAAGGCGCCGCTGTTTCGGCAGCGGGGAAGAGGTGTTACTTAGCCCTCGCTGATTCGGCAGATGACCTGGAGACGATATAGACCCCAATTCCAGCAATCATCATAATGAAACAAAGCACCTGGCCCATGGAGAAGTTCAGGAATACAAAGCCGAGCTGGGCGTCGGGTTCACGGAAGTATTCAATAAAGAACCGCACAAACCCATAACCGAAAAGGTAGATGGCTGAAAGAAATCCTGAAAATGGAGATTTCCTGCGCAGAAGCCAGAGCATAATAAACAGGGCGATTCCTTCGAAAAATGCTTCGTAGAGCTGGGAAGGATGGCGGAGCTGATGGGTTGGAGCGAGAGGAAAATACATGCCGATTGCTGAATCGGTTACCCGTCCGTAGAGTTCGCCGTTGATGAAGTTGCCAAGACGGCCGAAGGTATATCCAAGAGGGACGGAAGGAATAAAGAGGTCAAATGTTTCAAAAAATCCGGCTTTTCTTGAGCGGGTAAAGAAGAAAATCGCAAGAATGACTCCGATGACTGCTCCATGGTAGGACATGCCGGTTATTCCTGCGAAACGGCAGCCTCCGGGAGCTGAGACCCAGGGAAGGATACTTGCGAGGGGGTCAGCCAGAAAGTCACTCAGACCATAAAAAAGTATATACCCCAGGCGCCCGCCGGCTACAACTCCGACCATAACCCAGGTAAGAGCATCGCCGATAAAGGAGCGCTGAACAGGAAGCTTTTCAGATTCTACCCGATAGCGGGTAAGGAGATAGACGATGGTAAACGCTACGATGTACATCATCCCATACCATCGAAGAGCAAAAGAGCCTGCGGAAAAGATCACAGGGTTCATTTGTGACGGTAAATTCTGCCAAGAAAACAAAAAATCAGTCATAAAGGTTGCTTTTTTGATGATTTGGGTGTATAAAAATTTATAGAAACTTGTATCAAATTAAAATATAGTTAACTTAAAATCTTGCGCATTTCTGTGCAACGGTTTTTCTACCCATAACATACAAACACACCTAATAGTATGGCTAAAATACTTGAAGGGCCGGCCATGAAGCTGTTCAACAAGTGGGGCATTCCCGTGCCTAATTATGTTGTTATCATGGATCCCAACCGCCTCGAGCAGCTTGGAGAAGCTAATAAATGGTTGAGAGAATCAAAACTCGTTGTTAAAGCACATGAAGCTATCGGCGGACGATTCAAGTTGGGACTGGTTAAACTTGGACTGAACCTCGACGAGGCTCTTGCAGCGGCAAAAGAGATGATTGGACGAGAAATCGGTACAGCCGTTGTCCGTCAGGTTATTGTTGCTGAAATGCTTGATCATGACGAGGAGTATTATGTATCCATTGCCGGCACCCGTGACGGGGCGGAACTTCTTTTTTCCAACAAGGGTGGAGTGGATATTGAAGATAACTGGGATACCGTTAAACGGCTTTTCATTCCGCTTGATGAAACTCCAAGTATTGAACGCATTACTGAAGCGGCACTTGAGGCTGGATTTGTAGGGGAAATTGCTGAACGCGTTGCAAAAATCGCATCACGACTTATTCTCTGCTTTGATAACGAAGATGCACAGTCGATTGAGATCAATCCGCTGGTCATACGCAAAAGCGATATGCGCTTTGCGGCTCTTGACGCTGTCATGAACGTTGACTGGGATGCAAGGTTCCGTCATGCTGACTGGGATTTCAAACCTGTTTCCGAAATTGGACGTCCTTTCACCGAAGCCGAACAGCAGATAATGGAGATCGATGCCCGTATCAAGGGATCGGTCAAACTGGTTGAAGTTCCGGGCGGCAACATCGCCCTGCTTACTGCAGGCGGAGGCGCTTCCGTATTTTATTCCGATGCTGTTGTGGCAAGAGGCGGCTCAATTGCCAATTATGCCGAATATTCCGGTGATCCTCCGGACTGGGCAGTAGAGGCATTGACGGAAACCATATGCAGGCTTCCTGATATCAAGCATATCATCGTAGGTGGAGCCATTGCCAATTTTACAGACGTTAAAGCGACATTCAACGGGATTATCAATGGATTCCGGGAGAGCAAATCAAAAGGGTTCCTTGAAAATGTGAAAATCTGGGTACGACGCGGCGGGCCGAATGAAAATCAGGGTCTTGCTTCGATGAAAAAGCTGCAGGAAGAGGGATTTGACATTCATGTCTATGATCGCAGCATGCCCATGACCGATATCGTCGACCTTGCCTTGAATTCATAAGGGCGACAGGGTATCACACATGAACCTCAAGAGAAACTATCTAACTTAAACCGGAAAGAATCGTGAGTATTTTAGCAAATAGGGATACACGAGCGGTCATCATTGGAGGTGTTGCCGGAGTTAATGCGGCAAGGCGGATGGCTCAGTTCGACTTTCTGATCAACAGACCCCTGACTGTAGAGGCATTTGTTTATCCACCGGAAGAAGGTCAGCAGAAAGAGATTTACCGGGGTGGTGAGCTGAACAACGTTACCGTTTATGCGTCGCTCCAGAAAGCGCTCGATGAAAACCCGCAAATCAATACTGCGCTTATCTATATCGGCGCATCAAGGGCATATCAGTCAGCCAAAGAAGCCCTTGATTCCAAAGGCATCAAGCTGGTTACCATGATTACCGAAGGTGTGCCTGAAAAGGATGCCAAACGTTTGCGCAAGTATGCGCTCGAAGCGGGCAAAATTTTTAACGGACCTTCGTCAATCGGCATTATGTCGGCAGGGGAGTGTCGTCTCGGCGTTATTGGCGGTGAATATAAAAACCTGAAACTTTGTAATCTCTATCGCCCTGGTTCATTCGGCGTTATTACAAAATCAGGCGGTCTGAGCAATGAAGCCATGTGGCTTTGCGCTCAGAACGGCAACGGCATTACTTCTGCAGTAGCCATCGGCGGAGATTCGTACCCCGGTACAGACTTTGTCACCTATCTCCAGATGTTTGAAAATGATCCTGAAACAAAGGCTGTCGTTATTGTCGGTGAAGTCGGCGGTACGCTTGAGGAAGAGGCTGCTGACTGGTTAGGTGCCGAAAAACGACGCATCAAGGTTATCGCCGCTATTGGCGGAACCTGCCAGGACGTTTTGCCGCAGGGAATGAAATTCGGCCATGCCGGTGCAAAGGAAGGTAAAAAAGGTCTTGGTTCCGCGCGCTCTAAAATAAACGCTCTTCGTGAAGCAGGCGCATACGTGCCTGACACTTTCGGCGGGCTGAGCAAGGCAATCAAGCAGGTCTATCTGGAACTGCAGGCAGCAGGTATTATCAAGCCTGAACCTGAAATTGACGATAAACTGCTCCCGGAACTTCCACCGAGTGTACAGGAAATCATGAAGCAGGGCGAGGTCATTGTAGAACCACTGATTCGCACCACCATTTCCGACGATCGTGGAGAAGAACCTCGTTACGTTGGCTATGCCGCATCTGAACTTTGCGAGAAAGGATATGGTATCGAGGATGTTATCGCTCTTTTGTGGAACAAGAAACTTCCTTCCAAAGAAGAGTCTGAAATCATCAAGCGCATTATCATGATTTCAGCTGATCACGGTCCTGCAGTGTCTGGTGCATTCGGCGCCATTATTGCCGCCTGTGCCGGTATCGATCTGCCACAGGCCGTTTCTGCCGGTATGACCATGATAGGCCCGAGATTCGGCGGTGCAGTTACCAACGCCGGTAAATTTTTCAAGTACGGAGTGAAGGAGTATCCTAACGATATTCCGGGATTTCTTGCATGGATGAAGCAGAACCACGGACCGGTTCCAGGTATTGGACACAGGGTGAAGAGTTTGAAAAACCCTGATAAGCGGGTGAAGTATCTGGTTGAATATGTAAAGAACCAGACGACGCTTCACACACCGTGTCTTGATTATGCACTTGAGGTTGAAAAGATCACCACATCCAAAAAGGATAATCTTATCCTTAATGTTGATGGAACGATCGGCTGTATCCTTGTCGACCTTGATTTCCCTGAATACTCACTGAACGGCTTCTTCGTTCTGGCACGCACGATTGGTATGATTGGTCACTGGATTGATCAGAACAATCAGAATGCTCGTCTGATCAGACTGTACGATTACCTGATCAACTATGCAGTCAAAGAAGAACGTGAAGTGCCGGAGAAAAAGTAGGTATTCCAGGGCAGCACTAAACAGACTCCATTCGCTTGAAAAAAAGGCAGGAACCATAATTCCTGCCTTTTTTCTTTTACGCTCTCCAAAAAAATCCGGATTGGCGGTGATATCGGGAAATTGACTAACATATTTTAATTTAAATACATAGGTAATTCTCGAACAATATGCCTCCTATTATTATTTCTGTAATAATTGGGTTTACGCATTTTCTATTTTGTAACTACCGATAATTACGTTAAACTTGACGATAAAATCAGCCAATGGTTGGCTGATGGTTACTCAAGTAATTTGTGCCTTGATTACTTGCTTGTATCTCTTTCTATCAATGCACACGTTTACTGAGATTAAACAATGAATATTTACATCGGCAATTTGGCTTACACAGTAACAGAAGATGATCTTCGTGATGCTTTCTCTGAATTCGGAGAAGTTGCAAACGCAAGCATCATCAACGATAAATTTTCAGGCCGTTCAAAGGGCTTTGGATTTGTTGAAATGCCTAAGGACAGCGAAGCAAGTGAAGCAATTGAATCACTGAATGGCAAAGAGTTGAATGGCCGTACTGTTACGGTTAACGAAGCTAAGCCACGTGAAGAAAGAGCACCAAGAAGAGATCGTTACTAAGATTTTCGATTTTTCAGTAAAAGCCAGACAGAATGAAAGTTTTGTCTGGCTTTTTTTGTTTAGCCTGATGATTATCGATTGACCAGCTTCATCATACTTTCAGGGTAACGCTCTCCGGCAGCAGCGCCCTTCGGTAAAGCTTCAATGATTTCACCTATTTCAACCTCGCTGATTATAATAGATCCAGCTGCAATATTCTCCTCGAGGTAGGTCCTGCGCTTCGTGCCGGGAATCGGAACAATATCATCACCCTCGGCAAGAACCCATGCCAGTGCCAACTGTCCGGCACTGACTCCTTTTCTTCGGGCAATATCCTTGAGACGCGCTACCAGTAGAAGATTCTTTGTAAAGTTATCGCCCTGAAAGCGGGGAGAGTTCCGGCGGTAATCATCAATCGCAAAATCATCGGGACTTTTCAACTGCCCTGTCAGAAAACCTCTTCCGAGTGGGCTGTATGACACAAAGCCGATACCAAGCTCACGGAGCGCAGGCAGCACCTCATCTTCCGGCTCACGACTCCAAAGCGAGTACTCACTCTGCACGGCGCTTACCGGGTGCACCGCATGTGCGCGTCTAATTGTAGCGACACAAGCCTCAGACAGTCCTATATATCTTATTTTCCCTGCTGTGACCAGATCGGCCATAGCTCCAACGGTTTCTTCAATCGGGACCTCCGGATCTACCCTGTGCTGGTAGTAAAGGTCGATGTGGTTAATGCCCAGGCGCTTCAACGAACCATCACAGGCTGACCTTACATATTCCGGTTTTCCACTGATGCCTGTGATTGGTGCCCATCCGCCATTTGTTGACGGAGTGTTTCGCATGATCCCGAACTTGGTTGCAACAATTACCTGGTCACGCCGCCCCTTGATAGCTTTGCTTATCAGCTCTTCATTGGTAAACGGCCCGTACATGTCAGAGGTATCCAGAAAGTTTACCCCCAACTCAATGGCACGATGGATAGTAGCAATTGATTCCGCCTCGTTTCGCTGACCATAAAAGTCAGACATTCCCATGCATCCTAATCCCTGGGCAGATACAGTTAATCCCTGAGAGCCCAATTTCCGCTGTTTCATAGTAATAGTTTTTTATTTATATAATTATGACAAAATAAAACTTAACATATACCTCTGAAATAAGTTAAGAGGGATTGAGAGCTTTAGTTATTTGCATAACTTTACCAAAAAATTACAAGTCCCTTTAAAAGCAGGGTTTTACATCCCCCTTATAATATTTTACAGTGCATGACAGATTAAGAAAAAGCGAGTAAAGCAAGGAACGATATTCACCCTTATTAAATATTTACTTCTTCCAAAAGGGGATTCTTTTTTTCATTTTACTTATTGCAGTGTAATATAGAGCGTATAAAGTATTAATTTTGTAATTGCGTCTCCAACCCTAAAACTTTCAAGGCGTTTTTTTATGGCTCTTGAATTCAGAAAAGAGGCTCTTAAAAAGCTTAGCTCCCCTGATGATCTTGACCGTTTGATGCCTGTCACTGATTCTCGAGGATGGATAGCCATGATCGCGTCAGGAGTTCTTCTGGCCGCTGCATTAGTCTGGGGATTTTTCGGCAATATCCAGACCGTGGTTCAGGGTGAGGGTATCTTCACTAAGGTTGGTTACATAAATAACATCCCGGCTCTGACATCCGGAGTCATCAAGGATATCGCTGTCAAAGGTGGCGACTCCTTCACGAAAGGGCAGATTCTGGCC
This sequence comes from Chlorobium sp., assembly GCA_005843825.1. Classification (GTDB taxonomy): domain Bacteria; phylum Bacteroidota; class Chlorobiia; order Chlorobiales; family Chlorobiaceae; genus Chlorobium. The sequence continues at coordinate 27,214 of SZXX01000032.1, forward strand.
AGGATAGAGCAACCTGAACTCCGCCATACCTATGAGAATGCGTTGCTCGAATCTCAATCTGTTCATCTCCATCAGAAAGAACAGGTTGCATTTCTCCAGAAGACTATTACCTCTCTTGCTGAAAGGGTTACCCGCATGAACCGGTTATTTCAGGATGGACGTATAGATAAGGGTATTGTCACCGGTGTCGAACAGGAACTTATGGTGGCAAAAAAACAGCTCTATGATCTTGAGGAGAAAGCATTGGCTGTTAGTCGGAAGACCGATGTGGCCCGTTCCAATTATCAGCAGCAGTGTAATATTATCGCTCCATTTTCAGGAATTGTCACAGAACGTGAATTCAACAATGGTGATTTCATCCGAACTGGAGAGGGTGCGTTTGAGGTTGAAGAGAGTGGTAAGGTGGTAACAATGAAGAATGAGCAAGTGGCAGGGGATTCAAGCACCTCTCTTGTTTTTGTTATGTATGTGACGGCGGAAATGGTGAAAAAAGTGCAGCCCGGCATGCTGGTATATGTGGCATCCTCTACCGTTAAGCCTGAAGAGTACGGTAATATGGTTGGCCAGGTTATCTTTATCAGTCAGTACCCGAAAACATATCATTCAATCGTGACAGACTTTAACGAAGATTTAGCTAAGCGGTTCACTGCCCAGGGTTCTCCTTACAGGGTCAAGGTCAAAATTCAACCTGACAAATCAACCTTCAGCGGGTTTCGGTGGACTTCAGGCAAGGGGCCCCGCACAATTATCACTTCAGGCATTCTGGGGAATGGACTTATTGCCATTGATAATCAGCGACCCATCGATCTTGTCATTCCTTTATTCAAGAAAAATTTTCTTGGACAGACCCTTTAGCATGCAATTTCGGTATTCGATAACACCAGAAACACACTATGAAACCGCTGCAAGGACAACTGCCCTGGAAAGAAGCGAGGGTAAAAACCCCGACAGTGTTGCAGATGGAGGCAGTGGAGTGCGGTGCAGCTTCACTGGCCATGATCCTTTCCTATTACGGCAGGTTTGAGCCACTGGAAAAACTCCGCGCATCATGTGGGGTGTCACGCGATGGCAGCAAGGCGAGCAGCCTTTTAAAGGCTGCTCGAACTTACGGATTAGAGGCAAAAGGGTTTCGTATCGAACCGGAAGGCATTCGCGACAAACAGCTTCCGATTATCCTTTTCTGGAACCTCTATCACTTTGTGGTGCTCGAAGGGTTCCGCAAGGGATTCTACTACATCAACGATCCCGCTTCAGGCCCACGAAAAGTGACTCCGGAAGAGTTCAATGAATCATTTTCAGGAGTTGTACTCACCTTTTCGCCTACTCCCGAATTCAAGAAGGTGGGGAAGCCATTCAGTCTCATTGATGCGTTGAGAAAACGCATTCCAGGTCTTGAGCATGCGATGGTTTATATTGTGCTTGTCAGTCTTCTCCTTGTCATCCCGGGGCTTGTTGTTCCTTCATTCCTGCGGATTTTTATCGACTATATTCTCGTGAAGGGGATGCAGAGTTGGCTTAAGCCGCTGCTCATTGGCATGGTGGTGACAGCTATCCTGCAGGGATGCCTGACGTGGCTTCAGCAGCACTATCTGCAAAAAGCCGAGACAAAGCTGGCTATGACCTCTTCAGCCAGGTTTTTTAACCATGTATTTGCCCTTCCGATCAGATTTTTCAGCATGCGCCAGGCAGGTGAAATTTCCAATCGAGTCCAGTTGAATGACAAAGTCGCAACACTTGTTGCCGGGGACCTTTCGGCTAATGCGCTCAATATGCTGATGATCTGTTTTTATGCGCTCGTCATGTTGAGTTACGATAGAGTACTAACGCTGCTTGCTGTCATGATTGCATTGTTTAATGGGTTGGCCCTTGCCTATGTCTCCCGTCGCCGCATCGTGTTAAACCAGAAGTTCCAGCAGGATAACGGCAAATTGCTCGGAACGACCTTTTATGGCATCAAGACTATTGAAAGTATCAAGGCATCAGGCGCGGAGCCGGACTTTTTTTCGCGATGGTCCGGTCTTTTCGCCAATATGGTGACAGGAAGGCAGTCGCTCGAGGTGTCGACAGTTTTCCTTCTTGCCATCCCGCCATTTCTTCAGACCGCAGGGAACATCGTCGTGCTTGCTGTGGGTGGTTTGCGGGTGATGGAGGGCGAGCTTTCCATGGGAATGCTTATCGCATTTCAGAGTCTTATGCTCTCTTTTCTTGCACCAGTCAACCAGATGGTGACGCTCGGCCAGAAACTGCAGGAGGCCCAGGGATATATGCAGCGCCTTGATGATGTTATGAACAATGAGGCATCTCTTGACGGAGAGAATGATAAACTTCCTGTTCCTGATACCGGAAGCGGCAGCAGGGAGAAGCTGGATGGCTATGTCGAGCTCAAGAATGTTACATTCGGATACAATCCCCTTGAACCGCCGCTTATTACCGACTTTTCGCTCAAGCTTTCTCCAGGGTCCCGTGTGGCACTGGTTGGAGGATCAGGCTCAGGTAAATCTACAATTGCCAAGTTGGTTTCAGGTCTTTACGAACCATGGAGCGGGGAGGTGCTGTTCGACGGCAAGCCGAGAAAGATAATTCCGCGAAATATACTCATCAACTCCATTGGCATGGTTGATCAGGAGATATCCCTTTTTGAGGGCACCATTGCTGAAAATATTGCGATGTGGGACTCGACCATGCCTCAGGAGGAGATTGCTAGAGCTGCTTCGGATGCGGCCGTTCACGATGTCATTTCTGACCGTACCGGCGGGTACCAGGGTCTGCTGACTGAAGGTGGCAGCAATTTCAGCGGAGGGCAACGCCAGAGGATGGAAATTGCCCGGGCACTTGCTATTGAGCCATCGATTCTTATCCTTGACGAGGCAACAAGCGCTCTTGACCCATCGACGGAAAAAGTCATTGACGGTAACATACGAAGCCGGGGATGTACCTGCATTATCGCTGCTCACAGGTTGAGCACCATCAGGGATTGTGATGAAATCATTGTACTCGAGTATGGCCAGGTAAAAGAGCGGGGCTTGCATGACTCTCTTATGCAGGCTGGTGGAGTATATGCTGGTCTGATCAAAGCAGGATAGAGATTCCATCATGGATAGAGGAAACAATCAGCAGGGAACAGGAATGGTATTTGACCGTGAAATTACTTCGAAACCCGGAAGGGCAGCACTGAAAGCTCGTGCCCAGGAGAAGGAGTACCGGGCCTCGCTTGAACGAATAACCTTGCTGATGAGCGGCAGTCGAACCGCCGTTGAGGGGAATATGGATGTTGACCCCTTGTTTGCAGCATGCTCAGTGGTTGGCAGGGCTGCAGGGATCAGTTTCCGCAAGCCGTATGCGGAACTGCAAAACTCCCATGAAGAGCCTTTGCAATTGATCTGCAGATTTTCCGGCGTCCGCACACGGATGGTTACCTTGCAGAAGTCGGAGAGATGGTGGCTCAGTGACAGCGGGCCGATACTTTGCTTTTCAGCCCTTGACAGGAGGCCTATGAGCCTGTTGCCCGACGGATCATCAGGGTACCGCCTTTTTGATCCTTCTACGGCGAAGACGGAGGAAGTAACGGCGACTGTTGCTGAGGAGCTTGCTGACAAGGCATGGATGTTTTACCGTCCGTTTCCCGAGAAACCGCTTCAGGGAAAGGAACTTTTGGTGTTCGGCTTGCAGGGCTCCCGAAGTGATCTCTTGCGCCTGGTTCTTCTTGGAAGCGCCGGGGCAATGCTCGGTCTCCTGACCCCGGTGCTTACGGGCAAGCTTTTTGGCAGCGTGATTCCCCACTCAGACCGGGGGCAGCTTTTGCAGCTTACCTTGATCCTCATTGCCAGTGTCATTTCGGTGTCCGGTTTTAATCTGGCCCGTCAGGTTGCCTTTATTCGAATGGAGACACGAATGGACATGCTTATTCAGCAGGGTCTTATCGACCGGCTTCTTAACCTGCCCAGTAATTTTTTCCGCAACTACTCTTCAGGCGATCTGGCCATGCGGGTTCTCGGTGCAAATCAGATTCGTGAAATCCTCAGCAGCTCTGCTGTAAGCGTCATTCTTGGTATGCTCTTCAGCCTCTTTTTGGTGGCTCTTCTCTTTTACTACAGCTGGAAGCTCGCCATTCTGGCTTTGTCGCTGACAGTTATCATGCTTGTGATATTGGTATTCATCAGCCTTCGTCAGCTTGCCTTGAACCGTGAGGCACTGAATGTTCAGGGTAAGATTTCCGGATTACTCGGCAACCTGCTTGGTGGTATTGCAAAAATCAGGGTAACCGGAACTGAAATGACGGCTTTTTCAAAATGGGCGGATTTGTTTGTCTGCGAAAGGGGCTTGATGTTCGAGAGCAGGAATTACCAGAACATGCTTACCGTGGTCACAACCGTATTTCCGGTTGCAGCACTTGCGATCATCATTTTCTCGGTAGTCAGTTTGCGTAAGGGTGAAATGCTCGACACAGGTTCCTTTATTGCGTTCACCACTGCATACACCACCGTTCAGACCATGCTGATGCAGATGCTCATGATGGCTATTTCAAGCCTCAAAGTGGTTCCGCTGTATGAAAGGCTTAAACCTGTTCTTGAGACGGCACCGGAAGCCGATGAATCAAAAAAATACCCTGGCAAGCTGCGGGGAAGCATCGTTGTTCAGAACCTTAATTTCAGCTATAGCAGCGAAGGGCCTCAAATTCTGTTTGATATCAATTTCTCTGCTTCTCCAGGGGAGTTTGTGGCTCTTGTAGGAGGTTCAGGATCTGGAAAGTCGACATTGCTGCGTTTGCTGCTTGGATTTGAAAAACCTGATTTGGGTACAGTCTATTATGATGGAGAGGATCTTGCATCGCTCAATGTGCAGGGAGTTCGTCGCAATATCGGGGTGGTGATGCAGAATGGACAGCTTCAACCAGGATTTATACTTCAGAACATTATCGGTTCCTCAACCCTCACTGTTGACGATGCCTGGGAAGCTGCCAGAATGGCAGGATTGGATGAAGATATCCGCAAGATGCCTATGGGTATGCATACCGTCATCAGTGAAGGCGGAGGTACGCTTTCCGGAGGGCAGAAACAGCGTCTGCTGATTGCCGGGGCTCTCGTTCGCAAACCTGGTATCATTTTCTTCGATGAAGCCACAAGCGCCCTCGACAACCGCACTCAGGAGGTGGTCAGCAAAAGTCAGGAGCAGCTTAAAGCTACCCGTATTGTGATTGCTCACCGTCTCAGTACTATCCGTAACGCTGACCGAATCTACTGTCTCGAAAAGGGCCGTATCGTCCAGTCCGGCACCTATGATGAACTGATTGCCCAGGAGGGTTTTTTCAAGGAACTGGCAAGCAGGCAGATAGCGTAAGTCAAGCGGCGTTGCAAATTGCAGGAGATTTTAGAGCAACACCTTTATTTTCTGAGGAGGAAATGACGATACTTGATATATTTATAAGTTTTCATAATGATTTGCGGGGTGGTAGTCACAAGGTATGATGTGAGAAAATTATCGCCATGGAGCAATGGCTTTTTGTCGGGAGAACGCTTTGCCGTAAACTCTTAATTTGATCAGTCCAGTTAAGCAGCATTGGAAAATATTGAATCAATTCAATAATTGTTTTATGCCACAAGTCTCATTACTTTTTTTTCAAAAGCTTCGGTTGTGTTTGCTTTTTTCGGTTTTGACAGTTGTCAGCACATTATCACACGCTGTCGCTTATGGAGCAGATAACTCCTATAGTGAGTATGCCCCCGATGTACGTCGGATTATCAGTCGAGGGTTTCTCATCGTTGCCATGCCAAAGACCGATAATGCACCATTTTATTATGAACGAAATGGCCAGATGCTTGGGCTTGAGGTCGATATAGTTCGCGGTTTTGCCAAAGAGTTAGGGGTTCAAATGCGATTTTATCGAAATGCGAAAAACCAGGATGAAGTAATTGATGTCATAGCCAAAGGTGAAGCTGATATTGGTATTGGTAAACTGAGCAGAACCTTCAAGCGGGCATCTAAAGTGAGATTTTCCGATCCATATTTGACGATGCATCACGCTTTAGCGCTCAATCAGTTGCGGATCAATCAGTTAGCCAAAGGGAGTACTGTTCCGGCTGAGCTTCAACGCTTCTCGGGCTCGATTGCCGTGCTTGAAAACACAGCTTACGCAGATTTGGCGTACCAAAATTTTCCACATGCAAAAATCATCAAATTTAATAACTGGATCAGTGCCGTCAGTTCCATCAAAGAGGGCAGGATCGATGCCTTGTACCGTGATGAGTTCGAAATCAAGCGCTTGATAAAAGCTGATTCACGTAACTCGCTGATTATGAAAACTGTCATTTTTACAGATCTTGACGCTTCGATTTCGTTTGCTATGCGACATGATTGCCTGCAACTGTTGAGCCTGCTCAATATTTATCTTTCTCAAGAAACTCATCCGATGACCGTTTCTAAACTCATGAAACTCCTGCCTACGACATGAAGAAGTTAACAGATATCTTGCGGGAAAAATCAACCAGCCCGTCTGTTGTATTGGCGAGCGTGATTGCTGGACTATGCCTGGGTAATTTATCCCCCGGGTTTTCGTTATCAATAAATTTTGTCAGCGAGCTCTATGTTAATCTGCTAAAGATGATTACCCTGCCCTTTATGATGGCAGCGGTAATCTACAGCATAACTCTTTTGCTGAAGTCTGAGGACATCTCAGGCATACTCGGCAGGATCGTAAGCCTGTTTTTTTTCTTCATGTTTGCATGCACATTACTCGGACTAGTGGTTGGCTTTGTCATGGGGCCTGGGCGTGGGCTGTCGGAACACACCTTGAGTATGCTGGGAAAATTGGTCGGAGAGGACCTTAACCATACCGATCAGATCGAAATGACTCTTTTCGGCAAATTGCCGGTTGTCAATTCTCTACGTATCAGTGACACCTTAATGGGTATTGTGCCAAATAATATTTTTGTAGCTTTGTTCAATGGGGATACCGTCAAGGTTCTGATTTTTTCTTTGATCATCGGTCTGGTTGTCGGGCACCTGCCTTCGCAGGTTTCGCAGCCGTTGATCGATGCTCTGAATGGTATTTTCCATGCATGCCTTAAACTTACGATCTGGTTGAACTACCTGCTCCCGCTGGTGCTTATTGCAATGGTTGCATATCAGACCGCAACAATGGGCATTGAGCCTCTGAAGATGATGCTCGGATTTATCGTGACTTTGGGGGTTGCATCACTTATTGTAATTTTTGTTTCATTCATTGCGTTGCAAAGGGCCAGCGGTCAGAAATGGAAGACTGTCTGGGATAGCCAGAGAGAAACCATCTTCTTTGTGATTGCTACTCGTAATTCTATGGCAGCCATTCCACTGATGATCGACGGGTTAGTTAAGCATCTGGGATTTAACAAATCCCGAATTGAATTGATGGTGCCGCTGGGTGTCTCCTTATTACGAGTGGGACCTGCGCTCTTCTATACGATAGCCACCCTTTTCATTGCGCAACTGTACGGACGGGTGCTGCTTCCTTTTGAATGGGTGATCATTGTTATTGCTTCGGTTATAGCAGCTTTTGCTTCATCCGGTATGACAGGCTTAACTACGATTTCTCTGACCGGCATTGTATGTTCCTTACTTGGCCTTCCATTTGAATCCCTTATAGTACTCTTTGCCGCCATCGATACTTTAAGCAATACGCTCCGTGTTGTTGTCACTGCTTTATGTGCCAATGCTTTTGCCGCCATGGCCTGCAAGCAGGAAAATGAAAATCAATCTTTAAAGGCTGTCCCTGAGGGCTGCTATGTATGACGGCTTGAGCACATCGAGCTTAGACAGCATTACTTCTTGCGTGATTTGACATCCACATGGAATTCAGGGTTAATTATACAGCGTGAAGTGTTGAAACATTGTCAGTATTTTGTAATTTCATTAGCTGAAACGTAACTTACGAGTGGTGAATGATCTCTTTCAGCTAACTCAAACCCAGGGAGCATATCATGTCATTAGATCATGCAAGAGCGTTCATTGAGAAGATCAAATCAGACGATGAATTCAGGGATCGTATTGGTGCCATTGAAGAGGTTGATGGCAGAGTTGCTGCGGCCAGATGCGCAGGATTTGATTTTACAGAAGCCGAGGTGAAAGAGGTGCAAAGCGAGTTATCAGACTTCGAGCTGGACAACGCGGCTGGCGGTGGGGATGGTCAGTTTGATGACAATAATAGTGATGAGCCATCATATGTAATAAATGGGACAAGAGACATAGACTGATCAGACAGTAATTTTGTCAACATCAGCGGTAGTGGCTGCCAGAAAATTGAAATTATAGAACAGGTCGGTTAATTCAGTAAACCCTGAATAAAGCGTAGTACCCCCGGCAATATTTTTTGGGAAAGGGGGGTAATTTTTTTAAATTTTGAGCGAGGTGTTCAGGGGTTTCCGGTAACTATATAATAGTTATTGCCTGTCGCTCGATATTAGCTTTTATTTGAATGTTTTTTGTTAGCCCCCATACTTGATTATTCTTTTTCAATCTTGAATAAGATGAGCAATAGTAGACGTGTATGTGCGGCATGGACATTAAACGGGTTCTTCATCCTCGCACTTTTAGTGCTTTTTTCCCGTCATGCGCTTGCCAGCGATAATCTTCCTCTACCCCCGCCTCAGGCCTCACAAGAAGTGCAGCTGATATTTCAGGATATTGTGAGTACTGGAGATAATAAAAATATGCCATTTATCATTCTTGATAAGAAGCAGGCAAAAATTTATTCTTTTCAAAAGGACGGCCAGCTTCTTGGTGAGGCTCCTGCGCTTCTTGGTATAGCAATTGGCGATTACTACTACCCCGGCACTGGACAAAAATTAATGTCAGATATTAAAGTCGAAGAACGAACAACGCCGGCCGGGCGCTTTCATGGAC
>SZXX01000013.1 GCA_005843825.1 Chlorobium sp.
CGGATGGTGTGACTCATGAAGTTTTTCGGTCACATCATCAAAAATAATTTCACCCTGGTAAAGGACTGCAACACAGTCTGCTACATTAAAGACATCATCAATAATATGGGTAACAATTACTGCGCCAAGGTTGTTGTTGTGCCTAAGATCGCTGATAAGTGACAGAATTTTTTTTGAACTGACAGGATCCAGTCCGGCAGTTGGTTCATCAAACAGAATCATGTGAGGTTTAAAGATCAGCGCTCTTCCGATGGCAACTCTCCTGCGCATTCCTCCACTCAGGCTTTCCGGTAGCTGCTCCTCATAGCCTTCCAGCCCTGCAAACTGAATCTGTTCAGTAACTCTGCGCTCTATCTCTTCCTCCGGCAGCTTCATGTTTTCACGAAGAAAAAATCCCAGATTCTGGCTGATGGTGAGTGAGTCGAAGAGCGCATTTCCCTGAAAAACCATGCCCATTTTTCTGCGTATGGAATAGAGGCTTGACTCTTTCATGGAGGTAATATCGGTGCCGTCAATAATCACCTTTCCACTGTTCGGCTTAATAAGTCCAAGCATCAGCTTGAGGATAGTACTTTTTCCCACGCCGCTCGGTCCAAGAATCGCTTTGATAGTGTTGTCCTTGACGCTAAGGGAAACGTTTTTCAGAATCTCCTTGTCACCGTATTTCAAACTGACATTTCGTAATTCAATCATGCATTCACATGTTTTCCAGCACTATCTTTGATACGTAAAAATTTGCAACCAGCACAAGTCCTGATGATACCACAATACCTTTAATGGTCGAACGGCCGACACCTGCAGTACCCCCGCGTGCAGAAAACCCGTTGAAGCTGCTGACAAGTGTTATGATTATGGCGAAAACAGGAGCTTTAAGGAACCCTACCACAAAGTCTTTGGGTGCAAGTCGGGGATAAACAGCATTCCAGAATATTCCAGGATCAAGCCTATGGTAATGTTCGGCCATGTATGCGGCACTGTGAAGACCGGCAAAGTCGGAGAGGGCCGTCAAGGGTAAAAACATGATGAGGGCAGCTACAAGCCTCGGCATGACAAGTTTTGCAACAGGATCGGTTCCGAAAGCGCGAAGCGCGTCAATCTGTTCAGATATCTGCATGGCGCCGAGTTCAGAACCGTTTCTTGATCCGAATCGGGCAGAGAGCATAAGACCCATCAGAAGAGGGCCGAGTTCACGGATAACAGAGAGTGAGGTTGATCGTCCAAGCATGGTTTTTGCTCCGAAGTCCTCAAGGAGGTTTCCTACCTCAATGGCAAGAAGCGATCCTATAGAGATGGCACTGACCAGAACAATGGGGATGGAGTCGGTGCCGCATATGGTGGCCTGATCGAGCACATCTCTCCAGTATCTCTTGACTTTTGGAAAAGCTTTAAATGCCCTGACTGAAAACAGAAAAAACTCCTGCATGGTGAGGATAAAATCTTTCAGCCACAGAGCGACTGCTTTTTCCTGTTTACGCGCGAATGTTAACAACATAAAGGCATATATAGAGTGCTATGAGCGTTCACTGTCTGCGGGTAGCTATGTTTCAAAAAAAATGGAAAAAATAGAAAATCATTCTTCAATTACCCAATCATCTCCGGTTTATGCCTGTAAAAGCCTGCTTTTCATCTTTGTCACCCACTCGCAGGGGATGGTAACTTTGCCGAAAGTATCTTCATCCCGCTCTCTCATCCCATGATAGTCGGAACCTCCGGAAAAGAGTAAAAAGTACTCATTTGCAATCTCACGGTAGTAATTCTGCCTGTAGGCATCGTGGGATGGATGGACGATTTCGATGCCGTCGAGCCCGAAAGTGATCAACTGTTTAAGTGTTTCATCGGAAACATTCTGGGCCGGATGTGCAAGGAAAGAGAGGCCGGAGGCTTTATTGATAAGCGCTATGACATCTGCAGGATGGGTTTCTATGCTTTTAACATAAGCCGGACTGTGCGCACCGAGATATTTGCTGAAAGCTTCGCTGAAGCTTTTTACATAGCCCCCGTCTTGAAGCACAGCGGCAATGTGCGGTCGCCCTACACTCCCGTTCTGAGCTTTTACAATAATCTGTTCAATACCGATTTTTACGCCCATTTTGGCGAGCTTGCTTACCATGCGTTCAGCCCTTTCGGTGCGCAGGTGACGGCAGTGATCAAGATACTGTTTCAGCTCGGAATGCTGATAATCAAAAAAATACCCAAGGATATGAATATCATAGCCCTTGTAGGTCGAGCTCATTTCTACACCAGGAATAAGCTCAATGCCTTTAACTAAGGCTAATGGCTTTGCTTTGTCAATACCTAAAACAGAATCATGGTCAGTAATACTTATGGCCTTCAATCCGCAGTTTGCTGCTTTTGCAACAATTTCTTCCGGCGTAAAGATCCCGTCTGAACATTTAGTGTGTATGTGTAAATCTGCTTTTTCAAAGCCATTATGCCCTACGCCTGTTAAGCTGTATGGCATGGCTGGTCTATTAATTAGGTTAATTTTATTACCTATATATAAGAAAAAATCCCCGACCGCTTCGCACATAAACAGAATTATTTTTTACTGTTAATCGTTGCATGTAAAATGGGTATTGCTCCATGCCATGTGCGATTCAGAAGTTTCTTTCTTTTATAGTGGCTGAAGTTTTCCAGTAGCAAGAAGGTAAAGAATTGCTGTGCCGGCGATCAACCTGTAGACAATGAAAATTGTAGTTGTATGTCTTTTAAGATAGGTAAGAAGAAATCCTATGGAGGCATAACCAACAATACCGGCCACAAGTGTAGCTACGATGATATTGGTGATATTTTCTGTAGTTGCGGATATAACAGACCATGTTTTATAAAGTTCCAGGAGTGCAGCAGCAAGTACTGAGGGGAGTGAAAGAAGAAATGAAAAACGGGCCGCTGTCTCGCGTGAAAGATTTAAAAAAAGCCCCCCTGTTATCGTGACTCCCGAACGTGATGATCCCGGTATGAGTGCAACGCTTTGAGCTAAACCGATCAGAAGAGCCTCTTTCCATCCGATCTTTTCTATTGTTTTAAGGGGGAGCCCTTTTATGAGCCTGTCTTTTATTTTCCATTCTGCTAATGAAAGCACAAGAGCCAGGCCGATGAGAGCCCCGCTGATCCAGTAGAGCGATCTGAGGCTTGTTTCTATTTGATGTTTAAAGAGAAGGCCTAAAATCACAATCGGGATGGTTCCTGCAGCGATCATCCATCCCATTTTTGCTTCCGTGCTTTCAAGGGGCTTTCCAGTTGAGATTCCCCGTACAACACCATGAATGATGGTGGAAATATCTTTACGAAAATAAATAAGGACAGCGGCAAGTGTGCCTAGTTGAGCGATTGCAGTAAAAGCCGCTCCCGGGTCACTCCATCCTGCAAGAGCGGGAACAATTCTCAGATGGGCCGTACTGCTTATCGGGAGAAATTCTGTCAGACCCTGTACAATACCGAGTATGGTTGCTTCAAAGAGTGTCATTGGGGTTCCTGGGTACTGGTTAGTGGAGTGCTGTGGCTTTCAACGATATCTTTGAGGTCGGCAATGGCTTTCTTGAGGGCCAGGGCGCGGTGGCTGAGAGAATTCTTTTCTGTCGTGCTCATTTCCGCATAGGTTCTGGCGGTAGAGTCTACCAGAAAGAGAGGGTCATAGCCGAAACCTTCGTTTCCTCTTTGTTCAGTTGTAATGCTGCCCGAAACAACTCCTTCAGCAGTGTGTTCAAACCCGAAAGAGTTATCACCGGAAGGAACCGATCCTTTCAGGGCGATTACTGTGCGGAAGCTCGCGTTTCTGTTGGTAATGCCGTTCAACGAATGGAGAAGATGGCGGACATTTTCTTCATAGGTTGGAGCTATGCCCTCAGGTGTCGGGGCATATCGGGCGGAGTATACGCCGGGAGCACCTTGCAGTGCGTCAACTTCCAGACCTGTGTCGTCAGCAAGGGCTATCATAAACGGAAACTGCCCTGAAAGAAGGTTGAAGATAGCCCTTGCTTTAAGGAGGGCGTTTCCTTCCAGCGTCTCTTCGGTTTCCTCAATTTCAATGTCTACGCCAAGTTCTTTGAGCGTTGTCACCTTGAACAGGGGAGAGATGTTTTCAAGCAGAGGACGAAGTTCTTTAACCTTATCCCGGTTACCGGTGGCAAGGACGATCGTAATGATATTGTCGGCAGCTGCTGGCATGGCTGAAAGGCTCTACTGAATGATTCGAAGAAGTTCCCTGACGGCTTCGTCAAGACCAATCAGCACAGCACGGGCGATGATGGCATGGCCGATACTTACTTCCTCTATTTCTGCGATCTCTTTGAACGGAGCGATGTTGATGTAGTTGAGTCCATGGCCCGCAACGACTTTCAGGCCAATGCTTTTAGCATAGGTCGCAGCCTCACGGATTCTTTGCAGTTCGAGGGTCCGCTCATCATCATTTGTTTTAAGTGCGTAGGAGCCTGTATGGAGCTCAACAAGATCGGCATCCGCTTTTGCGGCAAGATCGATGGAGTGTTTATCAGGCTCAATGAAAATACTGCTCTCTATTCCAGCCGCTTTGAAGGGTTTCAAAAATTCAACCAGTGTATTGTAATGGCCGGTAATATTAAATCCGCCTTCTGTAGTGAGTTCCTCTCTTTTTTCGGGAACCAGGGTAATGAGTTCAGGCTTTGTCTGTAACGCAATACGCTGCATCTCAGGCGTCATGGCCATTTCAAGATCGAGTTTGGTGGTAACCGCCCTGCGGAGTCTTTGAAGGTCGTTGTCTTTTATATGGCGGCGGTCTTCACGCAGGTGGCAGACAATACCGGCAGCTCCGCTTTTTTCAGCAAGCAAGGCTGCAGCAACAGGATCCGGTTCAAATTCATTTCGGGCGTTGCGCAGGGTGGCAATGTGATCAATATTTACGGCTAATCTCATGAGAGTAGTATCTGGTCAGTTGTGAGCAATCGGGATTTTGCAGTTTGCGAAATGCTCTATGTCTTTTTGCAATAAAGCGAAAGTAATCAAAAATTGATAAAAGGATAAAACTGTTATCAAGCAGAAGCCCCTATGGAATGAATCATTTATGTGTCACTATTGTTGGCCTTTAAGCGAAAAGGAAGCTCAGTATACCCTTGAAAGCTGATGAAATTAATTACTTTTTGATGATAGCTGAATTTTGAAAAATCCTTGAGAAGGAACCGATACCATGTTACATACTCCGGCTTATGCAGCCAAAACAGCAAAGGCATCCCTTGAGCCTTACGAGATCAATCGTCGTGAACCAGGGGCACACGATGTCTTAATAGACATTCTCTACTGCGGCATCTGTCACTCAGATATTCACCAGGCCCGCGATGAATGGGGCGGTTCAACGTTTCCTATGGTTCCCGGACATGAAATTGTTGGAACTGTGGTCAAAGCAGGAGGCCATGTCACGAAATGGAAGCCAGGCGATACTGTCGGTGTCGGATGCTTTATTGATTCGTGCCGTGAATGTGAAGCATGCCTGGATGGTGAGGAGCAGTTTTGCGAAGAAGGAATGAGCGCTACATACAATAGTTTTGAGCGCGATGGCAAGACGCCGACATACGGAGGGTATTCAACCCGGATCACCGTTCATGAAGACTACGTTCTTCGGATACCTTCCGGAATGGAGCTGGCACGTGTTGCACCGCTGCTTTGTGCGGGAATAACCACCTACTCGCCCTTGAAGCGCTTTGGCGTTAAACCCGGTCATGAAGTGGCAATTCTGGGGTTAGGTGGACTTGGTCATATGGGTGTTAAAATTGCAAAAGCCATGGGGGCAACGGTGACTGTTCTGAGTCATTCTCCCGGAAAACGCGACGACGCTATTGCTTTGGGTGCCGATGATTTTGTCGATACCAGTGATAAGCAGTCGTTCAAGACGAACGCAAAGCGGTTTGATTTTATTCTGGATACAGTTTCAGCAATGCACGATTACAACTCCTACCTTGGCCTGTTGAAACGTGACAGTTCAATGGTGCTGGTTGGCATTCCCGATCCAGTTCCCCTTTCTGCATCTTCGCTGGTTATGCAGCGCCGCCATCTTTCAGGATCGCTCATCGGCGGCATCCGTGAAACCCAGGAGATGCTTGATTTTTGTGCAGAGCATGGTGTTGTCTCCGATGTGGAAGTGATCCCGATTCAAAAGGTAAATGAGGCCTATGAACGGGTGCTGAACAGTGATGTTCGATACCGTTTTGTTATTGATATCGCCAGCCTCAGGGAGAAGCTTTGAAAGTCCAGTATCCGAATTAACGATCAATTGAGGCTCATTTCATTTACAGCTTCCCAGCCGCTTCGAGTGCTCTATAGATCGTATTGAGTGGAAGAAGGAGTGAATGCGGTGCATCCAGCAGGGGCAAAGCTCCATAACTGGAGTACCATTCTGCAACTCGATCATTTTTCGCATCAATGAGAAGGGCTACACCACCGACCTGTGTTGCAACAAGAATACAGCGACGGCCTGCAGCCAGCAATAACTGTCCGCCAAGCCCCATGCCCTGAACGGATCGATCAACCGCTAAACGACCAAGCCTGAATACCGGAACTTCATGACGAGCCAATCCTTTTGTAACAACTTCAGGGGTATTTTTATAAGCAACACATGCAGGGGTAAGGCTGTAAAAACCAAGAACCTTCTTCCCGTCAGAGTTATCCACAGCCAGAAATGTTTTTGCTCCACCTTTGTCATGACTGTTTCTTGCATGGCGTAACAGGAACTCATTGAGGGCAGCATCACCGCAATCAAAAGCTGCCCGATCATGGTGTCTGGCGATTGGCTCTTCGTGCCATAAAGGGAGGGTCATGATCGTTTTGGCAAGGCGAATGATGCCGCCATAAGCTTAGCATTGGGTGCAGGAGGTTCTTCAAGCAGATTGAGAACGAGTACACTGTCCCTCTCTGTTAGTTCTATACGTTCGTTCTGGTCGACTACTTTTTGTGCTGCGGAAACAACGGTGCGAGTAATAAACTCTGTCAAATGCGTACACTGTAATGCTGCAGCACGTATTAGAAGAGATTTTTCTTTCGAAGCAATGCGCAGCGACAGTCGCTCGTTATTCTCAACCGGGATTTGTGGCATAACAGACTGCTCCTTTTATAGGTATTGAAAGTGTAGGTAAAGATACGGCTTTATTTGATCCGTACAACTTTAAAACGTACAAATATTTTCAGCTGGCAATCATGAAGGAGCACAGATCAAGAAAGCAGAACTTCTATCCTGATATCTTACAGAAACCTGACTAATTCTATTGTCGTCAACCCCGATTCTTCGGTAACTTCAGGTCAGCGATTGAGTTGCGCCAGGGGCGGCTTATTAGCCAGTTTGGTGTCTCAACTTTATGTAATTTTGCTATGTTTGTTTTAACAGTGATGTCTATGAAGATGCGTCTGTTTCTATTTGTTGAGTATTAATGATGCGAATGCCGTAACGGCTTATAGAATATGCAGTGCTTATGAATACCGTTAGTCTGAAAAAGCTTGAATTTGATAAAGTCGTCCACTATGTTGCACAGTTTTGTCTGTCGGCAATGGGGCGCGACAGACTTCTTGCAGCACCGCCGATGGTGGAGCGGGAGTTGCTTTCTGCAGAGCTTGAGAGGGTTCTTGAATTAAAAAACCTGCTTCAGGGAGAGGCCCCTCTGCCCTTTTCGTATTTGCCGGATACCAGGCTGCTTCTGAAAAAGCTTGAGGTTCTTGAGAGTTATCTTGAGCCTGAAGAGCTTCAGGATATCTACCATCTGCTCTTGTCATCCGTGCTGTTGAGAAAGTTTATGTTTCTCAACAGGGAGGTCTACCCGCTGCTTAATGATTTTACCATAAGAATCTGGCTCGAAAAGAGCCTTCAGACTGCAATCAGGAGAGTTATTGATGAGCAGGGCAGAGTGAAGGACAGTGCCAGCGACGCACTCTTGATGATTCGAGGGGAGTTGAATGGCAGCCGTGAATTGATTCGCCGGAAAATGGAGCGGCTTGTCAGACGCTGTCAGGAAAACGGGTGGCTGATGGAGGATACCGTAGCAATAAAAAATGGACGCCTTACTCTCGCCTTAAGGGTGGAGTATAAATACAAGATAGCCGGATATATCCAGGATTATTCCGGGAGTGGCCAGACGGTTTTTATTGAGCCCGCTGAAACTCTCGAGATCAGTAACAGAATTCAGGATCTGGAAATCAGTGAGCGAAGGGAGATTGAACGCATTCTGAAAGAAGTGTCGAATGAAATCCGCCTTGAGCTTGAAAATCTTAAGCATAATGAGGCTCTTCTCAGTGAGTTTGATGCTCTGTATGCCAGAGCGCGCTTCGCGGTAGAAACCCGCTCTGTGCTTCCGGGAATTGCTGAAGGTCACTCGCTTCGCATTATAAAGGGCTTTCATCCGTGGCTGATGATATCCCATCGTTATAAGGAGGTTATTCCGCTTGACCTTGATCTCAGCGAACGTGATCGGGTACTGGTGATTTCCGGGCCGAATGCAGGCGGCAAATCGGTTGCCATGAAGACAGCCGGCCTGCTTTGCTGCATGCTTGTTCACGGTTACCTTCTGCCTTGCAGTGAGAGTTCAGTTATTCCGCTGTTCAACAATATTTTTATTGAAATCGGTGACGATCAGTCTATTGAGAACGATCTGTCAACGTTCAGCTCCCATCTTGGCGAGATCAAACGAATCCTTGATTCTGCCGGGCAGAGGGATCTTGTATTGATAGATGAACTTTGTGCCGGTACTGATGTCGAAGAGGGCGGTGCTATAGCGCGGATGGTGATTGAAGAGTTGCTCCATCGAGGGACAAAAACCATTGTAACTACTCACCTTGGTGAGCTGAAAGCCTATGCCCATGATCGAGAGGGTGTTGTTAATGGTGCGATGGAATTCAACCGGATTGGTCTTGTGCCTACATTCAGGTTTATCAAGGGATTGCCTGGCAACAGTTTTGCCTTTGCAATGATGCAGCGGATGGGTTTTTCGACTGTAATGGTTGAACGGGCATCAGATTTTATGCAAAGCGAAAGGATCGGGCTTGATCGAATGCTTGATGATCTGAGCGGGTTGCTGGAAGAGAATCGTCAGTTGCAGCAGCAGCTTCAGGTCGACAAGGAAAATCTTGAAGAAAGAGAGCTCTTTGTTAAGAATGAGGAAGTCGGTCTTGCCGAGAAACGAAGGGAACTTAAGCTGGGTGCATCAAGAGAACTGCAGAAAGAGGTTGAATTCGCCCGAAAACAGATCAGGGATATCCTTTCTGAAGTGAAAAATGCTCCTGCTGATGAAAAGAAAGTGCAGGAGGCCAGAAAAAAACTTGCTCTTACAAAAGAGGACGCCGGCAAAAAAGAGTCCGCTCTTCTTGCTGAAGCTGACGCATCGGCTCCTGTTGATCGTTCAATTCGAGAGGGCGACATGGTCAGGATTCTGGATTCAAGTACTTCAGGTGAGGTTGAGAGCGTCAATGCCGACAGTGTTGTTGTTCGATGCGGTAATTTCAGGTTGACCACATCGTTGAAAAACCTTGAAAAAACATCGAAAACACAGGCTAGAAAAAATCTCAAGAAGCCTGAGCCTCCAAAACCTAAAGGATCGTGGTCGGCTATAGCCGGGGAGGTTGAGTCAACAAGAGTTGATTTGCGTGGTCTCGGAGGCGATGAAGCCATAATGAAAATAGAACGATTTATTGATGCAATGAGGTTGAACAGGATTTATTCGGCAACCATTGTTCATGGTAAAGGTACTGGTTCTCTTCGCCAGCGTACAACGGAGTTTTTGCAGCAGCACCGTTACATTAAAAGT
The DNA here is from genome assembly GCA_005843825.1 of Chlorobium sp. Taxonomy (GTDB): domain Bacteria; phylum Bacteroidota; class Chlorobiia; order Chlorobiales; family Chlorobiaceae; genus Chlorobium. The sequence goes on from SZXX01000013.1 coordinate 9,756, forward strand.
TTTCGGCTTGGTGAATGGGGAGAGGGCGGGGCCGGTGTTACAGTTGTGGAGTTGGAGTAATTAATATTATTTACGACAGGCTGGTGCATTGAAAAACAGGATTCAATACTGTATCTTACGCCCAATACGGCCTCTCCATGCCCATGGTGATAAATCAGGCATTTAACTACTAATCCTCCAGGGATTGAAAGAGCAGAACGAAACATATTTGACGATACCAAATCAGTTGACGGCGTTGCGTATACTGCTTGTGCCTGTTTTTGTCTGGTTTCTGCTTCAGGTTGATCCTTATATGAAGCTGCTGGGGGTCATTGTTTTTGTTTTAGCTTCGCTTACGGATATTTATGATGGTTACCATGCCAGGAAATATGGAGTTACAACCCGTCTTGGCGCTTTTCTTGATCCACTTGCTGACAAATTGCTCATAACAGCAGCTTTTTTTCTTTATGTCGGTATGGGATTTCTCAGTCTCTGGATGGTGATTCTCGTTGTTATAAGAGATGTTGTCGTTACAGCATTGAGGGTCTATGCCGAATTCAAGAACAGACCGGTTGTTACAAGCGTCGAGGCGAAGTATAAAACACTGGTGCAGAATATTTTCGTCTACGTTGTCATGGCATTGATTTTGATGAAAGAGGCATCTTTTTCCGGTGCAAATGTTGCCGTGATGACCAGCCGTTTTCTTGTTTCCGGTTATCTGAACTATATCATGCTGGCGGTAACGGTTTTTACTGTTTACACCGGCATATCCTATCTGGTAAGCAATTGGCGGATTTATCTTCAGAAGCCTCTTGAGGGCCGGTGAGAGCATGAAGCTTCTTGCGGCAAAAATTCTATCCACCTGTTTTGGAATCGGTTTCTTCCCCGGAGCACCAGGCACGGTTACAAGTGTTGTTGCCGTTATAGCTTACGTTTTTATTCCGACTCTCCATTCCACACCGGTGCTTCTCTCTCTTGTTCTCATCGCTCTTGGTTTTGGGGTATGGGCCGGCAGAATTATGGAGGACGAGTATGGAAATGATCCTTCCATAGTTACCATTGATGAACTTGCCGGTCAGTGGCTGGCACTGGCGGCATTGCCGGCTGGCTGGCTTCCCGTTCTGCTTTCACTCTTTTTTTTCAGGCTGTTCGATATTGCAAAACCAGGTCCCGTTGACGCTGCCCAGCGGCTGCCGGGAGGGTGGGGAATCATGGTTGATGATCTGCTTGCCGGTTTTTTTGCCAATCTTTCAGTGCGAGGCGTGCTTGCCCTGCTCGCTCTGTTTCACCTTCCGTTTTCTTTATAAAACGCCTTGATGTTTTCAGTCATTGTTGGAGTGTCGAAGCCAATCTCACTGTAGAGATCATTCATTGCTCCATGAGTTACAAATGCATCCGGCAAAGCGACCTTCAGAACGGGGCGGTTAAGCCGTTTGGTGTTGAGGTGGTCGATTACTGCACTGCCGAGTCCCCCGATCATGCTGTTTTCTTCAATAACAACAAAATGGGTCGATCGGGCTGCAAGTTCTTCAAGGAGGTCGGTGTCCAGAGGTTTGAGAAAGCGCATATTGACCACGGTTGCATTAATACCGTCATCATTGAGAGACTCCGCCACTTCAAGAGCTTTTGATGTCATGGTGCCGATGCTGAGAATCGTCAGATCACTGCCCTCTCGCACAATCTGCCCTTTTCCTATTGGAAGAGAGCTGAAGTTTTTTTGCAAAGGGATCCCCGTGCCATTTCCTCTCGGATAGCGGATTGCAACAGGTCCTTTTATATCATAGAGCGCGGTGTAGAGCATATCTCGAAGTTCCTGTTCATTGGCAGGGGCCATAATAACCAGCCCCGGAATGGCATGCAGATAGGAGAGGTCAAATGCGCCGTGATGGGTCGGGCCATCCTCTCCCACAAGTCCGGCCCGGTCAATAGCAAAAACAACGTGGAGTTTCTGCAGCGCTACATCATGAAAAAGCTGATCATAGGCACGCTGCAGAAACGTAGAATAAATGGCGAATACCGGTTTGAATCCCTGGATTGCCTGACCAGCCGCAAATGTGACAGCATGCGGTTCGGCTATACCGACATCGTAAAAGCGGTTCGGCAGTGCATTCTGGAAAAGGTCAAGCGATGTTCCGCTCGGCATGGCAGCGGTAATTGCAGTGATTGTCGGATCTTTCAGGGCAAGTTCAACCAGAGCCTCGCCAAAGACCTCCTGATATTTTGGAGGAAGAGATGTGTTTGCTGTTTTCAGGGATTTACCGGTAATTGTATCGAAGCCCCCGCTGTGAGCGTGCCATTTGCTCTGGTCTTCTTCTGCCGGTTTGAACCCTTTTCCTTTTGTTGTGACAACATGCAAAAGTTTGGGGTGTGGGAGTTCCTGCATCTCTTTAAGAGCCTTGACGAGTTGCTCCATGTTATGGCCGTCAATTGGTCCGAAATACCGTAATCCGAGGGCTTCAAAAAATGCACCGGGAGTTAATGCGGCTTTAAATCCATCTTCAAGTTTACGAACTGCAATTTTAGCCCTGTCTCCCATGTCATTGTTGAAAAGAGAGATGGTCGACCATAGAAATTTACGGGCTTTGTTGTAGGTTTTATTCAGGGAGATATTGACGAGATGTGTTTTCAGCCCCCCTGTACTTGGTGAAATGGCCATCTGATTGTCATTGAGGATGACAAGAACATCACTTTTCAGATCTCCCAAATGGTTCATGGCTTCGAATGCCATGCCTCCTGTCATGCTGCCGTCTCCAATGACGGCGATAACCTTTTCGTCAGTGCCGGCAAGGTCTCTTGCTGCAGCCATCCCGGCAGCTGCTGAAATAGAAGTTGATGCATGGCCGGTACCGAATGCATCATGGGGGCTTTCACTGGTTTTAGGAAAACCTGCAAGTCCACCGTAGCGACGGTTTGTCGACATCTGATCTTTTCGTCCGGCCAGGATTTTATGCACGTATGCCTGGTGTCCTACATCCCAGATGATTTTATCTTTCGGAGTGCTGAAAACATGATGGAGTGCAACCGTCAGCTCAACAACGCCGAGGGTTGATGCAAAGTGACCGCCGTTTATTGAAACAAGGTTGATGACCTCTTTACGGCATTCATCCGCCAGTGTCTGAAGTTCCGGGATACTGAGTTGTTTAAGATCATCCGGAGAGTGGATATCAGAGAGAAGTGACTTTTGCTGAATGATTTGAACCGGCAGTGAATCGTGCATAGCTTTTTAACTTCAGGGTTTAGTGCATACTCTATATTTAACCATGCTTTACGCTTTCCGGTTCCATGTAATCCTATTTTTGGCATTCTTTATATGCCGGAAATCTGAAGGAGGATATTTCTCTGTTTGCGAGGCCCGTCAAGTTCTATAAAAAACACTGACTGCCACTCGCCGACCAGAAGCTTTCCCTTAGAAAAGGGAATGGTTTCAGATGCGTTCATGAGTAACCCGAGCAGGTGCGAATGGGCATTGTCTCGTCCATCAACAGGATTGAGATTATGCAGGTAATTGCCGTCTCTTGGCGCAAAGCGTTTGAGGAAGGTTTCCATATCCTCAAGAAGTCGATTCTCTTTTTCGTTGATATTAATATACGCTGTCGTATGCTGGCTTATAACGATTACCTGGCCCTGATTTAGTCCTGATGAGGAGACAGCATCAGATACTTCAGCCGTAATATCGATGATTTCAATCGGTTTTGTCGTTTGAACGGGGATAATCTTCGTAATGTAGTGCATCGGATGAAACAGTTATAGTTACTTTTTTCAGAAGGTTATTGCCACTCCTTCATGAGGAGAGAGAGATACCCGGATCATCCGGTCTTCATAGTGAACATTGTCACTCTTTTTGTTTGTATCAGTACTGATGATGTCGAGCTTTTCGATATCGATATGTTCAAGTGAGGGATGCCGGAACTCTAAGGCAATTCCTGTCGGGCTGAAATTGGCCAGAACAAAGGCGTGTTCCTTTTTTGTAAACCGGTGAAATCCCAGACAGTGTGAGTTGCTGGAAACATTCAAGTCAAGACGTTCGATATTGCCTTCCTGAAAGGCCCTGTTTTTCTGAAGAACGAAAAGTTTTTTGAAGAGGGCTGCCAGTCTGCTGTTTGATGGTTCAGGAGCCTGCCGGATAAGCTGGACGGGAATTTTTTGGCGGAAACCCTCCATCTGGTCCTGATGGATCAGATGCATGCCCGGGGCAGTCAGCAGTACCAGAGCGGCTGCGTTGTTGTTGAGCCCGATCTCTTCAGCTGCTCTCGGTTCATCATGGTTTTCGAGAAAGCGGCAGAGATGTTTCTGGTAGTCCCAATCTGCTGTCAGATGTCCCGACAGCTTTTCAACATTGACAGGGGCACTGCATAAGTAGTCGTAGAAGGGTTTGTCGTAGGTAAAGTCAAATCCCTGCTGCTGAAGTTCCCACTCCTTGTTCCAGTATGCTTCTGCCAGGAATAGAAACCCTGGGTGACGGAGCTTGACAGCCTTTATTGCGTCGGCCCAGAACTCTTTTGTCATGGCGCCGCCGAGGTTGCTCCATGTGGTGTTGAAAACGCTTTTAAGAACAAGCATGGCCACATCACAGCGTACAGCATCGCAGAGTGAGCTTATCCTCAGCAGGTTTTCAGTCATCATCAAGTGCGTTTCAGGCCTTGCGTAATTAATCTGAAGGGTATCAGTCCAAGGTGCAAAGTATGGGTCTTTACCGTGTGCCAGATATTCACCCTTGATATATTCAAAGCCGGTTCCCGGATCGTGACGTTGTTCTTCAATCGATACCGGAATGAAAAACTCAGGGTGTTCCGGGAGGTACTCATTGTCGAGAGCGAGATGATTAGGAACAAAGTCCAGCATCAGTTTTATGCCGCTCTTGTTGAGCTTGTCGCGAAATAGCAGCAGCTCATCTTTTCCGCCGAGAGCTTCATTGACGGTGTATGAGGGAATGGAGTAAGGAGATGATACTATATCGTCGGGTGTGACCAGCGGAATGTGCTCCAGGATCGAAGTTCTAAGACCCGGATGTGCTGTAGCAATAGCTTTGCTGTATAAACTTGGTCGCCATACGCCCATCAGCCAGACAAAATCGAACCCACAGGTCGAAAAGAAGGCGAACTCCTCATCGGGGATGTTGCCGAGGGTAACGGGTCGGTTCTGCTCTCTGCTTAGTTTTTTCAGCCAGATTCTGGTATTGATTTCGTAAACGAGAGGGAACATTAGATGGATCGTTTTATTGGATAAAGGGTTACGGTCAAATATAGCAACTCTTAAACTCAAAAGAAGCAGCGAGGGCGCTAAAAACCCGAAATGGGTAGCTTCGATAAGGGGTTCAATGCTTCCGGTGCTCCGTGATTTGTAAAACGGGTAAAGTTATGCGAAATTCCCACTGGATATTTTTGCGCAGGCAGGACTGGTTGGAGGCGCTCTAACTGTTAACTGGTGTTTAGAAGTTTTGACCGATTTTTTAATAGATCTCAATGAAGTGCAGCGCAATGCTGTAATCGCTACAAAAGGCCCGGTTATGGTGCTTGCGGGTGCCGGTTCCGGCAAGACAAGGGTTATTACCTATCGCATCGCATATCTTATAAATAATGAGGGGATTGCCCCCGGCAATATTCTTGCGCTGACCTTCACCAACAAGGCTGCAGGTGAAATGCGGCATCGGGTAGATACCCTGTTGCATAAGGGGAGTTCAAGCGGCTTGTGGATCGGGACGTTTCATTCTGTTTTTGCGCGTCTTCTCCGCAATTACATTGACCTGATCGGTTACGATAGAAACTTTTCGATTTTTGATTCGGATGACAGTAAAAGTCTCATCCGGCAGTCAATGGTTGAACTCAATATCTCTGTTGATTCAGTCCCCGTCAATACGGTTCAGGGGATGATAAGCAGGGCAAAAAACAGCTTTATTCTTCCTGCCGAGTTTCATAGCAATGCTTCGGATTATAACCAGCAGAAGGCATCGCAGATCTACGAACTTTATTCCCGAAAACTCAAGGAAAACAATGCGCTTGATTTTGACGATCTTTTGATCAAGCCGCTTGAACTTTTTAATGCCCATCCGGAAATACTTGCCGAGTTGCAGGACTCTTTCCGTTATATCATGATTGATGAGTATCAGGATACCAATAAGGCGCAATATCTCGTTGCTAAAATGCTTGGGGCAAAGCACCGGAATATTTTTGTAGTCGGGGATGATGCCCAGTCGATTTATTCCTGGCGGGGTGCTGATATTTCGAATATTCTTAATTTTCAGGATGACTATCATGATGCTCTGACGTTCAAGCTTGTTGAAAATTATCGCAGTACAGGAACCATCCTCAAGGCAGCAAACAGTGTGATCAGCCGTAACCAGCGGCAGATAAAAAAAGAGTTGATTTCACATCGGAACGAGGGTGAGCCTCTGACGCTTATTGAGGCATACAATGAACGTAACGAGGCCGAAAAAGTTGGAGAGCATATACGCACGATGCGCTTGAAGCAGAACTATGAGTATAGGAGCTTTGCTGTTTTTTACCGGACCAATGCGCAGTCGAGGGTGCTTGAGGATATCATGCGACAGCATAAAATCCCGTATAAGATTTTTGGAAGTGTATCGTTTTACAAGCGTAAGGAAATCAAGGATGCGGTTGCCTATCTTCGCTTCATACTTAACGAGCGTGATGGCGAATCGCTGTTGAGAATAATAAATTTTCCTCCTCGGAAAATCGGTGATGTCAGTATCGGAAAGCTGAAGGAATTTGCTGAGGAGAATGGGATCAGCTTCTATGATGCCATACGACGGGCTGAAGAGGGTGGATTTCAGGCGCGCCTTGTAACAGCTCTCCGTTCATTCAGCACTGTCATTGAAGCGCTTAAGGACCTGGCAGAGAGCGGGACCGTTTACGACGTTTTGAGTGAGCTGTTCAATCTGACCTCTATTCCACTGCTGCTGCAGGCGGAAAACACTCCTGACTCGCTGGCCCGGAATGAAAACCTTCAGGAACTTCTTTCAATGGCCAGGGATTTTTCAGACCACAATCCTGATAACGGTTCGCTTGGGGATTTTCTTGAAAATATCTCTCTTGCTTCAGACTATGAAGAGACGCAGGATTCTGATAATTACGTCTCCTTGATGACGGTTCATGCAGCCAAAGGGCTTGAGTTTCCAGTGGTATTCGTGACCGGTCTTGAGGAGAGGCTTTTTCCTTTGCACTGCTATGAGCCTGATGAGCTTGAGGAGGAACGAAGGCTTTTTTATGTTGCAGTCACCAGGGCACAGGAGAAGATATTTCTTTCATGGTCGCAGAGCCGCTATCAGTACGGTCAGCAGCATTACTGCTTAAAATCGATGTTTATCGGTGAAATTGATGCTTCTATCATTCAGACAGAGGGTGGGATATTGCTTTCAGATCGTCCGGAGAAGGAAAAGCCAGCCGGTGCGGGGTTATCCTCATCAAGGGGGTATCAGCCAAAAATGGCAGCTCCATCATCTCCTTCTGCGGCCGCTGACAAGTCGAATCTCTCAAAGTCTGGACTTCGTGCAGGAACGATGGTGCATCATGCTCTTTTTGGTCCGGGAACTGTGCTGGATGTGCAGGGAACCGGATCCAAGCAGAAAGTCAGAATAACGTTTCGAAATACGGGTGAGAAGACCTTGATGGTGCAGTATGCCAATCTTAAGATCCAGTCCTGAAATCGTATGAAGATCCTTTTTGGAGTTCAAGGAACGGGAAATGGCCATATCAGCCGTAGCCGGGAGCTTGTTAGAAAGCTTAAGTCGGACGGTCACGATGTTGATGTGATCATCAGTGGGAGAAAAGAAGAGGATCTGAGAGAGGTGGAAATATTTGAGCCATACCGGGTGATGAAAGGCATGACTCTGGTTACCTTTAAGGGTAAGCTGGACTACATAGAGACGATGTTTCAGCTTGATCTTGTTCGTCTTATGACGGATATTCTGATGCTTGAAACTGCAGGGACCGACCTGATTATTACCGATTTTGATCCCATAACCTCTACGGTGGCTCGAATAAGAAACATTCCATCCCTGGGGTTCGGTCATCAGTATGCCTTCCGATACAATGTTCCTGTTGCGAGAGGGAATATGTTTGAAAAATATACCTTGCTGAATTTTGCTCCTGCCCGTTATAATGCAGGGCTTCACTGGAATAATTTCAATCAGCCTGTTTTTCCTCCGGTTATTCCCGACTCGCTCTATGCCGATAATTCCGGAGTCGTTATTAAAGAGAAGATTCTTGTATATCTGCCATTTGAAGAGGTGGAGGATGTTACTGCTTTTCTTCAGTCAAGTGAAGGATATGAGTTTTATATCTATGGCAAGGTGACAGAGAGTCGTGATGAAGGTCATCTCCATTTCAGGGGCTACTCCCGTGCAGGGTTTCTTCATGATCTCAAGGAGTCCAGCAGTGTTGTCTGCAATGCGGGATTTGAGCTTCCCGGAGAAGCGCTTCATCTCGGAAAGAAGCTCCTGCTCAGGCCTCTCGATGGCCAGATTGAGCAGCAGTCAAACGCTCTTGCAATGGAGCAGCTTGGGTATGGTATGGCAACTCATAGTCTTGACGTTGCCGTTCTTGCCGACTGGCTTCAAAAGCCATCCAGAGAGCCCTTGCATTATGCAAAAACCGTGGATTATATTGCCGAGTGGATAGGGAGTGGCAAGTGGGAAGAGCTGCGGAAATATACTGACGCGGCCTGGGGCGAAACCTCTTAATACTACAAAATCATGCATTTCAGGGATCTAGTAACGAAATGCCGGAGTTACCGGAGGTTTGACAGTGGTGTTCAAGTTACTGAAGACGCGGTGCTCGATCTTGTTGAGCTTGCATGCTATGTCCCATCGGCAAAAAATCTTCAGCCACTGAAATATATTTCTGTCTGTGACCCGGCCGCAGTTGCAGCCCTTTTCCCCTTTCTTTCCTGGGCCGGTTATCTTGCCGATTGGCCGGGTCCGATGGAAGGAGAGCGCCCGACGGCTTATATCGTTATGCTCGGTGACCTGTCAATAAGCACTGAATTTTCGTGTGACAGCGGTATTGCCGCACAGACTCTTCTTCTAGGAGCGACAGCATCAGGTATTGGCGGATGCATTGTTGCATCTCTTGATCGTAAAAAAATACGGGAGTTGCTGAAGATTCCTGAAACGTATGCAATTCTCATGGCCATTGCTCTCGGAAAGCCACTGGAAACCGTTGTTATTGACCAGATTTCAGGGGATGATTCTGTTCGCTACTTCAGGGATGGCCACGATATTCATCATGTTCCAAAAAGGATGGTTGATGACCTCCTTTTGAGATTTCATTAACTCCGGAGGGATGATCCGTATTGATGAACTGCTCAGGGCCTACCATCAGGGTTTTTTTCCTATGTCTGATCCTGAAGATGGAAAGGTCTACTGGTGTCAGCCTTACAAAAGGGCTATTGTGCACCTTGACTCCTACAAGCCATCAAGAGATGTCCGCCGTCTGAAAAGAAAAAAAGAGTTCAGAGTTACTGTTAATGAAGAATTTGAGCGAGTGATACATGGGTGTGCAGCTCCTCGAAAAAATGAGGATGGAACCTGGATTTCCAGCGAAATTATCGCTGCATATATTCAGCTTCACGAACTTGGTCTGGCTCACAGTGTTGAGTGCTGGTATGAGGGTGAACTTGTTGGCGGCTTGTACGGGATAGCTATGGGAGGTGCCTTTTTTGGAGAGTCAATGTTTTTCCGTCGTGCCTATGCATCACAGATAGCCTTTGATTATCTGGTGGTTCATTTGATCAATAAAGGATATATGCTGCTTGATGCCCAGATTATGAACCCCCATCTCGAAAAGCTCGGGGCAGTTGAAATCAGTCATGAGGAGTATATGGTTCTTCTCGCTGACGCTTTGACAGAAAAGATAGTTTTTCTCTAAGGAGGGGAAAAGTGGTACCTTGACCGACGATAGTTTTTTCCTTTCGAAGAGGGGACGCCTTTTGGGATTATTGACCATTAATAGAGGAGTTTTTATGTTGTCGAGGGATTTAACAGAAAGCCAGTTACAGACCAGAGTTATCATTTATTCAGGAAAAGGTGGAACAGGCAAAACCACTATTTCTTCTTCCACAGCGGTTTCGCTGGCAAGGCAGAACAAAAAGGTTCTGATCATGTCATCCGATCCTGCCCACTCCCTTTCTGACGTTTTTAATACAAAGATAAGCCGCAATGATCCTCAGATGATCGAGCATAATCTTTATGGGCTCGAGGTTGATACAGTTCACGAGCTTAAAAAGAATATGTCCGGGTTTCAGAAGTTTGTCTCTTCCTCTTATAAAAACAAGGGTATTGACAGCGGCATGGCCACAGAGCTGACAACGCAGCCGGGTCTTGATGAAATTTTTGCCTTAAGCCGGTTGCTTGATGAAGCTCAGTCAGGGAAATGGGATGCTGTTGTGCTCGATACATCTCCAACCGGCAACACGCTTCGACTTCTCGCTTATCCCGAGATTATTATAGGCGGCAACATGGGCAAGCAGTTTTTCAAACTGTATAAAAGCATGTCCTCCCTAGCCCGTCCATTGAGCGGGAAATCCATTCCGGATGATGATTTTTTTAATGAGGTCAATGTGCTTCTCAAGCAGATGGAGGATATCAACAAGTTTATACTCAGTCCGGAGGTTACCTTCCGGCTGGTACTGAACCCTGAAAAGCTCTCCATTCTCGAAACAAAGCGCGCCTATACTTTTGTCCATCTTTACGGGATTAATGTTGATGCTATTGTGATCAACAAGATTCTGCCGACATCAAAAACCGTTGGTGAGTATTTTGAGTTCTGGGCCGACCTGCACAGTAAGTATCTCATGGAGATTGACAACTCATTTTATCCCACTCCGGTTTTCCGCTGTCACCTGCAGAGAACAGAGCCGATAGGGCCGGATGCGTTGCATGATATCAGTAAACTGGTCTTTGGTGAGCAGTCGCCTGACAAGACCTTTTATTCCGGAAAAAACTTCTGGATTGAAAGCAAAAAGAATGCTGTAACGGAAGATCACCGTGAAGTGCTTTGTATTAAAATACCTTTTCTCAAGGATGCAGAAGAGGTAGTCGTTGATCGCATGGGTACTGATATTGTGGTCACTGTGGACCGGGCCCAGAGGATTATTACGCTTCCAAGGGCATTGTACAGTCTGGAAATGGAAGAGTATATCAGAGAGGATAGCCTTTTGCGAGTTGTGTTCAGGGAGATTCCGGTTGATAAGGAAGAAGCTGAGTTGAGCGTGAATAAAAACATGCTGGACAAGCTCCGCTCTATGCGGCGAATGAAGATATAGGATCTCCATTACCAGGAGGTATGGAGAAAAATTCAGTGGAAACAGTTTAGGTTTTCAAGGGAATCTTGTATCTTAAACGTTTAAAATGTTGAGTTAACGGGGATCTACCCCAGTCTTTGTTAAAGAATCAGCTAATATCATGTCCGAGAAAGCGCACTATGGTTTATTGAAAGGGAAGAAGGGAGTTGTTTTCGGCCCTCTTGACGAGAGCAGTATTGGCTGGCAGATTGCGCTTCATGCTTATAGGGAAGGTGCCCAGATCGCCATTTCTAATGTAGCAGCTGCGTTGCGTTTCGGTAATATCGAAGAGCTTTCGGCATTATGCGGCAATGCACCATTGATTGTTTGTGACGCTTCTAATAATGAAGATGTCGATAACTGTTTCAAGGAGGTTAAGGATAAAATCGGCCCTGTCGATTTTATTGTGCATTCCATCGGGATGTCACAGAACATTCGTAAGCAGCTGCCTTATGAAGACCTCAATTACGAGTGGTTTATGAAAACCCTCGATGTGTCGGGTTTATCGCTGCACCGTATTGTCTCCTTTGCATTGAAGAATGGGGCGATCAATGATGGCGGCAGCATTTTGGCTCTATCATATATTGCTTCGCAGAGAAATTATTGGTCATACTCTGATATGGGAGATGCAAAATCATTGCTTGAATCTATTGTTCGCAGTTACGGACCAAGACTTGCCAAGTATAATATCCGGATAAATACGATTTCACAAAGCCCGACCTATACCAAGGCAGGAAGCGGCATCCCTGGATTTGAGAAGATGTTTGAATACGGTGATCTTATGTCACCGCTCGGGAATGCTTCTGCAGAAGAGTGTGCTGAATATTCCATGACCATCCTTAGTGACCTCTCCAGGAAAGTAACAATGCAGAACCTCTTCCATGATGGCGGCTATAGTTCAATGGGGGCTACTATTCCCATGATAAAGCTTGCTCATGAAGTTTTGAATGACAAGGATCTTGCAGACCGGGTCGGTCTTAATGAGTGAATTCCCGCCAATTGAATGTGCCGGGAAACCAGGCTTTAGCAGGTTTCCCGGTTATTTACATCTATAAGTTTCAATCGCGCTATTGCATGTTGGTGCCGAGCGTTTGCGTAAGCTGACAACATCTTTGGCAGTTATGATCAGAAGTCATGCGGGTTGTATAGCGGAAGTTATTTTTTCCTTGAAGCAGTAATAAATTTGACCTTGTATTGTAAACAGGTTGCAGGAACTCACACCGCGAGTCTCTGTTGCCCGTTTTTCACCGGGAGGCTTTTCATCATTATATCTGATATCGTCTTTATCGGGGTGATTTCCCCTCTAAAGTTCGATTATCTTGAGAGCCTCTTCTTGGAGTATCGTTATCAATAATTTTTTTAAAAATACTTAAAACGACGACCGAGATGGCAAAAACAGCAAAAATCATTTATACCAAAATTGATGAGGCCCCTGCTCTGGCAACTTACTCTCTCCTTCCTATTCTCAACGCGTTTGCCAAGGGGACTGGAATTGACTTTGAACCCAAGGATATCTCACTTGCTGGACGAATTATTGCAAATTTCCCCGACAATCTGACACCCGCTCAGAAAATTCCTGATTATCTGGCTGAATTGGGAGATCTCGCCTTGACACCTGAAGCCAATATTATCAAGCTGCCTAATATCAGTGCCTCCATTCCCCAGCTGAAAGCTGCAATCAAGGAGTTGCAGGATCAGGGATACAAGATTCCGGATTACCCGGAGGCCCCTGTCAATGATGCGGAAAAAGAGCTTCAGACAAGATTTGCAAAGGTTCTCGGAAGTGCTGTAAACCCGGTATTACGTGAGGGAAATTCCGATAGAAGGGCTCCGCTTTCAGTAAAAAATTTCGCTAAAAAGCACCCGCATAAAATGGGCGCCTGGAGCAGTGATTCAAAATCACATGTCGCCTCTATGACCGCCGGCGATTTCTATGGCAGCGAACAATCAGTTACGCTGGAGAAGGCTGCAACGGTTAAAATCGAGTTTGTCGGCAGCGATGGAAAAAGTGTTGTCCTGAAAGACAAAACGCCCTTGTTACCTGGTGAGATTATTGACACTTCAGTAATGAACGTCCGGTCCCTTCGTCGTTTTTATGCTGATCAGATTCAGGATGCAAAAGAGAGCGGTTTGCTCTTGTCGCTGCATTTGAAAGCTACCATGATGAAAGTTTCCGATCCGGTCATGTTTGGTCATGCCGTTACTGTCTACTATAAAGATGTTTTTGAAAAACATGCTGCGGTTATTAAAGAGCTTGGGGTGAACGTTAACAATGGCCTTGGCGATCTTTACGCAAAAATCCAGAAGCTTCCTGAATCTCAAAGAGCCGTAATTGAAGCCGATATTAATGCGGTGTATAACAGCCAGCCATCATTGGCAATGGTTGATTCAGACAAGGGGATTACCAACCTTCATGTCCCTAATGATATTATTGTCGATGCATCCATGCCTGTTGTCGTTCGCGACTCAGGCAAGATGTGGGGAGCTGACGGAAAGCTGCATGATACCAAAGCCATGATACCTGACCGCTGTTATGCAACAATGTATCAGGCTATCATTGAGGATTGTAAAAAGCATGGGGCGTTTGATCCTGCAACCATCGGCAGTGTTCCAAATGTTGGGCTTATGGCTCAGCAGGCTGAAGAGTATGGTTCACATAATAAAACCTTCATTGCTTCAGGAACAGGAACAATCCGTGTTGTTGATGATGCCGGCAGGACCTTGCTGGAGCAGAAGGTTGAAGAGGGCGATATTTTCAGAATGTGTCAGGCAAAAGATGCACCTGTACGCGACTGGGTAAAGCTTGCTGTAAACAGGGCGAGAATAACAGGAGCACCTGCCATATTCTGGCTGGATAGCAACCGGGCACATGACGCTCAGATTATTAAAAAAGTTAACCAGTATTTGGGTGATCACGATACTGCCGGTCTGGATATCCGTATTCTTACACCGGTAGAGGCCATGCGTTTCTCTCTCGACAGGATAAGGGCCGGCAAGGATACGATCTCTGTTACGGGCAACGTATTGCGCGACTACCTTACCGATCTCTTTCCGATTATTGAACTTGGTACCAGTGCGAAGATGCTTTCCGTAGTCCCTCTGATGAATGGAGGTGGTTTGTTTGAAACCGGTGCAGGTGGATCAGCTCCAAAACATGTTCAGCAGTTTCAGAAAGAGGGCTATCTGAGATGGGATTCCCTGGGTGAATTTTCAGCGATTGCCGCTTCATTGGAGCATATTGCAGAGGCCTTCAGTAATGACAAAGCCAAGGTGTTAGCTGAAACACTTGATCAAGCCATCGGAAAATTCCTTGACAACGATAAGTCCCCGGCACGTAAGGTCGGACAGATAGATAACCGAGGGAGCCATTTTTACCTTGCACTCTACTGGGCTCAGGCTTTGGCTCAGCAGACCAGCGATCAGGAATTGCAGGCACGTTTTGCTTCACTTGCAAAGCAGCTTGGTGATAATGAGGCAAAAATCAATGAAGAGTTGATTGCAGCACAGGGTAAACCGGTGGATATGGGCGGATACTATCATGTTGATGAAGTGCTCACAACAAAGGCAATGCGTCCAAGTGCGACGTTGAATGCGATTATTGACTCGCTCTGAAAAAATCTGTAGTCTTGATACACGACAAAAGCCCGGATATCCGGGCTTTCGTCGTGTATGGAAATTGCATGATGTTAAGGATGTTCTGCCCATGCGTAAACAAAGGCTCCCTGGTTGAGTTTCTGGGTAATTTCATCAATATCCTGTATTGGCACAACGAAGCATCCATTGCTCCTTCCGATTTTTGGATTGTGTAACGTCAACATATTCATAACTATATAGCCGAGAGAAACATAATCGGCCGAATGCAATACAATATCGCGGCTGAAAGCATTGCTGTTCATTTCCCCGTCAAGGCCCATGAGGCGTATCGCTTTTCCGTGGTCGCCGGTATAGATTCCGAGTGTTTTATAGAGTCCAAGGCTGCTCATGCTTGACGCCGGTGCATTTGAAAATCGCGTTGCATAGAGATCCCCTGAATGTAATCCGTGTGCGGTAAGGTAAAATGTCTGTTCCCCGTTTTTCAGATCGATTACAGCCATACGTTTCAGGAAAGAGGGCTTTGAATAATCAACAACTGCAAGGAAGCGGGGATGCTCTTCGGGATGTTGGGATTGATATGATTCCAAAGCGGCAAAAGCAGACTTGTAAGCCTGTCCGGAAACCTTTTCCTGCAGCAATATAAACCCTGACAAAAGCAAAAATAAACCACTGAATATGGCAAATGCCCAAAAAGCTGTTCTCTTCATAAATACGACTATTCCTGGGGGTGAATTTTATTCTCTCTTTATTTCTATTGTTTCAGAAATGTTCCGTTCTGGTATTGCTCAAATGCATTGGATAGTTCAGCCTGAGTATTCATCACGATAGGCCCTCCCCAGGCGATTGGTTCGTTGAGCGGCTTGCCTGAGATAAGCAGAAATCGAACAGGGTTATCTTCAGTAGTTACAGTTATTGAGTCGCCATCGCCGAAAAGAATCAGGGTTTCGTTGATATAGGATTCATCCTTATTGCCAAAAGCGCCTTGCCCTCCGATAATATAAGCGAATGCAGTGTAACCTGATAGAATCTGATGGTTATAAGAAATTCCTTGGGGTACGGTGATATCGAGATATTGAGGATCGATGGCGATATCGTTGACGGGTCCGTTTGTCTCGGCTATATTTCCGCAGATGATGCGGATTTCAACACCATTGTCAAGACGGAGCTTTGGTATAAGCTCAGGAGTGATGTCGCGGTAGCGTGGGGGATTCATTTTTTGAGAGGCGGGCAGGTTTGCCCAGAGCTGGAATCCTCCCATTTTTCCATGCTGGTCGCCAAAAGGCATTTCCTGGTGAATGATGCCGCTGCCGGCAGTCATCCATTGAACAGCTCCCGCGCTGATTACTCCGTTGTGTCCCATACTGTCGCCATGTTGGACGTTTCCATCAAGCATATAGGTGATCGTTTCAATACCGCGGTGCGGGTGCCAGGGGAATCCTTTGAGGTAATCGCCAGGGCTGTTTGACCGAAAATCGTCGAGGAGCAGAAATGGGTCGAAAAGTGGAACCTCGGTGAAACCAAAAGCACGTTTCAGGTGCACACCGGCCCCTTCAATGGTTGGTTTGCTTTTAAAAACCTTGCGAATACTTCTTGGGATTGCCATTGTGTTTTTCAATAGTTAAACAGCTTCGGCTAAATAAAAGACAGAATTAATCATTGCTTTCAAGTTACGACGATGCTGAATGAGCTGCTAAAAATATTTTCGTGATTGGAGTTTGAGGAGTAAGAAATGAAGATTGTCATCGAGTAAATAAGGAAAACGTAAAAATAAAGAAACTATAAGTATATTTTAATGTATATAGGTGGACACAAAAAAATCTTTCATTATTTAAAGATTTTTTGAAAGAAAGTTCAATGGTCTTGCGTAGTAGTTTATAAGAAGCAGGGTGGTCCTGGTTCCAAAGTTCTACAAAACTCAAATTTACAGACAAATGAAAAAGAATTTCATCGCTGGCGTTATCGTATCACTTGCAGTTTCCGGAATCTTCGGTGGCGTTTCTTTCGCAGCCGACAAAGCAGCTGACAAAGCAGCAGCAAAAGCAGCTCCAGCAGCAGCAGCAGCAGCAGCTCCAGCAGCAGCAAAAGTAGAAGCTCCAGCAGCAGCAAAAGCAGAAGCAAAATCAGAAGCTAAAGCAGAAAAGAAAGTAGCAAAGAAGAAAGCTGCTAAGAAAGTAAAGAAAGCTGCTAAGAAAGCAGAAGCAAAGGTAGAAGCACCTGCAGCTAAGTAAGGTTCCCTTCTAAAATATATTGATGGCTCTTGATGAACACGATGTTGAGTAGATGATATAAAAGTCGTTGGTATTATTGACAGGAAAAGCCCCTTCGAAAGATGGGGCTTTTCCTGTTTATATTATAAACAGAAGGACCCCTATGTAGGTTGGGGTGATTCCTGAACCCCAACACAACTAAAGCTCTCCAGAGAGGATAGCTCTTTTAAGCCCGCAGGTAAAGTTTGCCTTCCATCTTTTTTATCCCCTAAATAGAGGTGACCTTAACTGAATGCGGCGAGATGAAACGTGTGGCTGGCGTGATTCGTTTTTTGCAGTCTCATTAAACGAAGGTTTGTTGAGACAGCGAAATCGTGCTACGGGCAAGGTAGGTGGAGAAAATAAGGGCTCCCGGACAGCTTTTATCCCACATCAAACATTCAATTATTTTTCCTATAACGTACCATGCTTGGGAGATAACTTTAGTGTAGAAAATGATTGAAAACCCTAAGTCTAAGTAATATTTTATTGGTTTCAGGCTCACAAGGTTAGGGGGTTCGATCAATCTAACCATTATTAGGCATCCAATATGGCGGCAACAAACGTAAAGCTACAACTTGCAAACAGTGAAGGTCTCTTGACGCTACTTTTGTTCGAGGGGCTAAGTCACAGTGTCCTTGTGCACCCAACGATTCACGGTGAACCATTAATTACTGCGCAAGCATTTTATTACCTAGAGCAACTTGAATCCGTTGCGGAAATCCGCTTTGAGCACGGCGACACAATGCTCACGCATCAACAAATGGAGTATCTTGTCGATAATTACTTATTTGAATACAGCAAGCTAAACCAGGATTCAAAAATCTCAACAAAGCTAGCCCAAGGCAAATACTGGTCGCCAGATGTCTACAAGATGTACATGCAATATGATCAGCGAAACACCGAGGCTCTTGTGCTAGATGCACTAAATGATAAATCGGTTCACTGGATCAAGTCTCTAGACCCAGACGATGACACCGACTTTAACGACTGGTGCATAGTCAAGAATTACAGCGACTCAATATTCCACGACTATCTGAAATCGATGAGCAACCTTCTAAACAAGAAGGTATCAGTATTCGTATCTCCGACCGAAGAAGCTGATGGCTACATAGGAAAGCTGCGTTTACTCAAATGCGATCACGGACTAATTGATTATCACCAAGCCCAGAGAATTGATGGTCTAACAACCAGAGACATAAAGCCGGGATGCGAATCAATCAACATCAAATCCAATACTTCAGACACCGCCATTGAATCTATTGATATCCAACGCATACGACTCGAGAAAGAATATAGTCCACTTTTATTGTCATACTACTTCTCCGGTTTAAGGGAAAACAACCACCTATTAGCGTTTGTTGGCTTTTACAATGTCCTAGAGTACTACTTCGAAGCGGCTCCAATCTTGCTTGGGAAGATAGCCAAGTCAGAGATGGAGCAAATAAACTGTGTAGTTGAGCTTCTTGCGTCTTGCGATGACATAGAGAGATTCATCTCCACATTAAACCCTACGTTGTCCACTCAACTTAAATCAAATATAAAAACTTCATCTAGCGTAGAAATACAAAAATTCGCCCCCGGCAGCAAGTCTGAAAACATAAACGAAATAGGCCGGTGGCTTTACGAGCTAAGGTGTGCCATCGTGCACTCAAAGAAGACCCGAAAAGGTAAGGATACCGCCATTTTCGAGCCATACTCAGATCAGGCACAA
This sequence comes from Chlorobium sp., assembly GCA_005843825.1. Taxonomy (GTDB): domain Bacteria; phylum Bacteroidota; class Chlorobiia; order Chlorobiales; family Chlorobiaceae; genus Chlorobium. Next base: position 28,587 of record SZXX01000013.1, read on the forward strand.
AACATCGCCCCAGCGTTGCCCATCCTTCAGTGGCTGTCAGCACTTTGCATTGAGAAAGATCACGCATTTAGTGGAGCGTAATATTTAAATATATACAACCTGCCTAATGCCTAACTGGTCGTTCAACGCGGGCAATAATGCGAAGCATTATTGCCGGTTAACTTGGCGTCAGCCCGCTCAATTCAAAAATGTTAGCAATGAGATACAAATATGCAACAAGTATGTAACCAGAAAAATCTCAGGCAAAACACCCTCACGTCCCTATTCATGTTTTTTTCTTTGGGATCGCTTCAGGTCTCAAAAAAACGGTCGTTTGTTGAGACGCTGAAGAGGGGTGGTCAATACTCCCGTTTTTGGGCTCATTTTGTCTTATAAAACCAGTTCATATTTCTATGCTTCAGGAATCCATGACAAAACGCACTTTTTAAGAATAAATAACCCAATTGTATTCCTGCTTATTCCTCTGCACGGTATTATCGGGCTGGGTGCTCCCTGGCTTTGGCTTGGCGGTGATCGCTTCCGGCTCACCCTCGGTGTTGGTCAGTTTCCGCTCTAATCAGAAAGGAGTTTCCTTTTATTGATTGGGATGAAGCTCCCATATAGCCATTTGTAGGCGGAAATTTGATTT
>SZXX01000052.1 GCA_005843825.1 Chlorobium sp.
CAGAGTGGGGTCCACTTCAGCAATCTACAATGAAAGCAAAAACGAACTAGAAGTAACAAGACCTGGTCAAATCCAGAGATTTAAAATCAAGTGCACCAACCTCAACCCCAAACAGCTTAAAGTATACGGCGTAGAGATACACGGTGATGAAATCTGGGTACTCACCAGTCCGAAAACAAACAGTAGGCCAACCCGAAAGTTCATCTACAAGTTTTCAAGTCTTAATGGTGGTTCGAGCGGGAGCTATTGATCAAATACCTTACACTTTTTATTTGAGTTCCCCATCATGGAGTATTATGTAAGAAATATCTGAATTATCATAAATCGTTTAACACTAAAAAGGATTTTTATGACTACTGATAAAGAACAAGGATTCAAAGATTCATTGGATGACATAAAAAGGATTGTACAATCAAAATTTGATGAATCCCGGGAGTTCATAAAAACACTAGAATTTAATCAAATAAATAGTGGCGAATGGTTTACTCAATTATTAGGAAAAGTAATTCAAACAAGTGAAAGAAATGCTAGGGCTGCGTATTTTATAGAAAAATACCCTGGCTTAGCTCCTGATGAAATTACTGATATCCTTACAAAAACTGTCGAGAAATATGCGGCCGTTGCAGGAGCAATTGCAGGCGCAGGCGCAACCGCAGGCGAAATAAGTGCACTAGCATCATATGGTTTGTCAAGCGCTCTACTTCCCACTGTCATTTTGGCAGAGATGGTATATGTATCTCGCATTCAGTTGAGACTTATTTATGACCTTTCTGTGGTCTATAATTTACCGCTTGATTTAGAGGATCCAGAAGATATTTTTTTGATATTTGGATATGCACTAGGAATAGCTCCAGCAGATTTAGTTGGTAAAGGTTTGCAAATCGCAACAAAGAGTCTGACTAAGCGTGGAGTTAAGCAGGTATTTACAAAAGGGACTCTTAAAGCTACTCAAAACATTGCAGCTAAAATTGGTGTAAAAGTATTACAAAAAACAATTTTAAAGTACGCGATACCAATTACATCGATTGGTATTGGCGGCCTCTACAACTTTACAACAACAAAATCATTAGGGTCAATTGCTAAATCGCATTTCAAAGAGAGAGGAAAGTTAACTGATGAATTGCAGGCTTTAATTTCAAACCAATATAAATACGACATTGTTTTCCCTGCAGCTATTATGTATATGGCTAAGGTCGATGGAGTATTAAAGGATAAAGAAAACGATCTATACAAGGCATTACTATTAAGGATATCAGTTAATGAACACGAAAAGGAAGATTTCCAAAAACTGATTTCAGATGAAAGCAATCTTTTAGATGCGATATCAAAAATTGAAAATCATGATATTCAGAAAGCATTACTCGAAACATTAATTTTAATGGCAGTTATTGATGGGGAATTAGTAGATCAAGAAAGGGCTTTTTTGAGATCAGTATCTAATCGATTCAATATCCCATTGGACCTTCAAAACATCGAGAGCAGAGCTAAAGAATACCAAAACATTATTCCACCAACTTTCTTTGCTGCCACAGCAGAAATAGCTGGCGAATATACCGCAAAAACAGTAGCCTTCACAGGTAGTGCTGCACATAACGTAAAAGACGCCGCAAGCAAAACCTATAAAAGTGGCTTAAGATTATTTGATAAGACATTTAATCGTAACGCTGAAAATGAAATTAAGCCTGAAACTGTTGAACAACCGCCCATCGAAAAACCTAACTCCGGTCCTATCAAGTGGCCGTTCCAAAAAGCCAAATAAAACTTACCCAGAGAGCGATATGGTGATTTATGAACTTGCTTGTAATGTATGCGACTACCGGGCAGGGAGCTTTACCAGGCAAGGTGGCATGTATGTCTCTGATGACGACGGCAAGCGGATAATATGTCAGCACCCTCTTGAGAGCTGGACTGTCGACGAAGTGTTGGGCATAGATGCCACTCAAGAATCCAGAGCATCCCGTATCGGGCATTTTCATTATTGGCTCTGTCTTGGTTGCCAGCAGGAGAGCATTGTGGATCAAGAACATGACACCCTCAATTGCACTCATTGCGGCTCTCTGCATGGCGGGTTTTTTCGTGACCTCGGCGGTCATCCTTGCCCCAACTGTACTTCAGGCCAAATTGTAATCATTGATTCAGGTCTCGTTATCTGAGCAAAAAGTTTTTCATTTCCCCTTTCATTTATTTCCCCTTTTTTCTCCCTCTATGACGGCGGATGTCCTACCTCTGGTTGTATGTTGATACAGTTCGGTTATGGTTATTCAAGAATCTCACAAGATTTAAATCCTGCACCAGAACAATCCCCCCGAACAGCAATCCAATACAATCAACAAAAGGAGAACCCTATGAGCGGTAAATTTGATGCTGTTCCGGTAGAGTCCGATACGGTAATAATCGTGAGTTTGGAGGTGAAACTTGATGAATATGATCTCCTCTATCAGAAGTGGTATTGGGAGAATATCTATGCTGAAAGCTTCATTTTTTCAACGGCTGATGTTGCCATAATGAGTGATGAGGAGCTTGAGACCTTTGCCCGTTCTTCACCCATGATCAAGCTGGAGAGCAGTGTAACCTCGACAAGGGGCGAGCAATTCACCTTTATAAATTTTAATTTTGTCAATTCGGAGGACGAATAAGGCATGCGATATGCTTGGTGTCCTTGTGAATCGAATTGGAAGGGAGTCATGATTTACTCAAATAGCAAAGCACATTGACTATGAATTGCAATACAAGCAGCAACAACGAAAGATGGATTGGCTGTGCCAAGTTAATACAGGCAGTAACCAGGCATTTTGGTCCTCATGCCAAGAAATCCATACACGGCGTTCAGCACTGGCGGAACGTGGAAAATCATGGGATGACTATTGCCAGAGAAAATGGAGCTGATATGCTGGTGGTAGAGCTCTTTGCCTGGTTTCATGATTCGTGCTTGGTCAATGAGCATATTGATGACGGCCATGGCTACCGTGCGGCTAAGTTTGCTGAAGCGCAACGAGGGAAGCTCTATAATCTGCCAGACCAATCTTTAGATTTATTGATGCGCGCCTGCGATGGCCACACGTGCGGCCTAGCAACCACAGATATAACAATCGGAACCTGCTGGGATGCTGACCGGCTTGACCTGCCAAGAGTAGGTACTCAGCCACTGGAAGCGTTTATGAGTACAGGAACAGGCCGAAGGTTGGCTGACCAAATGCGCCTACAGTGTTAAAAGTTGGCTATTTTCAAACAGATGTACGTCTACCATTAAGTCACTTCCTGAAGGTACCTCAAAAAATATCAGCCCGTCCCTGAAATCTTTAGGGGTATGACGCCTATTGTCCTATGCATGGTGTTACTATGAAAGAAAAAATGGGAGGAATGTTTATGAAAGAAAAAAAAGTGATGAGTACAATTCAACGCCGGTTATTGCAGCCAGCTACCGGGTATTCGGCTGATGCCCGTATTGATGCCATTCGTGAAGCTCTTGATGAGTGGAAAAAGGCACCCGAAAGGATTGCCCTTTTCAAGCAGCTGGCTCAGGATGAGAGGAACGTCATGGTTCGGCTTGAGGCTCTTGACAGCCTCTATCTGGAGCGGAAACATGATCTGACTATTATGCCGTTTATCAGGCAGCGGTTTCTTGATGAGCGAAGCCCTGCTATCAAGCTCTCGATTATAAACCGTCAGGACCGCTCGGATGAAATACGGGCGATGATATGGATCATAGCTGATGATGAGCAGAAGAGTGATGAAGCGATAGCTGAAATCCTTGAAAGAAGAGAGTGTCCCGATATCTTCAAGTCATGGCGGGATGGCGAGTACCAGCTTGAAACAGAAACGTCAGTGCCTTATAAGCACAGGGTGGAATATATTCTGAGGGTGGCCCGCGAACGAAGGCAGGAACCTGATACCTTGGGCTGGCTCAAGGAACGGGCCGAACATGCCGAGTGCACGATGGTGCGGCAAACCGCCATAGAGGAGATTGCAAGAGAGTGGGCCAGAGAGCCCGGTACTCTCGAGTGGCTTAAAGAGCGCGGCGTGCAGGACGAGAGTGATGAAGTCCGTGGCTCAGCCTATCAGGAGATTGCACGTCGTTACAGCGCTGAGCCTTGGACGCTCGAATGGCTCCAGAAAATAGCGGAGCATTTTGACAACGGCTGCATTGTTCGCCACCATCTCCTGCTTGAGATTGCACGCAACTGGATTGATGACCCTGCGGTGTTGCCATGGTTGAAATCTCGTATAGAGCATGACAGCGATTCAACGGTACGCAATGAACTCTTGATTGAGTTTGCCGGCAACTGGACCGTAGATTCCGAAACCTTTGCATGGCTTAAAGAGCGGGCGGAGCATGATGAAGCGCTTTGGGTAAGAAAGAATGCGATTGATATCGTGGCAGAGGAGTTCGGTGATAACCCTGGTACTCTGGAGTGGCTGAGGGAACGGGCCGTAAAAGATGCAGAACCCAAAGTTCGTAAAGCTGCACGGGCACAAATCTATAACCTGACCGATGAGGCGGATAACAGTTATGCCTGGTAAAATCGAAATACCCTCAAGCTCTATATCGATGCATGCACCCATCAGAGCAGATATCGAAAAAAGCACGACTATCGAAAGCAACAGGAGGAGTGATGAGACGTGAGCTCCTCAAAAATCCTGTAAAAAGCAGACTCATAAAAAAAGCAAAAACGTTATTTCTTGCAGCAGAACAAGGTGAAGACGGAGCCCAGTCAGCTCTTGCTATGCTGCTTTTTGACTATTCAGAAATTCTTCATGAAGAGTCTACCTGTATGAGCATCATAGCCAGTCTTAAAGAACCGATGTTTGCATCAGCACAGTTTTCCTTCGGACGGTTGTTTTACTGCGCCGATGGGGAAGAACGGAATTTTACCACCGCAAGACAATGGTTTGAGCTTGGAGCTGAACACGGTGATTCATTTGCCATCTATGCACTCGGAATGATCTATTTCGAAGGTCACGGCGTAGAACGTGACCTGTCAGAAACAATGAAGTGGTTTAAAATGCTGCAAGCAAAAGGCTCAGTGAGAGGCGATAGGGTCTGCCGAAGTATTGAAAATAACAATCTCTTGCCTCATGATCTCCGGCAAGAGTGGCTTGTCATAAACCGATTCATAGTCAATGAAGGAGGTGCTCCGTTTTGATTTATTACAGTTTTAAATACGTAACAAAGCTGTAAAGATTATTACTTTAAAAATTACAGGAACAGCTTTTTCTGAAAAGTCTCATTACACCCCCCTGCTCCATGCCTAAACCGAGATACCTCACAAAGTCACGTTTCAAGCTTGGTATGGAGTGCCCCACAAAGCTCTATTATACCGGTAATCCGCTCTACCCCGATAAATCCATTGATGATCCGTTTCTTATTGCTCTGGCTGATGGCGGCTATCAGGTAGGGGAGCTTGCGAAGCAATACATTCCCGGCGGTCATGAAATAACGTCAACAATTCATGCAGATGCTGAGCGCGAGACCATGGCGCTCTTGCAGCAGGAGAACGTCATCATTTATGAGGCTGCCATAAGGTTCGAGTCGCTCTTCATACGCATTGATATTCTTAAAAAAGAGGGGAATCGCCTTAACCTTATTGAGGTGAAGTCAAAGTCGTTTGACTCTGCTGATGAGGATCTCCCTTTTTTAAATACCAAAGGAGCGCTTGCATCATCGTGGAAGCCCTACCTCTATGATATTGCTTATCAGGCTCATGTGCTGAAGAGTGCGATGCCTGGTCATATAATATCTTCTTACCTCATGATTGCCGACAAGGCGGCTAAATGCCCGACTGATGGCCTGAACCAGAAGTTCAGAATCAGAAGAGATCATCGTAACCGAAAAATGGTAACAGTTGATACTGCTCTTTCGGCTGCAGACCTCTCTGTGCCCCTTTTAGCTGTTCTCCCTGTTGATGAGTATGTCGGGATGATATGGAACGGAGCAGGCACAGATGATTTTATCGAGAGAGGGTTTGAGGCTACCATTGCATGGCTTGCTGAAGCCTATGCTAAGAATGAAAAGATAGCCCCTTCTCCTGGCGGCAAGTGCCGCGATTGCTCATTTACCTGCAATGATGAGGAGCTTCAAAAAGGTCTTAAAAGCGGATTCAGGGAGTGTTGGAGAGAGACTTTCAATTGGACAGATCGTGATTTTAAAGAGGAGAGTGTTCTTGCCCTTTGGGACTTCAGGAAAAAGGATGAGGCGATAGCATCTGGGAAACGTAAACTTGCCGATATCTCGGAAGATGACCTTGGTTTGAAAGGGGATGAGAAGCCAGGCTTATCAAGATCACAGCGCCAGCTCTTGCAGATAAAGAAAAGCAGGAGTGGCAATACTGAGCCATATTTTGACAGGGAGAATCTTGCTGCAGAGATGGAGCAGTGGACCTATCCCTTGCACTTCATAGACTTTGAGACCACCATTAACCCGATACCCTTTACCAAAGGTGTAGCTCCCTATGAAATGATAGGATTTCAATACTCTCACCACTTTGTAGAGCGTGATGGAAGCGTTCGTCATGCAGGTGAGTATCTTTGTGCTGAGCCTGGGGTATTTCCAAACTTCAGCTTTGTACGGGCCCTGAAAAAAGAACTCGAAGTTGACAAGGGAACCATATTCCGATACAGCAATCATGAGAATACTGTTCTCCTTGCCATCTACCGGCAGCTGGCTGCATCCGAGAACCCTCCTAAAGACATTGCTGATCTTCAGAAATTCATTGTTTCGATTACCCATGCAGATGATAACAAAGGGCTCTTCTGGGAAAGTCCCCGAAACATGGTCGATCTCTGGTATCTGGTAAAGCGATATTACTACGATCCCTATACGAAGGGGTCGAATTCCATCAAATATGTTTTACCGGCAGTGCTCAACAGTTCAGATTTTCTGAAACAGAAATACAGTAAGCCGGTTTATGGAGCATCATCAGGCATCCCAAGCCTGAATTTCAGAGACTGGAAATGGATAGAGACTGATGATAGTGGTATAGTTAAAGACCCTTATTCACTGTTGCCGAAGCTGTTCAACGATATCGATGAAAAGAATCAAGCGCTCCTGCTCAGCAGCGATGAAGATAATCTCATTAAGAATGGAGGCGCAGCTATGACGGCTTTTGCCAGACTTCAGTTTGAAGAAATGTCAGACTATGAACGGCCGGAGATTAAAGTAGGCTTGAAAAAATATTGTGAGCTTGATACAATGGCGATGGTTATGATTTATGAGGCATGGAGGGAGTGGATTTATTAATAAATAAATAATATTACCATGCGACCTTTATTTACTGTACATGCTGGGGAATTTATTGTTGGCGAATTCATTGAACAAACTTTTCGAAATTTAAATGTATGGCTTCCGTCAAAGGATACGGGTATTGATTTTCTTGTGACCGATAAGAAGAATAAGTCTACTGTATCTTTGCAAGTTAAATTATCAAGAGACTATAGACAACCTGAAGCTGTCGATGACTTTCAGCAGGGGCTTGTTGCTGCTGGTTGGTTGACATTATCCCATGAAAAAATTGAGAAGTCTCAGGCTAATTATTGGGTGTTTGTGCTTGTGTCAAATGAAAGAAAATGGACCCCACATTTTATTGTTATCAAACCTGTTGACTTGCTGGCGCGATTAAGAAGAATTCATGGTAATAAAAGGAGTTACCATTTTTATCCTTGGATTATAAATACAAATGATAATTCTAGGATTGCATTGCAAGGAAGAGGGCTGAACGCTAACGAAAGGTTGTCTCTTATGAGAGATGGTATTAAGGACGAAGATCGTAATTTTACTACATTTTTAGAGAATTGGAGCGCTCTTGAAAAGTTAAACAAAATAATTTTGGGATTGCAATCATATAAAGTTGCAGTGCTTTGCCGGAGTGAGACCAGACTTTTGCACCTGTTATTTTGAATCTTCTGCACTTCGCAGTAGGAGCAAAAAGTGCCATACATGCCGCTCACTGATGTTCACCGCGTGCACGGCACTCTGAGCCCAAGAGCTATTTTCTGATGTTTTGCGATTGGTGCCTGGCGGTTTTATACCAGCGGTATTGGAGCTTTCGGTTTCACATCAGCCCCCTTCGCCCTGCTCAGCTCCTTATCAATCTTCTTAATCAGATCATCATCCGGCAATGCAATGCTCGCCAGCTGCTTGTTCAGTTCTGTCTGCAGCGTCGCTGAGTTGACGAGCGCAGCCGCTTCCCGTGCCGCCTTGATGAAGTTCACGCTCAGCCAGCTTGCCGCGCAGGACAAAATCGTACGTTAAGAGATTCAGTGTGATCGTATCATGCTTTAATATTATACGTTATATTTATAGTGGCTTTGACCGAAAACATCAGCCACCTCTTCTCAGATTTTAAGGTACTGCTCCCTTCGATCAGATTAAAGCAGAAATCGAAACCTACCAAGTTGCAGCAGTCATTTTCAAACAGCCAAATGCACAATAAGAATAAGCATTATGAGCAGAAAATTCAGAAATACGGACAATGAACATACCTCTCCATTCGAGCAGATCAAGAGGACAAATGATGCTGGTCAGGAATTTTGGTCAAGCCGTGAGTTTGCAGAAGTGTTGGGTTACGGTGACTACCGTAATTTTGAGTCCGTCGTTGAAAAAGCCAAGATAGCCTGCTTCAACAGTGCCCATCCTATTGAGGATCATTTCGTTGATGTCACCGAAATGATCGAAATCGGCAAAGGCGGGCAACGCGCTGTCAAAACGATGTTTATGTCGCGGTATGCCTGCTATCTTGCAATACAGAATGCTGATCCAAAAAAAGAGCAGGTAGCGCAGGGGCAGACATATTTTGCGGTACAAACACGACGGCAGGAATTAACAGACGAAAATATTGAGGAAGAAAGGCGAGTTCTCTTGCGTAACGAGATCCGTCTGCATAATGTACAACTGGCAGATGCAGCAAAGAATGCAGGAGTCGTAGAGCCCCTGGATTATGCCATTTTTCAGAATCATGGCTATATGGGCTTGTACGGAGGATTAAGGCAAGATGATATCCACAGATTAAAAGGATTGAAAAAGAGCCAGAAAATTCTGGATCACATGGGAAGTACGGAATTGGCAGCCAACCTGTTTCGAGCTACACAAGCAGAAGAAAAACTTCGCAGAGACAAGGTCAAAGGCAAAAAAGCAGCAAATCAGACACACCAGGAAGTCGGCGCAAAAGTCAGAAAAACCATTCAAGAATTGGGTGGTACAATGCCAGAGAAGTTGCCAGCAGTTGAAAGTATAAAGAAAATCGAAACCAAACAGCGAAAGAAACTTGGTGGTTCAACTCATTCGCCAAAAGAAATAACAGAAGACTGATATTTCGCAACACTATCAATCCTGTTCTTTTTTACACTATTTTCATCAACAAATAAAAGGAGTATTTATGCAACAAAAAAAAGAGCATGCGTTATTTGTTTCTCAAGGAAAAGGATACCACAAACACTCAGAAGCACTTTGACAGGGTATGCGATCTTGTTGAGGGCTTCGAATCTCCCTTCGGACTGGAATTGTTAGCCTCTGTGCACTGGGTTGTTGAGAATGAACAAGTTCAGACTATTGATGATGTTAATTACATCTGTTGATGCATGGAATGAGAAAAAGAAACAGTTTTCAAAACGACAGATTACGCTTGCTCTTGACGGCCTGTCAAAAAAGGGTTGGATAAGCCATTTCGCACTAACTCAATACTGCTCCCTCTGTTAAAACTTGCGGACTAACAACGCAGTTCCATATGCACCTGTGACGGGAAAGAATTGGTGCCTATGACTCCTGTGTAATTACTTGAAGCTCATTTTTGCTGAAGGCGCTCCGGACTGGTCACTCATGCCTGCATTGATCGGTTGTGATGCACACCGCTAACTGAGGTTCACCGCTTGCACGGCCCCGCTACCAATGCCCAGCTGCCCGCCTGCCGAAGTAGTGCGGGAGCCTGGAGGCTTGCCTGTACGAAGGGGGGAATAATTTATTTCAGGGGGTACCCGTTTTTTTTAAAGTGTCGGACACCTTATGTCCTACTACCCTTTCTATACTGACAGTAAGAAGATGAAATCATTTCCAATCATACTGATTAAAAGAAGGGGGATGTATGCTGCTTGAATTTGATACCACCGAGGTGCTGTGCGACAGAGCATTACAATATTTTGAAGGTGACGGCGTTTCCGTGGATTTAACAGAGGGATTGAGGCTTTTCTTGCTGGCGGCTGAACGCGGGAATCCTCATGCCCAGCTTTTTCTCGGGATCATGAGCGAATACGGCAAAGGAATGGCGCAGGATTTTGCCCAGGCCGCAAGATGGTATCGCATGGCCGCAGAGCAGGGTGATGAATTTGCGCAATACTGCCTTGGATTGCTTTACAAAAACGGCACAGGGGTGGAGCGGAACGAGACGGAAGCAGCACATTGGTTCCGTTTATCTGCCCTGCAGGGTTATGCTGATGCCCAATGCAATCTTGGAGGGATGTACAAAAATGGCAGCGGCGTAAGGCAGGATGAGGCTGAAGCCGTCAAATGGTACCGGTTGGCAGCTGAACAGAACAATGCTGTAGCCCAACGCTTTCTTGGGCTGGCTTACAGGATTGGCAAATGCGTCAAAATGGACGCTGCTCGGGCTGTGACATGGTTCCGGTTAGCGGCCGGGCAAGGTGATGCATACGCTCAGTTTTACCTTGGTTTAATGTATGAGGAGGGTGACTCTGTCAGGCAGGACAAAACGGAAGCAGCGTATTGGTACCAGCTGGCCGCTGACCAGGGAAATTCTCACGCGCAATACAGCCTTGGATTGCTCTACAAAAACGGCACAGGGGTGGAAGAGGATGAGGCTGAAGCAGTCAAATATTTCTGGCTCTCTGCCGATCAAGGCAATGAAGGGGCTCAGTATGTTCTGGACTCGATGGAGATATAAAACAGTGCTGAGACGTGAGTGCTGAGTGCCGAGGGAAGAAAGTTGGCAGTTGGCAGTTGGCAGTTAAGAAAAAAGGTAGGACATCTGGTGTCCGATACTATCAAAAAGGGTCACCTGCTGGAATTAATTATTCCCCCCTTTTTTATAGGTGTCCAGTTTGTCCAGTTTTGACGGATTTAGTGCGTGTTATCCGATTTTCTGAAGCTTTCAGCTGTTGGTTTTAACGGTTAAAACAGGGAGAGGCTTTCTACTTTCTGGACCCTGACATCTTCGTACAGCTTTGCTGTTGTGAGCAGTTCGTATTTTATCATTTCACGGAGTTCCTGGGGCTCCAGGACTTCGGCTTCACTTCCGTAGCGCATGACCCAGCGTTTGACGGCGTCGAGGGCTCCGACCTGCATTTTCAGGATGAGTGAGCCATCTTTCAGCTCTTCAATCTCCTGGCTAGGGTGCCACTGGTGCTCCCTGATCCACTGTGACTGGAAAGGAGAAAACCGGATTGCAACACTGCTTGTCTGATTATCGTGGATCTGGTCGAATGCCTGAGCTATGTAGGTCTCAAATGAAAAGGTCTTCTGAGCGGTGAAGTGCTTTTTGGAGAGTGAGACGGTTCGGATACGATTGATGGCAAAGGTCCGGAAATCGCCCCGCAGCTCGCAATAGCCGATTATATACCAGGTATCGCTCTGCTGAGAGTAGTGAAACATGTAGGGATGCACGGTCCTCTCCGTTACCTCCTGATTCCAGGCAGCCCGGTAGGTTATGGTAATCTTGAGCCTGCTCCGTATGGCATCTTCAATGGCGGCAAAAAAGCGGGGATCAAAAGCCGGCGGTGAGGGTTTTTCAAATGAGTAGATGTTGAGAAACTCATTGGAGGCGGATGCTTCGGGAAGGTACTGCCGCATTTTGTCGAGTGCCCGGCTGATTTCATCGAATAATGGTGAGCCTTCACACTGTGCAAGCACCTTTTTTGTAGCAATAAGGGCGGCAGCCTCCCCTCGCTCAAGAAGAGTTGAGGGCAGAAAATCCCAGCCGGGCTTTTCGTAATAGTAGCCTCTCTTCTTCTGGTCGTATTCAATAGGCGCATGAAGCAGGTCGCGCATATAGTCGACATCGCGCTGGATGCTTTTTGTTGAGACCTCAAAATACTCTGCAACCGTTGCGCAGTTGGGATAATGGTTGCTCTGCAGCTGCTGGTGCATATACTGCATACGGACAAGCGGTGGCCGGGATTGCCTCATGAATTCAGCGGTTCAGATTGGATGAGAGTGAAGAAAGAAATAGGTCTTATAGGACCTATAAGACTTATAAAAGCCAGCGTTTTTGATGCTGCAGATTGCCATGTGGCGCCCCGAAGGGCGCTGAGGGGACGTCAGGAATTTTTGAGTTCTTTCAGTTCGGCTTCGAGCAGATTGAGTTTGTCTCTCATGGCGCCGAGGTTGCGCAGCATTGCTTCGTGCTTGAGCTGTTCGCGCATCGGCTGCGCCGGGTATCCTCGAAGGGCGATGCCGGGCTCGAGGAAGGACTTTGAAATGCCGGCCTGGGCTGCGACGTGTATCCGGTCGGCAAGCTCAAGGTGGCCTGCAAAACCGGCTTGGCCTCCTACCATACACTGACGGCCTAAGGTTACGCTTCCTGAAATTCCCGCCTGTGCAGCGATGACGGTATCTTCACCGATCCGGCAGTTGTGGGCGATCTGAACCAGGTTATCGATTTTAGCACCCCGGCCGATAACGGTACTACCCATGGTGGCTCTGTCTATAGTGGCATTTGCTCCGATTTCGACATCATCGCCAATTTCAACAATGCCCATCTGGGGAATCTTTACATACGATCCATCGCTCTGCGGAGCAAAACCGAACCCATCTGCTCCGATAACGGTTCCTGAATGAACAACAACTCTTTTGCCTATCAGGGAGCCATCGTAAATGGTCACATTCGGGAATAAAACTGAATTATCGCCCAGAGAGATATCTTGAAACAGAACGGTATTAGGACCGATAACGACGTTGCTGCCAATCGTACATCGGTCGCCAATGACAGCATATTCTCCGATTGAGGCACCTTCACCAAGAGTAACACCTTCGCCGATAACTGCTGAGATTGCAATGCCCTTATGGGCTATTGTCCGTGGGGTTGCAAATTTCTGGAGAAGAAAAACGAAGGCAGTATAGGGGTCGCCTACTTTAAGAAAAGAGGTGCGATGGCTGAACTCATCAACACTCAGCGATTTGTGTACAATAACCAGCGATGCTTCGGTAGTGGCAAGATATCTTGCATACTTGTCGTTGGCTATAAAGCTGACCTGACCAATTTGCGCGGATTCGATTTTGGCCGGGCCGGAAATCAACTCATCTACTTTACCAACCAGCTCAACGGCACCGACAAACCGGGCGAGATAGTCCCTGATCTCCTGAATAGTCATATTTATTTTATAAATAACAGTGCTTTAGAAAGAGGAAAAAAATAGTTAATTTTTCGGCCTTTTTAATTATATTTGAGTTCTCGTGATTATTCAATCCATGTATGGGAAAACGGTTACGGATGCTCTGGAGAGTAAATCGATTGCCATAATATAACCCCTTTCATCTGAATGTGCAGGACATGATGGAAAAACCCATTAAAATTTTCGCTGGACGCAGCAACCCGGCCCTCGCTGAGAAGATTGCTGAGTACCTCGAAATGTCACTTGGCAATGCAAAGATTGAAAACTTTTCTGACGGAGAGATTTCGGTCAATTATTTTGAATCGATCCGTGGTTCGGATCTCTTCATTATACAGTCCACCAATCCTCCCGGAGATAATCTTTTAGAGCTGCTGATCATGATTGATGCAGCAAGAAGGTCTTCAGCAGCAAGAATTACCGCTGTCATTCCCTATTACGGCTATGCCCGTCAGGACAGGAAGGACAGGCCTCGCGTCGCCATTACAGCAAAGCTGGTTGCCAACCTGCTTACGGAGGCGGGAGCAAACCGCATTTTAACCATGGATCTGCATGCGCCTCAGATTCAGGGATTTTTTGATATTCCGTTTGATCACCTCTATTCAAGCGTGATACTTATTGACCATATCCGTCATAGAGAGTTTCGCGAAAACCTGGTTGTGGCCTCTCCTGATGTCGGCGGCGTAAAGCTGGCAAGAAAATTTGCCGAAGAACTGGGTACTGATCTGGTCATTGTCGACAAACGCCGACCAGCAGCCAACGTTGCGGAAGTCATGAATATTATCGGTGATGTCAGCGGCAAAAATGTGCTTCTTGTTGATGACATGATTGATACTGCAGGAACCCTGGTCAACGCTGCGAAAGCTATCCGTGATGCAGGCGGCCTTAAAATCTATGCGGCAGCAACCCATCCGATTCTTTCAGGACCGGCTATCAAAAGAATTGATGCGTCAATACTTGAAAAAGTAATTGTTACCGATTCAGTTATTACGAGCCACGAATATTCACCGAAAATTGAAACAGTAACTGTCAGTAACCTTTTCGGTGAGGCTATCAAGCGTATATATGAAGATGATTCTGTCAGCTGCCTTTTTGACAGCAAGAATATCATTGAAAAACTTACGAACCTTCACTAAACACAAGCGATAAAAGAGATAATGGAAACTATTGTATTGGGGGTTGAACCTCGCGTTATTAAAAAGAATGCAGCTGATAAACTGCGCAAGACAGGCGTTGTGCCAGCAGTTATCTACCATAAAGGCGAAGAAACAGTTGCGGTAGGCGTCAATGAACTTGCATTGAGGAAGCTGGTACACTCAGCTGAGTCGCATATTATTGATTTACAGTTCCCGGATGGAAAGATTAAACGTTCTTTTATAAAGGACGTTCAGTTTCACCCGGTAACCGACAGAATTATTCATACCGACTTTCAGCTTTTCTCTGCTGATGAGATCATTGAGCTAGAAGTACCTGTTGCTGTTACAGGTGAGAGTGCCGGTGTGGAGAAAGGCGGCAAACTGCAGATTATCAAACATGCGCTTACAATCAAGGGGATGCCGGAACATATGCCTGATCACTTCGTCATCGATGTTACCGCACTTGAAATCGGACACTCCATTCATGTAAAGGAGCTGCCAATGGATGCCTATACTGACCTCGTCATTATGGATGATCCAGATACTCCTGTTATTACAGTACTTGCCTCGAAAAAAGAAGCGGAAGCCACTGCAGAAGCTCCTGCTGCAACTCCAGCAAGCTGAACACTGTTCACTTTGTTTTCCAAAGAGGCTATTTACAATTCAAAGCTGCTTTTCTTCAGGGAAAAGCAGCTTTTTTTTATAGGTTATCCTTAATTTCCAAAGCCTGACTTACCATTCACCGAAAGCCACACAAGCTTGAAAACAGAGAGCGGCCCATCATCACCCCTGCACAAAACGGCTACCAATGCAGGACCTATCCGATTACAGAATAAAGGATCGATTATTTTTCTTGCAGTCTCATTCATTACCTTTCTCCTTATTCTTTTCGCAAAGGCTGACCTGGTACTGATCAGTTTCCACTCCTTGTACACTGCGGCAAGGCTTTTTATCAGCGCACCAGAATCTTTACAGGCAATTTTTACCTCCGAGATCCTTGAATTCTGGATAGGAGCCATCTACCTCTGTGCACTACCGTTAACTCTTATACTTGTTACGAGAAAGAAGTTTCGGAAACGTTCTGTAGAAAAGAACAGACCTGAACAAACGGAACTAAGCCTTGGTAAAATAAGCTTCAGGGCTTTCATGCGCCAGTCAATAGCCCTGTATGCGTCAGCTGTAATTTTTATCCTTTATTCTCTGGCGTTCCTTGCGCCGTTCATAGTACCATTCAGTCCTTATGATCAACAGGATTTTCTGGTTACCGCTTATCAGCCGCCATTCTCCCGGCTGCAGGCATTGGTTCTCAAACAGCCTAAGACTCTGGCAATCCCGATACAGACAGGGAGCGGAACAACAGTTGAGCTTGCAAACAGCCTGATCAGTGATTTCCAGAAGCTGAAAACCCGCAATGAGCCAAATACTGTCAGGTTTATCAATGAGTACCGGATTGATAAAGATCAGGTTATTTACCGTCAGGGCATACGTACCAAGAGTATCGGTATTACAGAACTTGCCGGAACCGGTAAAACACTTGCACTGGCAGGCGGAGAGAAACAACCTGATTTTGTGATTTCGCGTATTTTTATGTTTGGTACTGACCAATATGGACGAGACATTCTCAGCCGTGTCATCTACGGATCAAAAATATCGCTTTCCATTGGCTTTCTTGTTGTGTTGATCTCAGTCAGCCTCGGCACGATTATCGGGGTATCTTCTGGTTATTTCGGAGGCTGGGTGGATGCCACCATGATGAGGATTGTCGATATCCTGATAGCATTCCCTGCCCTTTTTCTCATTCTCATTATCATTGCAACTTTCGGAAACTCGATATACCTGATTGTGATCACGCTCTCCTTTACAGGATGGATGGGAGTGGCAAGAATTGTGAGAAGCCAGGTGCTTTCGCTTAAAGAGCAGGAGTTCATTCTTGCTGCACAATCACTCGGGCTTTCGAATATGAGAATTATATTCAGGCACCTTGCACCGAATACCCTGACTCCGGTTATTATTGCCGCAACACTGAGGATCGGCAGCATTATTTTGACTGAAGCGGGGCTCTCCTTTCTTGGTCTTGGAGTTCAGCCGCCCACACCGAGCTGGGGAAACATTATCAATGAAGGGCGTGACAGTCTTTTGAACTACTGGTGGATTTCAACATTCCCCGGTATTGCCATCCTGACTACTGTAGTGTGCTTCAACCTTATCGGCGACGGTGTCCGTGATGCCCTCGACCCAAGAATGAGAGGCTGACCATGGCGATAGATCACGACCCGGGGTGCTGGACTACCCTCGACACGACATACCTTTATAACAAGCCCTGGCTCACCATGCGTCAGGACAGCGTTCAGCTTCCGAACGGCAGAGTCATCGACGATTATTACATCTGGGAGTTTCCACCCTGGTGCAATGTACTGGCTATTACAAAAAGCCAGGAATTCGTGCTTATTCGGCAATACAGGCATGGAATAGGCAAGGTTTATTATGAGCTTCCGGCAGGAGTTCATGACAAAGCTGGAGAATCAGTGCTTGAGTCGGCACAACGGGAACTACTCGAAGAGACAGGCTTTGGCGGGGGATCATGGAGTGCGTTGATGGAACTTAGCGCCAACCCTGCCTTGCAGAATAATATTACCTACAGCTTTCTGGCTGTTGGGGTTGAAGAGATCGGCAAACAGGAGCTTGACGCCACTGAAGAGATCAGTGTGCACCTCGTCACTCTTGATGAACTCCGCTCCATTGTGCTTGACGGCCGGATGATGCAGTCACTGCATGCTGCGCCTATACTGAAATACCTTTTGACACAAGCCATCTGAGCACTCTATCAAAGATAGGTTCATGAAAAAAACTGCACAGTTGTCACTGCTTGAACGCACGATAAAAGAGATCGGGTTCACGTTGCGCTATGAAAAAGGTAATTTTTTAGGCGGAGATTGCCGTTTGAGGGAGGATAATGTTGTCGTGGTCAACAAATTTCTGCCCCTTGAAGGCAAAATCTACACCCTGGCTCAAGTGATCAGCAAAATCAACCCCCCAGGGTTATCGCCTGAGACTGCTAAAATTGTTGACGGGCTTGTCGACACCAGCCTGTTCAGTAGAGAGAACCTTGAATAAAATTCAGGAACGATAAGGACTTCAGGAAGAAGAGGGTTAGCGGATGACAACTTGTTTTGTTTTACTACGAATTTCGAGGATCGGATGCAGGGCGGCAAAGTGCTGCATAGTGGAGAGATCGGTGCGGGAGAGAAATGAGCCTGGGATGAGAATGCAACGATTCGGGTGGGCGTAGTTGAGCCATGAAAGGAGCTGTTGCTGTTGTTTGTATCCAAAACGGTAGATCCAGAGGAAGGCTATATCGGCTTTGTAGAGTTCCTCCTTTTTCAGGCGGGTCGTGCCTGATGCCATTAGGAGCGAGTGTTTGCGGCTCCAGAGCTTGAGCACCTTTTCCTGCGGACGAACTATGACCACTGATGAGAGCGAAAGTTTTGTGCTGTCACGGAGCAGGTGACGAAGGGCTGGCACTTTTGTGATAAGAGAGTCGGGGGTATAAAACTGGACGACGGCTTTTGGTGCGCCCATGCCGTACTCGTCGAACTGCCCTGCAATGCGCTTCTGATCGCGCAATGACCTTCCCGCATCAATCAGAACCGTTTCACTGCCTGAAGAGAAAAGGGCCGCAACGTTCTTGCCGAGATTGACGGTAAGTATGTCGGGAGCAACTTTATCCTGGAAAATAACAAAGGAGTACCAGAACAGGATATTCACTCCGAGAAGAAGTGATACGGTCAGCTTTCCCCAGGCTTTGCGATAACTGAACAAGAGCAGGGATGCAAGTAGCGTATAGTAGAGCAAAAGCTGGATAGCATCCGGCTTGAAGTTTATGGAGGCAAAGGGAATAGTGCTGAAAAAAAGTGCTGACTTGAGGGTAAGCTCTGCAAAGAAAAAAGAACTTGCCGCAAAGAATGATGCTGCATAGCTTGAAACAAGGTTGATGAGCAGCATAGGAACAAGATCGTACATCAGCAGATTGGAAAAGAGCACAACTGGAATATTGGCAAGTAAGCTGACAAGTGAGAATGTGCCGAAATAATAGGCAATGACCGGTGACACGCCGATAATAGCGGAAAGCGTTACCATAATACTGCTGAACAGGGCATGGCCTGCACTCTTGAGAAGCCCAGTCCGCTTTTGCCGTGGCCCGATGAAGCGGGGATAGATCAAAAGGATTGCCAATACTGCTGCATTGGTCATTAAAAACCCGGGATTCAGGAGGTCAAGGGGATCGAAGAGAAGAATAAGAAGATCAGCAAACGCAAGTGAGTTGACGGGATAAGTTTTTATACCAAAGGCCTCTCCGCCAATAAGCACCATGGACATGAATGCGGCACGCTTAACGGAGGGAGAGTTGCCTGTTAACGAGCTATAAACGAGCAGCATCAGAAAAAATAGTGCCAGGGCAATCCATCGGCCTGCCGAGGTAACTTTCAGGCGCTGCAGGCAGATGTGAATGGCAAGGGCGAGCAGCCCGACATTGAGCCCGGAAACCGCAAGAATATGCGCTGTACCGGTCAGCTTGAATGATTCGAACACACCCTCCGACATTGACTCCTTTTCGCCGATCAGCACTCCTGCTGCAAGCTTTTGCTCCTCGCCGTCAGGGATGAGTTGTTTGATGCTCTGAGTCATATAGTTGTAGACTGGAATCACAAGAAAATGCTCAAAAGGGTTCATCTGCGATGTCCCTTCATGCTGCAGCTGCCAGGTACCGGCTGAGAAGAGCTGAACCGCAACCTGTTTGAGTCGGCCAGATTTGCGGGGATTGTACTCTCCGCGGTTAGCGGCCTCAGGAATAAGATCGAGCTTGCCTTTTACCCGCACCATATCACCATAGTGCAGATCAATACCCCGAGATACTGCTGTACGCATAATCACCTTTGCCCGGTCGTGGAGAATGACCTTCCGGCCATTATCAAACACCTCTTCAACGTCCATAAACCAGCTTGCGCCCTTTTCAGAGAGATCAGGCCGACCATCAACTCTGCCATAGAGCAAAACGGTTTTGCCGCTGAATTGCAGGATGCTATTGGAGGGAAGGTAGTTCAAGCGGAAGCTGCCGTAGGCGGCAAAACAGAAGAGCACAAAAAGCGAATAGAAGATCGAGCGGAAGAAGATCGAAAACGATGCTTCATATCTGATTTTTTCGTAGAGAAGAGTTCCTAGCAGAATGGTAATGGCAAGCACACTGCAGAGCATCCATACCTCAAGGGGGGCTGAAATGCCAGTTCCGGAAAGAATTCCAAAAATGACTACAGAGAGCAGCCGCACTGACGGGTAAGGTGCGCTTGAGAACGGCAGGGATTGCCGCAGGGCCTTTATACTTTTCAGGTCAGACACATCATTGATCGCACTTCTTAGCTGTTCAACAAGGATACTCCTAAAGGAATATTAACGTATTTTTTCTTACAAAAAAAACGCCATCAAAACCTGATCGGCGATGCATGTAAGTATGCCATTCATAGGACTATTCACAGAAATCGATAACCGATACACCTGTATCATAACAAAGCAGCCAAAATACAGTGCATATATACGGCAACGGGCAATCTATTCTATAGGATATTTAAAAACAGGAGGTTAGTAAACTCAGGAGAATGCGTGGCATGGTTATTGCTGTTAAGGGTAAAAGGTTTAATGTTTTTGCATTTTTTACGCAATAAACAACAATCAAGGAGTATGAGATGAAAAAAAAAGGTGGTAGCATTACTGGTTGCTGCAATGTTGACTTTTGCGACGAGCGCAATGGCTGCTAATGATCTTATCCTGGGTGAAAACATCAACTGGATTCAGCTACTTAAGAGCACTGACGGTGGAGTAAATTTCTCTTCAATAACAGATGGTGGCGGTTCTCTTAACGCTACTCTTAACGGAAAGCAGCTCGACTATCTCTACTGTGCAGATATTGAAACTGTAGTTTATGCGCCTGGGGATTATAATAATACCAGCGTAAGCAACAACGCCACAATCCATAGTAATACTGCTCCGTTAACGGTATATAATGCAGGTAAGGTTGCTTATCTGTTAGAAAAATATGGCGTTAATGGAGTGGGAGACCAAACAAAACAGGCCGCTCTTCAGGCCGCTATCTGGACAGAAATTTATAGCAATCCTTCAGGTTCAAACCGGTATAAGTTAGATATAAATACTGACACACACACTGGGGGTTACGCATCCAATTCCACCATAGCAACTTTGTACACTTCCTACCTCGCTGACGCAACTACGCATACCGGCGATGTATCTAAATTGCTCTGGCTCTCTCCCGCTATATCACAAGATCCGCGAGCCTTCCAAGGCCTAGTTACCAGCGCCCCGGCTCCCGAACCAAGCACCATAGTACTTCTTGTCACCGGCATGCTTGGGATGGCAGTGTTCGGCAAGCGTCGCATGATCAAAACAGCATAATAATTACGCTTCAGTACAATAACGCTTATCAACAAAGAGAAAAGGCACTGGACTCCAGTGCCTTTTCTCTTTGCTGGAAAACTTTACAATCCTTCAAGCTGATCATCGGACTATTCACAGAAGCCAATAACTATCTACTATCTGAGAGGATATCGGAGCTATAAAAGATGAGAAATAAACCAAAGCATTGAAGAATGCTGCAAAACGCATTAAAACGATATCTTAAAGAACTGTATATTGTTTTTTTTAAAATGAGCTTCTAACTTTTTTATTTCTGACATGCTTGTCAAAGATATACTGAACGCCGCCGTTAAACCTGTATTCAGCTTTGAGTTTTTTCCCCCTAAGAGAGATGAGGATTGGGAAACGCTGTTTGAAACCATTGCGGCTCTCTCGCCTCTCAATCCTTCGTATGTGAGCGTTACCTATGGCGCCGGCGGATCAACACGATCAAGAACCCATGATCTGGTTACACGGATTCAGCAAGAGACCGGGCTGACTGTAGTATCTCATCTGACCTGCATTTGTTCTGACGGAGATGAGACTGGTACGATTCTCGAAAACTACCAGAATAACGGCATCGTCAACGTCCTTGCCCTGAGAGGTGACAAACCTGCAGGAGTGGCTTCAATTGATGAAGCCATCAAGGATTTCCCTCATGCCATAGATCTTGTCAGGTTCATTAAAACCAACTATCCTGCGATTGGTGTCGGGGTAGCGGGCTTTCCGGAAGGACACCCGGAAACGCCTAACAGAATGAAAGAAATTGAGTATCTGAAAGAGAAAATTGATGCGGGTGCCGACTATATTGTGACCCAGCTCTTTTTTGACAACCGGGACTATTTTGACTTTGCAGAACGTTGTGCCATCGCCGGCATTACCGTTCCCATTATTCCGGGCATCATGCCGATCACAACGAAAAAAGGCATGATCAGAATGTCGGAACTGGCACTCGGTGCGAGAATCCCCGCTCCCCTGTTATCTAAAGTCCTGAATGCCGCAAACGATACAGAGGTGGCTTCAATAGGTATTGAGTGGGCTACCAGTCAGGTTCAGGAGCTGATCGACCATCAGATCAAGGGTATCCATTTCTACACCTTGAACATGGCCGATGCCACCCTTCGAATTTTTAATAACATCCATCAGTAAACGGGCAAAAAAGAGCCGTCCTCTCATCGGGTTTTGTTTTGTTGGGGTTCAGGAATCACCCCAACCTACATGGGTAATCAACAATTTCGAAAGGTTATCTCTTCACGTACCAATCACCCCACAACCGTACATAGAGAAACAGTGAACGTTTAGAAACGTTCGTTCTGAACAAGCTGCTCATAGGTTTCACGTTTGCGAACAAGCGTTACCTCGCTTCCATCCACCAAAACTTCCGCAGGACGCAAGCGACCATTGTAGTTGCTACCCATTACTGCAGCATAAGCCCCTGAGGACATGACCGCAAGCAACTCCCCTTCTTCGGCATCCGGAATTGCCCTGTGTCGGGCAAAGAAATCACTTGACTCGCAAACAGGGCCAACCACGTCAGCAATAATGGTGCTCTCGTGACGGGTGACCGACTGAATTTCGTGGTGCGACTGGTAGAGTGCGGGACGAATCAGTTCAGTCATTCCTGCGTCAACGACAAAAAACTCTTTGCCGGTGTGATTGCGCTTTCTATAGAGAATTCTGGTCAAGAGGACTGAGGCATTGGCAACAAGGTAACGTCCGGGTTCGAAAATCACTTTGATGCCGGTAGGGAGAAGCATTGGAATCAGCTTTTCGGCAAACTGCTCAATCGGTGTGGCTGGTTTAAGCGGATCGTAGGTTACGGGAAATCCGCCGCCGATATCAAGAAATTCGATAGTAAAGCCGTGGGCTTTCGCTGCATTCAAAATAGTAAGCAGCTTTGTGGTTGCCGCAACATAATATTCGGTGTCGAAAATCTGCGAACCGATATGCATATCGAGTCCTACAAGCTTGACGTTCTGCAAGTTGCCTAGAAAGTCAAATACCTCCGGCAGCTCAGCTTCATCAATGCCAAACTTTTCTTTACTGTCGCCAGTGGTGATATAGGGATGGGTTTCGGCCGTTACGTTTGGATTGATTCGTATAGCGACGGAAGCTTTTTTACCCTGCCCGCCGGCAATACGGTCAATGGCCTTGAGCTCAGAGAATGATTCAGCCTTCAGCATGAGTACTCCTCTTTCGAGTGCATAGGCAATCTCTTCGGGTTTTTTACCTACACCGGCAAAAATAATCCGGTCCGGGGATACGCCTGCCTGGAGTGCACGATAGAGCTCTCCCCCGGAGTTGACATCACAACCACACCCGAGTTCGCTGAATGTTTTGATAACACTGAGATTAAAGTTGGCCTTAACCGAGTAACAGCTGAAATGTGGTAAAGCTTCGAAAGCACGCTCGAATGCCATGTAGCTCTCTACAAGACTTTTTCGGGAAGTGACAAAAAGAGGGGTTCCGAAAGTATCGGCAAGACGATCAAGATGGACGTTATCACAGCTTAGCGTCGTACCGGTATATTGAAATATTTTACTGTCAAGCACGGGTTCGTTACCTTTTAAAGTGTTATAGAGAAGTCAAAAATAACTTTTCTCCTGTTATCACGGAAAGAAAAAACCCATAACTTGCAAAATCAGCTGACAGGGCTTATATTCTCAACTCTTATACAACTCATACCTGATTGGTGTTACCATGGCAAAAGGAAAAGAAAACAGAATCGTTATCACACTTGAATGCACTGAAGCCAAAAAAGAAGGGCAGACGGTTTCAAGATATACGACCACAAAAAACAAGAAAAATACCACTGAACGTCTTATCTTGAAGAAGTACAATCCGAATATGCAGAAACACACCTTGCATAAGGAGATTAAGTAAGCTGATCTTTGCTCGTACAGCAAAAAGAAGGTGCTTAGTGTTCCGGTCTGAGCATAACGCAATGCCCGAATGGCGGAATTGGTAGACGCACGCGTTTCAGGGACGCGCGCCGCAAGGTGTAGGAGTTCGAGTCTCCTTTCGGGCACAAACAATCTTCCTCGCGATATGCATGTATGTACACTCGGCAATATGACAACAGTCTATTCGATTCAGTCTGACTTTTACACACACACAACACACAGGCATGCACCTTTTCCTGAGAAGGTGCTTTTTTTATGCTTTAATAATCCAAAACATCAGCAGTAGTGGATCATACCAAAATAAACCTACTTGTCAAGCTTCAGCACCTTGACAATCAAATAGAAAGCATAGTCAGCTTGCAGAAAGGGCTTCCTGAGGAAATTACCGCCCTGGATGAAGACCTGAGATTCACTAATCGCCAGATCGAATCACGAAAAAAAATAGCTGACGATCGCACAAAACTGCGGCAACAGCTGCACGACAGCATCCATGAGTGCAAAAACAAAATCCTGAACTTTAAGGAAAAGCAGACTCTGGCCCGTAATAACAAGGAGTATGATGCTCTCTCCAAGCAGATAGAATATGAAGAAAAGGAGATAGCCCAGGCAGAGATTCAACTTCAGGATATTGTTCATGCTGAACAGCGGGCACTGGACATCCAGAAAAAAGGGCGCCAGATGATTACTGAAAACCGCTATGATGAAATTACTGAAGAGATGATGCCTGACGATGTTCTGCTTCAGCAACTTGAAGACTTGACTAAACAACTTGCTGTTAAAAAAGAGGAACTGGACAGCATTGTTATTGAAACTGCAGAGGACGTTGATTCACTGAAAAAAAAGGTCAAGGAACAACGAAAGATTATTCAGACTGAAGCAGTAAGATTGCTCGACAAGTATGATCACCTTAGAAGCGGCACGTTGCAGAATGCGGTTGTAAGACTGAATCGCAATGCCTGTTCGGGCTGTAACACCCGGGTCCCTACCAATCGTCATACCATGATTGTTCAAGGCGGGTTCTATCTTTGTGAGTCATGCGGTAGAATTGTGGTTCATGAAAGACTTTTTGATGAAGCTGAAGGTTGAAGCTTTCGGCAGGTGTGGTTCTTTGAAAAGCTGAAACCAGAAGTGTGCAGTCGCCGTGTAGCATCAGGCTACGGCGGAGGAAAGTCCGAACTTCACAGGGCAGGGTGCCGGTCGAGAGTCTAAGACTCAAGCCTGGGGATGACGGCGCAAGCCGGTTATCACAGATAGTGCAACAGAAAACAAACCGCTCCGGGCAACCGGAGTAAGGGTGAAATGGCGGTGTAAGAGACCACCAGACATTACAGCAATGTAATGTGCTTGGCAAACCTCCCCGAAGCAAGGCTAAATAGGAAAACTTTCTCCTCTCGGGGGGATAAGAGTGGCCCGCTCAAATCCGAAAGGAGAGTTTTCGGGTAAGCCGCATTAGATAAATGGCTGCAGTTTTAACCGGCTTCGGCCGGTTAATCCACAGAATTCGGCTTATAGCTTCGGTTTCAGCTTTTTTTTATCTTCCGCTCAATACTACTGTCGTCTCAGCCGCGCAGTGCTCCCTCTAGTACCCCAGGTTGCGCTTGTTTCGGGAAAAATTCATTGCCAGTCCTACCATAATCATATTTCCAATCAAGGAAGATCCTCCATACGAAACAAATGGCAGAGGAACGCCAATGACAGGAATAAGACCAATGGTCATCCCTGTATTGATAACAATATGAATAAATAACAGCGATACATATCCGGTCAGGGTTAATTCAACAAACCTGTTTTTAATAGCGAATATTGCCCAGATCAACCTGAGAATCAGCGTCAGATAGAGTGACAGCAAGAGTGCCGCTCCTATAAAACCAAGCTCTTCGCCAATAACACAAAAAATAAAATCGGTCCATTGTGCGGGAATAAATCGCAGTTGTGTCTGTGTTCCATGAAGAAATCCTTTCCCTAAAAACCCTCCTGAACTTATTGCAATTTTGGCCTGAAGAACATTATATCCCGCTCCCTGAGGATCGTTCATTGGATCAAGAAATGTCTGAATTCTATCGATTTGATGCGGCTTGAGTATGCTGTTGGCAAACTTGTGAGTAACAAGGCTGGTCGCAAGACCTGTGCAGATGACAAGTAACTGATGAAGCTGAAATTTCTTGCGATGCAGAATCAATATGATAAACAGCAACAGGGCAAACCCGATAATAAAATAAATATTGAAAAACCCGCTGATCATAAGAATCAGGGGAAAAGCAACCAGCATGAGGATGTAGATATCGAACCCAGAAACAATAAGCATGGGGGCAATAAATGACATACAGGTAATTGTTGTTCCCATATCAAGCTGAAGTATGATCAGCAGGGCCGGAAAAAAAGCAATTCCTAGAGCAATGAAAAAATGGGGTAATGAGCGGATATCTGTTTCGTCATCAGAGAGAAATCTTGCAAGAGCAAGAATAGTGGACATTTTAGCTATTTCGGAGGGCTGAAAACTGAAAAAGCCAATTTTTATCCAGCTTGAGTGACCGCCAACTTTTTTACCAAACAGCAGTACTGCTACCAGGAGCAAAATCCCTATCGCATAAAAGATATAGGCGTTATCACGGATAACACGGACATCATGGGAGTAGACAAACGACATAACAACGAGACCTATCACGCCCCAGGAAAACTGACGATAAAACAAGGTTGCATCACCAGTTCCGTGGGTTGCGCTATAGACCGCCATCAATCCGATAACTATAATACCCAGCATCGGAACCAGAAACCATAAATCGAGTTTGCTTTGTTTTTCCATCTTGCTATTGAAATTCGCGGCTAATTAACTCTGAGGGGTTTCGTCACAGGATGGCCAGCATATCCATGGTCTTGCGCACCCTGCCAATCCTTGGAAATATAGTTTCTACGCTATGCTGGTGTTCCGAAGCGCTCCGACTACTCATCGCATCCTCAACAAAGAATTGCTGATAGCCATATTCATAGGCAAAGCGAGCAGTGCTTTCGACGCCGATATTGGTTGAAATACCGCATAAAACGATAGTATCAATTTTCCTGCGGCGCAATTGCAAATCCAGATCCGTACCATAAAAAGCTCCCCACTGCTTTTTAGTGATACGCTGATCATTTTCCTGCGGGTTAAGCTCCGGTACAAGATCACTCCAATCAGCACTCTGTTGTGCTTTTGACAAGGGTGTTATGCTATCCGTAACAGGCACAAGACGGTCTTTGCCGTCAGGTGAGGCAGAGACATTAACTAAAAAAACCGGCATATGATTGTTACGGAATGCTTCTGCCAATTTTGCAGCATTAAGAATAACCGTATGAGCGTCATAAGGCTTTGTCGGCAGTGCGGTTATACCCTTCTGCAGATCTATGATTACTAAAGCTGTTGAAAATTTATCAATCGAAGTGTCCATGAATGTGAGAAGGGGAAAGATAGTTTAACCTTGAAATCATAATAACGTTTTATACGATAATACACTGAAAAACATGCGCGGGGCAAGCAAAAAAATAGCGAGCACAAGCTTTTTGAAAAATTACCGTCAAAACCAATGTATCAATACAGAATAGAAAAGAGTCATGTTGGATGATGGAATGCCAGATCTTTTATAACAATAACCTGAGAAAAACGATGAAAAAGACAATGATGATGGTGCTGACGGCCACAATGCTTGGTATTGGAAGTATTGCTTCAGCTGCAACGGATTACAGCCGCTATTCAGATACACAACTGGGTGGGCTTCGGGCCAAAATACAGAAGGCCTCAAGCGAAGAGCAAATCGCCTATCGGCATGAGTGGCATAAACGACTGGCCGAACTCGGGCCTGATAAAGGTGAGTACTCTTTTAGATCGTCAGAGGGAGATAGGAAGGGACGCCACGGCGGGATAAACAGATGGAAGGAAAAACTTGGATTAAACGAGAGCCAAAGTGCCAAACTCAAGGAGCTCCGTGAGAAGCAGTTCAGTCTTGTTGTTGCTGAACGAAAAGAGCTGGTATCATTAAACCGCCAGCTTCACGATGAGTCATTCAAAGAAAGCCCTGACAAGAATAAAATTGATGAGCTTTCAGAGAAAATCGGCAAAAAACATGCAGCGCTTGCCCGCCTGAAAAGCAGTCATCTGTCAGAACTTGCATCAATACTGACACCGGCACAGCGCGATAAAATGCAGACAATAAGAGATGCACGAGAGCTACGGGGGCATTATGGCAGAAGGTTAGAATAATTAAAACCTTATATCAGCATCAAAAAGCAGGCCGGACAGCAATGACGGCCTGCTTTATTTTTTGTTAAAAAAACAGTTATTATCGACCTGTGCCGGTATAGTTTTTCGATATGACCAAAAAAGGGTACATTTTCGAAAGACGGTCTGTAGTTGAAGCTAACTCGGCTTCGAACTCGCATTGAACAAACATTGATTCATTACTGTTCTTTCACAATAGGTACTATTAATTCGCCAAGATCACCAGTACCCACCCTTTCTCATTCAAGACAGTTTCTATCGCTATGAAATTTACCAGGCATACCGTTTCGGGCATTGTTATTGTTTTATGTGCCCTTTTTATTACTCCCCTGTACCTTGGTGCTGCTGAGGCTGGAGAATATATAGCTATCCGAAAGGAAGGATCGGGCAAAATTGCTCTGGTACTCGGGAAATCCGATGCAGAGGGAAAAAGGGATAGTGATTGGGCTCAGAATCTCGATGCTGTTATACGTGACGGTCTGGATTTTACAAAGCTTTTCACGTTGATCTCTCCCCCGCTCAACATAAAGGAGACGGGCGACAAAAAGAACGTGACGATTAATTTTGGTGCTCTTAATTCTGTAGGCGGAGAAGTTTATGCAGGGGGCAGTGTTTCAAAAAAATCAGGCAACATCAATTTTGAAGTCGAAGTTTACGAAACTGCAAGCGCAAGGCCTCTATTGAAAAAAACCTATACTGGCAAAGAGGAGCAGCTTCGTTCTATCGGCCATGCATTCTGTGAGGATCTTGTTGAACTTCTTACCGGTAAAAAGTCGGTTTTCGGCAGCAGGATTGTTTTTGTATCAAATAAAACAAGCTGTAAGGAGATCTATGAATGTGATTTTGATGGCCAGGGTTTAGAACAACTGACCAATTCCCGCTCGATCTCTCTGACACCGGCGCTCTCTCCTGATGGCAGGTATCTTGCCTACACTGATTTTTCTTCAGGCAGACCGGCTCTCAGTATAAAGAACCTTGAAGAGAAAAAAACGACTGTCGCGAGCAAAAGCGGCGTAAGCATTGCCCCCAGCTGGAGAAATAATAACGAAGTTGCGACAACCCTCTCTTTTGAAGGTGATCAGAATATCTATCTTGTAAACCCTAACGGCTCTGTTTCCCGAAGAGTTACCAACAGCAGGAGTATAGATGTTTCACCAACATTTTCTTCCGATGGAAGTAGAATGGCATTTGTCTCTTCGCGAAACGGAGCACCTCAAATCTTTATCCAGGATATCCAGTCTGGAGCGGTTAAGAGACTGACCTTCAATGGAAAATATAATACGCAGCCAGCATGGTCGCCTGCAGGTAATAGAATTGCATACTCAACAATGCAGAGTAAAGGTGAAACCGATTTATTTGTTATCAATGCTGATGGAACCGGGCTGCAGCAGTTGACAAGAAAATCAGGAGAAAACGAACACCCATCATGGTCGCCTGACGGGGGAATGATTGTATTTTCCTCCAGCCGTCAGGGCAAGAAAAAATTATTTGTCATGGATTCGACAGGAGAGAATCAGAGACGTTTATTGCAGGGTGAGGGAGAAGAGATGCAGCCATCCTGGTCGTTGTTCAGGAAGTAAAAAATAAATACTCTTTTAAAACGCTTGCGTCAAGAGTAAATTTACTTTCAGATATCAGATTATAATTTAAATATAACCAACGCGGAGCAGCTATGTTTGGAGAGATGGATTTAGTACTTATAGGCGGTGTCGTCCTGTTGCTTTTTGGCCCATCAAAACTGCCTGAGCTTATGAAGGGTATGGGAAAGGGTATACGGGAGTTTAAAAAAGCACAGGCCGATATTGAAACAGAAATTAACAGGGTTGTGCATGCTCCTTCGGAGTTAGATAAACCCGCCAAGAGTGCTGCATCTATAGCTGAGACAGAAGTATCAGGCGTAACTAAATCTTAAGCTGTCACTCAGGTGTAGCGCGTCATAAGAAATTGCTCAACCATTGAACCGGAAAGTCTGCGATAAGTATTCCGGCTCAATGGTTTTTCGTTTGTTTCAGATACCAATCTGCAGACCAAGCAGCACGCTGTTGCTAGATAATCTATTGTTTTCAAAGAGGGTGTCGACGATTACGTTTGTTGCAAAGTAGCGGTAGCGGGCATCCAGTTTTATAGTACTGCTGAGCGGGATTGTAACGCCTACGCCGACCTGATATGCGAATGAGGATTCATTGATGGATGGCAAGTTTGCAAATCCACTGGGCAGGGTCAAGCTTTTGGCATTGACATTTGCTACGCCTAACCCAGCTGTGAGATATGGCTGGGCAACACCGAAAGCAGGAATATCATAGTAGCCGTTGGCCAGAAAAGAGAGTACGGAGATATCCCTGTTGACATTTACCCCGTAATAATTATTATTGTTGTTTGTCTGATAACCAACTTCCCCCTCAAGCCGGCAGTTGTTTTTAAAACCATAGCCGACAGCGCCAAGAAGAGTTACGCCTGAATTATAGTTATAGTAGTTGCTGAAATCACCATTCCTCATTTCTACTCCACCAATATCGGCACTGACGTATGCGCCTGAGGGTAATGAAACCGGTACAATCCACCTGCCAGGACGAGTATAGACAACTGAGGGTGAGGGTGACCACCTGCCATTACCAATTTCTACAGCCGAATCCGGTATTGCCTTTCGGGGATACCCTCCATCTTCGGCGAAAGCTGGTAATGCCCCGATACAAAGGCCAGCTACCAATAATGTCATCACTCTCTTTTTCATTGTTTTAAATGTTTATTGATTAAAATCAGGGGATGTCAGATAACCCTTGACCAACTTCAATACCAATTACTACAACTCATTTGTTATCGCTGTCAGTTGAAGGAGTGCCACGAGGCGAATCGTTAAGATTTTTGCTGTCATTGATATCGCCATGATGCCCCTGTTTGTCTTGAACAGCATTATTTGGCGAATCATTATCACGGGCTTTGCGGATATCATCAATGCTGTGTTTTTTTATAATATCCGGAAGATCGTTTTCATGAATAACAACCCATGGACCACGGTAAGCTGTTGAAGAATACCAGCTATTGTTATTATAGGTATAGTAGAGGTTATCGTAATAGATCATGTCAACAGGAGTTCCAACGGAAACGGAAAAACCGTAACCCGGTAAAACGATGAAACTTGGGCGTGTATCAATAACCAGATACCCTCCATTCCAACCCCAATAGGGAACGCCCCATCCCCAATATGGTCGGGCCCACCCAAAATACGGACCTCTGAAACCCCAATGTGGCCCTCCTCCCCATCCATGATAACGCAGTCTTCCTTCCGCGTGAGCGCCAGTGGGAGCCGAAGCAAGAAGTATTCCTGCAATCCCAGCCACTAAACAGATATTTTTTTTCATCTTTTTTCTCCTGTTAAAGAAACATGGCTGACATGACCCGCTGTTTCTGTTCTCTTGAATCGATATGTATTCATCATCATTCTTTTTCTTTTATAGAATTTGACGATCATTTTTTTCATTTCCTGTGCATGAATTCTATTTTTTAAAACTCATTTAACTAAGTAAACATTTCAGTGAAGAGCTTTGTCATATTTTTTTCCCACATGGTTTTGAAAAATCTATCGTCAAAAGGAAAATGTGCAAAGGTTAGAGAGAGAAGAGAAAAGACAGTTGGCAGTTGGCGGTAGAAGAGTTGGGGAATAGGGCCTATAGGACTTATGGGACTTATAGGGCTTATACTTATACAGGGAGATTTCTCACTGACGTTCGAAATGACAGTTGGGAGGAACGTTAGAAAATGCAGACAATAAGCGATGCCATCCAGCTTCGGGGGCATTGTAACCTATCCTTTCAATAATTAAACCAGGGGGCTTATTATGAAAAAAATTTTACTGGTCGTTACGCTCTGTCTTCTTTCGTTCCAGACAGCTCAGGCGGAATTTAAAACAGGAAATGGATTGGTTGCCACGTGGCGGGAATACCAGAAGTCATGCACCGGAAAAACTTATAATCCCAATGATGATGGATTTTACACTGGCTATATAGCTGCTGTGTGCGACTCTTCCACGCATATTCTTTTCAGCATACCTGAGGGCGCAACACTTGGACAAGCCTGTGATGTGGTCGGCAAGTGGCTCGATGGGCATCCTGAAGAGTGGAACAAACCGGCTCAGCAACTGGTCGTTAAGGCTCTGAAAGAAGCGTTTCCGCTGGGGAAAAAATCAGCAAAAAGGAAATGACGAAGATTATAGTGCACCTGAATTCCGGATCAAATCTTAAGAAATAACTAATACAGAGTGCAGGCACAAGGAATCTTTTTGCATATTGGAATATTTTATTTTGAGAGTTCAGCCTTCAATGGCTTTAAACTGTAAAAGGTTGGCCGAACGGGATTGAGTCCTTATCAAAAGCAAAACAATCAGGTGGAGAAATAAAGATGGACCGAGGTATAATCAAAACATCATTGTACGCTTTGCTGTTGATGAGCATGCTTGGCTTATCAGGCTGTACGCTGGGCACTGCTGTTCAGCCCTGGGAAAAAGAGACGCTTGCGAGACCTGAAATGACCTTTGAGGGTGACAAACTTGACAAGGCTTATACTGAACATATCTACAGCAGCAAAGAGGGGGCTTCCGGTGGAGCAGGTGTTGGCGGCGGCGGTTGCGGTTGTAATTGATATAAACTTCAAAACAGATTTCCTATGGGATCGATTTCATCGACGACATCGACAGTTGTTCGCACTGCTTTAGCAACAGCAGCGTTGGCTTTGCCGTCACTTCAATTTGCCAATGCTGAAGCTCCACCGGAAAACGGAGTTGTCAGTTTTAAATACCTTCATTATCAAGACAGTCAGATAGGTGACGGGGTAACTGTAATAAGCGGGGCATCGTCAGCAGGGTCTTCAAGCCGTATGGGAGTCAATGCATACTCGATGACAGCATTAGTACCCGTTGCCGGTGAATGGTCTATAGGAACAACCTACACTTCCGATTCAGTTTCCGGCGCATCACCCATGTATCATTCATCGGGATTGACCAAAATGACTGATTTGCGTCGGGCAGTCGATGTAGAGCTTACACGATACTTTTCCAGAGGAACCTTGAGCATAGGAACAAGCTACTCCAAAGAGAGCGATTACCTTTCAAGAGGCTATTCGGTTCAGGGAAGCCTTTCAACGGAGGATAAAAACACCACGTTCACCCTGGGTGGGAGCATG
This sequence comes from Chlorobium sp., assembly GCA_005843825.1. GTDB lineage: Bacteria > Bacteroidota > Chlorobiia > Chlorobiales > Chlorobiaceae > Chlorobium. Next base: position 33,258 of record SZXX01000052.1, read on the forward strand.
AACAGTGATGATATCAATCCGGTTATTCCGCCATATGGCGACTATAAAAAAAAGGTCTATTCCGGAATTTTCGGCATTACTAGAATTGTAACAAAGAGGGATATTGTACAGCTCAACATTGGGTATTCTAACGGGAACGGAGATTTTTCTGATCCCTATAAAGTAAATGATAACAGGCCAACCCTGAAAAACAATGCCACGGTTTTAACTCGCTGGAACCATCATTTTGACTGGACTGATGGCACGGCTAAGCTTTCGTACCGGTATTATACTGACACTTTCGGTGTCAGGGCACATACACTTGAGGGTGAATATGTTCAGCCACTGCGCAATGGCTGGACATTGACACCCTTACTTCGCCTCTACAGTCAAAGCGAAGCGAATTTTTATGTTGCAGTTGGTGCTGCTGAAAAAGCTGATCCGACCACACCTACTCAGCCGCCAGCAAATGCGATCTATTATTCCGAAGATCAGCGCTTATCTGCTTTTGGTGCAATAACCCTTGGGTTAAAGGTCAGCAAACAGTTGAATCAGGATTGGCTGGTCGATGTTAAATACGAGGAATATGAACAGCGTAGCAGCTGGAGCGTGAATGGCAACGGTGATCCAGGGTTAGCTCCGTTTGGCGCAAGAAGCATTCAGGTTGGGTTATCGAGAAAATTTTAACCGCGAAACAAAGGCTTGTTGAGGTCTATCAGTAATCCACTTTAGAATAGCGACGCTCAAGGGGCTTTTTTCGCCAGTATGAATGCAAAATTTTATTCGTGTCTGGTTACTCAGGGAAGACTAATCAATTAAAATCTCAACCGATGAAACACCATTGTCAGAGATGGTGACGACGATGGTAACGGGCTTGTCACAAACCGGACACTCTTCCATGATCTCCTGATTTCCTTCCTCACAATCGACCTGCAGTTCCATTACTTCACCGCATGATGGACATTGTACTGAGATGGTTTCAAGAATATTCACAGCTTCGTCTGTTTTCGGTTCAACAACAACTCAATAGTCATAAAATCCTGGTTAAAATGAGGGGCCACCCTGATGAAACATTCCATGAAACCCCCACATCGCCCCAAACAGCATCGTTATAACTGCCATGATAAGGCTTATAATCGTTGAAAAAATGACCAGTGCCGGAATACTTGCAAAGACCAACTTTACCATAAACATAACCATTGACCAGAAGGGCATGCGGATATCGGTAACCACAACTTTCTCTGCATCCTGATATTTTTTTTCGTCCATTCAGCACCTTGTTTGTATTGCAAATGCTCCTTTGAAACAGGGGCATCGGCAAAATCTTATTTCTTCTGATTTTTCATCTCTTCCTGCATTTTCTTCACCATGGCTTCAAGATCTTTCTTGTTACTGGAAGCTGTACCACTGTGCATTGCAGGAAATTCATTTTTTGTAAACCCGGCCGGAACCTTGAAGAGAGAGGCATCAAGCCCGTGCTTTTCCACTTTGGTCAGTTCAGTAATAATGTTGGCCTGACGGTGCCATATTTTGACGGGAAAACCATCAAGACCGGCAGCCTTCATTCTACGTGCTAATTCAGGCATGTTACTCCCACTTGCGCTCTGCATCCGGGCGTAGGTAAAATAATCGAGAATCTCTTTTGATACCCACATCTCCATCACCGACTCGCCATGAGTGATTCGAACATGTGTACAGTTGTAGCCGTTAACGGGTTCCTTTCCGAGATTTTCAATTTTTGCGTTGTTATAACTATCAGACTTTTCAGTTGCGGCCATATCCTTTTTCATGGCATCGGTATTGATAACCGACCAGGATTTTTGTGCTGTATTGATCAGATAGACAAGATTCGGGGTGTCGGAAGGAGAAATAATAACCATCTTTATATCAGAAGGCATATTTTTCATGTGTGACGTGCTTTCGGTCCGAACCCCCTCTTTGGCAATAAAAAGCCTGGTTTCGGTTGATCCAGCCTCAGGAATAGTGGTCTGCATGGTAAGAATACCTTCAAATGGCTTGACAGCCGGCAGGATTGAGCCTCCGGAGCTACCAGCAGCTGGAGAGGAACCTGTTTCAGTCTTTTTGCCGCTACAAGCACCAAGGGCGAGCAAACCAATGAGAACGAGCAGAAGCGGAGAAACGACTTTTCGCATAATGGTACCTGTTTTATGGTTAACTGGAAGTTTTCTTTAACTGATAAAATTTCAAGGAAGTATCAGTTCCTGATAACTGCATACTAAAGCAATAGTTCCAATCTTCTCATTCAGGCCCATAACAGGAACCATAAACATGCTTTTGCCCTGTTGCACAGGATAGAAAACAAGTTCGGATGAACCAAGGTTCATTCCGGGATAAGAGCGGGAGAAGGGAGTCCCCTGCAGCTTGCGATCAGTAGATACCTTGATGGTACCGGATGGGTCAACAAGCATGATCACGCCGAACCCTTTCCTTTTGATCAGTTCAATAAAATACTCATCGATCTGGTCATAATTGAACCGCATCAGCTCTTTACGCACTGACCAGGCAAGCGGCAGCGCAAAAAGCTTGAGTTCCTGACGCTGAATTTCAATATAACGAATCTCCGCACGCTTTGTGAGCAGCTGTTGTTTCTGCTCTCCCTGGTAGCGGGTCCAGAAAATTCCTCCAGCAAGCGAGGCTATAACAAGGAAATTAATGATCAAAAGAAAACGCGTCCAGAATGACGGCTTTCTGTGTGGAGCTTCCTGAACATCATTGCTGCTTTGCATGGCATCAAAAAAATTATGAGGTTTCGGCAGTGAACTCGCTGAGATAGAACAATTCTTTTTCCTGCATCAGTGCTCGATCAAGAGGAGACTGATCGTCAAAACCGATGAGATGAAGTGCTGAATGAAATGTAACTCGCAAAAGCTCCTGCTGAAAATCTGTCGAAAATCTGGCAGCATTTTCCTTGACAACATCAAGCGAGATATAAAACTCACCATCCACTTCACTTCCCTTGTTGTAACGGAACGTAATTGTATCGGTAGGATAATCATGCTGCAAAAACTCACGGTTTATGCGTTGCATCATTTTGTTGCCGCAATAGACCCCGACAATGGACTCCACCGTACAACCTTCATTCTTCAGCACTAACAGAACTGCTTTTTCAAGGAGCTGTTCCGGGAGCTCCCTTTTTGTAGTGTTATAAATCTGCAGGGTCATGTTGTGAGCTTTTGTGAGGATGCGATGAGAGCATCGATGTGTTTGAGCTGGTGTTTGTGTACCCTGAAGGTCAGCTCAACCTCTTCATCGATACAGCGCTCATCAATAACTTCTGTGTGCTCGTAGAGATAGCTGATGAGTTTATAGTTGGAAACATGAATGCTTATGTGGCGCTCCTGGTAGTCGCGGGCTACATGCTGGCTGATTATCTCTTTGAGGAGTGAGATATTGAGACCACGAACAGCTGATATAAAGACAGCATCAGGATATTTTTCACTGAACTCCCTAAGCAGTGAAGGATCTTCGATGGCATCAATCTTGTTGAATACATCGATGATATGATCATGCATAACCCCGATATCCTTGAGCGTATCGCGCACAACCTGCATCTGATCCTCAAAGCCAGGATGACTTATATCGATGATATGAAGCAGAAAATCGGCCTGCAGCACCTCATCAAGGGTAGACTTAAAACTTTCGACCAGCGTGTGCGGCAGCTTGCGGATAAAACCGACCGTATCGGACAGAAGAACAAGCTTGTTGATGTTCAGTTCCAGACGGCGGGTTTTGGTATCCAGCGTGGCAAAGAGCCTGTTTTCGGCAAAAGCCTGAGCCTCCGGACAGAGAGCGTTCATCAGGGTGGACTTACCGGCATTGGTATAGCCGACAAGAGAGACTCTCGGGACTGTCTGTCGACCCTGGGTCTGGGTATCATGCTGCAGAGAAACCTCTTTAAGCTTCTTTTTCAAGAGGGATATCCGGTTGCGAACCAGACGGCGATCGGTCTCAATCTGGGTTTCACCAGGACCTTTGTTGCCAATACCTCCCTTCTGTTTTGACAAGTGAGTCCACTGTCCGGAAAGTCGAGGAAGCATGTATTCAAGCTGGGCAAGTTCAACCTGCATTTTTGCCTGAGCTGATTGTGCTCTTATGGCAAAAATCTGCAAAATCAGGGCTGTGCGATCGATAACCTTGCACAGGAGAGTCTTTTCAAGATTCCTGGCCTGGGCAGGAGAGAGATCGTCATCGAAAATTACCAGATCAATTTCCTTCTCCTTCACAAACAAAACCAGTTCTTCAAGCTTGCCTTTTCCTATACCATAAGCAGGGTCGCGCAGTTTTTTATCCTGTATGAATGTATCGACGACATCGGCCCCTGCAGTATCGGCGAGAAAAGCAAGCTCATCCAGATATTCCTCAACAAGGGAGCGGGGTGTTTCGGGGGGGGAACAGAGACCTATAAGAATGGCCTTTTCCCTTTTATTTTCAGATTCGACAATATTCAACAGGGCAATAATTGATTAGGTAAGCATTTTGTTGCATAATGAACGGTAACATGTGTTGTTGCTATATTACAACCATTGTTTTATCTTGACAAACTCTTTTTGTTAACGTCGTCACGACCTAAAAAGTTACATATTTTTACTTTCACGGCATTCATTAAAGAGGATAACTGAGCTGTGGTGACCGGAACAGGCTAATATAAGCGCGTATGTCAGATGAATTACAGCTATAATGAAAAAACTGCCGGGGAAGAAATAAATAAGCTGATAACGCTAGAAGAAGCTTATAGTTACTGCAGAAATATCTCCAGACATCACGCTAAAACATTTTACCTCGCAAGCCTGTTTCTCCCTAAAAAGCAGCAGAACCCGATTTTTGCCATCTATGCCCTGCTGAGAACCGTTGATGATGTCGTCGATATGGCTGAGGACAAGCTTAAAGATGGCCTGATTACCAGCGATGAGATCAGCATGATGCTTGAAAGCTGGAAATCGCGGCTTAAAGCGTGCTATGCCGGTAACGTCGATAATGACCCGATCATGATGGCATGGCAGGATACCCTGAAAAGCTATGCAATCCCTATTGAGCTTCCGCTTGATCTTATGGATGGTGTTGCCATGGATATTGAGTTTAAACCCTTTGAGACCTTTGAGGAGCTTTACGTTTACTGTTACAAGGTCGCTGCAGTGGTCGGGCTGATGACTTCAGAAATTTTCGGATACAGCGACAAACAAGCTTTGGAGCACGCCATTGAGCTTGGAATAGCCATGCAGTTGACCAACATCTTGCGTGATATAGGTGAAGATGTGGACCGCGGAAGGATATACCTTCCACTTGAGGATCTACGCCGTTTCAACTATTCGCAAGAAGAGTTCATGCAAAAGAGAATAAATAATAACTTCATCAACCTTATGAAGTTTCAGATAGAAAGAGCCCGGGGCTACTACCGCTCTTCAGAAAAAGGAATACCGATGCTTGAAAAGCAAAGCCGGTTCGGGGTCTCGATCAGCAGCATAAATTACGGCAATATTTTAAGCGCGATCGAGAAAAACAATTATGATGTTTTTTCAAAAAGGGCTTATCGCTCATTTTATCAGAAAATCAGCACCATTCCATACGTCTGGTATAAGACCCGTATGAGTGCCTGATAAACTGGATAGCCAGGGCTGATCATATTTTTTTCACATACAGAATTTACAGGTATACGACATCATGCATAAAGAGAACGAAGAGAGCCAGAACAACCAGGAACAACAGCCTCAGCCCTCCCTGAATGACCAGATGCTGCGCCGACTTGAAGAAAGGCAACACCTCATTAATGCCGGTGTTAATCCTTACCCATGCAAGTTCGAAGTAAGCCGGTCTTCACATGATATTCTCCTCAATTTTCAGGATGATATTCAGGAACCAGTGTCGGTTGCGGGAAGAATCATGACCATTAGAAAGATGGGAAAAGCATCGTTTTTCCATCTTCAGGACTCCAGAGGCAGAATCCAGATTTACCTTAAAAAAGATGATGTAGGTGAAGCTTCCTATGACACCTTTAAATTACTTGATATCGGCGATATCGTCGGGGTGAAGGGGTATACGTTCAAAACCAGAACCGGTGAAATATCAGTACATGCTGAACAGCTGGAGTTGCTTACTAAATCTCTGAGACCGATACCAGTTGCCAAGGAAAAAGAGGTCGACGGTGAAAAAGTGATTTTTGACGCTTTCAGCGACAAGGAACTACGCTACCGCCAGCGATATGTTGATCTGATTGTCAATCCGGAGGTAAAAGAGACTTTTATAAAGCGCTCTGCAGTCGTCTCGTTCATGAGGCAATTTTTTACCAACCGAGGGTGGCTTGAAGTTGAAACCCCTATACTGCAACCGATATACGGTGGTGCGGCCGCACGCCCGTTCACAACGCATCACAACGCTCTCGACATGCAGCTCTATTTGCGTATTGCCAATGAGCTTTACCTCAAACGACTTATTGTAGGCGGATTTGACGGGGTATTCGAATTTGGAAAGGATTTCAGAAATGAGGGAATCGACCGCTTCCATAATCCTGAATTCACTCAGGTTGAGCTTTATGTCGCCTACAAGGATTACAACTGGATGATGACGCTGGTTGAGGAGCTTTTTTACCAGACAGCTCTCGAAGTCAACCAGAGCGATGTTACCACGTTTCTCGGAAACGAGATCAATCTGAAACCTCCCTTCAAGCGCCTGAGCATTATCGATGCTATCACGGAATACACCGGCAAGGATATTCAGGGGAAATCGGAAGAGGAGCTTCGCAATACGGCAAAAGATCTTGGACTGTCACTCGATCCAAAAATCAGCAGCGGCAAAATTATCGATGAAATTTTCGGGGAATTTGTTGAGCCAAAGCTTATTCAGCCAACATTTATTACCGATTACCCTACTGAAATGTCACCCCTGGCAAAGGAACATGCTTCACAGCCTGGAATCGTTGAGCGCTTTGAGCTTATTGTCGGCGGCAAAGAGGTGTGCAACTCTTTTTCAGAACTGAACGATCCGGTCATACAGCGCGAAAGGCTTGAGTCTCAGGCTCGATTAAGGCAGAGAGGCGATGAGGAGGCCATGATTGTTGATGAAGACTTCCTTCGGGCAATAGAGTATGGCATGCCTCCATGCGCGGGACTTGGCATCGGGATTGACCGTCTGGTGATGCTTATTACCGGACAGGATTCGATCAGGGATGTGATCTTCTTTCCGCATTTGAAACCGGAATAGGAGAGAAGATATAAGTCTTATAGTACCTATAGGACCTATAAAAACCTTCCGAAGATTATGATACGTAACTACTTTACTCTCTACCATGCGGCAATGGAGCTTCATGAACGGCTTCGGGGGGGGGATGTGGCGGAGATATATTCACAGGATAAAAATGAATTGAGACTCAGTTTCATTGACGTTGAAGGCCGGCAGCTTCAGATTGTCGTTGTTACGCATACTCCCCTGCTCTCTTTTTCAATACGAGAGGGTGTCAGCAAAAAAGCCCGCGATTCAGCAAGTCTGATGACGCAGGTCTATGACAAAAAGGTTTCAGGTGTTGAGATCTCTCCTCATGACAGGGAGATACGCATTGCTCTTGCTGATGATGTGACAATTGTGATGCAGATGTTCAGTTCAAAGACAAACGTTTTTCTTGTTAGAAAAAACCTCATTATCGATGCGTTCAAGCAGAAACACTCCCTCATAGGCCAACCATATAAGTGCGGGAGTGATGCTCCGGGAGTTTTGAGTGAACTTGAAAAGCTGGCGATGAACCAAACCCTTTTTCTGGAACAATTCAACAGCAGGGATAAAGGAAGCATTGCTGAAAAAATTCAGGCCATGCTTCCTTTTTTTGATCGATCGATAGTAAAGGAGATGCTCACTATGCCGACTGACGAGAAAAGCCCCGAAGCTCTCTTTATCGCGTTCCAGTCTGTTTTTTATGAACTGATAGACCCGAAAGGGGGCGTAAGGGAAAAAGAGAGTGGTGAACCTGTATTTTCACTTCTGCACAGCGCCCGGAAAGAAACACGTTTTTTTGATTCTGTTCTTGACGGCCTTTCGTATTACAGCATAAAAATGTGGCAGTTTGTTGAGACACAAGAAGAGCTGAAAACAGTTCAAAAAAAACTGAAGCGGGAACTCGAGAAGAAACAAAAAGGAGTTGATGGCTTCAAGCCTGAAATGCTCGAAGGGTTTGCCAGAAACTATGAAACCTCGGGGCACCTGCTTATGGCTTCCCTTTACCAGCCAAGAACGGAAAGAGCGAGCATTACTGTACAGAATATTTTCGAACCCGGAGTGCCGGATACAACCATCCGCCTGAAAGAGGCGCTGACGTTGCAGAAAAATGCTGAAGAGTATTTTTCAAAAGCCTCGAAAACCAGAGGAAAACTCAAAGTAATGCAGGAAAGGCTTACTGGACTTAAGCAGGATAAAAAAGCACTTGAAGAACTTCTTGCTGCAACAGAAACAATTACAACTCTAAAAGAGGCTCGCAGATTTATTGAAGAGCATTCTGATCTGTTGGGAAAGACGGGTGCTCTCGGGCTGAAAAACAACCGATCTCCATTACCGTTCAGAATTGTGCAACTTTCCCGGAGTGCCTCTCTACTCGTCGGCAAAAATGCAGCTAACAATGATTTGCTGACCTTTACTCATGCCCGCCCCAATGATATATGGCTCCATGCCCGTGGTTCCGCCGGCTCTCACTGTGTGCTGAAAGGCGCAACATTACAAGATTTGAATAAAATCAAAAAAGCCGCAGAAATTGCAGCATGGTACTCTGCCGCAAAACATTCTGAACTCGTACCCGTACTGTATACCCTGAAAAAATATGTGAGGCGTGGGAAAAACCTGCCTGCAGGTCAGGTAATTGTTGAGCGCGAAGAGGTAGTGATTGTGAGGCCGTCAAAAACCGGCTCACCTGATGCATAGGCAATAACACATCTCATCGCTATGCAGAGGGGTTACTATAGTATTGTTTGTTTCGACGTGATTGAAAAAGAGGAAATTAACGATTGGTTTTGCATAAGGATTCACCAAAAACATCGGTTAATTGTTTAGTATCGGGAAGGACATAAACCATGCCTCCCTTACCGATATAATAAGGGCTGATGGTATTGTTGTAAAATGGAGCAGGAACATTAACGCATCCGAATGAAATTCGATGATCTTTAGGGTTTGGAGATTGCAAGCGCTCAAGGCGACGATCTTTGACAGTACCCTTAACGACGATATGAATAGCAATTGCCATATCAAAATCTACCCATAAGACCTCCTCACCGTGCGAATTATATCCCAAAAGTGCATGAAAACGACCTGCCGGAGTTGTTCGTTCTTCAACTTTAATCTCTGACATTTGTTTTTGTCCAGTACCGGGATAGTAATAATCGCCAATTGCGATACCAAGAAGCGCTGGAGCCTCACCAAGAAGTTGGCCGTCCTTTTGAAAAGAATAAATTTTTGCCAGCTTCTTATCTAGAATGATAAATGGCATATTTTTATTATCTCCAGTACTCACGATATCCTGAAAAATCAGCTGAACTTCCTGAGACGCCTGGGGTGGGGCTAGAGGAGCTGTGCTCACGTTTGTCTCCCCGGCAAGAGCTGACCGGGAGAACATCGCTAAAAGTGCGAGGATGAAGAGCCCGGTGAAAGTCCATGCCGGACATGCACGCTTACTATTGCTCATCTTGTATCACAATGAAACGGATGAATACCCAAGTTTGGAGTTTTAACAGAAAAAAAGTTCTAATCCAACGCAAGTATGGAAGACTTTTTTAATCCACGGAACTGATAAGAGGGATTTTACTGTTGCGCATATCCCTAAAGTCTAAAGATGATTGGCGTTGTCAATGGCTGGTATTGAACATATCAGCTGTTGAGAAAGAACCTTTAACATATCGGTATTACCTGCATCCTATAGGCGAAACATATAAAAAAATTAACCTTCTTCAAAAAAAATGCCACAGAACGATATGCTTTATTTACTTACAGATCAAAAATGCTATCACATTGCGAGGTCTCCGGAAAAACATAAACCATGCCGCACTCCTTTGAAAACAATGGACTGATTAATCTTGTGTAAAATTCTTTAGGAACATTAACACACCCTAATGAAACCCGGTGCTCTTTGGAGGATTCAGAAAAAAGAGACAACAATCTCCGCTCTTTGGATCTACCATCAAGAACAGGATGAATGGCTAAAGCCATGTCAAAGTCTATCCACAAAACCTCCTTACCATTAGAATTATTACCCAGGCGAGCATAAAATCTTCCAGCAGGAGTGATACGTTCTTCAGGAAGAATCTTGGAGAGTTCTTTGCTGCCAGTACCAGGGATGGAAACGTCACCTATTGCTGAGCCAAGGAGCACTGGAGATGAACCAAGAATTGCTCCATCCTTGCTATATGCAAAAATCAGGGTTCGTTTTTTATCAACAACCAAAAACGGCAGTTTTTGATTATTTCCCGAAGTGACTATCCAGTCTACCTGCCCCCGAACCTCGTCTGAAGCTTCTTCTAATGCGAAGCACTCCCTGACTACGGGTTCGACGTTATCCTGATTTTTAGGGAACAGTATCAAGACGCTGCAGGTGCCTCCATCAGCAAAGGAAGGTGGGGAGTAAACAAAAAAAAGTGCAAGAAAAAAAATGGCTCTATAAACCCATGAATGACTGCAAAGAAAAACAGCGCGGAGGGGTGGTAAAAACCGTAAATCGACCTGTTTTTTAAATTGTCTGGTTATTTCATTCTTTGATGAGGTTGTAATGGGGGACTTTACAAACTTCACTCCGAACCAGACGACAACACTGACTTCGAACGCCCCTTAATAGAAACAACAGTTAGAAAGCTTTACTCGCTAACTGTTAACACAGGTTCTTGCATACCAAATAGAAAACTCTCTAACTGCAAATAATCATATCCATTATAACCCTGCAAACAAGCAGATAAACTGTCAGATTAAAGAGCTTTATTCAGTAAGAAACGGCTATGGGGAGCGTTCATTTTAGTTTAAGAATATTTTTTTAATCTTAAAAGAGATGGGCCAGATATTCTTTATTATTTCAAGAAAAGTGTCATTTTCTTAACAATCAGCCAAGATATTTTAACAACTCTATTCTATTCGCACTCACTATGGAAACCTATAAACTTGTGTTACCTGAACACCTTAACCATTACGGCTTTCTGTTTGGCGGCAACCTTTTGAAATGGATCGACGAGGTGAGCTACATTACCGTGTCGCTGGATTATCCCGGTTGCAACTTTGTCACGGTAGCGATGGATAAGGTGGAGTTCAAAAAAAGCATACAGGGAGGCTCTATTCTTTGTTTTGTGACGGAAAAAACCAGAATGGGGAAGACTTCAGTGGAGTACACCGTCCATGTCTATAAAAAGAGTATCGAAACTGGTGAACGGATTCTTGCGTTCAGCACGCATATCACGTTTGTATGCCTGGATGAGAATGGTGTTAAAAAGGAACTTTGCTGCGGATATAAAACATCAGGTTCAGATAAAAACTGCCTTTGAAGGTATTTTTGGAGTTCTGTTACCGCGAAGTATTAAGCACTGAACCGCTCAGACGGACGACAAGCGCAATGCCGATACTGGCCATAACGATATTGGCCAGCCACATGGAGAGAAAAGGGTCGATGATACCCCGTTCGGCAATTTTTTCACCTGAAATCATGAGCATCCAATAGAGCACAAAAAAGAGCAGCGACATTGCCGCCCCAACTCCAAATCCGCCTCGCCTTGCCAAGACACCAAGGGGGGCTCCGACAAGAATAAATATAAAGCAGGCAAGTGAGAGTGAGTATTTTTTGTGATAAGCCGCCATATACTTGTTGTACATCTCCCTGTTTGCATTAATGCTTGTGCGTTCTCCGTCAAGAGTATCAATCTGGCGGTCAACATAGGCGGCTGCTGCATTTTTCCCTGGCAGGTTCATTTGCGCTCTGGACTGAGTCAGTCGATGTGGAGAGGGATCAACATTTGTTTGCGTAATGCTGCGTTGCAGGTTTTCAAGCGGCAGTTGTATGTGCTTTTCAGATACCGCTATCCTTTTACTGAATTCATCGACGATGAGAAGGAGCTCCTTTGCAGAGAGCTCTGTATCTCCGGAGCGCACCCGGTCTGCGGTGTTTCGTGAAAAACCAAACCCGGTTGATTCAAATATGAAACGATGCTTTTTAAAGCTCATGTTTCGGTATGACTTGTGATCATGCTGACTGATCTGATGAATTTCACCGTTGTTAAGCGTCATGACCAGATACTGAAAATCAGGAGTAAAATCTATGCTCCCCTTTTCAGCGCTGACCATAGTGGTGTAATCGGGCCGTGTAGTATCATACATGACAATCCCCATGATCTCTTTGGAGCGGTCATCAGATTTACGGACATAGATTGAATAACCATCAATAAGGTTAGAGAAGGCATTTTCTTTCAATCCAAAGGCAGGTTTTGCCCTTGTAATATCAATCATCAGGGATTTGGCGTAAAAGTTAGCCTCGGGCATGATGACATTATTAAAGCGCTCAACAAGTGCTGAGAGAAAAAGGCCTGCAATGAGTACAGGAATCATGACACGGTAAAGAGAGATGCCTGATGCCTTCAGTACGGTCATCTCAGATGTAGTGGTCAGAGAGCCGAAGACCATCACAACCGCAATGAGCACCGCCATAGGCGCCGCCAGCCCAACCATCCACGCAGACTGCAGTACAATGAGCTCGACAATAGCAGAAAATGCAATGCCCTTGCCGATAAAACGATCGGCGAATGTGGCAAAAAACTGCAGAATCAGAACAAACAGAATAGTAATAAAAGCAAACAGGAATGGACCGAGATGCGATTTCAGAATATAGCGGTCGATAATCTTCATAAAAATCTCTTGTTCACTCTCCCTCGTTGCAAGAACACTCTTGCGGTAGCAATAGAGTGTAATAGTCTTTCAGCTGAAAATATATAATAAAATACGAATGATAAGGAGGGAGGTGAGATCTAAGTACCCTAAAAACAAAAAATTCAGCATCACAACTCAACAGCCGTTACTGGTTTAGTTGGTGCGAAAGGGAATAGAACGTTTGAAGGGGTCCGTCAAGGTGGACGAAGGAGAGCTTTACTGAATGCGGGGAGAGAGGCAACCTCGAAGCCCCCTATATGGAGCTTCGAGGTTGCCTTGGTAGAAGAAAGAGTTTATACAGAAAGGGCTGTCCCAATACCGGACTTTTTCAGACGAAGCGCTACCAAAAGTCCACCGATTCCCATAAGTGCCCAAGTACTTGGTTCAGGAGCCTCTGCCACTATAACGTTGATGTTGCCCGGAATACTTTCAGTGAATTGTACATCATACCATAGAGAGTGATTGTCAGGGTCGTACTCTTGCATCCTAACACCAGTTTCAATTTTCCATATTCCAGGCTTATCAGTGTATGGCGGACCATCGTTTACTGTTGCAGCGTAAATGTGATAGGTGTAAGTTTGAGAATTTGGTCCAAGGTCACTTCCTACTGTCCAAGAAGTAGGCGTAACGGTAAGTGGTCGAACTATCGCATCTGTTTTGTCGCCAGACATATAGAGCGCCGATGCGTAAATACTCTGAATCTGAAATTCTCCTGGAAAATCTAGTACCCGGTTAAAGGTTATATCCAAATTAATCGGGTTACC